>JBBKWL010000133.1:0-3523 GCA_037968975.1 Woeseiaceae bacterium | reverse complement strand
ACTTCTTTGAGGTAATTCAAAATTCCGCCCTGCAGGTGGTAGACCTCATCGAAGCCGAGCTCGAGCATCAGCGCGCTGGCTTTTTCGCAGCGGATTCCGCCCGTACAAAACATTGCCAGCGGTTTGTCGCTCGAGGTTTTGGCGAGCGCAACGGCGAAGTCATTAAACTGGCGAAAATTGTCTGTTTTCGGATCGACGGCACCAGGAAACGTTCCAACCTCAATCTCATAATGATTGCGGGTGTCTATGACAAGCACTTCCGGGTCGCTGATCAGTGCGTTCCAGTTTTCGGGCCGCACATGAATGCCGGTACTTTCATGCGGCCGGATGTCAGGGCGGCCCAGCGTAACAATTTCCTTTTTACGCCGTACCCGCATGCGCAGGAACGGCGCCTCGGACGCATCCGTCCAGCGCGCATCGATTGCTGTATTCAGTCCTAGCTTGCGTTCGATCCAGCGCAGCACTGTCTCAATGGCGAGTTGCTCGCCGGCGAGCGTGCCATTGAATCCTTCGTTCGCGACCAGAACGGTGCCGAGCAGGCCCTGCTCCACGCAGAGCGACTGCAGATCATCGCGAAACTGATCCACCTCCGGTAATTCCAGAAAATGATAAAACGAGACTACCTTCATGCTTCCGCCGGCTCTTCAGGCACTGTCATCGAAAGTATGCTGTGGCGAATATCTTCGCCGAGTACCAGCCTGGCATCCGCACCGATACCCACAAGAAGCTCATCGAAATCCAACAATCCGTCCTCATTGCGACGAATGACTTCCTGGTCCTGCAATTTACGAATGAAGTCGTGGAATAACGTTTTCGTAAAGAAATCGGGCGAATGCAGCCCGTAGATCATCGATAGTCGCTCGGCGCTTGACTGGCACATCTTTTCCAGTCGAACTCGCGACAGCGTGCCACTGCCGTGGCGTACCAGCAGCGCCACAACCAGATAGAAGCGCTGTAGCATCGGCACCATTGACTGTCCGAGCATTAGCAGCTGGTAAGCCTCTGCAGACCCTGCTGGCGGTCGAACCAGGGTATCGCCTTCGCGCGTGAGTAGTTGCTGTTCGACCAGCGCATCCACAGCATCGACCGTCACTTCAACAATTTCATCCGTGTCCCATTGCAACGTTAACTCTTTCGCCATAAACGGATAGATCAACCGCATGAGGCGATGAACTTCCGACATTTCGAGCCGGCGACCTTGAATAAAGCAACACGCGACGGACGCCGGCAGTGCCAGCAAATGCAGGATGTTATTGCGGAAATACGTCATGAGTACTGCCGTATTTTCCGGCATGTCGATTACATCACCCATGAGATGTGGCTTGCGCGTAACAACATTGAGTTTCTCGCCGTGCGCAATGATCTCCGTCGGCTTCCAGTCCGGCACAGTGACCGAATCCGAATACCGAAAGCGCTGCATGAGGTCGACGCTGAGTTTTAACTGCGCCTCAAGCTCGGCGGCGCCGATGCGCTGATGCGGGGTCGCCAGCAAAACATAGGCGAGCAAACTGATCGGCGTCACTGCCGCGGCAGAGTTTATGCCGCTCATAATCTCATGACCAATGTTTTCAATGACCTCGTTAAGCCACTTGGGTCGATCTTCGCTGCTGGCGTTGTCCTTCCAGTTCGGATCAGCCGCATTGAGAAACGGCTCCAGGTCGATCGGCTCGCCGATGTTGACGTAGACACTGCCGAAACTTTCGCGCAATGCCTTGACCGATCGAATCAGTCCGAACAAGGATTCCGACTTCTTCTCGCCACCGCCGAGCTCATTGATAAACGACGCACCTTCAATCAGCTTTTCGTAGCCAAAATAGATGGGCACAAAAACCACCGGTCGCTTGGGGTCTTTAATGTACGACCGCACAGTCATCGCCAGCATGCCGCCTTTGGGCTCTAGCAATCGGCCAGTGCGACTGCGGCCGCCTTCAACGAAATACTCAATCGAGTAGCCGCGCACCAGAACCTGGTGCAGGTACGCGTCGAAAACAGCGGCGTAGAGTCGGTTGCCACGAAAGCTGCGGCGCAGGAAGAAGGCACCACCGCGACGTAGTATCGGACCGATTATCGGTAGGTTCAGGTTGATGCCCGCGGCGATATGCGGCAGGTGCAGGCCTTCCTCGTAGCCGATGTAGCCAAGCAACATGTAGTCAAAATGACTGCGATGACAAGGCGTATAGATGACTTCTTTTTCCTTTGCCACTTCGTGTAATCGTTCAACGTGACGCAGTTCGATGCCGTCATAAATCCTGTTCCACAACCAGCGCAGGAAGCGCTGAATCAAGCGAATCGTGGGATAGGAAATATCCGCCGAAATTTCCATTGCGTAGGCGCGCGCTTTTTCTCTGGATGCTTCTTGCTTACCGGGATCGTCACCCGCGTCAGCCAGGATCGCTTTCTGCACTGCCGGTGCACGCAGGACTTCGTTCACCATGGTGCGGCGATGTGATAGATCCGGACCAACCGTCGCCGCCCGACGTTGCCGAAAATGCACTCGCAGTATCCGCGATACTTTGCGAAATTCGATCGCAGCGTCAAGGCCGTCCTGATTGATGGAGGTCAACGGCAGGGCTTTGCTAAACCGAAGCAGAGTGCTGCGACCATGCAACAACGTCGCGAAAAACTTGCGCGTTCGCCCGACAACACTCCAGTTCTCCGAGAACAGTAGTTTGAGAAAGGAAGCTTCCTTGTCAGGCGAGCGACCCCAATAAATCGCAACAGGAATTAGTAACAATTCCTTGCTACTGCCGTTTGCGGCTGTAACGATCTGTTGCAGCCGCTGTGAACCTCCGACCGTAGGGCGCCGAAACAGAAATCCCTGCAGCGGGCGCAATACCACGAAACGGCGCGAAAATCGGTGACCGGCAAAACTGAATGACTGGCTTGGCGACGGCAGACCGTGCTTTTCGCAGGCGTGTTCCAATGCGAGTAAATCCGCCAGTCCACCGCTCTCGAGAACGTAGCAAACTGCCGCGTCGCTAACGGTAATTAGCTCAGCAGGGGTTTCCGGCTGAATCGCCGGGCGAGCCCAGACTGAAAATATTTTACCGGCGAGCCAGTAGAGTGGTCTGACGAAAAAATTCACGAATGTCAGGTACCGTTGGACTCTGCATCGATCGCAGCATCTCGCGCGTCAGCAGCGTCCTGTAAAACGTCTTCCACCGCTTCTGCCTTGTTCAGGGAAGTATCGATAGATTCTTGCAGGCCGTCCGCCGCAGTTTCCATGTCATCCGTTGACCGATCATCCGCATTTGAACTGGATTCGGATGGGCCGCCGCATCCGGCAAACATGACCGCGATTAGAACGAGTAAAAACCTCATTTCCTGTCTCCTGTAGCACTTATGCTCTTTCGGGAAGAGTCTCAATAAACCGCTTAAGATAGTAGTTGATTTCATCGATATTGTCGGTCAATCGATGATCGCCATCGAGAATATGCAATGCAGCGTTGCAAGCGGCCGCGAATCGAATGCTGTTTTCGACCGGCACCACATCGTCGTCCCAGCCATGCACGATACTAATCGG
>JBBKWL010000132.1:0-47942 GCA_037968975.1 Woeseiaceae bacterium | reverse complement strand
TGGCGCGCCCGGAAGGATTCGAACCTCCGACCACCTGGTTCGAAGTTAGAGCAATGAATCGTAACTTATTGTAATCATTGATAAGTCGGAGGGGCGCTCGTTGCATGTTTTGCCCTACTTTGCACAACGACGCACAACCTATTCACGCAAAACTCCCGCAGTCTCGAATCACTGTGGTCGCAACCCGTCGTATCTCGGACGAAACAAGTACAGGGAAAGTGCCGGATGGAGGCTTGTTGTTATTTGGATCGGCTATCGCGAAAATCAACAGCATGAAAGGTATACACGTCAAGAGGGACGCATGCGCTACATTCTGATCGGAGCGCTGCTGCTTGCTGGTGCATCACTGTCTGGCTGCCCCGCCGAACAAGCATCGAAGGTCGCAAATGATCCGCGTGTTCGAGATCTGGCTGATCTGTCCGTCGCTGCGCTGCGCGCCCGAGACTACGGCTCTGCCATCGAAATTATCTACCAGGTCTCCGGAAGATCCTCCCCCTCCTACATGGCCGCCTATAGGTCGGGCGGTCTCAAAGTTTACGCACGCATCGACTTGCCTGCGTTTCCGCCGCCCGAGGCAGGTTATCCGGTTGTCATTCTGGTGCATGGCTGGGTAGGCATCGAAGGCGCGCCCGCGCTGGATTTTTATTACGACGCCTCAAGCAACTACGGACAGATAATCGATGCCTATGTCGCGGCTGGCTTTGCGGTCCTCGTGCCAGGTTGGCGTGGCCACGGTACGGTCAATGGCATCCCGGCTGACGGGATCGAGTTTTTACGAGCATGGGATAATGGCAGCTACATCAGTCCGGTCTTTTACGCGATTGATGTATTGAATCTGCTCGACGGCATTGGGTCCTTTGCGCCGGCCAAACTCAACCAGCAGCGAATCAATTTGTTCGGTCATTCGCAAGGCGGTGACGTTGCGCTCATAGTTCTTGCAGCTGCCGGCGAGGGGTCACGGGTAAAGCACGAAGTGCATGCGGCGACCATATGGTCCGGCACTTTTGCCTCACGATTCACGCAACTGGAAACATTTTGGCCCATGCAGACGAGCGCGGAGGCGTTCCTGTCGGGCGACGGCAGCTGGAACGGCACGGCAATCGGCGCCGGTGGCGAGGTGAATCCTCATTTTGTGTACGGCTATCCACCCGACTGGATCGGGACACCGGATCCGACGCAATGGAACTGGCAAAATGAGAACTGGTCATTGCCGACGGTCGCGGATGCCCTTGTTGCAAAACTTGATCAACTGTACGCGGCCGTCAACGAATTTGTCGTCGACCGTCCCGACGCAAGCTATCGAATCGAAACCCACGATGACAGGAAAACGACGGTTACCCACGAGGACTGGGTCATTGAAGGCCTGAACCAGATTGGCGCCTTCGACCACGAACCATACCTGACCGAAAATCTCGCGTTGCACCATTCGGACCGGGACTTTTACTCGCTGCCCGACTGGAATGCCGACCTCTGCACGCGGGTAAACAAAGCCGGCGGCCAGTGCTTCAACTTCAGCTACCCGGGCAACACGCATGCTTTGCGCCTCAGCAAGCACCAGTGGTTTTCCACTGACGGAAGTATTGCTGGGTTTTCCTTTGCTATTCAGCGAGATATCGCCCTTTTTCACGGCGGCGACCCGGCTGACATAGCGTTTCCGTAGCGCTAATCTGGCTGCTGAATTGTCATTAACTGGTCGGCCGCCACTCCATTCATATTGCTCTCGGTGCCATCAGGCCAGCGAACAAGGATGTCTGCGCTTGTGGCCGTCCCCAAACCGAAATGTGCTTCCGCTGCATTCTGTGACACGTAATTGTTGCCGCCCCGTATCTCGCGGACTTGCGTAAGACCGTCGCTCGAAACTTCGATGCGCGCTCCGATAGACGCTGTGTTTTGCCCGTTCCCCAGCAGCTTCAACGTGAGGTAGTGATTGCCGACACCGAGTTCATTCTCATAGAAATCGTTGCTATCTGATTGAAATGCGTTGTTGGATATAAAAATGTCCAGGTCGCCGTCACGATCTGAATCGAAGCAGCCCACACCGCGCCCCTGCCCGGCGCTGAGCAGCCCTGCTTCCGTCGCGGCCTCTATGAAAGTACCGTCGCCCTGCGATTCGAAGTATCGAACCTGGTCGAACAGGAAATCCTGCGCTGACGCTGCATCGAAACCGTTGACATGAAAAATATCGAGGTCACCATCATTGTCGAAGTCTTCCATGCAGGCGCCCCAACCCCAGCCACCATCTACGACGCCGGCCTGCTCGCTCACATCCTCGAACGTGCCATCCCCCAGGTTGCGATACAAGCGATTGCCGATATGGGCGTCCGGCTGCGATGGATCCTCGTAGATTGCGGTAACGAACCAATCCATATCGCCATCATTATCATAGTCTCCGACTGCGGAGCCCATGCCTGAATCATCGATAATTACAGCAGGGTCTGTGATTACGGTGAATGTCCCGTCGCCGTTGTTTCTGAAGACCTGGCTCGTGTTGAAGTCAGCCGCAACCACGAGATCCGAATCGCCGTCATCGTCGAGGTCGGTAAACATCGGCGAAAACGAGTAGTCGACCAACTCACCTGGTGCCGCATTATCCGCCGGCGTCAACAACGAGGCAGCGATTCCCGAAGGAATACTCGCACTAAAAAAGGTGCCGTCGCCGTTATTCGCCCAGAGTGTTTCGGTGTCCGGGCTTTCGGGATTGCGCCAATGCGCCAGCGCAAGATCCAGATCACCGTCCATGTCGTAGTCGGTAAAGCTGGCCGATACCGTCTGCTCCGCGGTCAATTGAATTCCCGAGGTCGCCGTAACATCCACAAACTGGCCTGCGTCCTGACGCATCACAAAATAAGAGTCGCCGCCCACCGAGCCGACAAAGAGATCCTGATCGCCGTCTCCATCGATATCGCCGAATGCCGGGCCGCTGCCCTTGTGCGTCAAATCGAGCCCGATGGAATTTGCAATTTCAGTGAATTGATTATTGCCGTCGTTACGGTAGAAAGCATTTGGCGAACCATCGCCCGCGACCAAATACAGATCCAGGTCGTCATCAAAGTCTAAATCGACAACGGCCAGCCCACCGCCAAACCGTTCCGGATCGCTGAGTGTATCCGCCGACGGTTTGCCGACGATCGTGAATTGATGGGATATTCCGGACTGCACAGCAATGTCGCTAAACGTCGTCACGGGCTGAAAGCCTGGCGGTGGCGGCACGACTGGTGGAAGGGGAGTTCCACCGTTCCCGCCACCGCCACCACAAGCGGTGGTCATGAGGAAAACCAGTGCCAGCCAGTGATGTCTGAATGCCATCGCGATGTCGCCAAATAGTAAGAGGCAGGGAAGGCGTACCTTCCCTGCCTCTAAATCAAACTCCAGCCTCAACAATCAGTTGAAGTTGTATGACGCGCTGACACCCCAGGTGCGCGGATTGTTCCAGTCAGTCTGCATCGATGCTAATGGAAACGACTGTCCGCCAATGTCAACATTATTGCCAGTATCGAAAATAACGACACGTGTAATGACCGCATTATTCTCGATATTCTGGACGAAGCCCTGCAATTCCCATTTGTCGTTTGGCGAGATGTAGGTCATTCGCAAGTCGGACATCGTGTGTGCCTCTTGCTCCGAGCCGGGCCAATTGATGTCGTGGCCCCAGTACTTGCTCGAATAGGCCGTCTGGTAATACGGCCGCAGAACCCCGCCATTGGGCAGGTCAATATCGTAGCTAAGCTGCAGGCTGGCCGTGAAATCCGGAGACAGCGCCGGTTTCCAGCCCTTCATGTTGAGGATTCCTGATGGATCGCTCAGGTCCTGACGTCCCGGAATATCTCCGAGTGGCGGTATCTGCAGCGCCTGGAATGTACCGAATTTCGCATCCATGAATGCCATCGTAAGACCGACATACAATTCGTTGATCGGTTGCCAGGCCATCTCAACTTCAAGCCCGCTGGCGTCGACTTCGCCACCGTTTTGCACGAACTCCGCAACAGCGGAACCACCAAGGTCAACGAACGACTGCATATGCATGTCGCGATACTCATTCAGATACGCCGCGAGATTCAGTCGAAGCGTTCCACCATTAAGCGTCGTCTTTAGACCGATTTCGTATGCGGTCACTTCCTCCGGATCGTATGTCGGCGGAATTCCCGCGCCCTCCGGATTCGTGCCGCCGGCCCGATATCCAGTTGAAGCCGAAACGTAGGCCAGTGTTTCAGCGTTGACGTCAAGTTCCACCCCGGCTTTCCAAAGCGTTTTATCCCATTTTTCTTTACGGCCCTGACCTTCTTGCGGAACCGGCGGGAAAACACTCCAGTCAAATGGATCTTTCAGCTTTTTGGTGTCTTCGGCCGCACGAAGACCGGCCACCAGCCGAACCCGATCTGAAACCGAATATTTCGCATTACCGAAATAGCCGGTGGACTCCGATACGTAATCGCCCTGTGTATCCCAGTGCGGTTCGCCGATAACTCCGTCGTACATCTCCAGCCAGTTCCAGTTAGCCTTCTGCTCGTAAAAATAGGCGCCAAGCAACCATTCAAAGTTGCCATCGGTGTTAGACAGGATCTGAAATTCGGTTGACCACGTATCCTGATTTGAATCCCAGCCCGCGAAGTCCGAGGACTGAGTTCCCGGAGGACCCCAGGTATTTCCATCACTGTAGTCGAAGTCCGAAATCTGGCGACCCTTAAAATTCGTCGTATCACCGACCAACTTGAACGAGACCGAGTCGAGATGCCAGTTTAGTGTCAGCGTCGTCGACGATCCGCTATTTTCCGTCACGGATCTAAGGTCGCGACTCACAGTCCAGGGACCGGCATCGAAATTTGAGGGTGAAGTTGCATTGTCCGGCGCAAAAGCATGACCCGGAATAAACGTGCCGCCGGCGATTCCGCCGATTTGCTGGTATCCCCACTGCGCGCCGCCATTGTTGTTCTTATCGGAATACGAAAACTTCAGTGTCGCGTCGAAATTGTCCGAAGGTTCCCATTTCGCGCTTGCCCGCACGTACTGGAGGTCCTGATCATGCAGATCGTCACTCGTGCCCTTTACGAAAGTATTTGTGATATAGCCATCGTGTTTATCTGACATTGCCGCGATCCGCAGTGCGAATGTATCGCCCATCGGGAAATTCACCATACCTTCGAGCTTCTGCCGATTATAATCGCCATAAAGCGCGGTAACATAACCATCGAACTCGCCGAGTTCTGGCTGGTTCGTGATGACGTTGATCGTGCCACCGAAGGTATTGCGCCCGTATAGCGTGCCCTGTGGTCCACGCAAAACCTCAACACGGTTGATGTCAACGTAGGTGCCCCAGGCCTGGGTCGACGTCGGAACGAACACGCCGTCTTCAAATATGCCGACAACCTGCTCGGCTTCGGTGCCAACGTTATTGGTCCGCGTACCGCGAATCGCGACACGAACCTCATCGCCCGATTTGCCGAAACGCATACCCGGAACCAATTGATCGAGTCGCGAGATGTCTTCGATACCGGCCTGCTTCAGCGCTGCGTTATTCAGCGCTGTCACAGCGATAGAAACATCCTGCACGCTCTCTTCGCGCTTGGTCGCCGTGGTAATGATTTCATCCATGACGCGCTCGCGGCTATCGTCACGCTCCTGTGCGATCGCCGGAGCGACGCCACCAGCCAGTGCAATTGCGACTGCGGTCGATACCGCATTGCGCTTGGAAAACTGATAATTCGCCATTTTCTTCAGACCCCCTGTAACGAGAATTTTGTGTCGCTGGCAACCGCCAGCGACTTGCGTATAGGTAGAAACCCATACGTTTATACTGCAGCTTGTACTTCGAATGCAAGCCTGTTGCAAAAATTCTCCAACGACCGCTTAATAGCCGCGAAATTTAATTAATCATTTATCAATCAAAAGGTTAGACTGTTTTCAGTCAATAACGCCGGCTCAATTCGCTGTTGCTAAGTTGCAACAGATGCATCTTCATACAGAAGTACTCCAACATATACAGTGAGTTACAATCAGCAAAAATAATCTGTTTGTGACTTCGAAGTCTTTTCGGCTCGTACCGAAACCGGACGCCAGCCGGGCATTGGATCGTCAAAATTTGCGTAAGCTTCCGGCGGCAATCGATTGACTCGCCGCCATGTCCACGTCCACTGGCAGATCCCACCAGTTGATGCCGCGTTTCCGTAGCTCATTCTGACGATGCATCCGATCAAAAAGGTCGACATCCATTTGTTTGAATATGTCGATGATGTCGATCGGTATCCAGTTCTGGACCAGGAAATTCCCGTCGCGCTTGTACCAGTCGAAATCGCGAATCGATATCATCTTGCCAGTGGCGGGAATGTCCTGATACTGGCCATGATTGGTCGAAAACTTGTAGTCCCAGACGCCGACGGCGGCGTACTGACCTTCGCCATGAAATCCCATGAACCGCCCACCATGCTCGATATCAAGTGCGCGGTCGCCGAAGCCGATCAGCCAGGGGCGCTGATGAAAATCCTGAAATTCTTCAATGCTATGGGATGTACCGATTCCCGTCGGCCCCATCCAGTGAAAGTCCGGGTGCCAATAGTGATTCTGCTCCATCGTATTCATATCTTCCATGTCTCGATCTCGGACATAGCGCATGAGCCCGTCACCCATAGCTGATACAAGTTGCTTGGTTTTGCGTCCCTCAAGCTCGTCCTGTTCCATCAGCTGAATGCCGTCGCCGCCGCGCGGCTTCTGTAGCTTGCCGCCCTCACGACCGTACGCATTTGGCAGGACCTGGAACCCCGCCTGCTTGAAGACAGCAAGAATGTCGAGAATGCAGTAACTTTCGACAATTTTTTCATCACGCATGACAAAGAACTGTCCAAAATGAATATTGGTTTTCTTACCGGTCGCGGGAATGCCAAGCCAGTCATGCACGAAGGTGCCGGTCAGATAACCCATCCCGGAAACCCAGTCTTCGTCCTTGTCCACACCGCCGATGAGGATATCTGCGTTGCGCTTGAGGTCCGGAAACGAATGTAACAGTGGCTGCCAAAAATCCTTGATCAACGCGTCCGAACCGCGGATCTGATTGATAGGCTGCGGGCCGTTCCAGTCAACGTCCTTGTGGAACGCCTTTTTGACGATGCCCGCCACTTGTTTCGGCTGCGCATGATTCATGCGCTGCCAGTATTCCCAAACGACAGCCTTGTTTAGCTGATTCCTTGCTTTCCAATCCGACATGACATTCTCCTCGAGTGGGTGGCGGCCGATATTTGCACAAATTGCATTCGAAGTACAAATCGAGAGCCCGACGGGTTGATTAGCTTTTCTCTATTCGGCCGATCAAGTCGATACCGAATTGGCGATACAGATGAATCATGTCCACGAACACCCAGTTCTCCACGTACATGTCATTTTCGAGTTTCCAAAAATCCAGTCCGTTGAACTCGATCGCTTTGCCGGTTGCCGGGCAGTCGAGATATTCGCCCGTATGTGTCGCCTTGACGCCGGCCCAGCCAGGCCCACCGCTGTAGGCCCCTTCGGCGATTAATGCGTCCAGGTCCTGAACCGCTCTGTCTGGATAGGCATGCAGCCAGTGCTTTTGGTGGTAGTCCTCAAACTCTTTCAGACCATCGCAGGCACCAATCCCACCGGGGCCGTACCATTGAACTTGCGGGTGAAAAAAATCTGCCATTCCCATGCTTTCGAGTTCTGACTGGTCGTAACTGTTCAGGCCTTCAAATATGAATCGACGGATGTGCTGTAGCGTGTAATCAGATTGATCGTCATCCTGTTCGCCCAACAACATTCCGTCGCCAGCGCTCGGCGGCGGATATACGCCGTCGGCACCGCGACTAGCGGGCAATACATTGCAGCCCGCTTGCTGCATCAAGTCGATAAGATCCAGCAGAAAATACGTCTCAACGATTTGATCACCCTTGAAACGACAAAACTCGCCCCAGCGAATTCTGACGTCTTCGCCGTTTGCCGGAATCCCCAGGTAATCAGCGGTGAAGGTGGCGTTGAAATAGCCCGTGCCGCACACCCACATTCGACCATCCTGCTGACCGTCAATGCGACCGCTCGATTTTCCACCAAAGAAAATATGAGATTCGCGCTTGGCATCAGGAAACGACTGAAGAAATGGCACCCAGAATTCACTCGCGAACGCGTCGGCACCTTGCAGATCATTTATCGGATCGGGTCCATGCCACAAACTGTCTTGATGCAGATACTTTCGCGTTGTCGCCGTGACGTGCTCGCCAGTTGCAGACTCCATAGCACGCCAGTACGCCATTACCAATTGTTTGTTGTGTTGATTGGTTTCTCTACTCATGTTGTTCCTTTGTCGACCGCGCGGCAGCGTAGCCAAGCGACGTTAGTGCGGTTTCAATTTCATCAAGTACCGCCGGTTCATCGATCGTTGCCGGCATAGTCCAGCTCTCTGCATCCGCGATACTGCGCATGGTGCCGCGGAGTATTTTTCCAGATCGCGTTTTCGGCAGGCGGTCGACGATTGCGCACATCTTGAAGGCCACCACAGGGCCTATTTCGTCACGCACCTTGTGAATTGCCTCCGCCACGATCACCGACGCTTCTCTGCTAACCGCAGTGTTAAGCACCAAAAAACCAAGCGGCAGTTGGCCCTTCATCGCATCCGCGACACCAATGACGGCACATTCTGCGACATCGGGGTGCGCCGCCAGCACTTCTTCAATAGCGCCGGTAGCTAGGCGGTGCCCGGCGACGTTGATGACGTCGTCGGTGCGCGCCATGACGAATACATACCCATTGTCATCGATGTAGCCCGCATCACCGGTCTCGTAGTAACCCGGGAAATTACTAAAATAAGTAGCAGTGAAACGATCATCGGCGTTCCACAAAGTCGTAAACGTGCCGGGTGGCAGCGGTGATTGTAGAACCAGCGCACCGATATCGCCTGTGTCGACAGGCTCGCCATTGGCATCGAGTACGGCAACTGTGTAGCCCGGCACCGCACGAGCAGGTGAACCGGGCACGACAGGCAGCTTTTCGATTCCCAGACAATTGGAACAAATCGGCCAGCCGGTCTCTGTTTGCCACCAATGGTCGATTACAGGAATGCCAAGATTCGTGCTCGCCCACTCCAGCGTGTCCGGATCGCAGCGTTCGCCTGCAAGAAACAGCGACTGCATGCTACTCAGGTCATGCTGCCTGATGTACTCGCCTTCCGGATCTTCCTTCCTGATAGCCCGAAACGCAGTCGGTGCCGTAAAAAGAACATTCACGTTGTAGTCCGAGACTACGCGCCAAAATGCACCAGGGTCGGGCGTGCCGACCGGCTTGCCTTCGTACAGAACTGTTGTATTGCCGTTAAACAACGGACCGTAAACGATGTAGGAATGACCTACTACCCAGCCGATGTCCGACGCCGCCCAGTACACATCACCAGGCTGAACATTATAAATTTGGAGCATGCTCCACTTGAGGCTGACAATACTTCCTCCCGTATCGCGTACAACGCCCTTTGGCTGCCCGGTCGTTCCTGACGTATACAAGATGTACAAAGGGTGGTTTGCGTTCACGGGAATACAATCTTGCGGCTCAGCTGTCGCCATCGCACGTTTCCAGTCAACGTCGCGCGCTTCGTCCATGTCTGCGACAGACTGTTCGCGCTGCAGAATGATGCAACGCTCCGGCTTGTGAACGGCCATGTCCATCGCATCGTCGAGCAGTGGCTTGTACGGCACGATTCGCGCCGGCTCGATCCCGCAGGATGCAGAAACAATTAGTCTTGGAGTTGCGTCGTCAATCCGTGTGGCGAGCTCGTTGCTCGCGAACCCACCGAAGACAACCGAGTGAATCGCTCCGATACGCGCGCACGCCAGCATTGCTACGATCGCTTCGGGCACCATCGGCATATATATGAGAACGCGGTCGCCTTTCTCAACACCATTTGCGGTTAATACACCTGCGAATCTTGCAACCTGGTCCAGCAATTCTGCAAACGTGGTTACCGATTTGGTATTCGTAACCGGGCTGTCATAGATGATCGCTTTTTGCTCGCCTCGACCATTCTCAACGTGGATATCAAGTGCGTTGTAACAGGCGTTGGTTACTCCGTCCGGAAACCAGCGAAAAAACGGCGGGCGGCTATCATCCAATACAATATCGGGATGTTCGTACCAGAAAACCTGCTGTGCTGCATCTCGCCAACGATCGAGATCATTCATGCCACGCCATCAACAGGGAGATCCCACCAGTCAATTCCGCGCTTGCGAAGTTCGTGCTGGCGATGCATGCGATCGAACAAGTCCACATCCAATTGTTTGAAAAGATCGATGAGATCGATGGGTATCCAGTTTTGTATGAGACGATTACCGTCTCGCTTGTACCAGTCAAAATCGCGCAGCTTCATCAACTTGCCCGTCGCCGGGACGCCCTGGTACTCACTGTAGTGGGTGGAAAACGCCTGGTCCCAGATGCCACCTGCTGCATACTGCCCTTCGCCCATGAAGCCCATGTAGCGCCCGCTTTGCTCGACCTTAAGGTTCCTGTCGCCAAAAGCGGTTAGCCATGGGCGCTGATGGAAGTCCTGAAATTCCTGAACATCGTGTGTCGAGCCGATACCCGTCGGGCCCATCCAGTGAAACTCGGGATGCCAGTAATGCTGCTGCTCCATCGTGTTCATGTTTTCCATGTCCCGCTCGCGCACGAAACGCATCAGGCCATTCCACATCGACTCTACAAGCTGCTTGCTTTGGCGTCCTTCAAGTTCATCCTGCTCCATGAGCAGAATCCCATCGTCGCCGCGAGGTTTTTGCACGTTACCGCCCTCACGGCCGTATGCATTGGGCAGCACCTGAAATCCGGCCTGCTTGAAGACAGCAAGAATGTCGAGAATGCAGTAGCTCTCGACGATCTTTTCGTCTCGCATGACGAAGAATTGCCCGAAATGAATGTGCGTTTTTTTGCCAGTCGCAGGTATGCCGAGCCAGTCGTGTACGAATGTGCCAGTGAGATAGCCGCAGCCGGATACCCAGTCGTCGTCGCTGTCGACATCACCCATGAGGATGTGGGCTTCACGTTTTATGTCCGGAAACGAATTTAGTAGTGGCTGCCAGAATTCGCTGAGCAAAGCCTCCGAACCGCGGATCTGATTAATCGGTTGTGGTCCGTTCCAGTCAACGTCCTTATGGAAGGCCTTCTTGACGATGCCTGGCACTTCTTTCGATTGCGCATGATTCATGCGCTGCCAATATTCCCAGACAACGGCTTTGTTTCTCTGATTCCGCTCTTTCCAGTCCGCCATGTCTCGCCCTTCGCCGATGAACGCGAGCGATATTTGCACAAATTGCATTCGAAGTACAAGTCGAGCTACCATCGATCGCAGCTAGAATTCGCCGGGCCTGGCACGCCAAAAAACGGGAATCGAGGTTCAAGTATGTTGACACGACGACAATTTCTGGAGTCCGGCTGTGCAGTAGCGGCCATGTCCAGCGCGACCACCCTGATCGGCGACGCCCAGGCCGAAATATCCGCAGATGCGCCGGATTACCGGGCACTCGTGTGTGTATCGCTCGGTGGTGGTGCGGATTCCTTCAACATGTTGGTTCCGACTGACACTTCGTCGTATCGAAACTACGCAACACGTCGTGGTGACCTTGCTCTGAATCGCAATGAATTGCTGCCGTTACGCCGTGGCGACAAGGACGGTCGGTCTTACGCGTTGCACTCTGGCATGCGCGAGGTACATGACCTCTACTCGGCCGGCGACGTCGCACTACTCGCCAATGCAGGACCGCTACAGGGCCCGATTCGTCGTCCGACGGGCGCTAGCATTCCTGACTTGTCACACTCCGATCTCATTGCGCATTGGCATCATGGTAGCGCCGATCGCAAGTCGCATAGCGGATGGGCGGGCAGAGCCGCCGACGTACTGGCGAATTGCGGCTGGCAAGACCGAGTGCCTGCGAACATCTCGCTGTCTGGCAGAAATGTGATGCAGCTTGGGGCCTTTTCGGCCGCAGCCAATCTTCAGTCGAGTCCGTATCAGAGGCGCTCGGGTCTGCCGGCCGGCGTCGACTTCTCGTACGTAAACGAGCAGCTGGCGGAGCAGGCCATCAATGCCGGGCGACCGGGAAGTGCCCGCCGAAAAACACAAAGCCTGGACAAAATAGAGACCGAAAGCAGATTGATCCTCGAGGATGCCGTTGCAGATACTCCTGAATTCAAAACCCGTTTCGCACCGGATCCATTCTCGGCAGACCTTCAGCAGGTGGCACGCATCATTGCGGCGCGGAGCAAACTCGGCGCTCGTCGGCAGATCTTTTTTGTACACTTCGACGGCTGGGATCATCATCACAAGCTACTCCAAAACCAGGCAATGCTTCTGCCGATACTGAGTCGTGGCCTTGCAGCATTTCGCGATGCGCTTATCGAGCACGACGCATTTGACGACGTGACGACGTTCACGATGTCCGAATTCGGGCGATCTCTGGAATCGAACGGCAGCGGCTCGGACCACGGTTGGGGTGGTCACCAAATCCTTATGGGCGGGGCGGTACGCGGTGAGCATGTTTACGGCCACTATCCAAATTTGGCGAATGGCAGTCCGCTCGATATCGGCAGAGGCGTCTTCGCGCCGACGACGTCGACCGATGAATATTTTGCAGAGCTCGCCCTGTGGCTCGGAATACCCGAATCGCAACTTCAATACGTATTGCCAAACATCTCTGCGTTTTACTTACCGTCAAACAACGTGCCACCATTAGGGTTCCTTGCCTAAGCTGACTCTGGTCTGCGCCTTAGAATATGAACAACGTTGAGCAGTTGCTACAGCGTGCCTATCAGGCACACCAGGTGGGCCAACTTGACGACGCAGAGCGGCTTTACCAGGAGTTACTCGCGATCGCACCTGACGACCTGGACGGATGCAACTTGCTTGGCCTCTTGTATCTCGAATCTGGCCGGCCGAAGAAATCGATTGCACCATTGGCGAACGCCGTTCGCATAAATCCCGATGATCCGCAAGCACGATACAATCTTGGCATTGCATACAAGGATACGGCGGACTTCGAACAAGCTGCTGACCAATTCCGCGAAGTGGTGCGGCTTTCTCCAGACAACGTCGACGCAAACATCGCGCTTGCGAATGTTCTCCGGGCCAATCACGAGCTCGATGATGCAAGACAGGCCTTTGACGTTAGCCTGCAACTGAATCCAGAGCACCCGGGCGCGAAGCAGGGAATGTCGGACACGCTCAACGAAATCGCGGTAACGAAAAACAAGTCGGGACAAGCCGATGAAGCCATTGAGATACTGCAGGAAGCCGTGTCGCTGCACAGCGCGAATGCTGAGGCGCATATGAATCTCGGCATAATCCTTGAACAATCGGGCAAACCGGATGCAGCGGCATCGTCTGTGCTTGCAGCAATCAGTGCAAAACCCGATTTTGCAAACGCCCATTATCAGCTGGCACATTTGCGAGACCACGAATCAACCACTGGCGAAATTGCGGCGATGCAAAGCCTTTTCGATCGCGGTGAACTAAAACGCAAGGACCTGGCGCGCCTTGCCTATGGAATCGGCAAGGCGCTTGAGAAACGCGGCGAGTACGAGCGTGAATTTGACTGGCTAAAGAAAGCGCATGCGTTGATGTCGGGCGAAACCGAATTTGATTCGCGTAAGCAGGCTCAATACGTTGACTCCGTGATTAAACGATTCGAGAGAATTACCCCAGTGCCGGGCGCAGAGAATTTGCCCGGTACGAACAACATTATTTTCGTCACTGGAATGCCGAGATCCGGCACCACATTGACGGAGCAAATACTCGCGAGCCATCCCGACGTGCATGGTTCCGGAGAGCACGCGCTGATCGCCGAGACCGCTGTCCACGTAATGGCTGAAGGCATAACGAATCCGCAGGCTATGTTGGCAATTGGATTGAATTTGGCCGAAGGTTTGGCGACGCTCGCTGAAGGCGCTCGATTTGTGGTGGAAACGACGCCGACAAATCTCTTTCATATCGGACTAATCGCGACCTTGCTACCACAAGCCCGGATTGTTCACTGTATTCGACACCCTTTGGACACCTGCTTGTCAATCTATCAACACCCATTGTCGAAGGCACACTCGTACGCGCATGACTTCGAAGACCTCTCGAATTATTACCTGGCTCAGCAGCGGTTAATGGACCATTGGCAAGACGTGATGCCAGGAAGAATTCACTATCAACGTTACGAAGACACGGTCGAAGACTTGGAGTCCAACGTGCGCGCGCTGTTGTCTTACTCTGGAATAGATTTTCATCCTGCATGTCTCGAATTTCATAAGACTCAGCGAACAATCAAGACACCAAGTGCGAGTCAGGTGCGACAACCCATCTACAGCAGTTCTGTTGGGCGCTGGAAACGCTACGCTGAGCAGCTCGCGCCGCTAAAGGAAAAACTTGAGCACCGGCTCGGCGTCTCACTTGATTGACGCAAATTGGCGATCAGCGTGAGCCCATCAATTCGTGGAAGAACTCAACGTCGCGGTCGGCTGCTATCTCGCGCATTTCACCTTCAAAGTAATGATCGCTGCCTTCGTACTCGTGAAACGTGACGGGATGCTCGATTGCCTGCAACGCATCTGCCAAACCTTGCGAGTTAGAACTCTCTGCCGACGTATCGCCAATCGAGTGTTGAATCATGATTGGTGCTTCAAGCTCAGCAAATCGTGATGCCAAATCATCGACTGATGTTGTAGCCCAGTAGGATGCGCCCTTGACCAAACTCGTCGCAAGTTGTGCACGCATTGAGACCGCACCGCCCATCGAATGGGACCACATAAATACATTGCTCAAGTCTGCTTTTTCAACTGCGTCGAGTTTTTGCAGTAGCACGATGACGTCATCGGCGTAGGCAGCAATTGCTTCACGGTTCTGGGTCTTGATGAGTTCATACCCTTCCGAGCTATTGTGTCCACGATAATCAGGAATGACGACAAGAAAACCGCGCGACGTGTAGAGCTCCGGTACCGATCGGTAATAGTCGCCCGGTCGTGAGTTTCTTCCCTCGGCAGTAATGCCATATTTGGTGGGATCAGGGACGTAACCATGATTCGCGATTACTACGGGAAAGCCGTTTTCCGGCACTGCGGATTTCGGCACGGCGATCATCGCATGTACTTTTAGCCCCGATGATGGATACGAAACGAGATAGGCGCTGAAGCTCGGCCCATCATCGAGGGGGCCTTCAACGGTTAGCAACGAATCTGCGCACGCGGCATTGAAAAATACAAGTGCCAGAACAGCGGTAGCACGGCGCATCAGAACGCTTTACCAAACAGGAACAGGAATAGCATCGTTGCCGCAAAGAATACGAGCAAGAGGTAACTGACCTTGTCCACCTTGCCGGGCACGAGGTACCAACCGTCCTGTTTTTCTTCGCGGCCTTCCTCGGCAAACTTCTTTATCTGTCCACGAATCGTGTAGGGCGAATATTCCTTTTTGACACCGTCAATCATGACGCTGGCCAGAATAGTAATCACGATATTCGTTGTCGCACCGATCAGGCAATACCACGGCCAGGCGATATCCGTGTGATTGGCGATAAACCAGACCATGACGAAACCGAAAAGCGTACCGACAAGTACACCTCTTTCGGTTGCCTGCTTGGAGAAAAATCCGACGGCGAACATGCCGAGCTGTGCACCCACGAACCAGGAACCTATATTGCTCAGGACCTGAAGTATCGAGCCCGTACTGCCAGTCAATACGATGGCCGGAACAATGATGATCGCGGCGATCAGTACCGTGAGCCAGCGCGTAACCTTGAGATAGTGCTGCGGCGTCCCGTCCTTTTTAAAATATTTCTGATAGAAGTCGACGGTCATGACGGTCGACATAGAATTGAATGCGGAATCGAGACTGGACATCGATGCCGCCATGACGGCGGCCGCAATAAGGCCCATGAGTCCGGGCATGCCGTAGTCGGATGCGAACTGCAGGATGATCGTGTTGCTGTTCTCAAATTCGGCGCCCTGATAGTAGCTGTAGAACAGTACGCCAAGGAAGATGAACAGGAAGTAGATAAAGAACGCGCTAAAACCCAACATAAGGTAAGATTTTTTCGCGTCGCCGATAGTCTTCGACGCAAGCGTTCTCTGCACCATCATCTGATTCGTGCCATAAACAGTGATGTGGTACAACGCCATGGCGATAATGCCCGACCAGGCAGTTGTCGCCTGCGTTAGGTTAAATTTGAATTCCAGCGGATTCAGTTTGCCCGCGGCCTTTAATGATGACAGCGTGCTGCCGATTGACTCTGGCATACGATCAACCAGCGCAAACAGAATGACCAACGCGCCAACCAGCAGGATCCCGGCCTGCGCAACATCCGTCCAGATAACGGCGGTTATTCCACCGAGCGCCGTATAGATCAACGCGATCACGGTGACAATAATAATTGCGTGCACGACATCGATGCCCGTAATGAATTCGAGTACGAGTGACGTGGCGTAGAGAATCGCTGCTGATGTCATTGTCTGCGATACCAGCCAAATGCTCGAGATCAATGCACGGGCGCGGGGTCCGAAACGTCGTTCCTGATAATCGTAAATGGATGCCACTCCACTGTTGTAGAAAAACGGCAGGAATAGCGTGATGACGACAAAGATGACGATTGGATAGTTCGCATGCAATGCGATAACCGAGAAACCATCCGTATACGCCCAGGACGGAGCGCCCAGGAACGACAGTGCACTAACATACGTCGCGACAACCGATATGCCGATTGCCCACCAGGGTGTGCTGCGATTACCAAGGAAGAAATCGTCAGCTGTTTTTATGCGCTTGCTGAGAAACCAGCCGAGCAGGAGGTTTAACAGGATGTAGACGATCAGGATCGACCAATTCAGCGCGCCAAAATTTGCCATGTGCCCTTCCTCTGTGCGGAGCTATTGTTCTGATTCACTGCGCGGTCCAGCCACCGTCGACACGCAGACTCGTTCCGGTCACCATGCCGGCGCCCGGCGAAACCAGGTACATTACGGCGGCGACAACGTCCTCGTAGGTCGCCAGTTTCTTCATCGGGATCATGCCGAATACGAACTCCCTGAACTTCGGGTCGTCAAGCATCGGCTTGGTCAGCGGGGTTTCAACGAAGGTCGGCGCGACTGTATTGACACGTATGCCGCTCGCCGCAAGCTCGACCGCCATCGCCTTGGTCAGGCCTTCAATCGCGTGCTTGGTCATGCAATACACGGTTCGATTCGGCGAGCCGATGTGCCCCATCTGCGACGACATGTTGACGATAGACCCGGCAATGTTTTGCCTGAGCATGCACCTCGCCGCCGCCTGAGCGACACGAAACGCCGCGCGAACATTAAGATTGAGCATGAAATCCAGTGACTCAGGGTCTACATCCACAAACGCCTGCGGTCGGTTGCCACCCGCGTTGTTAACCAGGATGCTCAAACCGTCTATGTTCGTAATCTGCTCCAGGAACGCGTCGCTGCAAACATCCGCCACGATCGTGCTGATGCGCCCGGATGGGTGCGCGGCCAGCTCAACCAGGTCCGACTCCGACCGCGCGACCGCGATGACTTGGGCCCCGGCATCCGCAATGGCCTCAGCACAGGCACGCCCGATGCCGCGTCCGGCTCCAGTTACGAGTGCTACTTGATTGTTTGCTAATTGCATGCGGATGCAATACTGCCTACTATCAGCGCTGAATGTAAAGTGAGGCGCTGAACATCAGCAAGGCAAATAACGGCAAAGATGAGCGCAAACGAGCGACGTCCTACGACG
Organism: Woeseiaceae bacterium; assembly: GCA_037968975.1. Lineage (GTDB taxonomy): Bacteria > Pseudomonadota > Gammaproteobacteria > Steroidobacterales > Woeseiaceae > UBA1847. The sequence continues at coordinate 30,217 of JBBKWL010000132.1, read as the reverse complement.
TCGCTGAACTCGCGGGTGTCTCGCAATCGGCCGTCTCGCGGGTTTTTCAGGATGGTGCGAGCGCGTCCAAGGAAATGCGTAATCGCGTCATGTCGGCTGCCGACAAACTTGGCTACCGACCCAATGCAATTGCGCGCGGGCTGATCACGCAGCGCTCAAATATGGTCGCCGTTATCATTTCGCAACAAACGAATCTCTACTATCCCGAGGTTCTATTCCAGTTGACGCAGCGCTTTTCGGAACGCGGCATTCGCGTCCTCTTGTTCACGCTCGCGCACGAGGGCGATATTGATTCGATGCTCGATACAATACTGCAGTACCGGGTTGATGGCATAGTCACCGCTGCAATGTTGTCTGCGGCCCAGGTAAAGACGATCAAAAATGCGCATATACCGGTCATTTTCTATAACCGTACATTGCGCGAGGTTCTCGTCAACTCGGTGCGCTGCGATCAGGAAGAAGGTGAGCGCTGGCTCGTTGGTGAATTGTTCGCTGCTGGCCACCGCAAGTTTGCCATCGTGTCCGGCCCCCAAGATTCGCCCGTCAGTGCCGAGCGCACCACCGGCGCGTTTCTAAAACTGCGCGAACTCGGCATTGAAGACGCAATTATCGTGCGCGGCGATTTTGGCTACCAGAGCGGCCGCCACGCGATTACCTCGCTCATGCGCCAGCTTGATCGGGCGCCCGATGCCATCATCGTGGCCAACGACGCAATGGCGATCGGATGCGTTGATGAGATCCGCGAGGGATTCAAATTGCGCGTGCCCGAGGACGTTTCCATTGTTGGCTTCGACGGGGTTGGTCCGGCGCGGTTCGCCGCATACAACCTGACAACGGTTCGTCAACCCGTCGGCCGCATGACCGGGGCGGCCGTTTCGATGCTGATCGATCGCATCGAGAATCCCGACCTGTCACCGGAAAAACGTGTCTTTTCGGGCGAGCGCATTCGTGGCGGTTCCGCACGGATGGCTACAAACGACTAGGACATTCATTCATGGCAGCGGAACACCTGTTGCTGTTGCCCGGCATGATGTGCGACGAGCGCCTATGGCAGCACCAGGCAGCAAATATCGACGTCCCTGTCAGCTTCGCTGACACAACGAGCGCCGACAATTTTTCCGCGATGGCCGCTGCTGTGCTTGGCGAAGCACCGGCCTCATTCGCTATCGCCGGACTGTCGATGGGCGGCATTCTCGCGTTCGAAATCTGGCGCCAGGCGCCCGGTCGAGTGAGCCATATGGCCTTGCTGGATACCAATCCACATGCGGAAAGCCCGCAGCGCCAGTCGCTGCGGCCGAAGCAGATCGAAGAAGCGGCGTCCGGACGGCTACGCGAACTGGCAATCGAGTCCCTGAAGCCCTTGTATCTGGCCGCAGCCCACCGCAACGACGAAAAACTGCTCGGCACAATTCTCGACATGGCCCTGGATCTCGGCCCCGATGTATTTCGAACGCAGTCGCTCGCGTTGCGTGACCGAGTCAATAGCGTGCCGACGCTCGCAGCTATAAATTGCCCGACACTGGTGATGTGCGGCGACGAAGATACCCTTTGCCCGCCTGCCTATCACGAACTCATGGCCGAGCGCATACCGGGCGCGCGGCTTTGCATCATCGAAAACTGCGGGCATTTGTCAGCACTCGAACAACCCGACATCGTCACTCGAGAATTACGTAACTTGCTCGCCATGTAGGAGAGGCTTTAGCCTCATGTAGGAGGGGCTTTAGCCGCGAAAGGAGAAAATATGAAAACCAGCACGAATAGAATTCTCACAACACACGTCGGCAGCCTGCCGCGCTCAAAGGCGGTCACCGATGTAGTTTTCAGCCATGAAAAAGGCGAAAGCGTAGCGAAAGCGGCCGCGATTATTCGCGCAGCGGTCGACGACGTCGTTCGCCGACAGGTCGCCAACGGTGTCGATATCGTCAGCGATGGTGAGATGAGTAAAATAAGTTACGCGACCTACATCAAAGACCGGATCACTGGATTCGACGGCGATAGCGAACGATCCCCGCCCAGCGACCTCGAAGAGTTTCCAGGATTCCTGCAGCGGCAGGCCTCATCGGGCGGCACACCGACCTACCGCCGCCCCTGCTGTGTCGGGGACATTGCCGTCAAGGACATGGGCCCGGTCACAGAAGACATTTCCAACATGGCCGCCGCAATGCAAAAGCATTCACCAGTCGAAGGCTTCATGAATGCCGCATCACCCGGTGTCATCGCATTATTCCAGCCGAACAAATTCTATGCGTCGCACGAGGCTTACCTGGAAGCTCTGGCCAGTGCTATGGCCGCCGAATATCGCGCGATCGTCGATGCCGGCCTGGTATTGCAGCTCGATTCGCCCGATCTCGGCCTCGGCCGGCACATGCTGTTCAAGGGCAAATCGGAAGCAGAGTACAAACGTTGTGCCGCGCAGCACGTCGATGCTCTGAACCATGCCCTTGCCGGCATTCCGAAGGACCGCGTACGCTTGCACGTCTGCTGGGGAAATTACGAGGGCCCACATCATCACGATGCGCCGATGGAAGTGGTCCTGCCGATTGCACTTCGTGCCAATGTCGGGGCGTTGCTGTTCGAGTCATCCAATCCCCGGCACGCGCACGAATGGCAGGTCTTTGCTGATACCAAATTACCGGACGACCTGATCCTGGTTCCGGGCGTACTCGATTCAACAACCAATTTCGTCGAACATCCGAAGCTGGTAGCTGAGCGCATTTGCCGGTTCACCGACATTGTCGGGCGCGAGCGCGTCATCGCCGGTACCGACTGCGGCTTTTCCACATTTGCAGGATTTGGCGCGGTCGATCAGGATATTGTGTACGCCAAACTGAAGAGCATGGCCGCAGGTGCTGCCATTGCCAGCGACCGGCTCTGGAGATAAACAGATGGGAAATCGAATCGACAATTTCCGTAAACGTCTCACGGACGGTGATCCGCTGATGGGTACGTTTATCAAGACGCCTTCGCCGATCACGGCGGAGATTCTCGGACTATCCGAACTGGATGTTGTTGCGATCGACACCGAGCACGCGCCCTTCGGTCGACTGGAACTGGATCAGTGCATTGCAGCACTGCGCGCAGCAGACATGCCGAGCCTGGTCCGAATCGCCGACGATTCGGCACGAGAAATTCGCAATGCGCTCGACTGTGGCGCAACAGGAATTGTCGTCCCGCATGTCACCAGCGCTGGCCAGGCAGCTGCGATCGTCAAAGCCGCCCATTTTGGCGACGGCGGGCGCGGCTTCGCGGGCTCGCCGCGCGCGGCCGGTTACACGACCAAACGCGCGGCCGAGCATATTGCAGACAGCGATGCCCAGACCACCGTCACCGTGCAAATAGAAGATGTCGCGGCGCTCGAAAATGTTGCCGCCATTGCAGCAGTGGAAGGCGTCGATTGTCTGTTCATCGGTCGCGCCGATCTTGCCGTCGGTATGGGGGAAGACATATTCAGCGACAGGATCTTGCGGACGGTTCGAGAAATCGTTGCGACCGGCAAAGCGGCTGGAACGACAGTCGGCATGTTTACGCCGAACCTTGACGAATTGCCTGACTGGCGAAAGCGCGGCGCCAGCCTCTTTCTGCTGAGTTCGGATCAGTCGATGTTGCTGGCAGGCGCGAATCAGCTGGCGAAGGTTATCCGCAATTGAATAGGGGTCAGAGCCCTTTCTTTAGAAAGGGCTCTGACCCCAGGCGGTAAAATTCCTGCGCCGTTCCGATGAACAGCTTGTCCTGTGCGGACTGGCTGAGACCGGAGGCGATTATTTCAAAAGCGCTCCACACACGCGAATAGCTCGCGTGCAGCTTGTCGACGGGGAAATTCGAACCGAACATTGCGCGATCGGCGCCAAAGATGTCGATACACGACTCGACGATCGGTCGGATGCTGTCCGTGCTCCAGTCGTGATCAAACATCCCGAGCCCCGAGATCTTGCAGCTGACGTTCGGCAGCGATGCGAGCAATCGCATTCCACCTTGCCATTCGCGCAAACCTGTTGCGGACTGGTCCCAGGGTGACCCGCAATGGCAAAGGACCACCTTGGTGTTTGATGCTTTTGCCAACACTTCAGCCACACGCGGCACCTGCTTCGGCGTTAGCTGCAGATCGAAAGTCAGGCCCAGCTCGCCAAGCACAGCGAAGTTTTCCTGCCACAACGGATTGTCAATCAGTCGGTCACTGCCACTGACGGCATCTTCAGCGTCCGAACGACCGACAATCTGCCGCACACCACGAACGCGCGAAAACTCGAGCTGCAACTGCAACTGCCGCAATGCTTCGGGATGATCCAAAGCGCAAGAAACGACGATAGCGCTCGGTAGACCCGTTTCGTCTCCAAGCCTTTGCAACCACCGTGTTTCGTCGAGCTCCTCTCCTGCCACAACTCCCACCTGCACATGCACCGACGCAAGCAGGTCATAATCGCTGGCGTCACTGCGGAAGTCGTCGCTCAGGTAGTTTTTTTGAATGGGAGTCGGGTCGCCGAAGAACCTCGTTACGCCGCGGGCCATGAGCCAGGGGTAATAGCACGCGTTAAGATCCCAAAGGTGGTGATGTGCATCAACAATGTGGCGCTTGCCGCTGGCCGACATTGCTAAACCAGTTGACTCAGCACTCCGAGGCCGTCAAAGACGGTCCACTCCTGCGCCACCTTGTCATTTTCAATTCGCCAGTGCGTCGACCCGAGAACAAATGCAGGACGATTGGTCGGAGCCAGGCCGAGGTAGTCGCCATGATGAATGCCGGCTGCAGTCCATCGCGCGGCAACATGCAGTCCGTCCGAGTCGGCCCGCTGCACGCAGACGTGATCAACGGACACGCCGGACATCCGGAATGCGTTGCGCAAACCTGCAAAGTGATTTCTAACCGCATCGCGACCCGAATACAGCTCTATTGGTGATCGATGCGCGACTGCGTAGGGGGCATAGGCCGCTTCGACAAGACTCGCATCCCCTTGCATCCAGTTATTTGAAATCACCTGCGATGCGAATTCTTCAGGCGACGTCGCCGGGTCGGCAAGCTCGGCGCCAAATTCCAGGGCACCGCCAGCCGTCAGGCGATCAATCTCTGTTGCGATCCAGGCGATGCTTTCATCGTTGCGACGTGCGGCCACTATCCGTGCGCACGCAACAGGGTCATGGCCCAATTGCTGCACCAGTGCGTGATTGTCACGCAACAACCATTCGAGCGTAATGACGCCCTCTTCCACCACGCAATCTGCAATGGTCAGGATACGAACTTTCCTGCCCGTTGCGGGCCCGAAAATTGTCGGGCCCTCATTCGTCATTGGACTGACGATGCGGTGCGACGAGTAATACCCGGTGTCTCGCGATCCAGTCCAGATGACATCGTCGGCGAGCAGCAGGCGGTCCGGATAGGCCTCGAGCATGGCGCGCGTGCCATCGATCATTTGCGCCGCGCCGCGCGTAATGCCGTCAAGACCGTAAACCACTGTATCGGCGGCGTAGTACTGGTTGATCAGGTCGATTCCTCGTTGTTCCCAGATCTCAAACGTAATGCCGAGTATGTAGTCGACGAGCCCGTCGTCGGCGCCGTAAGCGCCTTTGGCTTTGGTTTTCATTGGAAAATTCGCTTCCTCAAGCTGATCGGACTCTCACGGGCGCGGATTGTACTTCGAATGCATGTAAAAAACCTAATGCTCTAGGATATTTGCACGGGTACGTCCAATCCACTATTGATTTTCTTGAATTCTATTTGCATTCGAAGTACATTCGGCAGCCACCATGAATTCGCAGAGCTCCGATCATATGAACCAGCCCTCTTCCTCCGCAAGTCGCTTATCCGGTGCGATCGCCGACCGGCTGGTGCGCTATGAGGAATTGCGCCCCTGCACGACGGCGTTCATAGACACCAAGACACCGGGCAGCGCCGAGAAGGAAAATTTCACGATCATTGGCCCGGGTGTTGCCGAAAACCCGGACCAGCATGTACACATCAATATTCCGCACGGCTTCAATATTGGCGGCGCGCGACAGCCGCCTGGCTGCATCAACTCGCAGCACAGCCATGAAACCGCCGAAGTATTCGTAATTCATTCGGGAACCTGGGCGTTTTATCTCGGCCCCGAGCGCGAGGACGGCAAAGTCACCCTGCAGCGCGGCGACGTCATTTCAATTCCCGTGCATGTTTTTCGTGGCTTCGAGAACGTCGGCGACGATGTAGGCTACATGTTCGCCGTGCTCGGTGGCGACGACTCAGGGCACGTGACCTGGTCTCCTTATGTTTTTGATAATGCAAAAGAATATGGACTCATTCTTCTTGAAGACGGCAGCCTGGTCGACACGACCAAGGGTGAGACCATCCCCGACGGCAAACGCGCCATGCGGCCAACTACCGTTGACGATGTCACCGCGCTGCGGCGCCTGCGCGCCGACGACATGGGCGACTGCGTCGTTCGCCATGCAGAATTACAGGCGGTAGCGAGCACCGCGCTCCCGGATCTGCGCGAATTTCCGATTATTGGTGCGGCAAACTCTGCCGAGGGCATGCCGGCCGGTAAAATGGACTGGCCGCACGGATTTAGCCTGCGGCACGTCTACATGGACCCCGGCGCGACCACGAAAAGCCACCAACGTCATGAAGAAGAAGTCGTGCTGATGCAATCCGGTGCTCTTCGGGTTCTAACCCCGGACGGCGAGGTCGAACTGCACGCCGGTGACGTACTGACAATCCCGATCGATAGCCCTCGCAGTTTTGCAAACAACGGTGCAATTCCTGCCGAGGCCTATATTGTGCGGGGCGGGAACCAGCCCCGTGCCGCAACACCCGTTACCTAATTCACCAACCGTTTTCCGAGGACTACACCGTGATCAAGGTCATCAAGCCAGGTATCAGCGAAGCCGAGGCCGCCGATATGGACGCCAAGGTAAAATCCACCGTCGAGAGCATTCTCAAGGACATCGACACACGCGGCGATGCGGCCGTGCGCGAGCTGTCCGCCAAGTTCGACAAGTGGTCGCCCGAGTGCTTTCGCCTGAGCGACGCCGACATCAAGGCCGCGCTTGGTCGTTTGCCCGAACAGACCATCAACGACATCAAATTCGCTCAGACCCAAATTCGCAAGTTTGCTGAAATCCAGCGTGCGTCAATGCTCGATGTCGAAGAAGAAACTTTTCCCGGTGTAGTCCTCGGTCACAAACACATTCCTGTAAACAGCGTCGGCTGTTACATCCCGGGCGGCAAGTACCCAATGGTTGCGAGCGCCCACATGAGCGTATTGACGGCAAAGGTCGCCGGCGTGAAAAGAGTCATCGCCTGCGCGCCACCGCACGGTGGCGGACCTAACGATGCCATCGTGGCCGCTATGCATCTCGCGGGCGCGGACGAGATCTACTGCCTTGGCGGTGTGCAGGCGGTTGGTGCGATGGCACTCGGCACCGAGTCCATCGAAGCTGTGGACATGCTGGTAGGGCCCGGTAACGCGTATGTCGCGGAAGCGAAGCGTCAGCTTTACGGTCGGGTGGGTATCGACCTGTTCGCGGGACCCACCGAAACGCTGGTCATCGCCGACGACAGTTGCGACGGCGAAATGGCGGCCACGGATCTGCTTGGCCAGGCCGAGCATGGACCCAATTCCCCCGCCATATTGCTTACCACTTCGGCAAAACTGGTCGAAGACACGCAGCGCGAAATCGAGAAACAACTCAAGACGCTGGCGACCGCGGACGTTGCAGGTGCAGCATGGCGCGACTACGGCCAGATCATTCTCTGCGACACCATTGATGAAATGGTGGCAGAAGCCGATCGCATTGCGAGTGAACACGTGCAGGTCATGACCAAAGACCCGGACTATTTTCTGAAAAATATGAGCAACTACGGCGCCCTGTTTCTGGGACCCGAGACCAATGTGTCTTACGGCGACAAGGTCATCGGTACCAATCACACCTTGCCGACGAAGAAAGCCGCGCGCTATACGGGTGGACTGTGGGTCGGCAAATTCATTAAGACCTGCACGTACCAACGTGTCACGCCCGAGGCAACGGCGACCATCGGCGAATATTGCTCGCGGCTCTGCGAACTCGAGGGTTTCGCAGGGCACAAAGCGCAGGCTGATCTGCGTGTTGCGCGTTACAAACCCAAGGCAGCCTGAAAATGACCGACAAGAAAATCCATGCGGCAAACAAACGCGCCGTAGTTACCCGCCTGCGCGAGATTCTCAGCACACCGATCGAGCAGCTCGACGCTGCTGTTGCCGCGACCTACCACGAGGATGCAAAGCTCTTTGCCTTTCATCCGGTCAACACACACAACGGAAGCTCAGCGATCGCCGCCGCACTCTGGCGCCCAATCCGTGAATCGTTTCCGGATATCGAACGTCGCGACCAGATCGTGGCCGCAAGCGAATTCAAGGACAAGCAATTCGTCTGCACGATGGCCCGGCTGCAAGGCACATTCACGTAAGACTGGCTCGATATCCCCGCCAGCCACGGAGTCGTGAACTTGCGCTGCTGCGAAATTAACCAGCTTGTCGACGACAGGATTGTTGAATCGTACGTCCTGATCGACGTACTGGACCTGATGCACCAGGCTGATTGTTGGCCGATTTCCAAAAGCCTTGGTGCCGAAGGTGCCTGGCTAAGCCCGGCAAGCCAGGACGGGGTCAACCTGGACGCCGCGGATTCCGAGGGTGGTGCAGTTGCACTGAAGCTGGTCAAAGCCATGCATGCCGGCCTGTTTGCGTTTAACGGCAAGGACCTGTCAAGTATGCAACTCGCACAATACTGGACGCCGAATTTTATGTGGTACGGACCGGCCGGCATAGGCACATCCCGCGGCCTGAAGGGATTCGAAGCGCACCACCAGATCCCGTTCCTGCGTGCTTTTCCGGACCGCAGAGGGGGTGGCCACGTAGCCAATGTCTATGACGGCAACTACGTCGTCACCGGCGGCTGGCCATCAGTGATCGCTACCCATACAGGCGGCGACTGGCTCAACCTGGGCCCAACCGGCCGACATATTGAAATGCGCGTGATGGATTTCTATCGCGTCGAAGACGGATTGATTGCCGAGAATTGGGTACCGATTGACATCACGAATATCCTGCTGCAGATGGGCGTCGATGTTTTTGCCAGATTGAAGCACTTGCAAAGGCGGCCGCGAACGCAACTCGCCAACTGATACTGTGGGATGAAAAACTCCCGTGCTGTTGTATGGGTGCAAAAAGCGGCAAGTCTGACTTGGAATTATTGGCGAAGCATAGCCTGTCATGTAGACGAACCAATCGCCCGATGCGACGCCATCCATCCAAACTATGGTTACCGCCATGGACAAATTGATATACGGGCTCGAATTGGTTGGCACCGCGGTTTTCGCTGTCAGTGGAGCGCTCGCCGCTTCGCGCGCCAGAATGGATATTTTTGGTTTCTCGTTCGTCGCACTCATGCCAGCGGTAGGAGGCGGTACATTGCGAGATGTGGTATTAGGCCGACTGCCGGTTTTCTGGATTAGCGATACCAATTTCGTGCTCGTTGCCATTACCGCTTCTGTCCTGGTCTTTTTCTTTGCGGATCGTCCGGGACATCGCCGTGCAATGCTTGTTTGGATGGATGCCGTCGGACTTGCATTATTTGCTGTACTTGGCGCCGAAGTCGCATTACAGGCTGGAACAAACTCACTCATTGCGATTGTCATGGGCGTCGTGACAGCGGTCGCTGGTGGCGTAGCCAGGGACATCATCTGCAATGAAATCCCGCTGGTTCTTAGTAAAGAGATCTACGCGACAGCGGCTTTCGTCGCGTCAACGATATTCGTCGTGGCAATAGATGTCGGACTTGGCCGTGAACTAGCGCTGGCGACTAGCCTCATTTTAGGATTCCTGACCCGCGGCGTCGCGATCCATTTCGGGCTCGCCCTGCCGTCGTATCAAAATAGAGGCTGATCCCGCTGGATCCGTTAGTGGACGGGTTAAGGGAGTATCGAATAGTTGAAACGAGGCTGTCAGCGCTTATGTGTTGTGAGCCATCGATACGAATAAAGGAGGCGCAGAGCAGGCTTTCAAGGCAAACAGGATCAGCAAGGCGTTGGTCGACGAGCCATTTAAGAACTAGGATCCCGGGACATTGCTCAACCCCAAACAAAAAGAGGCCACCTCCAACGGAAATCCCTCTGGCCTGTTGCATAGCCTCATTAGGGGCCCTTATCTGGGATTGAGTGGATCGTTCCTCTATTTGCCATGAATTGGTTTCGAATTCAATTAGATCTTGATCAGAGAATCTTTCTAAAATGCTAATTTATAACAGGAGAAAGCGGATGCTCAAATTGTCTCAGGATGTTTGGTTACCAAGATCTGTATATTATTGCAAAGAAAATGCATTCGAAGTACATTTGCCCATCCTAGTTCAAATGAACGATTGATGTCCGAAATGAGCCCACCGTTGGCAATTCGACCTAATGCAGCGGCAGCTTCTGTCGCCAGTCTCGAAGCACAGCGGCAATCCGCAATTTTGGCGACCGCCAGCGGTGTACCTGAGCGCACTGAAAATCCATTTTTTGGTGTCGGACCGATTACCGACATGGCCCGTGATTCGGTAACTTCGCGACAATTGCGTTTCGCTTTCGACGCTTGGCTGGAAGCGAATTACAGGAAGTTCGATGACTGCGGTAATGACGTGGGCAACTTCACCACAGCCGAGCTGGCTCGCGGCATGCACCGTGGCTACCCGGCCGACAAGGTCCTGCTGGACATGATGCGCACGATCCACGGCTATTTCGGCTTTAGCAAACAAAACCAAATTGCGGTCGGGCTCGGCGGGGGGCACAGTGGCTTCACGGTTGCGGCATTGCACCTGGTCAACGCTAATGATCCCAATCAGGTCGTTTTCGTCGACACGCCCAAACCGGAAACAACCGCCGCGAGCACGGGTGGATTCTTTCGCCAGTCCTGGGGCGCGCAGCTCATTGAGATGCACCGATTTGCCAGCTCCGGCGACGAATCCCGTATCAGGTTTGCCGATAAGGATGGCTCCATTCCGTCGGCTGACGAAATGGCGGCACTTGGCACCCGGATATTCTTTGGCGTAGGGCACGAGACTACCGGCGCCACGACGTACACAAAGCAGGAAGTGACGAATCTGCTGGAGTGGATTGACCGTGATCCGGTCAATCATCATGCGATTCTCGATGCGACTTCGATGCTCGGGGCGATGCCTTGGGGATCCGAGTTGTCGCAGAGCCTTCTCGATAGGTGCTGCATGTTTATGCCGTTCCAAAAGGCAATCGGCGGTATTTCGGGTTACTTCATCATTACGTTGACGCCTCAAGCGATCGAGCTAGCGAACGCAAACCAGGCCAAGCCGTCCTGGTCGATACCAAGGCAACTCAAGATCGCAGTTCCCGAAGACCCCTCGCATCCCTTGTCCAGTAACAAAACCACAGCGCTCGGCCCGATTTACGATCCCGCCGAAGACCGAATGTTGGGCGGCATCATAAATACGTTCAGTACCCTGGCCTTTGCCGAGACCACTTTTGGGTTGCTGCAGTCGCAGCGGCAGATCGGACCCGTTAGCGAGCTGAACGCGCGTTCGGTGCGAAATCGCGAGTTGATCGACGACTGGGTAAGCCGCAACTCGCTGCTGGAGTTTGGTGTCGATGCCGCGGACAAGCGCGGCGCTGCCGTGACGCTGCTCAAGGTGAACGATCCTGACATCAGTAATCCCGACATGCGCCAGCGGATCATTGCAAAGTCCAAGCAATTGCTCGGCTTTGAGGGGCTGACGCATCCGAACGGCGACTACGAACCGGGCCTTGACGTAGCGCGCTACATCAACCCATTCCCGGGCACGCCCGGCGATTACCGAGCGTGGATTGGCGGTATTCGGCCGCACACGGACGTCGTGGCGTTGCTTGAAAATCTTTCCTACGCCTACTACCGCGCCAAGCTCGTCGTACTGGAAGAGGAACTGGTGAAGCTTGGTGTGAATTATCCGGCGACAGCGCTTGAGACTGCACCAGAGCGCGTTGATGATCCATTGCGGACCTACAAGGTCCTGATTTGCGACCTCGTGGGCCTGAATTTCGATGCTGATGGACGGCCGGACCCCGGTGACGTCCGGGCCTACATCGAATCCGTCGGTGGTGAATTCCACGATTTCGAGGTTGATGAAGCCGGTGATCTCGACTCCGGTTGTATCCACTTTTTCTACCAACCGGATCTCAGCACCGCCGCCGAGCTCGAGGCGCGGACGGCCGAAGGGCAGTACGACGCCGTCATAGCGGCAGCGACCTTCCTGCCCGGCCAGTCAAGATTCGAATTTGGCGGTGTGCGTATCGGTGCCGGCACGGGCAACATGGGCTGCACGTGCTGGGGTGGTGGCAGTGGCAGTGGTGGGCCCGCACCATTGATGAATACGCCGAGTTTCAACTCGCGGGCGACAGCACAAATGGTCTTCAAGGCGCTGCTCAAGGTGTGCCCGGATTTGCCTGTCGACATACTCCACGCACGCGTGGCCGCGGGCGATTTCGACACTGGCAAGAACCTCTGGGAGTACCCGACCGAGAAGCTCGAGGGCAAGCGAATTGCCGTGCTCGGTTACGGCAACATCGGCCGCGAGGTTGCGAGGCTTGCGCAGGCGTTTTGCATGAAAGTCGTTGTGTATGCGCGCCCAGGGCATCGCAGGTGGATCGAGTCGGAAGGCTTCGAATATGCTGCCAGCATTGCCGAGGCTGCCAGAGGCGCTCACGTCATCAGCCCGCACCTCGGCCTGGGTGTCGCGACTGGCGATGGCGAATTCGCCAACTCGGAAATTCTGGATGACGGGGTTTTCGATGCCCTTGCTGATGCTGCCATTGTAATCAACTATGACCGCGGCGAGCTCGTCGATGTCGATGCACTGGACCGGGCGCTTGAAAACGGCAAGGTTGCTTATGCGGCGATTGATGCCGACCTGTTCAGGGACTCGTCAACCGGCAAATTCAAAGGCCCACTGGCGCCGTACCGGCCGTTGCTCAAGCGGCACCCAGGGAAGATCGAGCTGCTTCCGCACGCGGCCGCCGACACCGAACACGTGTCACGCGTAGAGGGTGCAAAGCAGGCTGTGGACCAGGTTGTTGACGCTATTCGCTATCGCCGCGTGACGAACGTCGTTGGCGAAGTGCCGAAAGGCTACGTAGATAACGGCGGCCGGACCGCGCCGGGAGTTGGTCGTGTCCGGTCGAACGACATTGCAGCGGTGGCGGACGACGAGGCGGAGCTCAGCGCATTGCGTGAGGAAGCGGAGTTTCTGGCCAGCTTCTGGGGCGCCATCGACTCGACAAGGGATCCCGGCCGGCGCCGCGAACTTATCGAACGCCACGGTGCGGCAATGGTCTTGAACGCCAATCGGCACACTACGCGTCTGGCTGCGCTCGGTTTGCGAGGGCCCTACGGCGAATAGCTCGCAGCAGCGCCTCGCGAGTATCTGGCGAGCCGGTGTCGCTGCGGTGTCAGGGCGGCAGGCTGTGGCCAACGCTCTGGAAGCCGACTCGGAGTTTGTGCCCGACCTCATCGTTGCGGTTGGCAAAGCGGCGGCGAGCATGTGCCGCGGTGCGCTGGAGACCTTGTCGACACCCACTCGGGCACTTGTCGTAACCAAGTACGAACATGGCGACGCGGCACTCGCGAAGTTTCCCGACATCGAGATTATCGAGGCAGGCCACCCGGTTCCGGATGCCGCGTCGCTGCAGGCTGGCGCCGCCGTACTCGACGCAATCTGCAACATGCCGCACGATTCGCGCTTGTTGTTGCTTGTCTCGGGCGGTGCATCGGTGCTCGTCGAATGCCTCGAGCCTGCCTGGGACCTACCTGCCTGGCAGGCGATGAACGATCGCATGCTCGCGTCGGGGGAGCCTATCGAGCGAATCAACAGGGCGCGCGAAAAGGCTTCGCGGATCAAGGGTGGCAAGTTACTTGCCGCGTTTAAAGGGCGGGAGGCGCTCGTCTATGTCATTTCTGATGTTGAGGGTGACGATATCGGCACCATTGGATCGGGAATCGGAGACGCCAGGCGAGCCACCTGCGCGGCGCACACGCGAATTGTGGCATCCAACGCGTTGGCGCGAGTAGCTTGCGCGGCTGCTGCAGGCATTGCCGTGCGTTGCAACGAAGAGTCTCTCTATGACGATGTGTTTGAACTCGCGCCCTTAATCGGTGCTGCTTTGATAAATGGCGAGCCCGGCCTCTACATATGGGGCGGTGAGCCGACTATTTGTCTGCCGGCGAAGCCGGGACGGGGCGGGCGCAACCAAAGTCTGGCACTGGCGATTGCCAGGGAAATTTCCGGGCATGGCAACATTACTGTGCTCGTCGCCGGGACCGATGGCACTGACGGCCCCACGGATGCCGCCGGCGCTATGGTCGATGGCAGCACCTTCGACGCGGGAGGCGAGCGGGCGCTAAGGGCTGCCGATGCTGGACCTTATCTGGAAGAACGCGACGCACTCTTCGTCACCGGCCCAACCGGGACCAATGTTATGGACGTTGTGATCGCATTGGTCGAATAATGTCGTCACGATGAAATTTTGTGAAGGAACAATAAAGATTGTTAATAAGACACTAAAGACTGTCAATAAGTCTAACTTATCACCGCAGACCGACTTAGATCACACAAACAAGTACGTCCGAAGCTGTCTCAATTCGATATCAACGGTTCTCCACAGCGCCTAACTCGGCGGGAGGTCTAAGTTTTCCCAGCCCTTGCCGCCGAATGGGTCAACCCCAAGCTGCTGCATGACCGAGGGAAAGTCGACCATCACCCAGTTATCGACTATTTTTCCGTCGACGACCTTCCAGAAGTCCATATAACGAATCTCCACACGCTTCCCCGTTGGCTCGATACCCATGAATTCACCGCTGTGAATTGCTTCCTGTCGGCCGAATGCCGCACACCATTCCCCTTGCGATATTCGTGCCTCATCGATACAAATCTTCCCTGAGAAAGCAGCCTGAAAAGGTCGCTGCCAGTTCTCCTGAAATTCACGCACACCGTGTTTGATTCCACAACCGGCGTTTCCCATCCAGCGAAATGACTCGCTGAAAAAGCGCCCCATATTGTCGATATCGTGATCGTTGAGACCATCGACCATGGCATCGATCGTCGCCAGCGTCGCATCGGTCTTACTCAGGTCGTTGCCTTTCGTCAGCACTCCTTGCTCAGGTCTGCCCTCACTCATTGTCAGTCTCCTTATTGCGATGCAAGGAATCTCTCAGCGGATCCAATGCGGATCCGTAGCGCTTCCAAACATTCATTGAAGTTTTGTATATACGCTGCCTAACTTGCTCCGCGCTTGGTGTCATCACCACACGTTGAACCACCCCGGGTATACCGGAGAGTTTTTGGTTTGACTCAGGCAGCCATCGCCTGAGCTTGTTCCTGATAATACATCGCCTCGTATTCTGCAGGCGGTATATCACCAATCGGTTTGAGCAGGCGGCGGTTGTTGAACCAATCTACCCACTCGAGTGTTGCGTATTCGACCTCATCGACGTTGCGCCACGGACCACGCTTTCTGATCACTTCAGTCTTGTACAGTCCGTTGACCGTTTGGGCCAATGCATTATCGTAGCTGTCACCGACACTGCCGACGGAGGCGGTGATGCCAGCCTCGGCCAAGCGTTCGCTGTAGCGGATTGAAAGATATTGCGTACCGCGATCGCTGTGGTGAATGAGGTCATCGGACTTGCCGCGTGCATGAATCGCTTGCTCCAATGCATCGAGCACCAGGTCCATCCTGAGCGATGTTGAGACGCGCCAGCCGACGATGCGCCGGGAAAATACGTCAACGATAAAAGCGACGAACACGAAGCCTCGCCAAGTCGCAACAATCGTGATATCAGCGACCCACAACTGATCAGGCCGCGTCGCGACAAACTGGCGATCAACGAGATCCGCAGGTCGTGATGCGCCGCTGTCCGGTATCGTGGTCTTGAACGCCTTGCCGCGGCGCGCACCGCGCAGACCCAGATCCTTCATCAACCGTGCAACGGTACACCGAGCTACCGGCGTTGACTCGCGCTTCAACTGTTTCCAGACCTTGCGCGGCACCGTACACCTGAAAGTTATCGTGCCACACCCGCGTGATCTCAGGCTTCAGTGCCTCGTCCTGGTGATAGCGTGCCGGGCGCCGATCCGGATCACGTTCCCGTGCCTTCTGTTCGTAGTACGTCGACGGGGCAATCGGCAACACCTGGCAGATTGGCTCGACCCCGAATCGGTTCTTGTGATCGTCGATGTAACGAACCATCACTTCAGTCGGCGGTCGATCTCCGCCCGTCGCACCCACTTGCGCAGCGTCTCCGGCGTACAGCCGATCTTTCCGGCAATCGACGTCAATGCCGCCCACCGTGATGCATAGGATGGTTCCTGCTCGTGCAGCATACGAACCGCTCGTTCCCGGACTTCCGGGGAATATCTGTTTGCTTTGCTCATCGGAGTATCCTCTCAACATAAAAGGTCTCCGGCAATCCCGGGGCGATTCAGACCTCTACAAAAGTCATGCAAATTCGGAAATCAACACGAGACGAGCAGTTAACTTGTCATTACCGTCACTACTTCAATTTTGTTTCAACGTTCATCGAAGATCATTTGCGTTTTCAGGCGGCCGAACTGGGCGCTAGCGGTCTGAGCCTCGCAACGGCCGGCGAACAACTGGCCTCAGATGCCGGTGGACCCGGCTCGATTGATGGTCTCCAGCCGAGCCAGTACGTCCAGCCCTTGAAGTTTCAGGAAGTAGAGCATGTCGATAAACACCCAGTTCTCAGCAAGTTTGTCACCTTCCCGTCGATAAATATCGACGACCCGCATTTCGGCATGTAAATTCGTCGCCGGCAATCCCATAAAGCCTCCTGTAGGCCTCATCCTGAAGCCCGACCAGCAAAATAATCCGCAGTAGTTCCCCTCGGCCACAACGCAATCGTTTCCGTCGAACTCGAAGTCAGTCAACCCGCCGGAAAACGGTCCTTGGTGCTGCAGTTCATAGCGTTGCAATGTATAGGTGGAACCAATCCCATCGGGTCCGAACCACGTCATGTCGCTGTGCCAGGAAGTGTGCAATTCATCCTTGGATGAGTGCAAATCGGAGCTGGTAAGCTCTCTGATCATTCGCTGCACCAGTAACTGGGTTTTTTTGCTTTCGTCGGAATTTTGCGCTTCGAGTAAAAGGCCGTCCTGGGTTAGCGGGCCCAGTCTCAGAATTTCTGACCCGGTTTGTGGCGGCAAGGGACGCTGGCCAGCCTGACGCATCACACTGAGAATATCGAAAAAAGCCGTCGTTTCGACAATCCGGCCACGATCTACACGGTGAAACTCCGCATACGGTATGACGGTCAGTTTGTTAGTTGCTGGTATATCGAGCCAAGGCGAGTCGAACAAACCGATGAACTGGCCCATGCTGCACACCCAATGCCCGGCCTCCTGCAACTCGGCGTTTTCGCCCGCGAGAAATACCTGCTCTCTTCGCTGCAGTGACGTAAACGAGCGTTGCAGCTGCGCCCAGAACTCAACGACAAATCGGCTTGCTTCGGCGGGCTCATCGAACGGATACATTCCTCGCCATAAATAGTCGGAGGCGAGAAGAGAGTCCAACGCCGCCACCGAACTATCGGAAACGGGTTCAGCGAGAACGTCGAAGTAGTGCCGTACAGTCTGTTTGGCCGATTGGAGCTGAGACATGACGATTCTTCAAGTCAACGAGCGAGCGATTTGCATCATAAGGTCCAGTTCGTTGAACAACATCCACTCTCGAACGATGTGGCCGTCCGCTATTCTATGTTGCGTGATTCCCCAGATTTGCACTTCCACACCGCTGGCCGGACCAAATATGCCGTCCCCGCTATGGGTACCCGTCGCGCTCCAGCGTTCCGAGGTCAGGTAACCGTCCCGGTCATTCCCCATCCAGTACACCTCGTCGACCTGCAATTCAAGATCCGGAAAAGCCCGGTGCATTCCATTGAGCATATCAATGTAATCCGCGGGTCCGGTGAACTTGCGCTCGGTGGCTCCTTCAAACTGAAAGCCGGCAACGTAGTCTGTCTCGAGAACGCTGTAATCGCGTTTGTTCCAGAGACGATCCAGGCAATGCCTGGCAAATCTGTCGACATCGAAACCAGAAAGCGGCTCGCTGACAGAAATCGGCTTGACAGGTCCTCCGGCAGTCCTCAGCAATTGCCATGTATCGTCGGCGCGGGGCCAGCCAGCTGGCGGCGCTTCTGCCATTCGAGCGGCCACCTCGTTGAGGTCAAAACCAAGCTGAATGAGCAGACTCGAATTGTTGTAAAGAACGTGCTCGAGAAATATGTCATTGCCGAGGGCAACACAATTTGCGATGACGAGTACATCGACGTCCTTGTTTGTCGCCGGACCGTATTTGCTGTCGCCATCATTGGTACCACGGATTATCGTTCGATGTGATGTGCGAAATCCGACGTCGTCATCTCCCGCCCACACAATCTCATCAGCGATCAGTTTGATATTCGAAAACGCGCCAGTCGTGTGATGGGTATCGGCGATGATTTTCTTGTTGCCGAACTGCAGACCGTAATCGTCAAATACGCTTGAGTCATCGGAGTAGCAACGTCCAATGTATTCAACGTCGCGCTCTTCCCAGATCTTGTACGTGATGCGGACGATGTAGTCGATAATATTCTGATAGGTACTTTCGAATCCCTGCAACGACTGTTGTGGCGCATAGCTATCGGGTACACGCGGTTCACCATCGATATATCCTCCGCCAAAGCCGCTCCTGCCGACGTACGTGTCCATCGAGATCGAGAAGTCGGTCGGCATATGTGACCGACTCAACGGCGTTACTTCCGGCATACTTTCATTTGCAATTTCACTGTTTTTTACATTCATTTTGACAATGCTCCGAAGATTCCCTGACCACAGTCACGCATATTACACCGTCGTTTTTGTCTCCCTTAGGCTATTCTTGCCGGAAAGAGCCGAGTTTTCTACCTAAATGCAACCGTTTTATACATATGTCGTCGTGAACCGTTGCGTCACCCGATCAGGCGACTCATATTGGAGTTGCTCAGCCGGAAGCACCTTCTAAGAGCTGCAATTCAGGGGCACGCAAATGAACAAACGAACAGTCTTGGCTGCGATGGCCGTCATTCCACTACTCACCATTCTCCTTTCGCCACCGCCGGCGCATGCACAGCTCGAGGAAATCGTCGTCACGGCGCAGAAACGAGCGGAGAGTGTTCAGGATGTGCCGTTATCCGTTACGGCTGTGTCCGGCGAGATTCTCAATGACTCCGGCGTACTGGACGTATCGCGTTTGAAGCTCCTGACGCCGGGACTCAATTTCGGACAGACAGGTGCGAATTCGCAACTGTCGATCCGCGGTGCCCGGACAGAAGGAATTCTGCAAAACGTGCAGCCCGTCATCTCGTTTTACAACGATGAGATTTACCGGTCGGGCACACTACAAGCCTTTTCACCAATGATCGACATTAGCCGGGTCGAGGTATTGCGCGGCCCACAAGGCACGCTTTTTGGGCGAAACGCTTACGGTGGAGCCATCAACATCATAACAAACCGGCCATCCAATGAATTCGAGGCCGGCGCCAACGTAACGGTGGGTGATTACAGTCGCCAGGACATCAGTGGCTATATCAATGTGCCATTCAGCGACGCCGTTATGGGGCGGCTTGCGGCCGCACACCGTGAGCACGACGGCTACGTCGACAATACCTTCAGACCGTCCGAAGATATCAAAGATCAGGACGACAGCTATATACGAGGGCAGTTGCTGTTTGAACCGTCAGACCGGGTAAGCATCCTCGTTCGCGCAGAGTACTGGGATCAAGGCGGCAACGGGTCGGCCGACTTCAATTATTTCACGCCCGGAACACCGGAGAACGCCAGCGTATTTGGCCGCGTCATTCCGATGAATGTCATCGGCGGCGCACCAGACGACATCGACACGGACCCCTTTTCGTTTGCTCGGGACGTGGATTTTATTTTGGACGCAGAACAAACGACATTCAGCGGCGAACTCGCTTGGGAGATGAATGCCGCGCAGTTGAAGGTCCTTGTTGCCCAAACCGATTACCAGAATTTTCACAGCAACGATATCGATATGAGCCCGGCGGAAACAGGTCGCGAGGGGCAGTTCGACCAACTCGATACGCAACAGCTGGAAATTCATCTCTCCGACAATGGGGAAAGCAGTTTCCAGTGGCTGATTGGCGCGTTCCTGCTCAAGGAAGACTCCCTTGATTCGTTCTATTTCGAGTGCACCACGGTATTCGAATGCTACTTCGCGAATCGAAGGAATATGGAAACCGACGCCGCCGCGCTGTTCGGACAAATTACCTTGCCACTGCTGGACGACAGGTTGAACTTGTCCATTGGTGTTCGCTATTCGGACGAAGAACAAACGTTCCGGGTTAGAAGCCGGTACAGGGACGAGACGTTTGCGACACCCGGCACCAACGCGCCGGCGAATTTCGTGAATACAACGTTTGATCCAAACGATCCAAATGACGATATTTTCGAGGATTTTCAGAATACAGCGAATTTCGACCCCATCACATGGCGGCTTGCTCTCGACTACACCGTCAACGAAACCAGTATGATCTACGGTTCGGTGTCGACAGGGTATTCCGCCGGCGGATTCAATTCTGTTCCGAATCCATTGACAGGCGCTTTTACATTCCCTGAGCAAGAAGTAACGGCGTTCGAGTTTGGTTCCAAGAACACGATACTGGACGGAAAGATGGTTCTCAACGTGACCGCTTTCTTTAATGACTTTCATGAAATTCTTTCTGAGCCTGCAGTCGATATTGGCGCAACCATCATCTATAACGACATCGGTGGTGACGGCAGCGCTTACGGAATTGACGTTGAACTGGACTGGGCGCCGACTGACGCGTGGCTAATTAACGTCAGGGCATCTGCGCTAGAGGCAGAGTTTGACAGGTTCCAGACTGGAACCGGGTCCGGCCTGACCGAGGGTAACACAACAGTTACTGCGACCGACGGCACGGTCCTGCCGTTTGTTGACGTAAGTGGTCGGCAAATATCCTTTTCCCCTCAATTCAGCCTGGGTGCGAGTGTTCGCTACAGTTTCACACTGGGTAATAACAGCACACTGACACCCGGACTGGATTTCTACTTTTCAGATGATTACATGACCGCGGACCAACACTATCCGTTCGCGCTGCAAGATGCGTATTCACAAACCGATTTTCGTTTGACCTGGGAATCTGCGCAGCAAAAATGGCGTGTTCAGGGCTTCGTACAGAACATAGAAAACGAAGCCGTGTTACTTCGAACCAATATTTTCACCCAGCGCCAGATAGGCCAGACGTTCGGTGATCCGCGAATCTACGGTTTGAGCATTTCCTACCGGTACTAATTTTTCCCATCGTTGAAGAGATAAAGGGCAATGAGTGCAGAATACAATCTGGAGCTGGTGCGTCGGCTCTACGTGGCCCTGAACGCGCAGGACCTCGACGCACAAAGCGAATTTTGGCATGAAGACATGATATGGCACGGGCCACCCGGCTTCGGTGATGTGCATGGACTGGATGGCTTTCGATATGAGGTTCTCAAACCTTTTTACACAGCTTTTCCCGATTATCATGTTAAGGACGATATCCAGGTTGCGAATGACAGTTGGGTATCCGCAACCGGATTCCTGACGGGACACCATCGCGGCGAATGGATGGGCATTCAGCCATCGGGGAAACGTATTACCATGAGGTACTCCGATTTTTGGCTGGTCAAGGACGGCAAGCTCTCGGAAAATTGGGTGATGGTCGATGATCTGGGAGTGTTGCGACAAATGGGTGTCGAGTCCTTGTCGGCGCATGAGATAGGGACCGGCTGATTACGAGTTGGATCGACATCGCAGTCGTTGTCGCCTATTTCGGCGCGCTGCTCTATATCGGGCAGCGCGCTAGCGCGTCCAGTTCCACACAAGAAGACTATTTTACGGGTGGGCGATCGCTGAAATGGTGGCCGATCGGATTGTCGATTATTGCAACCTGGACCAGCGCCGCGGCCTTTGTTAGCGCTCCGGGCTGGGTTTACCAAGATGGGCTGATCGCATATATCATCATATTGAATATTCCGCTGGTCATGTTTTTCTGTTCGGGTATATTCGTTCCGTTTGTCTATAACCTCAAAATAGTCTCGGTCTACCAATACATTGAAGAACGCTTCGGGAGTATCGCAAGGCTGTTTGTCGCGATCGGGTTCCTCATTACATCCACGATGTTGATCGGGGTAATGGTCCTGGTGCCGTCACTGGTGCTCAACGCACTAACAGGCCTGAGCAACATCCTGATCAGCTCCATCATTTTGTTGATCGCGGTCGTCTATACCATGATGGGCGGCATCAAGGCGGTCATCTGGACCGACGTTTCACAAATGGCTGTCCTCTGGTTTGGTGGTCTTGTCGTATTTTACGTTGTACTCGCCGGCGTCGATGTCGACTTTGCCTCCGGCATGCAGCTACTTCGAGACGCCGGAAAGCTGGACTCACTCGACTTCTCCTGGAACCTCGCGCTCAATAATGGTGTGTGGGTGTCGCTGATCGGCTACGGAATCCTGCATATGCAATATTTTTCCTCCGACCAATCTCAGGTTCAGCGGCTCTTTACAGCGCGTTCGATGAAGGACGTCAAATACTCATTCTGGTTCAGCGGCATTCTGCTAAACACGCAGTTCTTCATTTTCATGACTTTGGGTCTCTTGTTGTACCTGTTTTACGATGCTCGGGGATTCGACGATTCGAACCTTGTAATGGTTGACTTCATTGTCAACCATGTACCAGTTGGGATCTTTGGCGTCATTATCGCGGCAATTTTCGCTGCCTCGATGGCCGCGATCGATTCACTTCTTAATTCAATGACAACGGTCTACGTAAAAGACTTACATGAGCGCTGGCTTGCTCGTGAGCGTGGCGCTACAGCGTCACTCGCTTTATCGCGCCTGGTCACGCTGCTCTTTGGAATGGCCACGGCGGTCTTCGTCTATGTCATGGGCGACGATCCGAAATCACCGCTCGTCGCTCTAATGGGCGAATATGTATCCTACCTCACCGGCGCTATGTTCGGCATGTTCGTCATGGGCATGTTCAGTCGTACCGCGAATCAAACAGGAGTTTGCACAGGGTTCGTCGTCGGCATTATTGTTGTTGCTGTCGCGAATCAGCTTTACAGTTTCGACTGGGGCTGGAAGAGCCCTCTGGGCCTGGTAACCACGTGTGTCGTCGCCTGGCTGGTGAGCCGGCTAACCGGTGGCGAACGCCGAGCGATTGATCGCTATACTTACATGGGTCAGCGAAACGAACTAATCGGCGAGGGAAGAATTGAACAAGACGGCGTGTACCTATTGCCAGGTCGCTTTGAAAAGCGCTCCTACATTCTGCTTGTGTTTTTCTTCCTGCAGTTCGGTTTCCTGTATTGGATTGCCAACTGAGATTGGTTCAAATACTCATTTGGCGAATTGTCGAATCGACTGATGTCCTCGCTGCAAGATATCGTCGCGTCTTCGCTGGACTACAGCCTCACGTGGTGCGTGCACGGATGGCAAGACCCGTTTGAATGCGATTGGATACAAGAGCCCAGTCTTGTCATCGTGCAGATTCCGGAGGCAACCTGTCGACTCGCTGTACGTGAAAACGGCAGTGTCAAACAGTATCGTGGTACGCCCGGTGACGCATTTATCTTGCCGGCCGGAACTGTTCACAAATTTGCGGCCCCCGGCTGTTTCACGAGCGGAATAAATATTCAGTACATGTTGTTCAGCAGCGTCGACGTTTTGCAGTTATATCGAGTGCCTGTTCGCGTCGACTCCGCCTACGCTGCCGAAATCGCAGAATGCATTGCTAATCTGGTCGTGTCTGCCGGCGAGATTCAGTTGCCAGGGTCTGATCGACCGGACGATGAAATAGACCTGGTTTCGATCGCCCAGGAGCGCGAGCTGGCGTTTCAGTTGCTCGCGAAGGTCCTAAGGATTTCGGAGATGCGCCCTCGGGGACGTCAACGTTTGCTCGCACTGCAAAAGATGAGCAGGCCGTTGCGATTTCTGGAAGATAATCTTGAAGAGCGAGTTCGCATTGAGGACCTGGCTGACGTCGCAGGGTTGTCAGTGCATCGATTCAGTACGATTTTCAAAAGCGTGGTAGGCGTTACGCCTCACCAGTATATTCTGCGACGCAGGGTGGATAAAGCAATGAAGCTGCTGTCGAGCAGTGATACACCGGTACGTGACATTGCCTTCCAGCTAGGGTTTCACGATCAACCGCACTTTACGCGCCTGTTCAAGGCCACGATCGGCGTCAGTCCAACCTACTATCGCAAGAATTTACAGCGTCGATTTCAGCAGCAGCTAAGAGGGAAGTTGTAGTAAACGCGCAAGCCGGCTCGAAATTGTTGCAGCAATTCTGGAGTTGGTTTAATGACGATGTTTCTGCCAGGATACTCAGCGCGTATGGTAGCGAGACTAAATCACTGATTCTTGCAATGCACCGGCGGCTTGCCGATTTCGGACGTTCGCTATTGGCGAGAATGGACCAGAATTCACTGTTCGTTTCTCAAACATGGACGACCAGAAATTTACCCAGCCGAATGGTCATCCGAAAGAGCTGAGACACGTTGGTGGCTCCGTTCGAAGCACTGCTTCGATTACTGCTAGAGGCAGCCCCACAATCAAACGGCTGCCGTCGGTCTGAATTTATCGGATGCGCGGCAGCAACAGCTCACATCGTGATAGGATTCGGCTATCGACCGTTGCCTTTTGCTGGTGCCACCACGCTATGTTCTACCGACGAAAACTATTGCTGGCACTCATCCAAGGGTTAAATCGGCCTGTCGATAAAATCGATCTTCAAAAGTACCTGTTTCTACTCTGTGTCGATCAGGACAAACCAGCCTATGAGTTCATCCCGCATCGTTTCGGTTGCTATTCGTTTCAGATCGATGCCGATAAGCGTACGCTCACTAAGTACGGATTGATCAATGATTCAGACAAATGGCAAATCAAAGGAGATGCCCGTTACCTGCATTTATTGCGGCAGGAGGATCGTGAGTGCGTCGGCAGGATCGTGAGTGCATCGGGCCAATTGCGCGGGCGAAAGCTCGTACAGCACGTCTATCGTGAGTATCCCTATTACGCTATTAACAGTGAGATCCGGGACAAAGTGCTCACGGCCGAAGAGCTGGAAACGGTAGAGGCCTCACGCCCAGCACCAGCGCCAGCACGCGTGTTTTCCATTGGCTACGAAGGCAAGACTCTGGAGCGTTACCTTAATCAACTCATTGAGCATCGAATAAAATTGCTCTGCGACGTACGCAAGAATCCGGTCAGCATGAAGTTCGGCTTCAGCAAGAATCCGCTTATGCGGGCCGTCAACGCTATCGGCATTGACTACGTGCACTTGCCAGCACTCGGCATCGCGTCCGATAAGCGCCGCGAGCTGGCAACGCAGCGCGACTACGATGCGCTGTTCGACGACTATCGCAAAACGACGCTCAAAGACAATAGCGCAGCGCTGGATGAAGTCGTCGTGCTTGTCGGCAAACACCAGCGCGTGGCGCTCACATGCTTTGAAGCGGGCCCGCAACAATGTCACCGAGGCTGTGTCGTCGAAGCGCTGAGTGCGCGAGAGGACTTTAAACACCGGACAGTGCACCTATAACGATGTCGAAGACGCGAGTCCTCATCACCGTCACGACCTATCCACTGCCTTCGCGTTCCTACGACGAATTAATTTGCACTGCCGGAATCTTACCGGATAGGCAGTGGATTCGTATTTACCCTGTGCCGTTGGCCTTTCTTGAATACAAGAAGTACCAATGGATTGAATTGAAACTCATCGAGCACAAGCACCGGCGCGACTTTCGCCCCGAAAGCCGGCGCCCCAAATACCCGGATTTGAGCGATCTTAAAATCGTTGAGCACCTCGACACCGCACAAAACTGGTATGCCCGAAAAACCGCCTGCCTAAAGCATGTGTACACCAACATGACGCAATTGGTTGAGGATTCCAAGGCGCCAACCAATGTGTCATTGGTGGCGTTCAAACCCACCAAACTCAAGCGTTTCATTGTCGAAGACGACGATCGTGAGTGGAAAGCAAAATGGCTAGAGCAACTTAAACAAGTCGACATGTTCACTGGCGGCGCAAAGGCGAACGAGGCGCGTATACTCATCGATAAGATTCCCTACAAGTTCAAATACCAGTTTAA
This sequence comes from Woeseiaceae bacterium, assembly GCA_037968975.1. Taxonomy (GTDB): domain Bacteria; phylum Pseudomonadota; class Gammaproteobacteria; order Steroidobacterales; family Woeseiaceae; genus UBA1847. The sequence continues at coordinate 4,025 of JBBKWL010000132.1, read as the reverse complement.
AGATGACGAGGGGCGCTCCTCAACGATGACCATTGAAGACTGGGAGATCGGCGCGTTGTATCGTAACTGCCTGGCAGCTGCAGAAGGCAACGAATCGGTCGCCGTTGACAAGGTTCGACATCGCTATGAGACCCAATTCCTTGTCAAGAATGACATAACGCTATTTCTGGGGACGACGCTCGAACATCACCGCAAACGACACAGCAATCCGTTCACAATAATTGGCGTTTTCTATCCGATGTTGGACGTGCAGGGCACGCTCATATGAAGCAACGGGGAAAGCCTTACTAGTAGGAAGTTCATGGTCTAACGCGCAGATCGTCGCGATTGATATGCTGAATGAGCTTTCGCTCACGCCATTGTTTCATACTTTGTCCGAATTGTAAGACTCATGGCAACTATCCGGGCTTCCTCCTCAATAACTAACCCAAGCCCGGATTGTCGATTCGGAGAAGTGCGTGAATTTCGCGAAACCCCATCGGCTGTTGAAGAGACTAACGATCGATTCTGCGCAGCACATCCGCTAATACGAACCAAGGCTAGTGTCTCGCCTGTCAAAGATAGTCGACACCGAGTCAATCGGGTCGCCCATTCTTGACCTGGAGTCGCCCAAGATGGACTTGACGTCAAGGCCGCTTGATTAGAAGTCGCCTAATGTGGGCGGGACGTTGAGAGCCTTTGACACACAGTCTTTGCGGAAAATTCGAAATGAGTACCGCACGGTTTCGACCTTAGTGAGGATTAGATTATGGACCATCTGTCAAACAAGATTCGCGAATACCGATTCCGGAATGACGAAATAACGCAGAAGGCGCTGGCCGAACGCGTCGGCATCAGCCGGCAAACGATGAACGCGATCGAAAACTGCCGGCATGCACCCACGGTTGTTGTCGCCATCCGAATGGCGGATGTGTTTCATGTGCCAGTCGACCAGCTGTTCGACCTCGACTATGAGGGCAAGCCAGCGCGAAGAAAGCAAGCGCCGACGGTCGCTGCTGATCGACCGCAAGTCACGGTTCGCGAATCGATCAATTTCGAGGCCATACACGAGCCGTCAGAAAAGGTGACTAAACGCGAGGCAAGCCTGGCGGACCTGCGCCACGTCGTCGGATCCTGATGCGTCGCGTCACTGGCTGGGCGATCTACTCGATGCGCTGACAAGATCTTGGCATCCGCTCGCGCGTTCGACGAGCGGTTGAGACGCGATCCGGCAAATGTTTCTGCTCGCTTGCCGCGTCACTACCAGTAGCGAAGCGCTGTAGTGACGCGGTACGCGATTCGCTCAACTGTGCCGATCGCGCCCACACTTTCCGAAATTCTCAACTAATTTTCGGGCTAATCCGCACCGTCAAGAAACCCTGCCACCGGTGGTTTCGGTAAAGCGTATCTGCGCACACTTTCATTCCGTAGCTTATCTCCCACTATCCGCGGCCGCTGCGGACAAAGCGGCAACTCACGCGCCACAGGCGCTTCATCAACCACAACACAAAGGAGGTATTCATCACTCGTAAATCGCTACAGCCCTCGGGCTGGCTGGTAGTCGTTGGCTGATCTTCACAAAGACAGGCAACGCACCTAATCACGGCTTCAGGCTGTAAGGGACTGGTGTCCCTTGACCACTACCGAATTTCATTCGGACTTCGTCCGCCAAAGGTGGCGAAGCGGTCATCCAAACTCACCAAACGAGAAATGACGCACCATGAAAAACCTGAACTACCAGTTAAAGCAACTCTGTCAGCAAAACCGCGATGGCGGTTTTTCCACCCAATCCCAACGCGCCTGGCAACTCAGCCTGATCGCGAATCAATTAGAAGAGCTTGGATTTCGGCGCATGGGTGCGCGATCACTCAAACAAAAGCACATCGCTGCATTGACCAAGCTCTGGGATCGACAGGGCATCAGCATCGGCACCAGGAAAAATCGATTGTCGACCCTGCGTTGGTGGGCCAGGAAGGTCGGCAAGCACAGCGTGATCGCCAATGACAACAGCGTCTATGGCATCGGTGCACGAAAGTACGTCGTCGATTATTCCAAAGCACAGGAACTCGACGTCGACAAGCTGGCCGCGATCAATGACCCATACACAGTGCTGAGTATTCGACTGCAAGAAGCGTTCGGACTTCGACGAGAAGAGGCGATCAAGTTTCAACCAAGCTACGCCATCAAATCCGATCACCTGCAACTGAAATCTAGCTGGTGCAAAGGCGGTCGCGCTCGAGTAATGCCAATCATCAATGACGAACAGCGGGCACTACTGTTAGAAGTGCAAGCGCTCGCCAGGACCGGCTCCCTCATTCCGGCCCAATTAAAGTATGTACAACAACTGCATCGCTATGAGCGACAGACACGAAATGTGGGTCTGAAGAGACCTCACGGTTTGCGGCACGCGTATGCACAGCGACGGTTCGCAGAAGTCGCGGGTTTTGCCTGTCCCAACAATGGCGGACCGAGGTCGAAGGAGCTCACGATTGAACAGCGCGCGCTCAATGAGAAAGCGCGCGCCCTGATCAGTGCCGAGCTTGGTCATTCCCGGGAATCCATCACGGCCGTCTATCTCGGCCGATGAGACCGGACCATGCACAGACTTCGGTACTCCCTCGCCTCATTCGTTTGCGCGATGTACCAGCGTACCTCGGCATGGACCGCAATCGATTCAATGCCGAGGTCAGGCCCTATGTCACTGTTATTCCTATCGGCCGGCAAGGCGTTGCCTTTGACCGGCTTGAACTCGACGCGTGGGTGGAGGACTATATCTCACGCAACGGGCGTCCCGCGGCAGAAAGGAGAAAGCCATGGGACGTAGAAAAACGCCAGGCCTCATCGAACGCGGTGGGATCTGGCACATTGACAAGAAAATCCGAGGTCGCCGACTTTGCGAAAGCACTGGCGAGCACCGCCTCGAGAAAGCGGAGGAATATTTAGGCAAGAGAATCGAAGAAATACGCAAGGCGCTGATTTACGGTGAGCGACCGAGACGTAGCTTTCGACAAGCGGCCACCAAGTATCTGATCGACAACCAACACAAAAGAAGTATCGATGATGATGCACTGCATCTGAAACAGCTCGATCCCTTCTTGGGCGATTTAGATCTTCGCTCGGTTCACATCGGAACCTTACAACCGTTCATCGAGATGCGACGAAAAGCCGGCATCAAGACCAAGTCGATCAATTTGGCTTTGGGCGTGGTGCGGCACATTCTCAACATCGCGGCTTCGGAATGGTTGGACGACACTGGCCTGACCTGGCTCGAGCATTCACCGAAGATCAAACTCCTCAAAGTGACCGATGCGCGTAAGCCCTACCCATTATCCTGGGACGAGCAAACGCGACTTTTCAGAGAGCTTCCGGACCACCTGGCCCGAATGGCGCTTTTCAAAGTCAACACCGGTTGTCGCGAGCAGGAAGTCTGTAGTCTTCGCTGGGAATGGGAAATTGAAGTTCCTGAAATGGATACATCGGTATTTTTGATCCCGGAGGAACGAGTAAAGAACGGCGAAGAACGATTGGTCGTTCTCAACAGAGTGGCGAAATCGATTGTTGAGAGTGTCCGCGGTCAGAGTCCATTACATCTCTTTACTTACTGCGGCAGGCGCCTGACGAAAATGAATAATTCCGGTTGGCAAACCGCCAGGAAAAAAGCCGGGTTATCACAGGTAAGAGTCCACGACCTAAAGCACACGTTTGGTCGGCGACTTCGAGCCGCAGGCGTGTCATTCGAGGATCGGCAGGACTTGTTAGGACACCGATCAGGACGGATTACGAGTCACTACTCGGCAGCCGAATTAGGCAACCTTATTGAGGCTGCTAACCAGGTTGTCGGAGAGGGGTCCCGCAAAAGTCCCGCACTGGTGGTGTTAAAGAAAAAAGCAGCTAGAACCTGAGGCACTAACCGCTTGATTTAACTTCGAAAAAATGGCGCGCCCGGAGAGATTCGAACTCCCGACCACCTGGTTCGAAGCTCCGACTGCGACTGTAAGTAACTGAAATATATAGTCTAAAAGACGGCGTTCGTTGCAGATTCGCCC
>JBBKWL010000131.1:0-64131 GCA_037968975.1 Woeseiaceae bacterium | reverse complement strand
TACTCCTTTTCCAGGACAATGCCACCCACATCACCGACGCCGTGAAAATATCCCGCGGCCTTTACCTGCAGGTAGCGTGACCGGGCATTGGGCTGGGCGCGATTGTCATGAAATTCGTTAGCCTCAACGATAAACACGTCGCCTTCTTTCCAGTTCACGCGCCGCACCGACTCGCCTTCGCGCCGCATATTGCTGTAACCCTGTCCATCCAGAACCACGTAAATGACTTCCCAGGGATGATGATGCATATGCGCCTGTTCATCGGTAAATTCCTCACCGTCTTTTTCGCGAACTTCCATCTCCAGGACGTGATTTCCGGCCAGATCACCTTCGGGTGCAATCGTAATACCCCAGGCGCCCTGCCGCCGTTGTTTTAGCTGCCGGTCGGGAAGGTCAGGCAACTGATGGCCAACGCGCATTCGCACAACCAGAGAGCTGTCAAATCCGCCCTCCGGCGTGTACTCCGGCTGCTGCGTAATTCCCTGCCGCCAGCGCTCGCTGAAAACGAAATCGCTACTGGATAAAAAATCAAGACCGGGAAATATATTTTGCGTGATCGGGGCCGTGGTAATGGAGAGATAGCGGGCTGCAGTATCGGCTGATGGATTGAAGTGCTGATGCCAGGAATTCAAACTCGGCGAAAGCAGGTCGCCCGCGTCCCAATCATAGCGATGTATTGCAGCTTCGGTATCCACCCACATGTTCGTGTAGCCACTACCTGCAACCACGTAAATGATTTCCTCGGCCAGATGCCGGTGTGGTGCTAATTTTCCGCCCGGTGGAATTTCAATCAGCGTCGCGTCGATCTGATGCAAACGACCGATACCGAGCGCTGCGGTCCGCACACCCGATTTCTCGTCTAACGCGAGCGGATAATCGCCAACCCTGATCACCTCATCCGAGGACGGTCTCTCCTGACTGTAGAGAAGCGGTGATCCCATCTGCAACAAAAAGGCCACCAACAAAATCGTGATTCGTCGATATGAAGTCATTTTGTCATACTCCTGTTTCGCTTATTCTAATCCACGGCCAACGCTAACGTTTGCAATTAATTCGGTATCGTATAGTGGCAAATATTCACACTCTGAATGGAGGGGACCTCAGCATGTCAATCGACCGTAGAAATTTACTAAAGTCGGGCGTGGCGCTGTCAGTCGCGTCACTGCTCTCATCGACAGCGAATGCAGCGAAAACTGCAGCCAACCGATCGATTGTGCTGCCGGGTGCCGACCAACTCACACCTGAGAACCTGCCAAAGTCGTTCTCAAAACACGAGATGGAGCGACGCTGGAGCAAATTGCGCGACTGGATGAACCGCGCGAAATTCGACTGCCTGATCATTCCTGCTCGGCCAGGCGGCAACGCCGACGTCAAGTGGGTCTCGGAAAGCAATGCCAATTGGGTCGTGTTCCCGGCCGACGGCCCACCTACTTTGATCTTCCGCGGTGGCGATGACAGCAGATCCGTGGCGGATAATTCTCCCGTTCAATTCGACCTTCGAGTCAGCCGATTCAATCGTTCACAGGTCATCATCGATCGCCTCAGGGAATTGGGGATGCAGGAGTCGCGCATCGGCGTTGGTAACTTGTCCGGGCAGATGCGCAACGACGAAGGCGGCGTTAGTTACGTCACGATGACGAACCTCATCAATGCCTTTCCCAAAGCAAGCTTCGAGTCCGCTGTGCAGTTGCTTATGAAAGTTAAACTCGCGCGTGGCAGTGAAGAGATCGAGGTGTTACGACTGGCGAGTCGCGTCAGTGAACTCGCAATTCGGACACTCGTCGAAACGGCCGCTCCGGGCGTTACGCAACGTGATGTCTGGTTCCAGGTCTTCAAGACGCTGCTGGACGCTTCAGGTGAAGAACCGCAACGCCTGTCGATCCGCGGAGGTGGCGAGGGCAACACTGCCGGTGGCCGGCCGCTTGACGAGAAATTTGTCGCGGGCCAGATATGCAGCCAGGAAATGGCAGCCCAGGTGCTTGGCTATGCGTCGCAGGTCAATCAGACTATCTGCGTTGGCACGCCCGCGCCGGCCAACTGGGACTCCGCAATGAACTATTGCATAGATATATTTGAATACCTGGTCGACATCGCAAAGCCAGGCCTGAGTTTCCAGGAATACAGCGAGCTCTACAAAAAGAAAGTAGAGGACCGTGGTTCGGCGTATTGGGGTGTCGTGTTCCATACCGCCGGCGCGTCCGGCGACGGGCCGCGTATGGGACCTAATCGGCCCGACGAAAACGGCGACTTGATGCTCGAACCAGGTATGGTCTTCACAATCAAACCACGCTTTGCGATCGAAGGGCTGGCAACGCCGTCTGCGCAGTTTGGCAGTCCCGTACTGATTACCGACACGGGCGCCGAGCATTTGGGCGTTCGCAAACCCGAAGTGATTACGCTGCCGAGTTGAACTAGTCTGACTTTTCGATGCGTTGCCGTCTGCGCCAGATCATGACCAACGCGGCGACAACAACGATAATTACAGCGCCTGCGATGCGCCAGTTTTTCTCGGTAGCGACGGTTGCTGGTTGCGATTCAATCGTCTCGCCTGCCGGCACATCAGCCTCCGCTGCTGCGCCGTCATGCTCCTGCGCCGGATATTTTGTCACTAACTCACCGTCTTCAACGACCAGGTAGGGTGCCGAGTAGTCGACATCGTCGCCAGCCGACACCACGAGCGGCGCGCCCAAAACCACGCACAGCAATGTCGCAAGTACGATCCTCGGCATAGCCCGCTCTACAACGCAGGCGATTCGTACGCGATTTTGCCACCGACAAGCGTAAGAACCGGCAGCAACTTGGGAAGGTCTTCAATCGCAACGTCCATGATGTTGCCGTCAAATACGACGAGGTCGGCAAGCTTACCCTGCTCAATCGAACCGAGGGTCTCGCTGGCTCCGATGAATCGCGCGGGCCAGCGCGTCAACGTTAGCAACGCCTCCTCGCGATTCAGTACCTGATCTGGCGCAACCACATCGCCGTGCTTGGAAATGCGGGTCACCGCCAAATGCATAAACCACGTCGGGTAGCTTCTATCGTCGTACGGCTCAGATCCTTCAATGTGAAACGGGATATCGTTATCCAGCAATGTGCGCAAGGGTGCCATGCGTTCCAGGCCCTCCCTGCCCCACTGCGCTTCGACGACTTTCTCAATTCCAAGTGGCGCGGCATCGCGTTGATTGATGCCGGTACGCAGCGTCACACCGAAACGAATGATGTCCTTTAGTTGTGGATGGGCACGGTAGTATTCGAAGACTTCTGGGATCCAGTCAATGTTGTGATCAAAGCCCTGCGGTCGCCAGAGTTCTTTGACGTACATATTTTCCTGCGCCTCGGCCGTCGCAATATTTTGCATCGCCAGGCGAATCGCCTCGCTGCCCATGTTGTGAACACCGGTTACATTCCAGCCGTGTTGCCGTGCAAGCATTACATTGTAGTAGTCGGTCTGGGTCTGCTGCAGTTCGTTGAGGTCGCCCTGCCCGAGATTCGTAAACCACTCCGCTGTCCACCGATTGTAGCCGTATTCGTTCGGACTTAACTCCGGGATAACGGTCGTCTTCGGTTCGATCGTCAACAAGCTTGCCGCGGCGTCGGGAGAGCCCGAGTGCGGGCCTACCGAGGCACCGACGATGGTGACCATCGGACCACGATCATCAGTCAGTGAAAAATCGACCAGGTTGCCGATTCGTTTCAGAAAGCGTTCGCCATCAGGATTTTGCCGTAGAAAATCGAGTCCCGGATAAACGCGCACGGCGAGTTGCCGGCCATCACCTTCGTGGAACAATCGGTTGAGTACCGTCATGGTTGGTGCACTCATATGACCGGTCGCCACCGTGACACCGTGCCGCGCGTACTTGGCCAAGGTCTTTTTTGCGTCCGGAACCGCAACTTCGTCGAACCATGCAGCCGATGGCCAGGGACGAACCTCGCGACCCACGAATCCGACGAGTTGTGCCCCGGCGCGACCCGTATAGTTGCCGTTACTGTCGCGATCAAGATGAAAATGATCGGCAGGAAAGCCTTTGCTGATTGCAAGATCAATCATCGCTGTGTTTAACAGCGCGTAGCTGCTGTCAAGGTAGACCGCGACCGGAATCTCGGGAGCCACTTCGTCGAGTGTTGCAACATCCCAGGACTGCATTGCGATACTCGCCCACGAGTCGCTGAGATTGAAGAATATCGGCACACCCGCAGCGGCTTCTTTTTCAACAATGAATGACAGTGTCGCCAGCGCCTGGTCGATCGTTTCTCCACCGAGGTGCGGATGCGTGTAGCCACCCCATTGGCTATCCTTGAGAATGTCGCCGGCTGGAACGGCATTGTCGCCGTCGCTGTAAATAAAACCCGGTGTCAGTGAACGACCACGCAAATCGATGCGGCGCGTGTCAGGCCCGGCGAGTCTCAGCACGCGTTCGTCGCTACCCACTGCCAATATCGTTTTGCCGCGAACTGCAACAGCGTCCGCTACTGTGAATGCTCGGTCGGCATCCGCTGTTAGCACCTGACCATTGTAGAAAACGAAATCCGCGTAACGAATCAATTCCGGCGGCATTTCCTGGCCCACCGCAAATGTAGGAAACAGGCATATCAATAGTGTGAGCAGTTTCATGGTCGTACCTCCGCGATCACAATAGCGCAACACCACACGATAGCGCACGATTTTGCCTCGCGTATCTTCGCTTTCATTTGCAATGAAATGTTTCATGGTTGTCCAAGCTGTTTGCTAGACTTTCGCCTAACCCGCAGACACTTATGAAGAAGTTCGTTGATGTCGAAAAATGAAAGACGCATTTCAGGCACCAGACTCAGTTTCGCTGCGGCGGCTTGTCTGACGATGATGGGCTGCGCAGAAGTCCCATCGGCCGAGGACCAGGTTGTATCCTTACTGGCCGAAGACGCGCCCTACCACGTAGTCAAGGAAGACTTGTTTGCAACGCTCGGCTGGGAGTTACCGGATGGCGGTGCGGCGGTCACCAAACTCGGCAACCGCGCGCCCGGAGGTGCACTGGATCCTCGAGATCTTGAGTCTGTTGCCGCGACGCAACTGGGCTACACCGCGCGCTGGCACGAAGTTCGCTTTAACACCTACGGACTCGACTGGGATATTAGCGGACTGCAATTGACGCCCGAGAATGCGCTGCCTGGCCTGCCGACCATGGTCATCATCAACGGCGGCGCCGCGAACTGGTACGAATTTTTTATTGGCCCGAAGAATGAGCCTGGCCTGGCACAGTATATTGCCCAGCAAGTCCCGGTTTTGTTGCTCACGATACCGGGCAACTATCGGCATGGCGGCTGGAGCAATTCTGACTTCGGCGAGCGAATCCCGGGCTATTTACTTGATCGCGACATCTCAGTTGAAGAAACGAAAATTCGCAACGCCGTATACACGTTTCGCGTCGTGACTGATGGCGTCATGGCTATCCTCGATGAAGTCGTACCGGGTCCTGCCGTCGTCATCGGGCATTCGACCGGTGGCGAAGTGCAATACATCCTCAAGGAAGCGCTCGCAGCAAAGAATCGCGGCCTCTCGATGGGCTGGGGTACGGGTGGGCCGGCTGGCTTGCGGTCAATGCGAAGTTTTCGAAGCGAGCGTTCAATTGACGACTATCAGCACGTGACCTCACTACGCGCACGCACATCTGATCAATATTCGCGCGGCTATCTGGGACCCCTGAATCCGTTTTGGGACCCGAGCCAGCCACGAACTGCGGTCGCCGCCGCGTGGATGGGCGCCGAGGCGCGCCGTCGTGCGCAGTTCAAACAGCCTTTACAAGATATGGAGCATTCGAGCTCCATTAACCTGCTGCCCGAGATTGCTGCACAAATCCGGGAGGCCCTCGCAGAAAATCCTTATGGGATTGAAGCGCAGGAGGTCATCGACGATCTCTTCAGCACGATGCGCGCACCCGTTGGCGGCTACCGTAAAATGATCTGGACGACCACCAATCTCGATACCGGTCACTGGAATGAAGACCCCGGCAAGGCGCGCGAGCTTCTGGTTGCACAGGAATTTCGTGAGGCTAACCCTGATATTCCGATTCGGGTTCTGGTATTCGACGTGCCGATGACGCATTACGGCCATATCGAGAAGCCGCGCGAACTGGCAGGCGGCCTGGTCGCTGCGCTGCGCTGGCTAGTCGCGCCCTAATCGAAGTAGCGGCAAGACCTGCAGGGCTGCGATCAGTCGGTGCTGAACCAGCCACCCTTTATCGCGTTGTCCCATTGCAGGAACACCGCAGGACCCAAACCCATCGGCAGACCCGCGTCCTCGTCTTTCGCCATGTAACCGTGTTTTCCCGCCATGAATTGGGTCAGTGAATATTTTGGTGCCGGATCCATTTTCTGATACATCGGGATCGTCACCTGTTCGTACACGGCGCGAGAATGATCGCGACTGAACGCGGATATCTGGAACATCACCGGCGGCACCGGCTTGACGCCCGGACCACTAAGCTCGCGTGTCAGTCCGAGGTAGTGATCGATGAGTGCAGCCGTTTCGTCAGCATCGTATTCAAGGCGCTCCGCGGTCGCCTTCGCTGCCGCTGTCATCGACGCCTCAATGCCGTGCGTGATGATGTATTCCGCTTTGAACTGCGGCCGTTTCTGCGCGTGCTCCCAGTTTGCCAGGATGTCTTCCATTACCATCGGTAGTCGCATCAATGCCTGTGGACCTTCGCTGCCCAGCAGTTCGGGACCGACGTAGCGCGCTGAATCGCGCCAGCTACGAATATACAATTCATCGAACGGGTCCGACCGTGAAGGCAGCAATACGGATTCGGATGGCACGTCGTACTCGCTGATTTTACCCAGTTGCCCGCCCCAGGCCGCCTGGGCACGATAGATATAGCCAAATGGCGAATTTTCGATGGCGAGAACACCGGCAACGTTCGGCACTCGCTGCGACAACATGTTCACCAGCGGTCCACCGGTCGAATGCCCGTGTACGTAAATCGAATACTCTCCTTCGGGAAAGTGCTTCTGCATCGCCGCAATGCCGCCCGCTTCGAGCGCCAGCGGCCAGGCTGCCATGCGGTTATAAAAATTGCTGCCGGGTTTAGCTTTCGCAAGCCGCCGGGTTCCGTATCGGGGCCGCTGTCCCGTATCGAAAATAATGTCGTATTCTGCAGGCGTGATCGCTTCGCCGCGGAGCCAGATCGGCGTGCGTACCGATCCATCATCACGGAGGTTCTTGCCCGGCCAGTCGCGCGATTCGGTATGGAATGCGTGGCGGCCGGGATAGCTCATCGAGACGACCTTGTAGCCAAGCTTCTGCGACAACATGCGCGCCTGGCGATGCATACTTTTGAAGTCGCCCGACCCGCCGTGCAATAGAAAGATGCCGACTTTCTTGCCATCGGCACCGACCGCGATGCGCGCATCGTCCGCGGGTTCGTGCACGGACATTCCAACATCCCATTGCATCTGGGCAGCCTCGAAACGAATGATGTCCTCGACATAGCCATTTTCCCCGCGCGGCGGGATGTCCGGCCGGTTCAGCAGATCGTTCGAGGCCGCAACGATATCCTCGAGGGGCACGTCCGACGGGGGCTGGTAGTCGGCATTCACCGAAGTACAGGTCAACAATGCGGTGAGCAGGATCGGCGCGGCCGCCGTGGTTCTAATATTCATCAGTAGATTCATCATAAATTCACGTCGCTTGTCTGCGTTGATGTTTGACCAGGCCGACCACGAGCAACGCGACCAGCACGCTACCGGCCACAATCAGCAGTGGCAGGCCAGGCTGACTAGCCGTTTTCGCCTGTTCGACTGGCGTTACGGTTCGGGTGGCAGTGTCTGGATCCTCGTGGGTGTACTTGCCGGTCTCGGGATCGATGTAAATCATATAGGCGGGTTTAGAATCCTCGTCGCCGGGCCAGACTGTGGCCGGCACAAGCGCGGCGGCGAGCAACAGGGGTAGGCAGGCAAGCCGCGGGACAATATTCACTGCCAAAGTCTGGCGTCGTAAGCCAGTTTGCCGGCAACGTAAGTCAGGTCGATATGCAGGGTATCGATCTCTTCATCAGCTACGTCGAGAAAATCACCATTGAGCACAACGAGGTCGGCCCATTTGCCAGGCTCCAGCGAGCCCAGGCTAGCCTCTTCACCAATAAATCTCGCCGCATTCCACGTAATCATGCGCAACGCGGTTTCACGATCAATCGCCTGTTCCGGAGCGATAACCCGACCTTCACTATTGCTGCGGGTCACAGCCCATTTGATCATCAGCATTGGATGGTTGGAGCCGTCACTGCCTTCGAAATGCACGTTGACGCCGCGTTCAATCAGGTCTTTGACCGGCTGTAACTCATCGAGCTGACTTTCGTACTCGTAGAGTAATGGTGACTTGCCGTCGACCATCCGTGGATCGAAATACTCGTTAATCTTCAATCCGAAACGGAGCTGATCGTTGTACTTGTCTATGAGTGCGAAATTTTCTTCATCCCAGATCACATTGTGATCGTAGGCATTTGGTTTTATCTGTTTGAACAGGACTTCATCGGTGTTATACGCATTGTCGACCGCGTCGAGCACGACCTTCATCGCGCCGCTGCCCATATTGTGATTACCACTGGTATTCCAGCCGTATTTGATCAGCAAACGCATCGTGTTCCAGTCCGTTTGCAGTTTGTCTTCGTCGCTGATGTCTTCCCAGGATAAGCCGGTAACGGATTCTCCGGTCCACTTGTTCCAGCCGTACGGCGTGCCGCCAAGCTCGGGCATGATGCGATCTTTCGGCTTAATGGTCAGTATTCCAGACGGGCTGTTCGGACCGTCGTCAAGCGAGGCAAGTGCAGCGCCGACGATCTTGACCATTGGGCCACGTCCGGGTTCATACAGGGAAAAGTCGACGAGGTTGCCAACGCGCTTCAGGTACTGTTCCGGGAACGGGTTTTGCCGCGTCATGTCGTGGCCCGGATAGACGCGCATCGACAATTCACCGTTGTGGAAAATCTCGTTGAGCATACTGATCGTCAAGCCGCTCATGTGTCCGGTCGTTGTTGTAACACCCGCGCTCAGGTATCCGAGAAAAGAGGCCTTCGCGTCGCGCATCCCTTTTTCGATATAGGCCCGGCTCGGATACGGTCGCGCCTGCCAGCCGATGAATCCCGTTGCCTCGTGCACCAGCGCGCCAGTCGGTTTACCGTTTGCATCCTTGATGACACCGAAATGATCCGGCCGCAGCCCCATTTCAAACGCCCGCTCCAGCATAGCGTTGTTGGCGCGCACATCGCTGCTCGTATAAAAAAGCGCGATTGGATTTTCGGGCGCCACTTTGTCGAGATCATCGGCTGTCCAGTCGAAGGCTTCTGCCGGAAAATTTTTCGGCATGTTGACGAACACCGGCTCGTCGGGAGCAGCCTTCTGGAGCACATCGTCCAGAGAACTCAATAGAACTTCCATGTCATCGCCTGGAATGCGCCCCGACAACCAACCCCCCACCATTGTGTCCTTGTAAATATCTCCACCCGGCACCGCGTTGTCGCCATCGTTATAGATGTAACCCGGCGTCAGCGAACGACCATCGAGATCGAGCCTTTCCGTGTTCGGCCCGGCAAGCGTGAGCATTTCTTCTGAGCTCCCAATCGCGAGCACTCTCCCGTCTCGCACGGCAAGCGCTTCCGCCACGGAAAACTCGGCGTCAACCGTGAGCACCTGACCGTTAAAAAAGACGAGGTCGGCGTAACGAATCAGTTGCGTTGGTATTGCATGCTCGTCGGCCAGTGCGGATCGCTCTGGCATCGGCATCGCGGCCGCCAACAACAGCAGTAGTACAGTGCATCGCTTCGTACAGTTTCGATTCTTCATGGCACGCCGCCTCTTTTTTCAAGTATAGAACGCAGCGCAAGCATCACGCACTTTCTGATGTCATTAGAAACAATTATCAGGTGTGGGCAAAGTCCTGCGCGACGCGCGTCACGGTATCCATCATCATGCGTAGCGTTGCCGATGGTTCGGCACCCGTACGGATTGTCAGACCGATCGGCCCCTGAGTATCGCTGGTATCGACATTCAATATGCTCAACGTACCATCATCGATATCGTGTTGCACAACGCCCCTTGAAATCATCCAGATCGCATCCGATCCGCGAATATACTGCCGGCAAAAGTCCGGCGAACGCGTCTCGATACTGTTGGACTGCGCGCCCAGGCCATGTGAAATCAGGTAACGATCAATGATGGGTCGCATGACGCCGTCAGTGGTCGGCACGAGCAACGTCAGTTGCTCCAGCATTGAGAAGTCGAAGATCTCGTTTGCGGCTAAGGGATGCCCAGGCCGGACGACAAATACCAGCGGTTCTGAATACAGATGCGTAAAGCTCAGCCCCTGCATTTCCTCCGGTCGGGCTAGCCGACCAATAACGAGGTCGAGTTCCCCCAGGCGAAGTTGATTGAGCATCACGGCATTCGCGGCTGTGATTATTCGAACAGTGGTCGCATGACTGTCACGAAATTCCTGCACGGCACGCGGCATGAATTGTGCCGCTACGCCGGCCATTGCGCCGACCATTAATACGCGTGATCCTTGGGTTCGCGCCTGAGCGAGTCCGTCCAGTCCCTCCTTCAGCGCCGCGACGCTCGCCCCCGCATAGCGGAGAAACACTTTGCCCGACAGTGTCAGTGTCAGGCCTCCCTTGCCGCCGCGATCAAACAGCCGCGTTTCGAGAATGCGTTCTAACTCGGCCAGTGTTTTGGAGGCGGCCGGTTGACTGATGCTGAGGGCGTAGGCCGCCGAACTCACCTTTCGCGAGCGCGCAACTTCGAGAAAACAGTTTAGATGTCGGTGCCGAATTCGCGCAAGTTGCTGTTTTGTTGGGTTGGGGCTGATATCGATAACCATTTGGTTATGATAAACCGAGAATAATTCAATTTCCATAACCGATTAGTAGTCGTATCTTCATTATACGAAGTACTCGCGTTAGCGCAGATTACTTGCGTTAGCCCAGATTACTCGCGTTAGCCCGGTTCGAGCGTCTCCAGGGCAGCCATGCCGCGAAGAGCCGCCGATTCCGTACTTATGAAACGGCAATGTGATCAAAGGGGCATGTCGATGACTGATTCGCCAAAAAAGTTTGAATTGAACCGCTACTTTCCGTGCCAGCTGGCCGCGCTGACTCAATCCATCATGCGATCGGTCGCGTCACTGTTCGAAGACCGCTATGGCATTTCTTTACCGGAATGGAAGGTGCTCGCCATCATTCGGGAAAACCCCTGCTTGTCGGCTGTGTCTGTCGCCTGCCTTGCGCAAATGGATACGGTCGCCGTCAGTCGGGCCGTCACGAAGTTGCTGGACCGAGGACTGGTTTTTCGTGAGGTCGACAGCGAGGACCGACGTTGCTCTGTGCTGCATGTGTCCGAGGAAGGCCGCGATATGCATGACCAGATTGCGCCGCTGGCGTCCGAACTCGAGGCC
Source organism: Woeseiaceae bacterium (assembly GCA_037968975.1). Classification (GTDB taxonomy): domain Bacteria; phylum Pseudomonadota; class Gammaproteobacteria; order Steroidobacterales; family Woeseiaceae; genus UBA1847. Next base: position 52,715 of record JBBKWL010000131.1, on the reverse strand, counting down.
AACTTGCTCGAAGAATTGTCGGAGGAAGAGCAAAGCGTATTTGCAAAAGCCATTCGCGTACTGGATGCGAAAGCCAAAGTATTTACCGACGCTTACAGTACTCCGACACGGCGCGTACCGACTCGCGTTCCGATCAGCAACGGCCAGGCAATGCCAAATCAGTTCCGGCCAGTACGCCCCGGACCGTTAGTGATTGGTACCTTTCTGAACGGCGCCACCAACAGGTCTTAGTAGCGCGCCGTGCGCTCGCGGGGCAGAATAATTTTCTGTCGGGAGGTGTTCAATGCGCTTTAGTCCCACGTGGTCAGCCTTGGTTCTTAGCCTCGTCTGGATGCCGCAAGGCTTCGCCAACGAAACCGTCGATATCCGCGAGTGGGAAGTTCCCTGGAGTGAGTCCCGGCCGCGAGATCCGTTTGTCGAGCCCTCCGGCCGCGTCTGGTTTGTGGGGCAACGAGGACACTACGTCGCCAGCCTCGATCCCGAGTCTGGCGAATTTAAACGATTTGACCTTGAACCCGGCACCGGCCCGCACAACCTGATCGTTGCCGGTGATGGCGATGATGCGATTGTCTGGTATGCAGGCAACCGCAATGCGCATATCGGTCGACTCAATCCCAGGACCGGCGAAATTCAGAAATTCCCCATGCCCATTAAGACGGCCCAGGATCCACATACGTTGGTATTCGACGCGGCCGGCGATATTTGGTTTACCGTTCAGGGCGGCAACTTTGTCGGCCGACTGGCAACGGACTCTGGCGAGGTTTCGCTAATCGAGGTACCGACCCGCAATGCCCGTCCCTACGGCATCAAGCTGGATTCCCGAAACCAGCCATGGGCCGTCGAGTTTGGCAGTAACCACTTGTTGCGTGTTCAAACCGACAGCTGGTCGCTCGAAGAAATTGAATTACCTAATGCGGACTCGCGACCGCGCAGAATGGCGATTACGTCGGACGACACTATCTGGTACGTGGACTACGCGCTGGGGCGCCTGGGTCGTTATGCGCCGCGCGAAAAATTGTTCAAGGAATGGGACCTTCCTTCCGGCGCAGATAGCCGGCCCTACGGAATGGCCGTCGATCGCGAAGACCGGATCTGGTTGGTGGAGACGGGCGTATCGCCAAATCGTTTTGTCGGATTCGACACGGAATCCGAGAAATTTATCTCGGGCACAGACATTCCAAGCGGCGGTGGCACGATACGTCATATGTACTATCACGAGCCATCCGGCGAGATCTGGTTTGGCACGGATACCAATTATGTCGGCCGCGCGAAAGTACACTAGGAAAACATTTGCCGGCGCGGTGATTCTGGCAACCGCTTGGTGCAACAATGCCGCTGCATTCGAGAACGGTCCACCATCATTGCATGCCGGCGTTCTGGCCGAATCTGATTGCACGGCATGTCATTTTGACAATGCTGCCAATACGGGTAGCGGCTTCGTCAGGCTTGGTGGTGTGCCCAAGAGCTATATAGCCGGGCAACAATATGCAATAGCCGTGCTGCTTGAGCCTGCCACGATGTCCAGCGGCGGGTTTCAGCTTACGGTACAAGATGCCAGCGGCGATCCGGGCGGTGAGCTCAGTTCGAGCGATGACGATGTGATGACCGCTTGTGCTGACGACAATACGCATAGCTGCATCCAACACAACAAGCCGCGCCAAAAACGCGACGCTGAAGCCGGTATTGAATGGACCGTCGTCTGGACAGCACCCGAGAGCAAGCGCGACTTGATTTTTGGCGTTGCCGCTGTTGCCGCTAACGATGACGCGTCGGCACTGGGCGATTACGTCTACACGAAATCGGCTCGCATGACACCGGACGACTTGCTGCCGGCCGAGTTGATCTTGCCGGCTGGTTTTGACGCGCAGGTCGTGTTTGAAGGCACGGGCGAGTCGCGAGAGATCTACATCCGCGAAGATGGCGATATATTTGTATCGCTAGCCGGTCTGCCGGACGCGCCGCAGATTCTCGGGCTGCGCGATGAGGACGGTGATTACCGAATCGATACCGTCGAAAAGTTTTATCACCTGACTACTCCCGCCGCGCAACGGCCGCCGCAAGTGCATATCGAGTACTTCGATGAATACTTGTTTGCCGTCGACAACGAACAACTCGTCAGAATGCATTTGCCTGCGGGCCAATTGCTACCCCAGGGCCCGGTCGAGGTCATCGTGGAGAAAATCCCGTATCAGCGCAGTCACCGTGGCCGAACCTTATCAATCGACGCCGATGGCTGGGTTTACGTCAACATTGGTGCACCCTCCAATGTCTGTCAGTCGAGCAGCAAAAGCACGGGCTCTCCCGGACTCGACCCGTGTCCGCAACTCGAGCAACACGCGGGCATCTGGCGTTGGCGCGGCGACGTGCTGCAGCAGACGCGCGCGGACGGCGAACTCTTCGCTGGCGGAATTCGCAACGCCATAGCGCAAACCTGGGATCCGATTTATGAGGGGCTGTTTGTCGGTCAAATGGGTCGCGACCGACTCGATTCGCTGTGGCCCGAAAAATATTCCAGCGAGCAAAATGCTGAGCTCCCGTCCGAGGAATTCTTTCGGGCAGAAAAAGGACAGAACTACGGCTGGCCCTATTGTTACTTCGATCATCAGCAAGGAAATAAGGTTCTGGCACCCGAATACGGTGGAGATGGAGTCACCGTCGGTCGCTGCGCTACGTTCTCCGGACCGCAGCTTACGTTTCCTGGCCATTATTCGCCGTCGTCGATTGCGTTTTATCACCGTGAACAGTTTCCGGAGAAATATCGAGGTGGCGCGTTTGTCGCACTCAAAGGTTCCTGGAATCGCGCCCCGATGCCGCAAGCGGGTTACATCGTCGCGTTCGTGCCGTTCGTCGACGGTATGCCGACCGGCGCCTGGGAAACATTTGCTGACGGATTCAAGGGGTTCGAGACACTTTACGAGCGCGGCAACGCCGAGTATCGGCCACAAAGCGTATTCACACACCCTGACGGATCGCTGTATATCCTCGACAACAACAAGGGTCGCATCTGGCGTGTCACTTACACAGGCGACGAGCACGCACCACAACAAGCAAGATGGTCCCAAGCCAGTGACGACCGCAAGCTGATGGTCAGCAATAGTCGGGGCAAGGGAGCTGATCTGTATAATGCGCATTGCGCCGCTTGTCACCAGGGTCAGGGCGGCGGGGTCCCCGGAGAATTCCCGCCCCTGACCAATTCCGATTGGGTGTCGGGCGACAAGGGTCGATTGATTGCGACGGTCCTGCATGGCGTCGAGGGCGCGATCGAAATAGACGGTGAAATCTACGATGAACTGATGCCCGGTTTCGCGATTCTTGATGACGAGGAACTAGCCGCACTGCTGACGTTTGTGCGGAGCAGTTTTGGCAATAATGCTGAGCCCGTGCATGATTCCGAAGTGTTGCTGGTTCGCAGCAGCGAAGACCGCGCCTCCCCGTGGGATGCGGGCAAACTGAAGAGTCGCACCGGACTCATCGCTCGATAGCTATACTGTACTGGCAGGAGGATGAAACTATGGTCGAACTCAATATCAACGGCAAGAAGATGTCCGTTGCAACGGAAGCCCACACGCCACTGCTATGGGCAATTCGCGAACATCTGGAACTTACCGGCACCAAGTACGGTTGCGGTGTGGGTCAATGCGGCGCCTGCGTCGTGCATGTCGATGGCAAAGCCGTCAAGTCGTGTCAGATGAGCGTGTCCCAGGCGATCGGCTCCAGCATTACGACGATTGAGGGCCTTTCGCCGGACGCCAGTCATCCATTGCAGAAAGCCTGGATCGCGGAACAGGTACCGCAATGCGGTTATTGCCAGTCCGGTCAAATCATGAAGGCCGCCGAATTACTCAAGACAAATCCACAGCCGTCCCGCGAGCAGATTGTCAAGCACATGGACGGCGTCATCTGCCGTTGCGGCACGTACACGCGCATCGTCGCCGCGATACAGCGCGCAGCAAGGGAGGCGTAAGCATGGCTAACGTAAATTCGAATACCACACAGATCTCGCGCCGGCGCTTCCTCGGCGGTACGGCCGGGCTTACATTTGTGATTAGCATTGGACCCAACGGTTCGTGGCTCGTTGCGGATGCCGTGGCAAAAGCGACCGAATATGCCGTCGGCGCATGGGTCCGGATCACGCCTGACAATCAACTAACGATCATTACGCCGGCAGCAGAAATGGGTCAGGGCTCGATGACCGGTGTGCCTGTCGCCCTTGCTGAGGAACTCGATGCTGACTGGTCGACTGTGACACTTGAAATGGCGCCGGCAGACCCTGAAATTTTTGGCTACGACCGCCGCGGCACCAAGGTAATGCGTATTACGGGTAGCAACGCAGTGCGCTCGTACTTCGATCAAATGCGGCTCGCAGGAGCGCAGGTGCGAAAAGCATTGCTCAACGCCGCGGCCGATGAATGGGGCGTCGACGCCCGCACGCTCGTCACCGCTCCCAACACCGTTGTTGATCCGCAGACCAATCGCAAGCTCAGCTATGGCGAGATCGCGTCATTTGCCACGCTGCCGGACAAATTGCCGGCCGTCTCGAAGGCCGACCTGAAGAAAGTAAGCGAGTTCCGGCTGATCGGAAACCCTGTGCCAAGAGCTGATATTCCGGCGAAGGTCGATGGTTCTGCACAATTTTCGATCGACGTGCAGCTACCCGGCATGGTGTACGCCAGTACCGTGCACGCACCTGTGCAACTCGCTGAACCCGTCAGCTGGAACGATAAGGAAGTGCGTCAGTCTCCGGGTGTGATCGACATCGTGAAACTTGAGAAAGGCATAGCAATAGTCGCGGATACGTTTGAACACGTAATTGCTGCACGCCGCATATTGGTCGTCGACTGGCAAAAAGACGCGACGGCCCAAGGCTATAACTCCGAAGAGTCTCTGAGCGCCGGTTACATGGAAATGGCGGCTGACCGTAAGTCGTCGCCACGACCCATTGCAACCAGCGGTGACGTCACGCGTGCGTTCGCTGCAGCCAGCAAAGTGTACAAGGCCGATTTTCGCAGCGACTACTGTTATCACGCGCAGCTGGAACCGCTAAATGCGGTTGCGCGTTTTAACGAGGCGGGCGACGAGGTCGAGATCTGGGAAGGCACACAGTCTCCAGGCAGTTCGCGCGCCGCGATCGCCGCCGCTCTGGGCTTCGATTTCGAGCAGATCATCCATCACCAAATGTACATGGGCGGTGCGTTTGGCCGTCGCTCTATCACCGACTACACGATAGAAACAGCGCAGATAGCGCGAGCCACAAAGCGACCCGTCAAAATGATCTGGACGCGCGAGGAGGACCTCGCCTTTGCGATGCTTCGCCCACAGAACCTGCAATGTCTCGAAGCGGCGCTTGATGATGACGGCAAAATCGCCGGCTGGCGCCACTGCGTAATCGGCGACGGAGACAGGCTGCTTTCGTCTGGAATCAATATCCCCGAGTATTATGCGATTCCAAACAGTCTCATCGAGATTCGCGATGCTGCACATGGCATCCGCCTGAAACATTGGCGTGCAGTCGCCCACCCGTTCAATCTTTTCGCAATTGAGTCACTCGTCGACGAAATGGCAGCCGACCAGGGTCTCGATCCATTTGAATTTCGGCGCAAGCGGCTCGCGATGACGCCGAAGGCAGAGGCCGTATTCGCTGCCGTCGAAGCATTGTCCGACTGGCATGCGCCGCGTCCCAAAGGCCGCGCGCTAGGACTCTCCGTTACCGAACGCTCGGGTTCGTTAGGCGCGGGCGTCGTTGAAATCTCGCTCAATGAGAAAAACAATCGTATACGAGTGCATAAAGTATGGGCTGCTATCGACGGCGGGATCGTGGTGCAACCCGATATGGCCAGGGCTAATATCGAGAGCGGCATCGTTTGGGGAATTTCGAGCGCGCTGAAAGAACGGGCAACGATCAAGGACGGTGCGGTCGTGCAATCTAACTTTCACGACTACCATATTCTGAAGATGTCAGAGGCGCCGGAAGAAATTCATGTCGAATTTCTCGACCGCGAGACAAGCCCTACCGGGCTGGGCGAGATCGGCAATCCGTTCGTCGGAGCGGCTGTCGCTAATGCCTTTTACGCCCTCACCGGCAAGCGTTTGTATCACATGCCGTTTACGCCGCAACGCGTCCGGGACGCGCTTCGCGCCTAGTAGCCCCGCGTAACATCGACGACGTTAAGCATCCTGTCACCCTCGACATAACGACGCAGATTCTCGAGCGTAATCGTCCAGCGACGCCAGCGGCCCTGATCGGTCGTCGCTGCAACGTGTGGCGTAATTATGACGTTCGGCAGGCGCCAGAGCTCATGCTCGGGTGGCAGCGGTTCCGGATCGGTCACGTCCAGGCCTGCAGCGCTTATGCGGCCGTCTTTGAGCGCGGCGATCAGGTCGGCGGTGACCGTGCTCTCGCCTCTGCCGACCGAGATGAAATAGGCGCCCGCCTTCGCCGCATCGAAAAATTTGCTGTCGAACAAACCGTTTGTTTCCTTGGTGAGTGGCAACGCATTCACAATGACATCGGCCTCACTTGCAAGTGTGTATAACTCATCGGAAAGACCTACGTAATCGACAAAGTCAGGACCCTCGCGACTCGACCTGCGTGTCCCGGTGACTTTCATGCCAAGGCCGTGAGCTCGCCGAGCCACTTCTACACCCACGCCACCGAGGCCAACAACCAGCATCGTCTTGCCGCTCAACTCCAGCATAGGAAATTCGATCGGCCGCTCCATCCATTGTCCTTGCGATTGAATCCGGTAGAAATTATGCAGACCGCGAGTCAGCATCGTCGTCATTGCAATCACGTGATCGGCCATTGGGGGACCGGACGAATGCTGGGCGTTGGTCAATATGAACGGCTTGTCCTGAATTTCGGGAATCATGCAACTGTTCACACCGTGCCGTGAATCCTGCAACCAGCGCAGATTTTCGGCTTCAAGAATTATTCTATTCGTGCATCTCGCAATAAGCACCTCGGCCTCTTTGACAATCTCGTCAGATAGCGGATAGGTGATCTCCACCAATTCCACATTGCCAACCGCAAGCTGTGCCTCCTTCATCTGCATCGCCCGTTCCGCCTCACTGCTGACACGAAACGCAATGTGAATTTTTTCCGGCTTCCGCCAAAAAGGTAGCTCTCTGACCGGCGTTGCCGATTCTTCGAGCCCCAACTCCTCGATCAACGCGTTTGCATCACGCGCGAAGCCCTGCGCCAAGGCGCCCGAGCTCATGCAGATTAAAAGCCCCGCGAAAATTACTTTTAGTATGCGCATGCGTTGTGTCTCCAATGTCTTCAGGGCAGCGAAAATACGTAGATTGCGTTGTGACCGCGTGGCACTGTTAAACCCGTGAGCTTGATGGGGTTTCTCGTCGCCGAGTTACCGTCGCCGGTCATCACGGCAATGTACTGTTTGCCGTCGACCGCGTAGCTGATCGTGCTCATCTGGATGACACCACCCAGTATGCTCTCCCACAGAATCTCGCCGTCATCAGCCGCGAAAGCCCGGAAGCGGCGATCAGCATCGCCCCAGAAGATGAGATCACCCGCGGTCGCCAATACTGCACCGTTGCCGGGCACACCGCTCTCATGCAACCGAGTGAGCTCACCGGTGCTTAGATCGATCTTGCCCAGTGCATGCGCTTTGTCGACGTCCACACCCGGACGAATTTGGCCCTCGCGGTCTGTCCAGCCACTGGGGCTGGAAAGATCGGCTGTCATCGAAAGGCAATAGTCGTGAAACGCGACGTAAATTGCGTTCCGCTCCGGGTGATACGCCATTGGCCAATAGCTGCGCGTATTGTGGTAACAGCTCAGAACCGTATCGCCATCCTGTTTGAACACGTTGTCCCAATTGATTTCGGTGGCACCGGTCTCAACGTCAATATTTGAAATATTAAATTCAGGAACATCGACTGGAAACGGCATCGCCCAGAGAAACTCGCCGTCATCGCGGTCCAGCACCCACAGGCCGCCACCTTCGCCAATATGAATCAAGACATCGCGCTCTTCGCCGCGGCGAATGTTCGGATTGATCCATTTGACCTTGTCCGGATCGGGGTCGAATACGGTGCGTGCCAACACGCGTTCATGGGTATGGTCCGCATCCCAGTCGTCGCCCGGCAGATGCTGGTAATACCAGGCGAGTTCGCCGCTGTCCGCTTTCAATGCCAGGGTCGAGTTGCTGTACAGGTCAGCCGGTGCTGTGCGCGACGTACCATCGGCACGACCATGACGACTGAGCCGCGTGTAAGGGCTGGGATTGGCCGTGCCCCAGTAAATTAGTCCGTTGGCCGGATCGTAAGAGCCGGGCAAACCCCAAAGAGAAGCTACGCGCTTCGCCGACGGCACTTCGCCCCAGCTGTCGCCGCCCGGTTCGTCTTCACCAGCGGCGGTATAAAACTTCCATACTTCTTCGCCGCTCTTCGCATCATGCGCGGAGATATAGCAATTTGCGCGATCCTTGCAGGCGCGCGCCGTGATCACATTGCCGTTGACGACAATGGGCGCCGAAGTATTCTTTGCACCCGAATAGCGTACAAACGACTCGACCTCCCAACGAACGCTACCGTCACGTGCATCGAGCGCGACCAGATAGCCATCGGACGAGGTGAAGTAAATCATGTCGTGATAAATCGCGAGGGACTTCGAACTTATCGCCGCGAGCATGGGCGGCGCGAATTCCGGGCCTGCTTCGCGAGCGTATTCCCAAATCAGATCGCCGTTGGTTGCGTCCAGAGCGAGGACTGAATTGACCGGCGATACGACGTACAACACGCCGTCGTAGACTATGGGTATAGTCGATTCGGCCCCTGCTGGCAGACCGCGAGTCCACGCCATCCGTAAAGCGCTGACGTTTGACCGGTTGATTTCGTGCAACGGACTGAAACGCTGCTCATCGTAAGTCCGGCCTAACATCAACCAGTCCGAAGAATCCGGGTGTTCCAGCATTTCTGTCGTTACCGGCTCAAATTCCTCGGCCATTGCGACCGTTATGCTGAGGCTTCCCAGGAACAGCAGAGCGATCAGCGACCAACGTATTGGCTGAAGTGCAGATGCACCGCGCCGAAAATCTATTATCACGCTCTGCTCCCTAGTTTGGTGAGGCCAATATGGATGCGGCTATAATCAGTGTATGTGCCCGCGAAACGAAAAACGAAAATAACTTACATCCTCAATATTTACACGCGTAATCAACTGGTCTGACTAGACTCTGATCAGTACGGCGAAACAGAGTATATTGAGACTCGGTCGCAACGGGCCTCCGCCTGCGAGACGACCGACCAGCGAGGAGACACCATGCAGCGCAGCCTAATCTTGTGTTTACTGATCGCATTTTTTCTTGTCAACGCTGCCGAAGCGGGCACATCGCCCTACGCCGAGACCATCATCATCAATGGTCAGGTCATCACGGCAGATAATGACGATCCCGATAAGGTTACGATTGCAGAGGCAATTGCGATTCGTGGCGACAAAATTCTCGCCGTTGGCAGCAACGCTGAAATCAAGGCATTGAGCGCCGACTGGACAGAGGTTATCGATGCTAAAGGGAACTCGGTCATTCCCGGATTGATCGATACGCACAACCACCTGTATGAGCACACCCTCGACTTCGACTGGGTCGTCAAAAGCATCCCGGAAATGTTGGAAATCCGGATCGACCTGACGGAAGACCCCGAGGGACTTGTTCCCATTATTGAAAAGGCCATCCAGGCACGAGCCCGCCAGATTCCCGATGGCAATTGGATTCGGGTCAGTGCGCGGCCGCCCGACGCCGTGCTGGGCGCATTCGGCGATACCTTGACGCGACGGCGCCTGGATGAACTCTCGCCCAGTCACCCGGCGTATGTGAGAACTCGTGGCGGCACCGTACTCAATACGCTCGCGATCGAAGCCTTTGAAGACTATTACGGCAACGAGATGCCCAATGACTACTGGCTGGTCGATCGTGAGACCGGCACCTCGGGCGAGTACAACGATTTTGACCGCTGCGTCAAGATTGACATCATCAACAACCAGACCGGCAGTTTCGACCGCTATGTGAAGGGCTACATGGAGGCGATGCAGGTCAACATCCAGTTGGGTGTCACGACGCACAAAACGCACTTGCAGTGTGAGGGTGGCTTCAGTGCATCGGCGCATCTCGATCGCAACGATATGATGCCAATGCGACTGGCCTGGGGACATCGCTGGCTGCAGCCATTTAGTCCCAACATTGCAGAAGCCTATCGCCGCCTGGGCGACTGGACCGGCTACGGCTCGGACTACTTGTGGAGCATCGGCAGCAGCGTGGGTGGTATCGATGCGGGCGGTATCGGCTGGTGTGCGACGATGCCCGCCGACCCCTCGGTGAAAAAACGCGAGCAATGCCCGCCGCTGCCTTCCTACCTCGACATCCCGGGTATCACCGACGAGAACACAGTACCGAACCGGGGTCGCCGCCTCGAGCATCTGGAAACACTTGCCAAACTCGCCGCTGAAGGTCGGATTAGCGGCATTCCCGGTTGGCACGTCGCCGGAGATGGCGCTGTCGATGTCCTGGTCCAGACCTATCAGGCATTCATGCCGGATGAGCGAATTCGCGAGTTGCGCATTCAGGCAGACCATTGCTTTGGCGTGCGTCAGGATCAAATCGAACGTGCCGCGCGGCTCGGCCAGACTTTCTCCTGCAATTTCGACACAGAAAATACCCGCATCATCGAAGAGGATTACGGTGAGGAGTATCTGACCATCAATGCACCCGTCGCCAGTATGCTCAAGGCCGGTGTCAATGCCGTGATCGGCACGTTCGGCAACTACGGAAGACTTCGTGCATCACCGTTCGAGGACGGCGTCAACTGGCTGACCCGGATAGACGATGAGGGTGTGCCCTGGGGCCTGGCCGAAGAAGCTGTTCCGGATCGGCTCACGCTGCTTCTGATGATGACTCGTTACGGTGCTTATCCTTTGTGGAAGGAACATGCGATCGGCTCGCTCGAACCGGGCAAGCTCGCCGACGTTGTAATCCTCAATGGCGATTACCTTGCCGTACCGGTGGAGGAGCTCGATACGCTAACGTCGATCTTCACGATGACCGGCGGCGAGGTTGCCTACGAGGTTCCGGAGTTACGCGGCAATACGCTGCGCTTCGACAACGAAACGGTTGCGTGGACCTTCGACCTGAAAACCCCCGAGACCAACTGGCGATGGCTGGAAGCACCGGTCGTGCCACCTTTCCTCAAGGGCGCGAGCGGCTATTAGGGTGGTTGAGTGCGATCTGATCCCGGTAACCTCCTGATAATCGAAGACCTGGCCCCTACCATTCAACGAGGTACTGGATTCGGAAACCCAGTCCATCGATCGCATCCCCGTCGTAAGCGTTGTTGTTGAATTTGCTGCGGCTGTAATTGCCGGAGATCCAGAATTGCTTGTTCAGATACCAATTGAGTGCGAACACCCAGGTATCCTGGCCACCACCCTGGATAGCGCCGTCACTCAGGTCGATGGACTCGTACCGTAGCCCCATCTGCCAGGTGCCAGGTCCACCTTCAAAAAACGATCTGTCGACCTTTATGAGGGAAAAGCCGCCATCACTGTAATTTCGCATTTCACCCGTGATGTTCCAGATGCCGGCAAGATAACAGCCATTCAGATTCGAACTGGACTCCAGACCCGAAGGTAACGTGGCACGGATCACGGCGCATTGACTTTCCAGGGAGACAGAACCGACGCTACCGGCCAGCTCGACACCAAACACTCGTTCTTTGTCTGCAACGGGACCGGTATCGACGAAACGTTCTCCCGTTCTGAGCAGCGACCTCGCGCTGTAGCCGAACAGCTCTTCATCATCATCTGCCGTGCCACGGCTGGCGTAGCCCCCGATGTGCAGGAAGTAACCCTCGGGCACGGGCGGCGCTATTGTGAAACGGGTCGAGTAGATCGTCGCGGCTTTTTCGTAGTGCCGTTTATCTATCGTATGCTGTAATGCGGCCACAAAAAGTGTCCAGTTTTCACCCTCATGCAAGAGTCCGATGCCTAACTGATTGCCGGGCGGAAAACCTTCTACCGCCGATACCTCCATGAATTCGCGGTAGGCTGGTGTCATCAACTCGTCGATCGGGTCCATCAATCCGGCGAGGACTGTTACAAACCCTGTGTCATAAGAGAAATAGGCATCCCTGATGTCTAACTCGCCTTCCTTGAATTCGGCTTTAAGGCGATAGCCCAATTTTTTCATCAGCGAACCACGAATTGTGATATCGGCCCTGCGCAGGTAAGTGTCCTTCTGCCTGGAATTTGCCGCAGTACGGTCGGGTGTTTCGATGGATTCGAAGCTGCCAAAAATTCGCGCGCGCGTGCGCATGGTCGGACCTTGCCATTCCTCGACGAGCGCGGCCGTATCGCGTTTTTCGTCTTCGTCATCTTCAGAGGCATCGGCAACCATTGTCTGGGCGAGACTCACCGCAGGCATTTGCAAAACAAGCAATACGAATCCACAAACAAGTATTTGCCTAAAATTAATTGCTTGCGTTTCTAATTGGGAGTCGGCCTTCAAATGTTAGCTTCTAATTGTGAGTGCGGTCTGACCGCGGTTTTCTGCTTTCGGCCAAGAGGCGACGGCCGCATATGGGATGTAATTGTGTATTCTGTTGCGCACCACCTGATGCGGAAGAGAGCAGTAGAAGGGAACGGCTACAAGCCAGAGGCGTCTCGGTACTCACCAGTAAACGGTTCGGCGCCCAGCGCCAGTAGCAGTTCTGCCACTTCCATATTCTCGCCGGTACCCGGGGTTGAACCGGGCCGGCGGAATCGAAGATCGTAGTTGCCGGAGCCGACCTGGCGATAGTAGCGCCCTTCCGGGTCGCCAAGTGCGATCATCAACGGGGTCGCACCGTAGCGATCCCCCGCTTCAACATCAGCACCCTGATCGACCAGGTATTTAACCAGGTCGGTCCAACCCAGCGCGGTCGCGAAATGCAACGCCGTGCGCCCATCGGCGACGCCAGGGCGTGGTCCGCCCGGAACCGTGTCGGTCAGGTAATCGTTGACGCTGCCGCCACCCATCGCAAGCGCCAGCGTTGCTGCCGCGATCGCGCGACTCCCGTCGCGTGCTTTCTTCTCCACACCGGCGCCGGCCGCAAGCAGGAATACGGTGGCACCGCCGATAGTCGTCGCCTTGGGATCGGACACCGGCGCAAGGATACGCATGCTTTCGACATCAGCCGAGATAGCAGCCAGGTGCAATGCTGTCGCTCCAACTGGAGACACTTGTGGCGGCAAATCATTGGAGCGGGCAATAAACTCATGTTCCATATAGGGATAGCTGAATTTGATGCGAGCATCTGGATCAGCGCCGTGCTGCAGCAACGCCGACACGAGGCCCGGCATGTTGTCCCGCTCCCACCCCAGGTGTTCGCTATCCATGGGTCGCCAGCGATTAATGATCAACAAGCCTTTGTACAAGGCATTGTGCAGTGGCGCTACGCCCCAGGCATCGCTGACATTCGGGTCGGCGCCCTGTTCCAGCAAAAACAAAGCGAAGTCCTTATGACCGCTCGCGATCGCAATGTTCAGGACGCTGCCCCATTCCACGTGCGGCGCATTGATATCGGCGCCTGCCTCAATCAGGATCCGCGCCGAGTCGATATCGCCCTGCTGCGCGGCGAAGTACAGCGCGTCGAAACCGCCGGACTGTTGCTGCCATCGGGTCGTGTCCGGATAACTCGATCCCCAGATTCCCTGGTCCAGCTCAATGTCAACGACGTACGGATCGGGTAGGGGTACGACGCGGGACCGAGCCGCAACATCGGCACCATTTTTGACTAATACTCGTACCAACTGCGGATGCTTTTCCGCGACCGCCCACATCAGCGCCGTCTGGTCGTCCTTGCTCTCGGTTGCGTTAACCTTCGCGCCATGTTTTAGCAACGCCAGAGCACCTTTTTCCGCGCCGGTATTGGCACACGCCATCAGCGGCGTCTCGCCGCTGCGTTTTGCGATATTTGGATCCGCACCGGCCGCGAGCAACTTGGCAACGATGCGTGAATTGCCGTTCGAGCACGCCAAAGCCAACGGCGTGACGTTGTACAAATCGCTCGCCGAGTTGACGTCGGCACCCGCCCGAATCAGCAGATCAACTGCAGCTTCATCGTCCGCATAGGCCGCCCAACTCAGTGCCGTGCTGCCGTCGCCGCGATCGGCGTTGACATCGACATCCGGTCGGTCCAGCAAGGACAGCAATGTGGCATGGTCCGCATTTTGTACGGCGTCGATGAGAAGGTCGTCGCCTGCTGCGGCAAAACTTGCGAGCAGGAGCAGCACCGCTACTGCACTGCCGGAGCTCATCAATTGGCGCATCGCTCGCTCTTTGTTCAGGCGATACCCGGCAATGTGCCGGTCGCATCAGCCGTTGCATTATCGAAGTACTCGTCAACCGGTACATCGAATATATCCATCATCGTCAAATGCAGATTGGATAGTGGCTCACCACGGTAGCGTACATGCCGGCCCCCGCGTATTCTGCCTTGTGCTCCGCCGATCACAGCGACCGGCACATCGTTGTGCACATGATTGTTGGCATCGCTTAAGCCGCTGCCAACAACGAACGCCGCGTTGTCGAGTAGCGATGTGCCATCGATTTCTTTGGTTGCCTGCATCTTGCCGAAGAAATACGCGAGCAATTCACTTTGATAACGATCAACTTTCTTGAGTTGCTCGATCGCCGTCGTGTCACCTTTGTGATGCGACATGGAGTGATGCCCGTCGTTAGCGCCGAGTTCTATATAGTTGCGGTTCGTTCCTTCATGGCCCAGCATAAACGCGATGACGCGCGTCATATTTGTTTGGTACGCCAGGTACATCATGTCGTACATGATGCGCCCGTGTTCCGCGTAATCGGACGGGATACCGGCAGGTCGTGTGATGTCTTTGTCTGCCGTTGTTGAATCGCCCGCGGCCTGCCGCGATTCAGCGACCTGAATGCCGCGTTCAATTTCACGCACAGCATCGAGGTATTCGTCCAGCTTGTACTGATCTTCAGGGCTGACCGATGCTTTCATTTTGTTGACTCGTTCAGATACTGAGTCAAGCACACTGCTCTTGTTGGCAAGTCGGCGACGCATTGCTTCCGGATCGAGTGTGTCGGTATCACCGAACAGGCGCTCGAATACTTTTCGCGGATTATTCTGGATGGGCAGCGGCGCCGTCGGCGAGCGCCAACTCATCGTGCTCGTGTAGAAACCACTGTAGTCACCGACACCCTGTCCGGCCCACTCCGGGGGATCGATTCCGAGTTCCATGGACGCCAGCGGAGTATCGCGACCCATGTGTTTGGCCGCTATTTGATCGAATGAGATGCCGACACGATCCGGGAAAGGATGAGCACCCGTGAGAAAAGCGGCACAGGGTCGCGCGTGCGGACCACCGCGTTCTCCAGGCAACAGGTCTGCCGCTTTGATATCCAGCCCACTGATGACCAGCATCTGCTCGCGAAATGCCGCAAGCGGCTCAAGCGAGGGCGTGATTTCAAAACCACTGCCCTCCACCTTCGGCGTCCAGTTTTCCATGATGCGGCCAACTGGCATATAGATGAAGCCCAATTTGAGCGGTGGCTGCGCAGCGCCCGTCGACGCGGCAAAAGCCGGAATCATCGCGTCGAGAAACGGTAGTGCCAGCGATGCGCCAGCGCCGCGCAGGAACGTGCGGCGCGGCATGGATTTTTTAGAAATGAACATTTTCACTAGCTCTCCGGTACTGGAACGGCGTACTTTCGATAACTCCGATTATAATCGAAGACCACGTGTAATTCTCGTCGGCGCTGTCGGCCACGATCTGACGAACCGTCGGTTGGTCATAATATTGCAGCGCTCGCCCAAGCGAATAGGTCAGTATTTTCTCGGCTGCCGTATGCACGACGCGATTGCTGTGTCTTGCGAACTGCTCGCGAAATTCCTGCGCGGTCAAAAACTCACTACCGTCAAATAGCAGACCAGATGGATCCACAACGGCATCGGCTTCGGCGTAGCGCGTTCTATAGCCGCCTATCGCATCGAAATTTTCGAGCGCAAACCCGATCGGATCCATCAGTTTGTGACAGGATGCGCAAACCGGGTTGGCGCGGTGCTTCTCCATCGCCTGTTTAAGCGTCAGCGCCTTGCCGTCCGAGACGACCTCAAGTGCCGGCACGTCTTCCGGGGGCGGCGGCGGTGGCATGTTCAACAAATTTTCGAGAACCCACTTGCCGCGCACGACAGGCGAGGTGCGATTATTGAAGGCCGTCGCAGTCAATAGCGCCCCTTTGCCGAACAGTCCTTGCCGCATCGGCGTCGAGGTCAGTTCCACCGGACGAAAACGACTGCCATAAACATCTGAAATTCCGTAGTGTCGTGCAAGCCGTTCGTTGACGTAGGTGTAGTCGGATGTCAGCAAATTGAGGACGCTCTCGTTATTGCGAACCAGGCTCGCAAACCACAACGACATTTCCTGTTTGAAAGCCACTCGCAACTCGTCGTCAAACTCCGGAAACAGACTCTGGTTTGGCTCGGCGATGTCCACATCGCGCACCGCCAGCCACTGCCGCCCGAAATTGTTGACGAAACGTTCGAACCGCCGGTCATTGATCATCCGACTGACTTGTTGTTTCAGAGTTGTTGGATCTCGCAGTTCACCGGCCTCGGCGACCGCCAACAGTTCTTCGTCGGGGATGCTGCTCCAAAGGAAAAATGACAGTCGCGCCGCAAGTTCGAGATCACTGATCCGGTAAACCTCAGCGGGCGCCACGTCCGCCGGATCCCTCTCGATTCTGAACAGGAATTCGGGTCCCGCAAGGACACCTTGCAACGCCAGTTCGATGCCGCTTTCGAAACCGCCGTCCATGCTACCGGAACGGTAGAGCTCAAGCAGACCGTCCAGCTCGGCGGCATCGATCGGGCGTCGATAGGCCTGCCGTGCAAGTCGCGACAAAATCTCGCTGGCACAGCTTTCAGCCTCTGCCGACCCCGCGGTGGACTCGGGGTGGCACACGAATATTTTTTGCCGGCTTGCCGTTTCGCCAGGACCGTCGGCGTCAAACGGCCCGGTAACAATCAGGCTTGCGATGGTCGGGTCACCGCCCTTGTAAGATTGCAGTTCCGCCATCGTCAGGCGTGGTCTAAGAAAATCAGTCCGCTTGGTTTGTTGGTCAACAAAGGAGACGCCAACAAGGTGCTCTCCGGCGGTTGCCGGGAATTGAATCTGGAGGGCATCATCGGCGCTGAATTCATAGCCAACCTGCTCCGCACTTCCGGAATATTGTACTACCTGATTTTCGGTAAACGTTGGCCCTGATGGACCGTAAGTTTCGCCGCCAATGGTGAGCGTACCGACACGCTTGTGATCAATACGAACGTCAATCGTGTGTTGCTCGCGCAGGCCGCGGATATAACCCTCGATACTGCGGTGCAATTTGATATCCAGCACGTAATTGCCATTGAGCGGAAACCGGTGCGCCACTGTCGTGCCGCCGCGTGAACCGAACGGCAGCGCTTCATTCATGCGCTGGTCCTGGCGGAAAGTATCGGGAATTTCGTATACCTCGGCGGCAGGCTGCATCGACCCGGGTCCGACGGCAAGGCTTGCAACCCGACCAGCAGCAAACAAATATCGCTCCATCAGCAATGGCGACACGGCCAGTACATCGGCAATGTTATCGAAGCCTTGGCCGATGTTGTCCGCTGGTAGCATAGCCTCGGCGTCGATATCCACCGCCAGCAGGTCGCGAATCGCATTCGCGTATTCGGTCCGATTGAGTCGGTGCACGCTGGGTCGACCGGGGTCGGGGTTTTGCTGCGTTGCTTCGCCCAGCTCGGTCTTCAGGTAGTCGAGTAATCCTTCGTAGAAAGACGCATCGGGATGCGGCACACCAACCGGTGGCATTGCGGACAATGACAACTTGGTGATGACGCGCTCCCACAGCTCAGGCGCGTCGGCGGGATTGCTGATGTCGGCTGTTTCGAGCACCAATCCCGCTGTCTTCAGTACTTTGTTATGGCAGGAAACACAGTATTGGTCGATCGTTGAGCGGTAATGGTCCGCGCCCGATAGAGCATTAATGCCGGCTGCCGGTTCGGCCTCGGCCGCAGGGAGCGCACCGAGCACGATTGCAAGCGTGGCGAAGGTGCGGAGCCGCGTCATCACTGTCGGGCTTGCAGTTTTCGTTCGACTTCTGCTATCCGCTCTTTGACGAGCTCATTATTCGCGACGTCTGCCGCAAGGCCGCCGCGACCCAATATGCATATGCCCGCCGCTGCATCGTCGGCCAGGTGGGTCGCGCCAAGCTCAAGCAAAAGTTCGGCGGTTTCAACTTGCGGTACCGGACGATCCGGCAGTCCAGCCACATTGGTACCGAGTGCAAGCGTCATTGGCGTCTGGCCGCAGCCCGTCATGACATTGACAGCCGCACCCTTTGAGCCGAGATATTCGATCAGTCCGTTAGCGCCAATGTAGGCAGCGGCGTGCATCGGCGTCCATCCGGTAGCCGACGCCTGATTCACGTCAGCGCCACGCGCGATCAGTTTTTCAGCAACCTGAATCGCCTGCTCTTCTTCCTGCGGCGAAAAATCGCTCTTACGCCCCATGCCCAACGCCACCATTAAGGACGTTGCGTTGCCAATTATTTCGTTGTCGTCCGCTGCAGCTCTACTTTGCTTATAAACGTTTTCTTCATTGACGCTCGTTTCAATGAGCGGCACGACATCTTCGCGTGTCAACATCATTTCCGTCGCTTCGATGTCCTGTGCGGCCGCCGCCAAAAAGAATGGCGTCGCACCGGTCAAATTGAGTCGTGAGAGCCGCGCGAGTCGCAGATGCGGCGGTGGATATTGCATCGCAGCATTCGGGTCCGCGCCTTTGTTCAGCAGTGCCTCGGCGAGCCGGTGCATATTGCGGCCTTGCATAGGCTCGCGCAGATTGGTTGCTTCCTCGCCGAGAAACAGGTCCGTTGTTGGGCTATTCAGGAAAGCGAGTTCCGGTTCACTTAAAATCGACAATGGTTTACAACGGGTCGGGTCGCCGCCGAAATTACAAACGATCTCTTCGTCGCTGACATTGTAGCCGTGCAGTAGTTTGAGCCCGTCCCGAAATGCATAGTGCAGTGCTGTCATGTTGCCGGCGTCGGTAGCCATCGGATCTGCGCCAGCATCAAGGAGTTGCAATGCGAGCTCTTCATGACCTGCCGAACTCGCGATAACGAGCGGCGATCCATCCGCCGCGGATTCGGCGTTCACATCCGCACCGCGATCAAGCAGTAACTGCACGGTTGCGGCATCGCCTGCCCGCGCGGCAAACATGAGTGCCGTGTAACCACCTTGCGGCGTACTGGGTACCCGTTCGGTATATGCCTCGATGTACATCGGGTCGAAGTCTTCGTTCAGCTTGGTCGTGCGCGCCGTCACGTCGGCGCCTGCCTGAATAAGATCCTGTGCAACCGCCGGATGCCCGAATGCAATTGCCCACATCAATGCGTTTTGTCCACGGCGAGGTTCTGTGACGTCTACGTCAGCACCGGCATCGAGCAGCGCGCGCACGATATCGGCGCGGCCGGACTGTGCCGCGACCATCAGTGGTGTAACGCCGTTCCACAGCGTGCTCTCAGGATCGGCCCCACCCGCAAGCAGCGCCTTGACCATCGGCAGGCTGCGATTCTGGCACGCCAGATAGAGTGGTGTAACTCCGTAGTCGTTGGCCGCGCTGGCATCGGCTCCGGACCGGAGCAGCAATTTAGCCGTTTTCACATTATTCCAATAGGCGCTCCAGGCCAGTGCTGTAGCGCCGTCCGGCTGCGCAGCGTCAACGTCGACCGCAGCGGATTTCAGCAGCGTTTCTACGTCTGCCCAGTCCTGCGACTTGGTCGCATTTACCACACTGAGATCCGCCGCCGCAAACGCGCAGACTGTCTGCAACACTAACAGCAGTATTGCGGCAACGCTTTTCTTCACGACCGTATTTTTGCGTCGAGCTCGAGCTCGCCGGTCGAGTAACCCAGTTGACCGCCAAAGCTCTCGGTCGGTATACCGGCCTTGTTCAACATAGACACATGCAGATTCGAAAGTGGTGTTCCCTCCTCATACATGAAGTGCTGCCCACCCTTTAGCTGACCGCCACCACCGCCAAGCAGCGCGACAGGGACATTCCATTGGCTGTGAATGTCGGCATTGCCGAGACCAGCGCCGTAAACCAGCATCGAGTTGTCCAGCAAAGACGAGCCGTCAATCTCTTTCGTCGCCCGCATTTTTCCAAGGAACTCAGCAAACAGAGACGCATGATAAACGTCGATGTCGCCAGCCATCTGCTTACGACCTGAATTGCCGCGATGGTGCGTCAATGGATGGTAAGGATCGGTGTGGCCGAGATTCGTATACACGATTTCTGAATATTCGCGGGCAACCATGAAAGTGAATACGCGAGTCGTGTCAGTCTGGAACGCCAGCAACAACAAATCGTACATAAGCCGGATGTGCTCCTCATGCTCCGGAATTCCTACCGGCCGCTCGACGTCCGGCAGTTCAATATCGACTTTGGCTTCCGCCTTTTGCACACGTTGCTCTACATCGCGTAATGCGTCTGAAAACTCGACTAGCTTCTGACTGTCGTCATATCCCAATTGCTTCTGCACACGCCCGACGTCGTCTTTAACGAAATCAAGAATGCTCTTTTGTCTGCGGATACGACTCATACGGGCTTCGGGATCCGTGCCACCATCGCCAAACAGCCGTTCAAAAATTTCACGCGGTCGATGTTCCATCGGCATTGGAGTCGTCGGACTGGCCCAGGAGATCGTATTCGTGTACGCCGAGCTGTAGCCACCCGAGGACTGGCCGGCGAGTTCCGCCGCGTTTTCGATACAAAGCTGCAGCGAGCCTAACGATGTCTCGCGGCCGAACTCCCTTGCAAACACCTGGTCCACGGATACATTGGCCCGGATTTCGCTCAGCGATCGATTCGGTTCCGTGCCGGTCAAAAACATCGAGCTGCCACCCACGTGACCACTAACGCTTTCCGAGTCGCCATTGTTCAAATGCGTAAGCACCGTAAGTTGATCGCGAAACGGTGCAAACGGTTTCAGGACATCGGTCAATTCATAGTCCGCACCGGCGACTTTGGGCCGCCAACGCTCCGTAATGATCCCGTTTGGCGAGTACGCATAGCCCACTCGAAGCGGCATTGCAGAGCCCGGTCTCGACAAGGCTCCCAGTGCCGGCGTCATCGCGTCGAGAATGGGAAGTGAAATTGAAGCGCCGAGACCGCTCAAGAACGTCCGACGCGGCATAGGTTTTTTTAAAAGTCTCACGTACCTGACCTCCGCATTTGAAAAGGCACACTGGTCACCGTGCCAAGCACGATCGAAGAAAACCGGTAATCCGTCGCCGCCGCATCGTCCACGATCTTGCGTACCACTGGCATATCATAATACTCCACTGGGCGACCGAGCGCGTAGGTAAGGAGTTTTTGTGTGAACGCACTCGCAAATATTCTTGGGTCGTCCAGCAGCGCTGCCTGCAGCTCCGCTGGGCCTCTGAACTCGATACCGCTGGGCAGCCGGCCGGCTGAATTGATCGGCTTGCCGGCCTCTATCGTGCGCCATTGACCGATCGCTCCATAATTTTCCAGGCCAAAACCGATGGGATCCATCTGATTATGGCAAACAGCGCAGACCGGGTTTGCGGGATGAATTTCCATCTTTTCGCGCAAAGTCAGAGCTGCACTGGAGGTGGCCTCCACGTCTTCAAGCGCCGGAATAACATCGGGCGGCGGCGGCGGTGGCGCCGCGAGCAAGTTTTCCAGCACCCACTTGCCGCGCAAGACCGTCGAATTTCGCGTCGGGTACGACGTGATACTCAGGATACCAGCGCGCGCCAGCAGGCCTTGCTGCTCCTCCGCTACCGTTACGCGTTGAAAGCGGTTGCCGTATACGCCTTCGATACCGTAATGCCTTGCAAGACGTTCGTTTAGAAAGGTGTGGTCGGCGCGCAGAAAGTCCAGCACCGATCGGTCTTCGTCGAACATACTTGCAACAAATAGTCGCACCTCTTCGTACATGGCGAGGCGCAGCGTCTCGTCAAATTCCGGAAAGGCTTCCTGATCCTTGTGAATCTGCGGCAAATTGCGAAGCAGTAGCCATTGTTCAGCAAAGCTGTCGACCAACGATGCTGACCGTTCGTCCGCAAGTAAGCGTTCGACTTGTTGCTGCAAAACAGCCGGGTCGCTTAAACGACCATTCCTCGCCAGTGTGAGCAATTCATCGTCAGGAATGCTGCTCCAGATAAAAAACGACAATCGCGATGCCAGTTCAATATCGTTGATGGCGTAAACCGTGTCCGGTGCCACATCGGGGTCGCGCTCAATACGAAACAGGAACTCGGTGCTGACCAGAAGTCCTTCGATTGCCATTTGTATGCCGGCGTCGAACGAGCCTTCCTGCTCCTGCCCCTGCTGATACAACTCAAAGAGCGGTTCAACATCAGCATTATCAACCTCGCGACGGTACGCGCGCTTCGCGAGCTGGGTCAGAATGTCACGCGCGCATGGGTCTTCTTCAGACTGCGTGGTCGGCATGCAGCGAAAAATCTTTTCGCGGCTAGTGGTACTGCCAGGACCACGTGCATCGTATGGACCCGTTATGGTCACGCTGCTTACGCCCGGTTCCGACCAGGCACGCTCGTAGGATTCATCGATCCGCGAGCGACTGTAATTTTCGTAGGACGGTTGCGGCATCGGATCTTCCCAGGCAAAGGTTTCATCGAGAAACGTTACCTGTACTGTGCGAGTGCCGGCTTGCATCGGAGTACGGATGCGCAATTCGCTATCGGCTGAACGCTCGTACTGCGCCTGATCGGGATCGGGCGGTATTCTGTCTGCCTGGCCTGCGCCAAATGCCAGTCCAATATTCTTGCCGCCAACAGTAAACAACTTGAGGCGTTTACCGTCCACACGCATGTCCAGCCGCTTGGGCTCATCCAGGCCGATAACAAATCCTGTGTCATCAGTGCGTAACAGGCGCACGCTAATCTCGTAATCGCCGTCCAGCGGGAAACGGTGACGAACGGCTGCACCGCCACGCGATCCGAACGGCAATTCTTCACTCATACGCTCGTTCTGTAACAGACGCGGGTCTATCGTGTACTGTTTTACGTCGACAGGAATATCCATCGCGCCGACCGCTTGCTGGCTGATTTTGCGAGCCGCGGCCATATACTTTTCCATCAGAACTTGCGATACCGATAAAAGACCGCCCAGATTATCAAAGCCCCCCGAATTGTCGGCCGGCAGCAGCGCTGCGGCATCCACCTCGACCCCCAGCAAATCGTAGACGACATTGGCGTATTCATGACGATTCAGTCGATGCGCTGTCACCGTCCGTCCCGGATTTGGCGTCTCGGCTGAGGCAGCATCCAGATTTTCTTTTAAATACGCGGAAAATTGAGCATAGAAGTCGGCGTCCGGACGCGGCATACCCACGGGCGGCATCGCCTTGAGCGACAGCTTGGTAATCACCTTTTCCCAAACGTGCGGCGCTGCACTCACGTCATTGACGTCCACGAGATCCAGCGCCAGGTCGGCCATGTGAAGTTTTTCGTTGTGACAAGTGACGCAATAACGATTCAGCGTATCTCGGTATTCTGCGACCGCCCCGTCGTCCGCATTGGCGTTGCCGACAACGCTCAGCCCGAGCAGCAGTGCGAATGATGTCAGGTTCGGCAAACGCATCAGAGCTCGCTCAAATACTTCGCGATCGCCTGAATGTCCGCTTCATCAAGATCGTTTATCAGTGCGCGCATCGCCACCGATGCACCATTGTCGCGGGCGCCACTCTTGATGTCGATCATTTGCCTTAGCAGATAGTCCTGATTCTGCCCCGCGATTTTCGGATAGCTCGGCACGATCGGTTCGTTTCCGGTCGGGCCATGGCAGGTTGCACAGGCTTTCTCCGCGTAGAGCTTCGCGCCATCAGCGGCGGCAGCAGCATTCGCGGCGAACAATAAAAGGGCTGTCAGAAGTAGTCTCATTTTACAGGGCCGCCAGATACGCGGCGATTGCCGCGAATTCCTCGTCACTGATACTGAGTATCGCAGGCTGCATCATGCCTGTGTATCCATTCTTTCGTGCGGTGCTCTTGATATCGAGAATTTGTTGCAACAGGTAGTCCTTGTTCTGCCCCGCGAGCTTTGGATATTCGTTCAGTACCGGCTCTTTGCCGGCTGGGCCATGGCAGTAGACGCAGCCGCGCTCCGTATACAACATCGAACCGTCCAGCGTCGAATCTTCGGCGGCACAATCCAACGCAAAACCCGCAAGCAATAGCGTCAATGTGCTGGTAGCAAAATAATGTTTCAAAATCATCGCTCGGTCGACTCCACAAAATCCGGTTTCGTTGCCCGCAGGATATCAAGAATCACCGCACGTTCCTCTGCAGGTAAGCGCACCAGCGTCTCACTCTCCTCGGCATCGAAAATCTCGCCGAATCGACGATAAATATACTTTCGAACACTGTGCGGTAATGCATCAAATGCTTCCGAGTAAACGAGGTAGCTCAACGGGTAACGAAAGGTCCGGGTCTGCAGATCGAACTGCCGCAGTGACCTGCCTTTACCGTCAAATGGCCCACGCCTTGCAAAATCTTCGGTGAAACTGGTGCTGCCGATTACCGGGTCGGTCAGCATTGCCTCGTCCGTGAATACTAATGCTTTTACCAGAGGTTCAGTCACCTCTTCAATTAACGATTTCATTTCCTTTGTTACGATCTCGTCGTCAGTGTTGAGAGCAGCGGTATTGAGCTGTTTCCGCCTCGCCATTTCGGTGCGTACATCGTAGTTGACGCGGGTCATGAGGTTCTGCACGTACACCTGATGCTCTATGACCAGCAGGGCCACAATGTCGCTTTTGTCTGACCGGTATAAATCAGTATCGATCACACCGTCGAGCGTATCCCGGTTGTAAATGCGCAGGCCCTCCAGGTCCTGCAACTCCGCCGCGTCGGCGACGACGATATTGCCCAGATGCGCCTGCTTTCCATGCTCCCCGGTGACGTACCAGCCACCCCACCGAAACCGCAATGGTGTCTTCGGAGTCGTCAGTACCCAACCTTCGTGAGACACCAGTTCGCTGCGGGTGTTGACGTAGCCCGAGCCCAATATGAAACGCGGCACGCCGCCACCGGTCATCGTTAGCGAATCGTGGCAGCGCAGACACTGAACTGTCTGCCGATCGAACTGCGGCGATGCCGTGGCCCGTTGCTCAAGAATAAAGAATAGTGGCCCGAGCTCAGGGTCCATTGTCGCGATTTCGAGAAGACCCGATCCGGGTACCGTTGCGACGTACGCGTCATCGTTGAAATAGATTGCGCGCGGGCGCGACGGTAGAATATGCGCTTTATTAACGCTGGTTTTCGAGAAGACCAGTACTTGCGATGACGCGTCTATAGCAAGCGCATCGAGTACCGCATTGAGATAGCCATTCGTAGCGTCATAGGCGAGCTTAAGGGAGCCGTCATCAAGCCTGGATTGTAAATTCGCGACTCGATCAGTCGGGCGCGCCGTTTCATAGGCGATGGCCGGATACTCGGCCAAATACCGCGTCCCCCGTTCGCCCTCTGCGGGCAGCAAGGGGTCGGGCTGGTCTGCCAGCAAAGCAAGCAATGCTGCGACGCCGATAACTACAATTCGAAAGGCATAATCCATAACCGAAGAAACAATCGTAAATTCAGGCAATGACAAGCATACTCAAACGAAATAAAATTTGCCGATTCACTCTTACATTTTGGGAGTCATGCAATGTTCAATACGCTGCGTTACACGATGGTTGCAGCCTTTATCAGCGCTTTAAGTAATGCTGCCGCGGCGGAAGTCGAACTGGCCTCGCCGCCCGCTGACGATCCGCAGCGCACCGAACTAGCTGAGCCGTTCGAAATTATTGACGGTGTGTACTTTGTCGGCGCTCGAATTCATTTACCTTCGTATTTATTTACCAGTGCTGAAGGCCACATACTGATGGACACGGCGTACGAGGAGAACGTCTCGGAAATTATCGGCAACATCGAAAAGCTGGGCTTCGATCCCGATGACGTGAAAATTCTGCTCAGCACACATGCGCATCATGATCACGTCGGTGGTCATTCGAGTATGCGAGAAATCACGGGCGCGATGACGCTTGCTTCTGCCGCGGACGCCGACGTTATCGAATCCGGCGGCGCGACTGATTTTCGCGATCGCGATACCTGGGCACCGGGTACAGTCGATCGCATCATTGAAGATGGCGAGCAGGTGCGCATCGGTGACCGCGTGTTGACCGCTCACTTCACGCCGGGTCACACGAAGGGCTGTACTACCTGGACCACGGTCGTCGAGGAGGATGGCAAGCAATACGATCTCGCCGTTCTCGGCGGCCTGAATGTGAATAGTAACGAACCACTGATAGGTCACGCAGATTACCCGGACATGCCGCAGCAATTCGCGTGGTCATTTGCCCGGCTCAAGGTCTTGCCCGTCGATGTCTACCTTGGCGGCCATGGCTATTGGTACGGCCTCGATGAAAAGCGCAAAAAAATGCTCGCGGGTAGTGACGAAAATCCATTTATAGATCCGGAAGGGTATCAAAGTGCACTACGATTTTTTGAGAAAGCCTATCTGCAACGACTGCTGACGGAGAGTAATAGCGATGCGCAATAAATTACGAGCAGCGACACTAATCCTGACACTGTTTTCGAGTCTGGCCGCGAATGCACAACTGACACAGGAACGCATTGATTCAACCATTCGGGTCAACAATTCCGATCAGACGCGCCGCGAAGCGATTCGCATTATCGATAACATCTGGTGGGTTGGCCACTCGGCGGTCGGCGCCTTATTGATCACCTCACCCGAAGGACACATCCTGATCGACACGACCTCGACCGAACTTGCTCCGTGGACGATCGAGAGTATCGTCAACGCCGGATTTGCACTCGACGATATACGCTATCTGCTGAACACCCATTCGCACGAAGAACACATGGGCGGACTACCGCTGTTTCGCAAGTTACTGCCACACGCGAAACTGTTGGCGTCAAAAGAATCAGCAGACGTCATGGCAACAGGGGGCAAGACAGACTTTCGCTATATCGCTGAACGCGACGAAACGGATTTATTCGAACCGTTCGTCGTCGACGGCATCATTCGTCACGGTGATGAAATCAGTGTGGGCGATAGCAGGTTGGTCGCGCATCTGACGCCGGGCCATACCGAGGGTACAACGACCTGGACGACGACTGCGATGGAAAACGGGCGCAAGTACGATGTTGTTATTTTCGGTGGAATGTCGGCGTCGGGGGCAGACCGCGCGCCGCTGATTGCTAACGATCTGTATCCTGAGATCGCCACTGACTTTGTCCAGTCGTTTGACTATCTGCGTACCTTGAGCTGCGATGTGTATCTGTATCCGCGCGCAGCGAGTATTCAGCTCGACGAGAAACTAAAGAAGCGCGCTGAGCCGGGCAACCGTGGCAACCCCTTTATCGATCCCGAAGGCTGCCAGCACTACATCGACTTCTACGAGGAGCGCTTTCTCAAACAGCTCAACGAGGAAAAGGCCAACTAGAGATCTGAGATGTAATCGCGCATCCGACGTTTGGTCGCAGCATCCGGCAAACGGCCGAATCCTGCGCGTAGATTGTCGTGCATATGTCGAGGTTTGGTTGTCTCAGTCAGCACACAGGTCACCGTCGGATGCGCCAGGATGTACTTGAGAGAAAACTGTGCCCAGGACTCGCAATCAAAGTCCGCCGCCCAGTGCGGTAATGGCTGCTTCGCCACCTGGTTGAAGTAGTCACCATTCATGAACGGCCCGTTCACGAGTATGGCTACGCCTAAGTCCTCGGCAAGTGGCAGCAAACGATCCTCGGCCGCCGTTTCCATCACCGAATAATTGAGTTGCACAAAATCCGGCAACTCGCGTTGCATGAATGACTCGAGCGTTGCGTACAGATCTTCATGGGCAACGGTCACGCCAATGTAGCGAACCTTGCCCGCATCTTTGCAGGCGCGAAGCGTTGGCCAGTGCGTTTCAAGATCCTTGAGACTTTCGATTTGCAACAGGTCCAGCGGATCGCGTCCGAACAGACGTTGCGTCTGTTCGATCTGAGCGATGCCTTGTTCCTTCCCCGGCACTTTGACCTTTGCCGCAATAAACAATGAATCGCGAAATTCGGGGCGCTGTAGCAACTGACCGAATTGAGCGTCGAGCTCAGGCGGGCGCGGCGATGTATCAACAACGCTGCCGCCGTAGCTCATTAGCTCACGGATGACCGATTCGATGGGCCCGATCCCGGCCTCGCGAATAAAACGCACTGGCTTGGTCGACCCGAGACCGACAATCGGCAACGTTTCGCCGCTGCGAGGAATGGCACGTCGCGGCAGTACCTCTGTTGCTGCCGATACCACAGGGGCAGCACCCAGAACTCCCAGGGCCGAGAGCGCCCTTACAAATTCACGCCTCTTGATTTGTCTGGTTAGCATTCTTCATTCTCCTTGCTGCGGCGGAACAGATTTCAAATAGGTCGCGATGGCGAGCCGGTCCTCTTTCGTTAGTTTACTTGTACTTTTGTCCACCACCGCGCTCATTACGCCGCCTGTGGAATCTCCGTCGGGCAGCATGCCGATATCGAGAAAATACTCGATGTCGTCAGTCGACCATTTACCAATTCCAGCAACTCGGTGCGAGGAAATATTCGGACTCGATTCGTCATACGGCATGCTGGGATTGCCGGCGAACTCGTGATCGTTTTGGATCGCGCCGAGTGAATCGCGTGGCGTGTGACACTCGCCACAATGCCCGAGGTGACGCACCAGGTAGGCTCCGCGATTCCACGCGGCTGACCACCCAGGAGAGGGGACAAATCTGCCCGCATCGAAGTTGAGCAGCTTCCAGGCACCGGCTGCGGCACGACTCGACACCAGCAGCGCCAGATCGTGTTCCTGGACGCGTTTCTCGACCGGATCGATACTGAATAAATACGCCTTCATGTCCAGCAGGTCCTCTCGCGAGATGCCCGTGTAGGCGGTGTAGGGGAACGCCGGGTAGTAGTGATCGCCGTCCGGGTTCACTCCTTCCCATAATGCATTGCAGAAATCCTCATCCGTCCAGTTGCCGATGCCAGTCGCCAGGTCGGGCGTTATATTGGGCGTATAAAAAATCCCGAACGGCGTTCTCAGGGCCCGACCGCCCGCTAATGGAACAGCTCGCTCGCCGTCCTCGGTATGGCAGTCAACGCAACCACCGGCATGGACAAGATACTCTCCGCGCGACACCGGCGACTCCTCGGCTAACGCGAACATCGCCGCAAAGATCGTCGCAGATGCAATTCCGAGACTGGCGATTCCGACGCGTCGATTCAGTCTTCCTTTTCCTCGCGAAAATCTTCATGACAACCCTTGCAGGTCTTTGACATTGCCCTGTGCGCCGTGTCGACGGCCGCCATGTCGCCACCGTCTGCGATCTCGCTCAAATCTGCCACGGCCGTCTCGAATGCGGCGACGGCTTCAGCGAACGCGGCCGCATTTTCCCAAATCGCCGGCAGAGAGCGGTCATCTGCAATATCTGAATCTGCCGCAAACAACGCGTCGACTTCTGCCGCGAGACTTTCCAGCGCTTCGATATGGTTGCCCAAATTGGCTGGATCCCCTGCTTTGCCGCGCACAATCATTGCGATCGCGCCGTTATGGCCGCTGATGGCTTTCATCACGGATTGGCGGTATTTCGCAGCATCTTCGGGTGCGGGCTTCGCAACCGCAGTCATTACTATGGCAAGCGCCAGCAACGGAATAATTCTTATTTGTTTCCAGTACATCATGAATCTCCCTCGTTTGATTTCCCTAACAAATATACATAGGAAAAATATACAT
The DNA here is from genome assembly GCA_037968975.1 of Woeseiaceae bacterium. Classification (GTDB taxonomy): domain Bacteria; phylum Pseudomonadota; class Gammaproteobacteria; order Steroidobacterales; family Woeseiaceae; genus UBA1847. The sequence continues at coordinate 22,844 of JBBKWL010000131.1, read as the reverse complement.
ACGGCAAATGTACATCGTGATGCAGTGGCGGTCGAATGATGCATTTGATACGAATTGTTGAATTGCGGCCCTCGGGCGAGCCACAATCAAAGTATTGCATACGCAACCGGCGTACAGGAGTAATAGCGATGAAAAAAGATGCCATCGACGATCGAGTCTACGAACTCTACGACCGTTACTGCCACGGGCGAATCAACCGACGTCAGTTTTTCGAGCGCGCCGCTGCGTTGACGGTTGGCGGCATATCTGCGCTGGCGATGGCCAAGAGTTTGTTGCCGCGTTACGCCGAGGCGCAAGTCATTTCCTTTAATGACGAGCGCATGACCGGAACGTATGTGAATTATCCGTCACCTGGAGGAAGCTCGGGTGAGATGCGCGGCTATCTGGTTAAACCAGCGGGCGAAGGACCGTTTCCTGCGGTTCTCGTTGTGCATGAGAATCGCGGCCTGAATCCGTATATCGAAGACGTCGCACGGCGCGCGGCGGTTGAGGGTTTTCTCGCACTGGCCCCCGACGGTCTGTCGCCCATCGGCGGGTACCCTGGCAATGACGACGACGGCCGGGCAATGCAAGCAACGCTCGACCAGGCAGAGCTACGCGAGGATATGGTTAACAGTGCGCGCTATCTCCGGTCGCACGAGTTATCCAATGGCAAACTGGGTGTGACCGGCTTTTGCTGGGGCGGCGCAACCAGCAACTTTCTCGCGGTAACGCTGGGTAAGGAACTCAACGCGGCAGTGCCCTTTTACGGTCGTGCGCCGGAAACAGACGCCGTGCCCAATATCAGCGCGGCAGTAATGGCTCACTACGCTGAGGAGGATCCGAAAGTTAACGCCACTCGCCCCGATTACGAGGCCGCTCTAAAGGCCAATGACGTTCGCTTCCAGATGCACAGTTACGCCGGCACCCGACACGGCTTCCATAACAACTCAACGCCGCGTTTTAACGAAGCGTCGGCAGATTTGGCATGGCAACGCACGATCGCCTTTTTCAAAGAACACCTGGCTTAGGAATTTCGCTATGCGATGGCGGCATCTCCTGTTCTTTGCTGTTGCCGGAATGTGCTACTCGTTCCCCGCATTTACAGATGAAATGCGGGGACGATTCGTGGATCTGCCTTCGGTGCAACTCTGGATGGTCGACAGCGGCGGCACAGGCGAGGCCGTATTACTCCTGCACCCAAGAACCGGTAATTCAGAATTCTGGCAATACACGATGCCGGCACTGTCTGCCGCCGGCTATCGCGCGATCGCAATCGACAATCCCGGCTGGGGCAAAAGTGCTGTTCACGACGCACAAAACCCGGTGCCCGTCGCCGACACGATCGAAGCGCTCATTGATCATCTTGAATTAGACAAGATTCACGTCGTCGGTACTGCTATGGGCGGGTACGTCGCCCTCGACTTTGCAACCTGGCGACCCGAGCGCACCCAAAGTCTCGTGATCGCTGCCAGCGGTCTCGGCATGCAAAACGATCCTGAATACCGTGAATTCCGCGAGCGCGCCAGGATCCCCGGAATGGACCAGCAACCGTCATATATTCGCGAGGTGAGTCCTAACTATCGCGGCATGAATCCTGAAGGCGTCACGCGCTGGCAAGAAATCTACAATAATGGGCAGCGCGACGGCGCGGTGCGGCCGCCGCTGAAAGCCCCGAACACGCCGGAGAAACTGTCTACCTTGCGTTCTCCGTCGCTGCTGATCGCCGGCGGTATGGACCTGGTGACGCCATCGGGCGGCATGCGACTGTGGAGCCGACACATAACGGCGCCCAAGGAATTTGTTGTCGTGGCAGAGGCCGGACACGTGCTGGTGTGGGAACAGCCGGAGGTATTCAATCGGCTCCTGATCGACTTTCTGCAGCAACACTGAACGCAGGCGCAAGCCAGGCAGCGATCCCCAATCCTAAGAGAGCATTTTCTTGACAGCTTGCTTCGTGACTTTGCCCATCGCGTTTCGCGGCAGAGCGTCCTGAAAGTGGATCGCCTTGGGTATCTTGTACGCCGACATCCGACTCTTGCACCAGTCGCGAAGTTCCTCTGACGACAACCGGGAATCGCTGCTCAGCACGACTGCAGCATGTACTGCCTCGCCCCAGGTATCGTCCGCCAATCCCACTACCGCGCACTCAGCAACACACTCGTGGTCCAGCAAGGCACTTTCAATTTCGAGCGCCGAAAGTTTGTAACCGCCCGACTTGATGATGTCGACCGAGGATCGCCCCAGGATTCGGTAGTAGCCATCGACTATTTCGGCGATATCGCCGCTACGAAACCAGCCGTCGGTGAACTCTTTGGCTGTCGCTTCCGGATTGTCCCAGTACTCGAGGAAGACGCTGTCCCCGCGCACCCAGATTTCGCCCGCCTGGTTTTCACCCCCGATCCGCGCGCCGCTTTCGTCGACGAGTATCACGTCTACGCCAGGCAGCGGCTGCCCTACAGTACCGGGTCGTCGCTCCCCAATGTAAGGATTCGATAACGCCATACCGATTTCAGTCATGCCATAGCGTTCTAACAACACTTGCCCGGTCAGACCCTGCCATTTTTCATGCACACTCACCGGGCAGGCCGCCGATCCCGACACCATAAGGCGCATCCCGCCGAATCCGGTCGCAGCGGATTCGCGTTCTGCAGCAGGCATTTTCTCGAGCGCGTCAATCAGTTTGACGTAGATCGTCGGCACCGCCATGAAGACGTTGTAGCGTGCGCTGGCGACACGATCGACAATTGCGGCCGAATCAAATCCATCAATCAGGTCGATGCGGGCGCCCGCCCACAATCCACAACACAGTAAGTTGATGATCCCGTGAATATGATGCAACGGCAGAAACAATGGTATCCGGTCATCGGCACTCCATTGCCACGCCTCGATCAACGCCGTTATTTGCGCGGTAATGTTACGGTGTGTACTGACCACGCCTTTGGGCTGACTCGTCGTGCCGCTGGTAAATAGCATCATTGCGCGCCGGTCGGGACCGATGTTCGGCAGTGGCGTGGTCAACGTGTCTGGCTCGTCCATGACGCTGCCGATTTCGATCTTTAGTTTTTTGCAACTTGCTGCGATTTTTTGCACATGTTCGTCACTTGCAATCAGTCGTGTCGCTCGGGCAGTTTGCAGCGCATATTCGAGTTCCCTGGCCGCCGCAGCGGTACTCAAGGGCACAGCAACGCCACCGGCTTGCCAGATTCCAAGCAACGCGATCACATAGTCACGACCGGCCGGCAACAACATTGCCACACGTTCTTCAGCGAGATCACTCTTGCCTGACAACAGGTACCGCGCGAAACCATCCACGGCTTTGTGCAACGACCCGTAGTCGATACTTGCAGCATCGATGAGCAGTGCGATTGCATCCCGGGGATGCTGCTGCAGCTTTTCGAGCAGCATCATCACACCAGGGCTCTGACAACGAGGAACAATACGGACGGCACCAGCAGACATCCCACGCCGGTGTAGAACGTCGCCGTCATCGCACCGTAGGGAACGAGCTTTGGATCGGTCGCGGCAAGGCCGGCAGTGACTCCACTGGTCGTACCCATCAGCCCACCGAATACCATTGCCGACTGTGGATTATCCAGGCCGATAAAACGCGCAACGGCGGGCGTGCTGGTCATGACGAGAATTGATTTTACGAGACCAGCAGCAACACTCAGTGCAACAATGTCAGAACTTGCCCCAAGTGCAGCGCCGGTGACCGGCCCGACAATGTAAGTGACCGCACCGGCACCAATGGTCGTAATGGTAACCGGGTCCCGGTAGCCAAACAGTACAGCGATAACCGCACCGACTATGAACGACACTAATACCCCGGCGATGACGGAGACAGTCCCTGATAAGCCAGCACGCTTTATCTCTTTCCAGTCGACGCCGAACGCGGTAGCCACGATCGCAAAGTCGCGCAACATTGCACCACCCATGATGCCGATGCCCGCGAAAAGCTCGATGTCGGCAACGCCCTTGCTGCCTCCTGTCTGTCTTCCCGCGACCCATGCGAGCAGTAGCCCAATGACGATTGCAATCGCCGAGCCATGGATACGCCCTCCGGAAAGCAGGTCAGACGCCCGATATGAAAACCAGATGACGATGCCGATAATCGCGAACGCGACGATGAGCTGATTCGCTGTCAGTACTTTGATGAACTCAGTCATCGCCGCGGGCCTCCGGGGGATTTCCAATTCGACTGATCAGCGGTATCAGCGCGAAACTCACGGCGACGGCAGCAACACCAGCGAGAATGGCAAGTGCTCCCCCGTCAATTGCGCCAACAACGTCCTGCCGCGCGGCCATGGCGACGACGATTGGAATGTACATCGCACCCCAGAAAGTAATGCCACCCGCCGACGCGCCACCGGCGAAAGGCTTCTTACGTGGCAGGTTCTGAGCGAAAATCAGCAACAACATGGCAATGCCGACACCACCGACATTCGCCTGAACACCGATGACACTGCCCAGCAATTCGCCGATATATAACCCCGCAATAAGACACGCAGACAGTATTGCAACTCCATATATGATCATCGATTTGTCCTTCCGATTGGTGCGTTAGTTTCGAATGTCTTCAAGAAACCAGTCCGTTGGAATTTCGCGGCCCAGTCCCTGCGACACGGCCTGCTCATAGACCAGGCCACCCAGCGATGAAAACTGCAGGCCCTGGTTGCCAACATTGCGATAGAACGTAATTTGATCGCGATGCGTGCGTCCTTCTGCTTTACCTGAAATGAGATCGGCAAAATCCGGTTTGTCACCGCCGCGTCCACGATCGGAAAACTCCGGTGTGTCGCCCCCAAAGCCTGGCTGCGGATTCTTCGCAGGAATTCGCTGCATTTGTTCGTCCGTACCGCCGATGAAGGCGGCGGGTGAATGGCCGCGTTCGGCCTGGAACCGCTTCGACTGTCGCATCTGCAAACCCGCTGTGCCCTGTCGCACGACAACATCGAATCGCTCGATAGCCGCCTCAGGCATCTCTCGACGACCCAGGTTGGTCACGTGCTGGCCGGGCTCGAGCCAACTCGCATCATAGACAGGTTGCATACTATTCGTCGCAGTCGACACAATGTCCGCGCCTTTAATGACATCGCACGCCGCCTCGCAAATCTCCATCTCGATGCCGAGCTTTTGCTCCATTTCTGCCGCGTAGGTCCGACAATGCTCGGCGTTCGGGCTGTAAACTTTGCAACGTTGAATATCCCGTACGCTGCAGAATGCTTCAAGGTAGGTGCGTGCCATGCCACCCGAACCCAACATGCCGACCACCTGGCTGTCCTCACGCGACAGGTACTTCGCACCTATGCCTGCGCCACCGCCCACGCGCATGTGCTGCAAAGCGCCGTCGTTGATAAATGCCAGCGGCTCACCATTACGCGTTGAACACAGAAAGATCAATCCGCAGTATGTGCCGGGTTCGCGACACCACTTTTCTTCGGTCCAGCTGCCGTCCGCAGCAACAGGCCAGCTAACAATGTCCGATTTCATACGGATGGCGAAGTATCCGCGGTTGGCACCTTCCATCGTGCCCCAGCGATAATAGCCGTCGTCCTCGTCGCAGGGATAGTAGAGATCAATCCGCGGACGATGCATCGCTAATCCGGATGGCAGTTCTCGAAACGCCGCTTCCTGCACGCGGATACAATCGACCATCGTCAGAAGTTGCTGCACATCGTCATTGTTAATAATTATCACGATCGAGTTCCCGGTTAGAAATTGCCACTCACCGTCAGCGCGACGCGAACGCCGCGGAAACGGTCACGCAATTCCCGACTTTCCACCGGCGACAGATTGCGTAGCCCTGCATAGATAGTGCGATCCCGGGTCTCGGGGGCATCCAGAATGTCTTCTGCGGTAAGATGCACTTTGAGCCCAAGCCATCGCGTAGTCTCGATGAACATATTGAATTCGGTACCTTCATCGCCGATATCCAGTTCGTCAACGCGAAAGATCGGACGTTCACCGCGTGTCCGCACGTCCCAACCCCAGGCTACCGCAGCCGCCTCGAAATCCTGGCGAAAATCAATCGTGATTGCGTATTGGTTTTCAGCCCGGAAAGCGAGTGGAAATAATCGCCCGGTCCGTCGTCTGGAGGTAAACACTCGATCCTCGCCGTCCACAGGGTCCTTCACCGTCGATTCCTGCCAACGGGCATTGATATCCAGTTTTGCGCCCTTGAGTCCCAACGCATCCAACGGCAAAGTGCTTTCCAACTCAACGCCCCAGCGTCGCCCATCCCCGATGTTACCGGGCGCCTCAGCGGTCGGATCATCGATCGGCGCGAGCGGCAGCAAATCCTCAACGTCGTCTACCCAGTCGTGAAACGCCAGTAAGTTCAAAACCCCGTCCTTGCCAAATTGCCGCTGATACCCGACTTCCAGCTTCCACGTCGTTTCGGGTCTGAGGTTTGGGTTACCAAACGCCAGATTGTCATCTTCAAAAATGGTCGAACTCACAAAGTCACTGAAGTCGAGTTGTGACACGTCCCTGCGCAAGCTGATGCGCGCCTGTTTGCCCTGCTCTGGTGCATAGATGAACGCGACTTGCGGTTTCAGAAATGAAAAATCCCGTTTCTGCACAGCATCGCCCGACTGCCTGATCGTCGATATCTCGCCACCGAGGCCGTACTCAAACTGATTGCGGCCCATGGTCCAGGTGTCCTTGAGCAACATATCCCAGCGCGTTTCTTCAACCCGGGAATTGGCACCCGGTACCTCAACGATTACCGGCCCCGCACCTTGATCATCCGTCTGCAGCAGACTGTTCTGCAGGGAATTCAAGGCCCCTTCAAGGTTTATCTGTACGGCGTGACCGTCGAAACCGGTCCAGACGAATTCGACCCTCGCGATCGTTTCGGTCGTTTCCGTATCCGTGTCTGAAATTTGTTCCCTTATCTGGGCACCGGCATCGTCCAGGGAAACCTGCGCGGCGATCGAATTTTCATCCTGGTTGGTGTGCAGCAAAATTGCCTTGCCGAGAAGATTGGCGCGCAACGGCCGTTCAACGTCAATGCCTACCTCGATATTATCGCCGTCGTACTCCTCTGGAAATTGCTCCTCCGTCGGAAGTTCGCCGGCAGCGGTTGGCGTTCGCAGGGAGTCGCGCGTCCCCTGACGTTTCTCGTTCGTAAATTTTGTGTTGAGTCGAGCGGAGGTTTCTCCAAATTGTCTTGCGGCACCCAGATTCGCCGACCGCCGGGTCCCCTTAACATTACCTTCGTCGAAGCGTGTCTCGGTGCGATTCCCTGAGCCGTCCAGAATGGTCTGTGGCGTGAAATCGCCACGCTTATACTCGCGTAAGTCCACGCCACTGCTGACGTCGATATCCCGCCAGCGATTGACCATCGAAATGCTGGCCTCGGTGGTTCCGCCAAAGTCAAAATTGTGTCGGTGCGACCCGCGCCAGCGGAATGCGGCCTGGTCGACATCCAGCAGTATCACATTCGCGACGATTGACTGTCCCTGCAAATCAACATTTCTGACCTGCCCACGCAGAATTTCAATGCGCTCGACCTGGCTCGCCGGAATTCGGGCCAGGATTTCAGACGGTGAATCCTGCTTGGCGCTCGGCCGCCGATCATTGATCAGGAGGTTTCCCGCCGACGAGGCAAAACCCCTGTCGCCATCGCCATCATCGAGCTGAAACCCCGGCACCTGGAGGATCATCTCCAATGCTGTATTGGGTTGGTAGCGCTCGAAAAATGACGCTGGATATTGCAGTGTTTGCGCCGTCTGACTCGCGGCCGAACCAAACGAGCCAAGCACCAAGAGGATAAATCCGATACGAGTCGGTAGCGACAGGATTCTTATGGGCATCGATTGCGCCTACTGTCGGGAAGCATGCTTTTTGCGCAGCCAGATGGCGACACCGCCTGCGATAAGCAGTGCAACAAACCAAATTCCCCAATTAACCGGCGCGGCCGTCGGTTCAATCTCTGGCGTGTCGACTTCGGGTGGCGTTGCATCCTGCTGCTCCTCATCCATCGGATCGACCGTCATCATGAACCCGGTTTCCGGATCGAACACATGATAAGCACTCGGGCTCATATCCTCGTCGCCGGCGTACAGGACCGCGGCCCAGAACGTAAGTACAAGTGACAACAGAATGTTCTTGTTTCGAGTCACTACTGTTTCATGTATTCGGGAATGCCAGGCGGACCTTTGAACACAAAGCGGTTTTGCAAAGGTTTCGACGGCCATGTCGTCGGCCCAACCGCTTCCTCGTCAAGTTCACTGGCGAGACCCGGCAAGAGGTGAATCGTATCGCCACCCAGAACTGTCATGAGAACCCGGGTGTTGGGTATATCGTCGCGAGGAATGCTGAGCAAATCGCGGTCCAGAACGACGAAGTCGGCCAGTTTGCCTGGCTCCAAAGAACCCAGCCGGTCTTCGCGAAGTACGTAATAGGCGCCCCAGATCGTCAGTGCTTTAAGTTGCGTTAACAGGTCGGTGCCTTCTTCTGGCGCCAACACCAGATCAACGCCGGAGTTGTAACGCGTCATGCCAACCCAGAGGTTGTAGAACAGGAAGTGCGGCAAGGCCCGGTCGATCTCCTGCGTATTCATGATCCCGGCTTTGGTGACGCTGTTTCTCGGCACCGACAGATGTGCATACTCCGCGCCGTAATTACGTAGCCGATACGATGCGTCATAACCGGTGCGGTTCTCCCAAATTACTGTATTGATCATGCTGACCATCATGCCGAGATTCTTGATGCGCGGAATCTGATCGGGCCGTGGCGCACCGGAGGCATGGTCAAACGCATGCCGACGCGCTCGAATTTCCTCAAGCGATAGTCCTGCGGCCGCGCTTTGCTCTTCAATGATGTCGAGTAAATGATCGATGTCCTTGTCGCCGCCTGAGTGCATTGCCGCGACTCGACCACCACTGCGAACGATATCTTCCTTCACGCGGCGACCGTCGTCGCCCGGATCCAGTCGACAGTTCTCCTGCGACTTGACCCGCTCCGACGCCGCCAGGGTTGTGCAGTTGCCGCCAGATCGCTCGCCGTGCGCGCCGATATTCCAAAGGTAGTCGGTACCGTTACCCAGTAGCGCCGAGACCAGGCGAATTGTCTGGTAGTGTAAATCGGGCCCGGTATAACTCCAGGCAAACCTGCCAGGCAGCCGGCTCTCCTGGTCAAGAATCCGCAACGCATTCAGATTGCCAATCGTATACGGCGACGAACCGTAGACCGTCACGCCATGTGCTGCCCATAATTCCATTTGCGATCTCAGCAACTCCGCGTTGAGATCAACCTTTTCGTGCAACATGACATCGGGTTCGAGCTGGCGACCGGTAGGGCCACGGTTACCCCGCCCTGAGATTTCCTGATCCGGAAATACGTCTGCGACAACTTCGAGCGCTCGCGAGTTTACAAGTCCATCCACCCAGCTGTTTTTCACACGCACCGGGTTGTCCGGCGCGAGTTCATCCAGGCGTTGTCGTGAAATTTGTGGCAGAAACTTCGGGAAAAGTTCGGGCATGTACTCAAAGTTCGACCCCCAATCTGAACTCAGCAATATCCATTGGCCCGGTTTGGCCTTTTTAACCGCTGCTTTCAGACCTTCCTCCCAATTCGCAAGCTGCTCTGCCGCATCGCCTTGCAGGAAATGTACGACAATGTGCTCGTTGCCCTCGGGGAATACGTGTTGCAGTGCGCTGGGCTCGGTCCATGCCCAATCCGTTGGGTGCTCATGCGTCAGGATGAAGCCGGGTAGTACGGTGCGTCCGTCCAGATCGAGCACGCGAGTTTTCGGTCCGGCCAATGCCCGCATTTGCTGGTTCGATCCGACTGCCAATATCGTGTCACCGCGAACCGCCATAGCTTCGACGATTGTTCCGGGACTCGATGAAAACGACGCATCGTCCATCGTAATGATATTCGCGTTGTAAACGACGGTATCCGGGTACCCCAGCGTTGGTGCGATCGACTGTGCTGCGGCAACGCACGGGATTATCGACAAAAGGATTGCAACGGTTTTTGCTGTGTTGAACATCTTCAGCGCCACTCCTGTAAATAGACGAAGGTAGTCGGTATTTTAGTCCGAGTGATTGGTTACATGTGTAGGCATATTCGCCGCTTACGTACCCGTCGTGGCACAGTCCCACGATATGCTTACGGCCGCCAAAATACGTTTGCGATCGGCTCGCAAAGGGCTTGGGACGCTGCTGGTTTTCGCGCTCGGCAGCACCGCATTCGGACAGCACGTCGAGGAAATGGAACAGCTACCGCGACCGGAAACGCAGGCTTACCGACTGCAGGCAGAACCTAAGCTCGACGGCGATGTGCGCAATGATCCGGCATGGAAAGATGTGCAAGCCGCGTCTGATTTCATTCAGACTCAACCGGGGCACGGAACTCCGGCGAGCATGCGGACCGAGGTCTACATCGGCTTTACCGAGACGTCGCTTTGGATCGGAATGATCGCGTACGACGACAACCCGGACGGCATTATTGTTTCGGAGGGGCGCCGGGATTCGTCGCTGAATGAGACCGATAGTTTTCGTTTCGTCATTGACGGCTTTCTCGATAAACAAAATGGTTATGTGTTTGGCACGAACCCGACCAGCATGCAATACGATGCGCAAGTCATTAAGGAAGGCGGGTCCGGACAGTTCACGAGAAACGTTGGCGTCTTCGATGAAAACTGGGATGGCAGCTGGGAGGTAAGATCGATAGTCGGCGATTTTGGCTGGAGCGCTGAATTCGAAATTCCGCTCCGCACGCTGCGCTACGGCAACGCCGAAACCCAGGTCTGGGGCATAAACTTTCAGCGCAATATCCGGCGTAACAACGAGATAGCCTACTGGGCACCCATCGGCCGCCAGCACACGATTACCCGCGTGTCCGCTGCGGGTACTTTGCACGGCATGCAATTACCCGTACAGCGCAATCTCCAGATTACGCCGTATGTGCTCGGTTCCTGGAATCGGCAGGGCGACGTCACGAGCGATAATCAGGAGGCGGGCTTTGATATCAAGTACTCCATTACACCAAGCCTGACGCTCGATGCCACCTATAACACAGACTTCGCTCAAGTCGAGGTGGATGACGTCGTCGTTAATCTCGATCGATTCAGTATATTCCTGCCCGAGAAGCGCCCGTTCTTTCTTGAAAATGCCGGACAGTTTTCAATCAGCAAGCAACCGGACGTAGAGCTTTTCTTCAGCCGTCGAATCGGTATCGTCAACGGTGAACAGGTACCGATCGACGCAGGCCTGCGACTGTCTGGCAAGGTTGGGCCAACCACCAACATCGGCTTGCTTTATATGCGCGCCGACGGGCTGGCGGGCGTTGCATCGCCGAACGACTTTTACGTGGCAAGAGTCAGCCGTGAACTGGGTGCCCGTTCGTCTATTGGCGCGCTCATTGTCGGGCGCGACGGCGAAGGCAGTGCGACGATTTCAGCCGCAGATGATCAGAATCAAACTTATGCTGTCGATGGACGCTGGGGTATCGGCGACAACGTTATTATCGAGAGCTGGGTAGCGAGAACTTCCACGCCCGGCGACGAATTTAGCGGCGACGACTACGCCTGGTCAACGACCGCCAATTTCAATTCAAGCCTTTGGTCATCGCATCTTTCTCTTACCAAGGTCACCGAGTCGTTTAACCCGGAAGTCGGATTCTTGAGACGCGACGATTTCGAGCATCGTCAGGTTTTCATGTTGCGGCGCTTCCGTCCCCGTGGCGACTCGCCGCTTCTGGAAGTCCGACCGCATATTCGCTTAAGTGACTATCACGACCTTAACGGTTTTCTTGAAAGTGGCTTCCGTCATTTCGATGCACATTGGGAGTATAAAAACGGCTACCAACTGGAGACCGGATACAACTTCATCAAAGACGGACTATCGGAGCCATTTGAAATTATTGAAGGCGTATTTGTACCCGCAGGCACCTACTCAGGCGACGAAATCGAGATTGAATTCAATACGAACCTGTCGGCGCCGATCAGCCTGCACATGGAAAACCGCTTCGGCAAGGTTTTTGGCGGCGACCGTATCGCGATCGAATCGACCCTGCGCTATCGCGGTGGCGAGTCGTTCATCGCTGAATTGGGCGGCACATTCACATCGTTCGATCTGCCTTATGTAGGCGGTGATTTTGACGTCACACTGGCGCGGTTGCGCTTGTCTTATTCATTCACACCGAAAATGCATCTCCAGGCTGTTTTTCAGCACGAAGATGAAACCGATACGCTATCGACCAATTTGCGGTTTTCGTTGTTGCGTACTGCGAATTCCGGCCTGTACGTTGTCTATAACGAATTCGACGAGCGCATGCCCGGTTTTGGCCCGGCACAGCGCGAGATCGTAATAAAATACAATTACCTGTTCGACGTATTTCAATAGCAGCCACACTAACCTGACGGAAGTAAACTTATGTCTAAACTTGAATTGACGTTTGCCTGCGGCCCCTACGACCGGATGGAAGCACTGCAGTACGGACGCATCGAGGTAGCGGGAATTGACCTGAATTACGAAGAAATTCAGGCGCCTCGCGAAATTTTTGACCGCATGGTCGGCAAGAGAGAGTTCGACATGTCCGAACTGTCGCTGGCAGAACACGTCGGCATGACTGTAAAAGGCAACAGTCCGTTTATAGCGCTACCGGTTTTTCCATCCAAGGCTTTTCGCCATGGATTTATTTGCATCAACAAAAATTCGGGCATCAACAAACCCAGCGACCTGGCGGGCAAACGCATTGGTGTGCCGCTGTACACAATTACAGCAGCAATCTGGATTCGCGGCGACCTTGCGAATGTCTATGGCGTGGATCTGTCGAACGTGCAGTGGGTACAGGGTGCTGTCGAGAAAGCTGGCACACACGGCACGCCGCCGGCACCGCCGAAGCTTTTGCAACCTGTGGACATTGTGCAGAACATGTCGGACAAGTCGCTCTCCGACATGCTCAGGGACGGTGAAATCGATGCGCTGATTGGGTCGCGTCTGCCTGATTCTGTGCGCACTGATCCAGACAAGGTCGCACGCCTCTTTCCCAATGCGCGCGAGGAAGAAAAGCGCTACTACCGTAAATACCAGATTCACCCGATCATGCATACGGTCGCCATTCAGCGCGAGATATACGAACAGAACCCCTGGATTGCAGCCAGTCTGTTCAACGCGTTTACGGAATCACGACAATGGGCGATCGACAAAATGTACTTCTCTGCCGCGCAACGCTACATGTTGCCCTGGCTGTTCGATGACCTGCATGAAGTGGACGAATATTTCGGCAAAGACCTATGGGCTTATGGCGTCGAGAAGAATCGCCCAACGCTGGAAACGTTTGTCAGGTATATGCAGCAGCAGCACTTTATCGACAGGGAAATACCGATCGAAGACCTGTTCGTGCCCATTGACGAGTGAATCAAATAGCGCGTCACTCGTCGGCGTCCGGCCTCGTCAACATCCCGCCGCAATCGCATTTCGTGGCCCAGTACTCCCAGGCACGCCAGGTTTCCGGCGAGTACGGTTTGTAACCACGGTTGCGGGCGTCAATCTCGCCCTGCGACAGCGACTTGATCTCACCGCCCAGGCGCAGCGCCGCCGACAATGCCCGCGCATTGCGTGGCAGATAGACCGACATGCGCACGACTTCAATCAGCGAGCCGGCCGCGGCGGCGAATCCGTGGCCACGCATTAGCGCCACGTTGTTATCGGCGAGGGTCTTTGCGAGATCCCGCCCCTGCTCGGCGTTTGCAACCAACAGGTTGGTGTCGCCGAAGCGATCCGCAATATCCCAAACCGGCACGTTGGCGCCGATGAAGCTGCCCGAATGAATGACCGGTCGAAGCGGCGTACCGTCGGCGATCCCGAATGGCAGGATGTCCTCGGCGTGCGCGTGTACGACCGACATGACGTCGGGACGGGATTCGAAAATTCCCCCGTGAATGTATCGCTCGAGATACAGGTGACGAGTTTCATCACGAACCGGGTTGCCTTCGAGATCGAGCTCGACGATGTCTTCGCGCGTAACTAATTCCGGTGCGAGTGAACGCGCCATGAAAAACGTATTCGGATTGTTCGGATTACGAATGCTAACGTGCCCGTAAGCGTCGCATACATCCTCGTTAGCAAGGATGCGATTAGCGATAACGAGGTCATTCAATAGGCGATCAATTTCATTCATTGTTTATAGAACGTCGTGAGTTTGTTACTTTGTCTTATTAGACCCGATCATATTCCATTCAATTGAAATAATTACAAGAGGTAATCACTTGGCAGAAGTCACGGTTTCGACCGGTAACTTAATCTCCTATCACGACAGTGGCAGCGGTACGCCGATCCTGTTTCTTCACAGCTTTGGTCATAACAAGAACCTCTGGTATCCGCAGCTCACGCATTTCGTCGAACGCGGGTATCGCGTTATTGCACCGGACATGCCGGGCCACGGCGATTCATCGTTTGATTCTGCCAGTCATACCGTCGATCAGATCGGCCGCATGTACGGCGAATTTCTCGAACAGCTCGGCGTCGACAAAGCGATAGTGGTCGGTATTTCTATCGGCGGCTATATCGCGCTACGCATGTGGGCGCACAGGCCGGAGCAAATTTCGGGTCTCGTCATGATCTGTAGTAAAGCCGAAGCGGACAGCGATGAAATCAAACAGCGACGCCGCGGACAAATCGAAAATATTCACGCGAACGGTCTGGAGAATTTCGTCATTACCGGCGCACCCAAGCGCGTTGCACCGAAAACCGCTGAACTTCGACCCTGGGTCGTTGACTGGATCAAAATGATGAATTTTACGGTTAGCGCGGAGGCCAATGCAGCGACACTTGAGGCAATGGCAGTCAAAGAAGACGATACTGATACGCTACCGACTATCGATGTACCCGCACTGATTCTGTCGGGTAAAGACGATATCTTCATCCCCAAGGATTCTTCGGTCAATCTGAATAACGGCATAGCCAATTCGACGCATCATGTCATTGAGGACGCCGGGCATGTCGCCAGCCTGGAGAACCCGACGGCCGTCAACCAGTACCTGGAAGATTTTCTTAAAACTTTTTGATATCGGCCGACGCCGGTTAACCAGACGAGGCTCAAATTGAAACTACTCACATTTACGGCAACACCCCATTCGGCCCGAAAACTTGGCACCCATGCACAGGGCAACACGATTATCGATCTCGGGCGAGCCTACGAGGTGTATTGCGATGCGCGTGCGCCGGACTGGTTTGATTCGGTTAGTAGTTTGCTCGCGGGTGGCGACCGAGCCATGGCACTCGCGCAGGAGATACACGATCTCGCCATTGGCAAGACCATCGACGACGAATCCGTCTTCCTGGACATGGACAGCATCACCTTTCAGCCGCCGGCCGGGGACAATGCAAAAATCCTTTGCGTGACCATGAATTACAGCTCACATGCCAAGGCAAGCGGCACCAAGCAGTCTGAGGAACCGTATTTCTTTATCAAAATGGCAACGTTGATGACGCCACACCAGGCGCCCATCTGTCACTCAAAAACCTCTGAGAAACATGACAGCGAAATCGAGCTTGCCGTCATTATCGGCAAACGCGGCAAGTACATTTCCCGAGAGGACGCATTCGACTACATCGCCGGCTACGCCGTTATCAACGACTTCAGTTTCCGCGACCGCCGTTCACTTTCTGAGGATCCGAATGCAGCGCGACTGCACTGGTTTACGCTGAAAAATCTCGACAACGCGGCGCCGATCGGACCATGGCTGGTGACCAAGGACGAGATTCCCGATCCCTACGATCTCGAAATCTCCCTGACGCTGGACAATGAGCCCGAGCTCAAACAGAGCGGTTCGACAGAAGGCATGATGCACAGAATCGAAGACCTCGTCATGTACGCGTCGAATGGTTTGACACTGGAGCCCGGTGACGTTATCGCCACAGGCACGCCACATGACGTTGCGTTCGGCCAGCAGCGGTTTTTGCAGGACGGCGATATTCTTCGTGCCGAGATCTCAAAGATCGGCGCGCTGGTTAATCCGATCAGGAGCGAGGGTTAAGGCGATGAGCGCGAAACACGAGGTCTCTCGGGAAGCTTTCATTGAAGATCTGATCGCTAATAATTTCACGACTTATTTTGTAGCGACACATTCGAAATCCGCGAACAGCAATCCGGCGTATCGATTTACATCAAGCCCGGTCAGTGTGGCTGTGCCCTACTCGTGGTCTTATGGCGATGCCAGAGAACGGCTGATGAGCCTGAGTTCGCTCCTGACGACCGAAGAGGCTGAACGGCGCAACATAAATTTTGTCAATCCCGCGCTCAAGGATTTCATGCCAGCTGCTACTTTGCCGACCTTGCGCGGTGGCATTCAATTATTGCTGTCTGATGAACAGGCCTATGCACACCGCCATAGTGCGAATGCATTTCGGCTGGTGTTGGAGGCGCCCGAGTCCGGCGCCTACACCAACGTCGAGGGCAATCGGCTGCCAATGTCGGTCGGTGACCTGATCCTCACGCCCAACTGGACCTGGCATGACCATCACAACGAAGGCGATTCGCACGTGATCTGGTACGACGGTCTGGATGTTCTCATGGCCTACTGGATCGGCGGTGTGTTTTTCGAAGAAATGGAGGGTGTGACGGGCGAGAAGTATCAGGACGTCACGCACGAGGCAAACGCTGTGACCGATAACTTCGGCGCGGGCATGCTCCATCGCCGCCAGATGTATCCGGACACAATTCCGGCATCCAACAATCCGCTTATTTATTATCCCTACAGTAAAGCACGTGCGGCGCTTGCCAGCCTGGCTGCTCAGGGCGCCGGTGAGCCGCGCGAAGGGATAGTGATCGAGTATGTGAACCCCGTAACTAACGGGCCGGCTTTCCCGTCAATGGGGACTTCCATTCGATTGATCAAAGAACACTCAAGCGTTACGGCAATGCACCGGACCGAAAACATCGTGTTCATCACGATGGAAGGGTCGGTGACCTTTCATCTTCCCAACGATGAAAAGTTTACAGTTGAACCGTATGACGTTACGGCTATACCGTCGTGGGTGCCGTACAGCATCTCAAACGACAGCGGCACACCGGCCGTGCTGTTCTCGCAAACCGATCGCCCGCTGTTCAAAGCACTGGGCTTTTATCGAGAGCAGCAAGCCTGAATCAAGACTGGTCGGCCAGCCGCTCGACAGCAGCAAGCGATTTCTGCACATTTTCCATCGGACTGACTCCGCCGATGGTCTCGGCGACTACACCGTCTGAGGTCACGATGAACGTCGTGCGTTCGGCCGTGCCATGGTTGATGTCCATGCCACGTGTGTCTTTCTTGCCCGCGCTCGCCTCGCGGACGGCAAGGCCATATGCTCGGGCGATATCGCCACTCTTATCAGAGGCCACCGCGAGCTTGCCAGCGCAATATTCCGGATCCGCCGAGAAATCATTGAGCCGCTCGATGCTATCGAGGGACACGCCGATAACCTTTGCACCTGCCGCTGTAAACTTGTCCATATTCACAGCAAACTCATGCGCCTGAATATTGCAGCCCCTGGTATAGGCCGATGGATAGAAATAGACGACCACGACGCCCTCATCAAGCGCGTCACGGAGCGAAAAGTCGAAGGCCTTGCCAGCCAGTGACGCCCTTGCCTCAAAATTCGGCGCTTTAGCGCCAGCCTCGAGCGCAGCAAGGGCCGCCCCCGTCAGGGCGCCAAAACACAGTATTCCAAGAAGTAGTTTTTTCATTGCGTGTCTCTTGTTTGGTTGAGATTCTGTCCAAGTTGAGCATAGTGGCATAGATGCTGGTTTGCGCAAGCAAGAATCCTGATTTTTACTCCAGGGGTTCGACCCGGATCAGTGTTCCCTCTAAATTATCGCCAACCCAGAAAGATGGCGGGTTGGTGGTGTTATCCACGTCTACCCGTCTGATGTTGGTGGTGCCCGGCAACAGATACATGGTGATTTCGTCAGTTGCGGTGTTGAGCCGTGCGACAAAGTCATTCGTCATGCCACCACCCCATGCGTACCCTGCCCTGTCCAGGACCACATCATACGGGTTCGTCCATGGAACAGGGACTTCCCATTCCCGGAACTTCTCCGTTTTGGTATCGAACATCGCGATCCTGTTGCCACGAAATTCGCCGAACCAGAGCCGGTCCTCCGGATCCATATGGCCTCGTCTTGGACCTGAATCAGGCGTCGGGGTTCGATAAGGTGTGGAGACCATCGTTTTGGCATCCACCCTGGTTACGAAATCCCCGCGCAGTTGTAAACCGTAGAAATTATTCATTGAATCGACGGCAACCCCGTAGGAACCAATCCTGCTGGCCGCGTCTTTCATGTCCGGCGCGACACCCTCTGTATAGTCAATCTCTGTCCAGACGCCGGACGCCAGGTCCACCTGGAACTCTTCAACGCCGCCCACCCAGACTTTTCCGTCCACGTTCACTCGGGTGGGTGTCACCATTGCGGTACGCGCGTCATCACCCTTGTCGAACAGCGGGCTCTTCCAGAAACCAAACTCCTCTGTTTCAGGGTTGAATTTCACGATGACGCCCTGGTACATCATGCCAAGGTAAATATTACCCTCCGGATCAAAGTTCAGATCAAGCGATCCCCCAGGGGCACCCGGCTTGGTCACAGGGATTGGATATTCGATTATTTCACCTGTCGACGGATCCAGTTTACCCAGGTACTGGGATCCGAAGTCGCCGTACCATACCGTGCCGTTATCGCTGACGATGGCGTCATGCGGCAGCGTCTCCGGTCGCGGCAGGTCGTATTCCGTCATGATGACCCGCGTACCCTGTCCCGTCGGACGCGGCAAAGTTTTAAGTGCATATTCCCAGCGGGGCGCTGCGCTCAGGTTTACCTTGCTGGCATAATGGCCAAGCCTTTTTGACACCTCACTGGGTGGCCGTAGTTTGATGCTGCCGTCGGGTCCGACACTGTCGGGCCGCATCTGTGGGCGCGTCGGGGTCGAACCCTGCGCCCAGCCGCGCATTCTTTGCGCGACGTGTGCAAAATCTTCGGAGCTGTAACGTGACCTCACTACCTTTTGGAGCGTATGACAGGATATGCAGGCGAGAAACTGCTGCTTTTCCTCATGTGTTCCGGGCATGCTCAACAACCATTCACCGTTTGAAAGCTGATCCGCAACATCAGCCACCTTACGCAGATTCAAATCGAGCCGGGCCGCAGATTTCCCGTTTACGCTGATCGATTGCCCGTCTGGCAGTTCATATCCGGCAGCACGAATCCGGACTGTGTACGTTCCCGGCGACAGCCGTTCAGTTGGAAAACGATAGCCACCCCGATCATCACTGACAACCGTGGTAGCGAAGCGGTCTTCGTCACGCCTGACAGTAACGAGCACCCCTTCCATGACGCCGTCACCCTGCGAACTAACTGTCCCGGATAATGCTGCATTCGACGTTGCCTGCTGCGCCATTGTGGACATGCTGAATAAAATCAGACCGCAACCCAGCGCCAATTTCCAAACATATCTGGTCGTCATCGTTATTCGTCCCTGTAAGAGGTCTAGCGACTCGGTTAGGGCTGCTCTATTTAAACTTCACGATCAGATACAGCGTATTGGTCTTGCCCCAGCCGGGCTTACGATGTGCTACGCGAATTGGGTAGGTACCGACATTCTGAATGAGTCGCGCAGGAACAGTGGCTCGCACTTCATCCGCGCTGACCACCTCAGTTTGCAGCCACTGGCCGTCAAACTCGATGGTGGACGAAGAAATAAACTCACCGCCTTTCACGCTTAATGAAATATCACCACCGCCCTCGACAATCGCCTGCGGCGATACTGCATTAATACTGGCAGGGATCTCGGTCACCGGCCCAAAGCCCTCGTCACGAAAGCTGATTTCGTTGCCGGCGGGCCAGGGGATCGGATTGTTGTAGTAATAATGAAAGCCGTGGTTCAACACCCGGCCATTCTGCATGACCAGCTCAATGTCCTTGTACGCCGTAATGTCCTCGAGCGGATTGCGCGGCAACATCAGCAAGTCGGCAATCTTGCCCTGCTCGACAGACCCCAGATCTTTACCCTGATTGACGTTCTCTGCCGCCCACAACGAGCCTGCCTGGATTGCCTGCATCGGCGCGATGCCCGAATCGACCAACAACTCCATTTCACGGCGCGTGGCTACCCCGGGGAGCATTGTTGCATGATTGATGGAGGTCGTATCCGGTCCAATGATCAACCGGCCGCCTTTATCCACAAACGTCTTGAAGAACCATTGAAAGTTTTCATAGCCCTTGGTCATCAGGGCGAGCTCTTCGTCATTAACCTTGCCGAGCAACGAGTAGTCCAGCACGTTCTTTTTCACAAGCTCGGGTATGTAATGCAAGTCGGGCTCGCTTAGCAGCAATAGATCCTCCTGCCGGTATTGCTCCGCGCGGTTATGAACGTGGCGAAACGCGTAGGTCAGGCAGGATTCGATGAAAACCTCTTCCTCGATCATCAGGTCGATCAAATCGTTCGCCATCTCACGGTCCATCATGCCGAACAGCATCAGGCGACGCGGATCCTCAAGATACAACCAGTACTCGCTAAGATCGGGATTGGGACCGCCCGTCTTCGACTCATCCCAGGTCGAGATTTTGGGCCAACGCACGCGCCGATAATCCGAGTCGATAACGCGCATGTCCGGGAGCATCTCAAGCACTTCCGGTCGCACCGTTGAGTACGCGATTCCGGAAGCGTGTGTCAGACCGTCGATGCCGGCTTCGATGGCTTCCCTGGCGCCGATCCCGATGTGTCCCTCGATGTGCAGGCCAGCACGGTGGGCCTCTTCGGCAACCACCTTTAGATGTTCCGCAGTGATGCCGGTGTAGACTTTGACAAAGGAGGGTTTGAGTCGCTCCAGTTCCGAGCGGGTCGTGTCACGCGCTTCCTCGACACTGTCAAAGACGTCGAACTTCCGCTCGCGAAAAAACATACGCGGCCCGAGAATTTTACCTTTGGCCACGCCTTCGTTCTGGGCGTGCAACCACGGGCCACCGCCTTGAACGTACGCCGAGGTTACACCGTTGGTGATCAGCATCTCGGGAAACCAATCTTTGTAGTGCAGATGTTTGTCCCAAAGTCCCGGGACAATGTATTTGCCTTCTGCATCGATGACGCGGGCGCCGTCGGGGACCTTGCCGTCAGTGCGGATGGAGTCGATTCGCATATTCCGAATCACGATTACTGTGTTTTCCTGGGCGGACGAACCGGTACCGTCAATCAGTGTGCCGCCGACAATCGCGGTGACATCCTGTGCGCATACTCCGGCAGAGCAGATGAGAAAGATTGACCCTAACAATTGGGCGCAGCGCAGATTCATGGTTGACTCCTAATTAGTGTAACGATAATTCACAAGCAGGTGCGCCTTGTTGGAGGTTCCATTCCCCCATTCGGGCCTTTGCAACGGCTCCGGATTTCTTACTGTAACGGGGTAGGTGCCCACCTGTGAGATCAGGCGCGCGTCGATTACAGCCTCCAGTTCAGTGTCACTCACTCGTCGCAGCGGCACGGTCTGTTCGCCAAAATACACGAGTGATTCCTTGGTAAAGTTCACCCCTTGCACTGTCAGGGTCAGCGTCCCGTCCCCCTCGGTAACGAGGCTCGGTGAGATAGATTTTATTCCTGGCTGCGGCTGACCAAATTCAGTGCCCTGCATGCTTTGGTCGCTCAGTGCTCGTACCCAGGCCGAACCCTCCGTCCCGCCGCGCGGCAAGGGATTCTGGAATGACGCGTTGAAGGTACGGTCCACCAGGTCGCCATCCTTAATGACCCACGCTATTTCCTGCAGGTTACTAATCTGCTCAAGTGGGTTCGCATTTACGATGACGAGGTCCGCGAGCTTGCCCTCCTCAATGGTTCCCAACTCATCCAGGATGCGGAACCCCTCAGCGATATTGCGCGTCGTTGCCTGAATAACCTGCATCGGCGTCAACCCCGCTTCGTCAGCCAGTATCTCCATTTCGTGGTGCACGCCAAGGCCGGGTACCGCCCAACCGCCGGTGTCTGTTCCGGTCATCACTTTGCCGCCCGCCTTTACGAATTGGCGGAAGAAACTCAGCATGTTTTGATACGCGGTGTTTCGCAGCTCGCGTTCGGCCGGCTCCAGGTCGTCAAAGTGATGGTAGGTATTCAATATCCGCAGCCGCCGACGTTCGGGCACGTACGACAGTGCATGGCTGTTGAGAAGCCGTAGGTCCTGAAGTTCAAACTTATCTCTTTCTTTGTGGAAGCCGCGGCCCATCGCGACGAAATCGGGCTCCAGATAGACGTTCTTTGCCACCATCAGCTCAATGAGATCGGTGGCCTTCGCAGCGTCCATATCGCCGAATGGCATCGGGCTCAGCGAGTGCTTCTCGATACTCCCAAAGCCTTCCCATTTAGAGGGGTCTTTGGCTATCGACACGGACACGCCAGCCGCATGTTCGAGGATGTCAGCACCAGCAAGGATGGCCTCCCTTGCGTATACCGTGGGCCCCAATGGTTGCGCCACGACGGGCAGCCCTGCTTTATGCGCTTCCGCAACGGCTGCTCGGTAGGCCTCAATCGGCGGGCCGCGATGGACTTTGATCATGTCTGCGCCGGCCTCAATGAAGCGTTCGGCAATTTCTCTCGCCTGTTCCGCAGTCGCGGCCACCTGCCGGCCACTGAGTCCACCGGCAGCACCACTGCGGGCGGACAATGCGGAAATTCGCCCTCCCGCAAGACTGCCCACTGCGACGAAAGTTCTGGGCCCCGGGATTTTGCCGGCATTGATTGCATCCCGCTGGGCCAACGCCCATGGCCCGCCACTCCCGATCGAAAATATGGAGGTCACGCCGTAATTGAGATTCAGTTCAGCCATCCAGCCCGCGTAGTGACAGTGCGCGTCCATGAGGCCCGGTAAAATGAATTTTCCTCTGGCATC
>JBBKWL010000130.1:0-65104 GCA_037968975.1 Woeseiaceae bacterium | reverse complement strand
AGGTCGTCTGGACTGATAACAAACTTTTTGTTCTTGCTGAAATTGTCGACGACGTGCTGTTCGACAGCCATCGCGACCCACTTGTGCAGTACTGGGATGATGACTGCCTGGAGATCTTTTTAGATGAGGACTTTTCGGGCGGCGATCACCAATACAACCACAATGCATTTGCCTATCACATGTCCCTCGATAACCAGGCCATCGATATTGGGACCGATAAGTTGGCGCACAATTATTCGCACCACGTCGAAAGCCGTTGGCGACAACAGGGTAACAAGATCGTCTGGGAGCTTGCGATTGACATCTATCGCGATGACTACGTAGACGGCGCTGCTAGCAACCAACCAATAACATTATACGCCGGCAAGGTTTTGGGTCTGATGCTCGCCTATTGTGACAATGACGGCAGCGCGTTACGCGAAAATTTTATTGGCTCTGAATCCGTGCCAGAGGGACCGAAAGATCGCGGCTGGATCGACGCCGGACTATTCGGCACTGTAG
Source organism: Woeseiaceae bacterium (assembly GCA_037968975.1). Taxonomy (GTDB): domain Bacteria; phylum Pseudomonadota; class Gammaproteobacteria; order Steroidobacterales; family Woeseiaceae; genus UBA1847. The sequence continues at coordinate 64,603 of JBBKWL010000130.1, read as the reverse complement.
TACTGAAGGAAGAAGAATAACGATGCTGGACGAAGACGTGAAAATTAACATAGGCAACAACGACGATGTGCGCGGCGAATTTCTTAGCATTGCCGGCGAACGTTTTTACGCGATCCGCAACGTTGACAAGATGGCACCCTTCCTCGTTACCGTGGTTTCGAATGCGGACCACTGGCTTTTCGCGTCCTCGAGCGGCGGTTTGAGCGCCGGCCGCGTCTCCCCGGAAACCGCCCTGTTCCCCTATGTCACTGTCGACAAGATTCACGAGAACACGTCGCATACCGGAAGTAAGACATTACTACGAGTATCCAACGCAAAACAGACGCGCTTGTGGGAGCCATTCAACCGGGAACATGATGGACGCTTTGCGGTGCGGCGCAATCTGTACAAGAATGTTGCGGGCAACAAACTTTGCTACGAAGAAATCAACCACGATTTGCAGATTGCGTTTTGCTATACCTGGGCTTGCAGCGAACGCTACGGATTTTCGCGGCAATGCGAGCTTCGAAATTTGGGTAACGATCGCATCAAGATAGAATTACTGGACGGCTTACAAAACATTTTGCCCGCGAGCACACCGGCCAAAGCGCAGGCCAATGCCAGCAACCTGGTGGATGCGTACAAATGGACTGAATTGGATGCAGCCACCGGCCTTGGCATATACACGTTATATTCCGGAATCTCGGACCGCGCAGAGCCAGCCGAGTCACTGCGCGCCAATACCGTTTTCTGTCTGGGCCTTGAACCGCAGGCAATTCTGGTTTCGTCACAGCAACTTGACGACTTTCGTGTCGGCAAGAGTATGCGACAGGAACGACATAAACGAGGTATCCGTGGCGCATTCCTCGTTAGTGCAGCGCTGGAACTCGCGCCCGGGACGTCGACGCATTGGCAAATTATTGCGGACATTGAACAAAGTCAGGGCCAGGTCGCATCTTTGCTTAGTCAACTCGAAGACCGCGGCACACTCGCAGCCGCAATTGCAACATCAATCGACTCAGGCACAGACGAGCTGCTGCGCATAATCGCATCTGCTGATGGGATGCAACTAACCGCTGAGGAAAACGTAGTAGCGCATCATTATGCCAACGTTCTGTTTAACGTACTGCGTGGCGGAACGTTCGATAACCAATACACAGTTTCTGCGAAAGACTTTACGAAGTCAGTGCAACATTTTAATCGTGCTGTTTTCGAAAGAAATCGTGATTTCCTCGATACGCTCCCGAAAACACAGAGCTGCTCTGCGCTCCTTAGCTTGACCCGGGCAGCAGGCGATTTGCAGCTTGAGCGCTTGTGCCTGGACTACCTCCCCGTAACGTTTGGTCGCCGCCACGGTGATCCCAGCAGACCCTGGAATCATTTCACAATCAAACTCAAAGACGAGAGTGGCGACCCGCTGCTGTCTTACGAGGGTAACTGGCGGGATATTTTTCAGAACTGGGAAGCACTGCTGTTCAGCTTCCCAGAATTCATCGAGTTCGTGATTGCTCGATTTGTGAACGCGAGTACGATGGACGGCTACAACCCCTACCGCATCAATAAGCAGGGTATTGACTGGGAAGTGGAGGAAGCGGATGACCCATGGAGCAATATCGGCTATTGGGGTGATCACCAGATCATTTACCTGCAGAAATTGCTGGAACTTTCAGCATCGTTTCACCCGATCGGGCTTTCTGAGTTGCTGCGCCGACCAGTTTTTTCTTACGCAAATGTGCCATATCGGATCAAACCTTTTGCGGCGCTGCAGGAGAATCCGAAAAGTACAGTTACATTCGACTACCCGCTCGCCGACATCATCAAACAACGCGTCAACCGGCTGGGAGCCGACGGCAAACTGATTCTCGATACGGACGGCGAAGTCTATCGAGTCAATCTGCTGGAAAAACTACTGGTACCGCTACTCGCCAAACTTGGCAATCTTGTTGTCGATGGCGGTATCTGGCTCAACACGCAACGACCTGAGTGGAACGACGCAAATAACGCACTGGTCGGGCATGGCTTATCCATGGTGACGCTGTATTACATGCGCCGCTATATCCGATTCTTGCAAGAACTGCTGGCCGCAGAAACTGACAGCATCGACGTCTCCGCCGATGTAGGCCGGTGGCTGGCGGCGACTGCCAGCGCTTTGCACAATACCCGCTCGCAGATCCTTAACGGGCCGCTTACTCCCAGTCAACGCTACGAATCGATGCGCGAGCTCGGGCAAGCTGCAAGCGATTACAGAGAGGTGATCTACCGCACGGAGTCGTTCTGTGACACCGCGCCACAGTCGGTAAGTCAGATTACGAATATGCTCGCGGATGCACTGATCTGCGTCGAGAAAAGCATAGCTGCAAACCGCAACGGCGATGGCCTGTATGAGGCGTACAACCTGCTTAAGTTGCAGGACAACATGGCAAGCACAGACGCTCTTTATCCAATGCTCGAAGGCCAGGTTGCAGCGTTAAGTTCCGGCGCTATCGGCGCACGAGAAGCATGCGACCTGCTGGAATCTTTGTTCAACAGCGCCATATATCGGCCCGATCAGAATTCTTTCATGTTGTACCCCGATAGGCAGCTATCCAGATTTCTGGAGAAGAATCGGATACCCGACACAGACATCGAAGCGATACCGATATTGCAACGCATGCTTGCCAGTGGTGACGAACGCATCGTCTCTCGTGATGCCGCGGGATGTTGTCGGTTCAATGCCCATTTTTCCAACGTAGATAAACTGGACAGCCAGATCGACAAGCTACTCAAACACTACGGCGCCGATCTTGATGCAGCACGCAAGCCTTTGCGGGACCTGTACGAGAAGGTTTTCAATCATCGTGCCTTCACCGGTCGTTCCGGCGGCATGTTCGGCTTCGAAGGACTTGGCTGCATTTACTGGCATATGGTCTCGAAGCTCTTGCTGGCGGTTCAGGAAGTCTATCTTGCCGCCGACGATCGGGATGCGGACGAAGCAACCCGTAGACGCCTGGGGGAACTTTACTACCGAGTTCGAGAAGGCATTGGTTTTAACAAGACGCCTGAGGAATTTGGCGCGTTCCCGAATGATCCGTACTCGCATTCCCCGCTCCACGCCGGCGCAAGACAGCCAGGCATGACTGGCCAGGTTAAGGAAGAGCTGTTAACGCGGTTCGGTGAACTGGGTATCCGTGTTCAAGGCGGCTCAGTCTGTTTCAATCCCGAACTACTCCGAGCGCGTGAATTCCTCTCGGAACCGGTCGATTTTCGCTATCTTGATGTGGACGGCAACTGGCAAGAAATTGCGATTTCGCCGGGGCAACTCGCGTTTACCTGGTGCCAGGTTCCTGTGCTTTATGTTCTGGATGATATCGCTAGTAACGCACTGACCGTGCAATTTCTTAACGGCCACGAGCAGCAATTTGCAAGCCTGGCGCTGCCCACCGAACTAAGTACAGAAATATTCACGCGAAGCGGTCGGATTCGTCAACTAACATTGAATTTTCACCGCGACAATTTGTTCACGGAATAAAACAACAAGGCCCAATAGTGTCCAATCATTACTACAAAAATCTGTCCTTAGCGGGCATCGATATTGCTGGTCTGGAAGTTGCAGATCTACGCTCGCTGGTGCAGGAAATTCTCGATGCCAGGATCCATGGCATTTCGTTCAGCCCGTATATTGAAGGCCAGGGACCCGGGACGCAGCTTGACGCGGCACAGATTCGGCAGCGACTCGCCGTTATTCAGCCTTACGTTAACTGGGTTCGATCCTTCTCCTGCACAGAAGGGCATGAACAAATTGCCGCGATCGCTGCAGAAAACGGACTCAGCACCATGGTTGGCGTTTGGCTGGATGATGACCGCGAGCATAACGAACTCGAACTGACCAATGCGATTGAAGTCGCGAAGGCTGGACATGCGAACATTCTCGCGGTCGGCAATGAGGTCTTGTTGCGCGGTGAGCTGACGGAAGACGAGTTGATCGAGTACATTAACCGCGCTAAACAGGCAGTGCCCGATGTCCCGGTTGGTTATGTCGATGCCTACTTTGAGTTCGTCGACCACCCCCGTGTTACCGAAGCATGCGACATTTTGCTCGCGAACTGTTATCCGTTTTGGGAAGGCTGTCCCGCAGATCATGCGCTACTCTACATGAAAGAAATGTATCGCCGTGTTCTGAATGTTGCCAATGGCAGAAAGGTCATTGTGAGCGAAACCGGCTGGCCCAACATCGGGAGTCCGACGAAAGGAGCCGAGCCTTCTTTCGAGAATGCCATCAAATACTTTGTCGATACGTATCGATGGGCGGAGGAAGATGATGTAGAAATATTCTACTTTTCGGCGTTCGATGAAACCTGGAAAACCGACAAGGAAGGTGATGTTGGTGCCTATTGGGGGCTGTGGGACAAAGACGGCAATCCGAAGTACACATGATCGCGATGTTTGACAGCGTTGTCAGATCGGGTTGTAATCGTTGCTTGGCGCAAAAGTAAAGGTCTATGGTTAAGGCAACAATTGATGATGTAGCGGAACTTGCGGGTGTCTCGATGAAGACCGTGTCGCGGGTCGTCAATCAGGAACCGAATGTACGAGCATCGACAAGAGAGAAAGTCGACGCCGCGATAGACGAGCTAAATTACCGACCGAACCAATCCGCAAGAAACCTTGCCAGCCAACGCGCACATTTGATCGCCCTGATCTATGACGATCCAAGCGCGTATGATATTCCCAGCTCGGGGTACGTAATCAGAATGCAACAAGTTACATTGCGTGCCTGTCGCAAAGCCAACTACGAATTGCTGATACATCCGTGCAACTACCGTAACAAGGATCTCGACACTGAAATTAGCGCACTCATCGAGCAGGCACGACCCGCTGGAATTGTCCTCGCAGCACCGCTTTCAAACATGCCGAAAATAGCGCGTTTAATCGAAGCAACGGGAACGCCATTTGTTCGTCTGTCGCCCGGTGCTCAGCGCGGCAAGCAACTGTCTATTTCTACAAATGATCGTGAGATCAGTGCGGAAATGACGCGTTATCTGGCGTCGCTCGGCCACCAAAAAATTGCTTTCATTAACGGCCATCAAAGCCACAAAGCCGTCGCGAACCGTTTTCTGGGGTATCAGGACGGGCTTAAGCAAAGCGGCCTTAAGCTCTCCGAGCATCTGGTTGCCCAGGGCGATAATTCGTTCGGTTCTGGCATTTTGGCGGCGCACGAACTGCTGGAGCGCAAGCATCCGCCGACGGCGATTTTTGCCGCTAATGACGATATGGCCGTCGCGACCATTCGGGTTGCAGACAGATTGGATATCGACGTACCGCGACAGTTGTCGGTTGCTGGATTTGACGACATCGCACTGGCCCGCCAGGTCTATCCGAGCCTTACCACAATCCGTCAACCGCTTTCGCAGATGTCCGAGCGAGCTGCCGAGTCGCTCATCGAAGGCAAGAACGGTGGTAATTCCGCAAGTCGAACCGAAATAGTGGCCGCAACATTAGTGCTTCGAGAATCGACCGGTCCGGCACCGCAATAACTCTAATTCATCACCTGCTTTGGCGTTCGATCAACATTAAACATGCCCCAATGTTTTTCAGCGCCGAGAAGATCGTGCTCATCGCCTTTCCAGGGCTCGTCAAAGGCTTCAAAGAAAAACACTGTGGTGTTCGTTACCTCAGCCCATTTGCTTAGTTCGTTAAAATAGCGAGCCTGGTCAGCTTCATTGGCACGCTCGCCAAATTCAGTCGCGGCAGTGGCCCAGCCCGCCTCGAGAATCGCTATAGGCGTATCGGGCAATGCGGTTCGCACGCCCGCGATGTTCTCGATCGTGTACGCCAACGCATCGTCGATTGTCTTGTCTTCCCACACCGGGTAGGTATGCACACCAAGAAAATCGACCTCAGCTGCGAGTCGCGCACCATCGCGAATCCACCATTCGTAGTTGTCAGCGACTGTCACTGGCTGGCGGATTGCAGCTTTGACCTCACGGACGTAAGCGATCACGGTCTCCAGCGGTACCATATGGTCGTTCCAATCGACCAGCGCTTCATTGCCGACGTTGACTGCGACCACAATGTTTTCGAATTCGTTTGCAAGTTTGACCGCGCGCCGGAGTTCATTTTTGTTATCCAGCGTATTTGCCACCAGTTTCTCGTCGGGAATCGGCTCATCAAGCCACGGGCAGCCATCATGGTTACTTGTTTCTGCGTCAAGCCAGACGCCGAGCAGCACTTTGATCGGCAAATTGTGCCGCTTGATCATCTCCAGGGTGCTGCGTGAATTTTCCTGTGAGTCATAAAGGCGAAGAAGATTGAAGCCGTGCGCCAGCATGATTTCCAGGTCTTCGAGTATTTCTGCCTCACTCGGGTTTACAGCGCCTTGCCCACGATCCGGGTGCTGACCTTCCCGAAAGCCGGAATACGAGATAGCGGTGGATTCTCCCGCCACCAGTGCACTTTTTGATTGCATCACTGTGGACTCAACTTGAAACGGAATATTTGCGTGCGCGGCCTTATTGTTGTCGTCGAAGGCGTAGGCGAACAATCGGTAGGTGCCGGGCGCTGGCGCGGTAATGGTTGTGGCAGCAGTTGTCGGGTCCGCAATGATGCCGGGCAAATTGGCAGGCACCTCTTCCTTATCGCCACCGCTCTGCGTCGCTGCACTTTCCCGCTGCACCTCCCAACGATAGCGTAACGGCGCATTCTCCTGACTGCGTGCATCAAATTGCGCAGCATACGTAGCGCCGGCCGACAACACGACGTTGTCCGCGTAACTTCGGCCATCGAGCAGGATCGATTCCACCTGCGGCGCTCTATCGACAGGCCAGTCGCCAGTCCAGATTCGATGCATGACATCAACGGCTTCCGTTTCTTCGCCTGTGTCCAGAAATAGCCCGAACCAGGTCGGCGTGCGCTCCTGCTTTTGCCCCCACAGAAATATGTATGAGCCGATCAGGCGACCTTCCAATTGCGACAAAGCCTCGCGGTGCCCGCGACTGATCAACTCCGCCTTCTCACTGCTCGTGGTCTCGTGCGGCGCACCCCAGTGCGTCGTTTGCATCTCCCAATAGCCAACGGTTCCCCATTCGGTCACCATGAACGGATCTTCAAAGCCGATCTCGTTCAGTAATTGCGGCAGTCCGAATAACGCTCCGTAAACTTGCATGCTGATGAAGTCGAGCGCCGGCGCACGCAGCTTGACCTCTGCGAGGACAGCGCCGTCCGGTTCCGAAAGCGTCGTTGTAGCTGGATGATTCGGATCCAGTTCATGAATCAATTCTGCCACATCGTTAACGGCATCGAATACTGCAGGGTTCGTATAGCTATGGTTCAGCTCATTGCCGATAATCCACAGCAACAATGCCGGGTGATCGCGATACTTGATGATTTCTTCGCGCACCCATTGCAGCTGTTCCGCCACAGCCTCGGCATCGTCGTAATTGAAGCCATGGCGTTCAGACGCTAACGACAAGCACAGTGCGACAGTCACACCATTTGCCAGGGCTGCGTCCAGCAATTCCCGAGTGTTCTGATAGTTGCCGCGGGTCGTCCAGTTGCGGATCGAATTGCCGCCATGCGCAGCAAAATTCTCAAGATCATCAACTCCCATTCCGGCCCCTCTGATGACATAGGGCTCACCGCCGCGCAGGAGTTCGTAACCAGCATCGCTTGCAACGATCTCTACTTTGACAGGGGTCATGGATTCTCTGGGTTCAACTGAACAGGCGGCTGTCAGGACGAGCATCGAACTCAGCGCAGTGACCAATGAAATGAAACTGATGCGTCGACCGCGCCGCGGCATGATGATGCGTCAACTACCAGCTATCGACGAGCCGAAATTCGCCACGCAGTTCGGTTGTCGAACTGCCACCGATCCAGACATGGAATTCGCCTGCCTCCAGCATCAACCGATTGTCGCGCCCGAAGAACGCGAGATCGTCCGCATGCAGATCGAAGGTAACCGTGATCGTTTCTCCGGGCTGCACACGTACACGTTTGAATCCCTTCAGCTCCCTGACCGGGCGCGTAACGTTGCCGACGAGGTCGCGTACGTAGAGTTGCACCACGTCATCGGCGGCGACGGCACCGTGATTAGTCAACTCCGCACTGACAGAGAGCGTTTCGCCAACTGCTACTTCGGTCGCGCTGACTTCTATATTTGCGTAGCCGAACTCCGCGTAGGACAGCCCGAACCCGAATGGGAATAATGGTTCGAACCCGGCGTCGAGATGAAATGCAGACATTCCAAGCGACGTTTGCGGCGCGTGCGCATCAATGTCGTCGATATGAACGATATCGCCTTTGTGCGGCGGCTTGCCGGTATTTTTCTGGTTGTAGTAGATCGGAATCTGACCGACCATCTTCGGAAAGGTCACGGGCAGTTTTCCAGACGGCGACGCAATGCCAAACAAGAGATCCGCGATTGCCGAGCCACCCATGGAACCCGGATGCCATGCGAATAAAACCGCATCCAATTGATCTACAACGTTTGTCAGCGTCAGCGGTCTACCTGCGAGAACCACAGCGATGACCGGCTTGCCGGTTTTACTAATGCGCCGTACCAGCTCGGCCTGATTGCCCGGTAAATCAATATCTGCCCGCGAATGCGCTTCCCCCGACAAAATTGCCTCTTCACCGAGAAACAAAACCACGACATCAGATTCACTCGCTGCGGCGACGGCTTCGTCAAATGCTGCAGTGTCGCGGCTGCGGCTGGTTTCCATCGCGCGGATATATCGAACCTCTACCTGATCGCCCACCAGACTGCGAATGCCATCGACACCGGTGATACTTAGCGCTGGGTCACCATCAAAAACCCAGGTTCCCATTTGCTCGTAAGGCGCGTTGGCCAGTGGGCCGATAATTGCCACGGAGTTTATCTTGTCAATGGACAGGGGCAACACCGCGTTGTCGTTTTTTAACATTACAACGCTCTGCAATGCTGCGGTCTTGGCGGTCTGCAATGCCTGCTCGTTTGCATGCGCGGGGAAATCGGCAGGATTGGTGTACGGATTTTCGAACAGGCCAAGGCGAAACTTGGCACGCAATACATTCGCAACTGCAGAATCGATCACGCCCAAATTGACGCGACCCTCTTCCACAAGCCCGGCGAGATTGCCGCTATAGGCCTGGCCGGCCATTTCCATATCGATGCCAGCGACTGCAGCTTCAAAAGCTGACTCTTTGTCGTTCTCCGAAAAACCGTGCACGGCCAATTGATGGACCGAGTTGTAGTCGCTTACGACGAATCCATCGAAAGACCATTCATCACGCAGGACCTGGCGCATCAGGAACTCGTTGCCTGACGCCGGAACTCCGTTCAAATCACTAAACGAGGCCATCAGCGTGACAACGCCCGCATCAACTGCCGCCTTAAAGGGGCGCAAATAGACATTCCGCAATTCGTTTTCAGGAATATTGGTGGTCGCATAATCGCGGCCACTTTCTGATGCACCATAGCCCGCGAAATGTTTCGCGCAGGCGGCAATCGTATACCTGTCTGTCAGGTCATCGCCTTGAAAGCCACGCACCATTGCTACGCCGAGCTCACTCGCGAGGTATGGATCTTCACCAAGGCTTTCTGCAATTCTTCCCCAGCGTGCGTCGCGAGCGATATCGATCATCGGTGCGAAGGTCCAATTGACGCCGGTCGCCGCTGCTTCAATCGCACTTATATGCGCACCTGCCTGCACGACTTCCGGATTCCAGGTCGCGGCCTGCCCCAGAGGGATTGGCAAGACCGTCTTGAAGCCGTGAATCACATCCCTGCCGATCAGCAGTGGAATGCCGAGCCGGCTCTCTTCGACCGCGATACGCTGCAGCTCATTGACGATTTCAACATCAACGACGTTGAGGACAGAACCAACCCGACCGGATTGCAAATCATCGCGCAGATAATCGGCAACGAAATTGTCGCCACCATTCACCTGATTCATCTGCCCGACTTTTTCAGCGAGTGACATTTGTTCCAGCAGCGCCATGACCCGCTGCTCGACGGGCTCAATGGCGTTCGATTGGTTGGCCACGGTTGTATTCATAGGAAGATTCAGCAGCAGACCGCATAGTGCGGCGATGGGTCGGGACCGCGAATAACGAGTGCCTGGCTCGGGTCGTCTTTTCATTCTACGGCTTTTTTAGCAATATTTGACAGCGCTGTCAATTTCCCGGACGATGCCTTCGCCATGGAACATTACGAAACTGCCCCTGAAGATCGCATTCCGTTTACTCAGAAGCTGATTTACGGACTCGGTGCATTCGTTAACAACATTCTCGCCGCAGCGATTGGGACCATGGTCATCGTATTAAACCTCGGTCTCGGCATGAATCCCGCATTAGTTGGTCTGCTCGGCGCCCTGCCCCGATTGACTGACGCCATTACCGATCCGCTAATGGGCTACATATCAGACAAGACTCGGTCCAGATGGGGCCGCCGCCGGCCGTACATATTTGTTGGTGCAATCGTTGCCGGAATCGTATTTGCCTTGTTATGGCAACTACCCGCTGCTAAGAGCGAATCATTCTACTTTTGGTATTTCCTTTCCGGCTCGCTAGTTTTCTATCTTGCCTACACTGTATTCGCAACGCCTTGGGTTGCGTTGGGCTACGAGCTCACCCCGGACTACCACGAACGCACACGTTTGATGGGTACCAGCAATTTCATAGGCCAGCTCGCCTATATGATTTCCCCCTACTTCCTGGCGATCATGTTCAGCAAGAGTCTGTTTGTCGACGAAGTAGAGGGTGCCGCAGGTCTCGCTATTGGCATCGCAGTCCTTGTTATTGCAATTGGAATTCTCCCCGCGATTTTCCTGCGTGAACGATTTACGATGGGTGCCACCGAAGCTACGCCACGCAAACACACATTCTTCGAGTCGCTTTGCGATTTCGGCAGAGGCTTCCTGACCACCCTGAAGTTCAAGCCGTTTCTAAAACTCTGCGCGGCGACGTTTCTGGTGTTCAATGGCTTCATCCTGATCGCCGCTTTTCAGTCCTACGTCATCATCTATTACATTTTCGCGGGCGACAAAGATATCGGCGCTGACTTTGTCGGCCATTCTGGACTGTTGCAGACTGTATCGGCAATGGGCGTCATCGTTTTCGTGACCTGGCTGGCCACCAAGATTGGCAAACGGCGTGCATTCTTTATATCCACCGGTATTTCGATGCTCGGCTATGCGCTCAAGTGGTTTTGTTATACACCGGACAACCCCTGGTTGATTCTTATTCCCGCGCCATTGATGGCGTTTGGGCTGGGCGGTTTGTTTACGCTAATGCCATCAATGGTCGCCGACGTAATCGATCTGGACGAGCTCAATACGAATGAACGGCGCGAAGGCATGTTCGGTTCGATTTACTGGTGGGTTGTTAAGCTGGGTCAGGCAGTTGCGATAGCCGCCGGTGGAATCCTGCTCAACGTAACCGGATTCGATGTCGCTCTGGACGGTAATCAACACGCCAGCACTATATTCAGTATGCGTCTGTTCGACGTTATCGTACCCTTCGTCGCGTCGGGGCTGGCCATCTGGGCAGTCGCGTCCTATACGCTCACTGAAGAAAAAGCGCACGAAATCCGACTGCAACTGGAGCAACGCCGTGGCAAGTGACATGAAGCCGCTAAGGTTTCGGGAAAAACTGGGCTATGGCCTGGGCGATACCGCGTCCAACTTCTTTTTTGCCACGTTCAACGTATTTCTACTCTATTACTACACCGATATTTTCGGGATTACCGCCGCAGCCGTAGGAACCATGTTCCTGCTAACCAAGATCCTGGATGCCGTTAGTGACCCGATCATGGGGCTGATTGCGGATCGCACCAACTCACGTTGGGGGAAATTCCGGCCATACCTGCTGTGGGCCGCGATCCCATACGGCGTGTGCGGCTATGCAATGTTCGCGAATCCGGATTTCTCCTATGCAGGCAAACTGATCTACGCGTACGTTACTTATTCGCTGATGATGCTCGCATATACCGCGGTCAATGTGCCTTACTCCGCACTCATGGGCGTCATCTCGCCGTCGACGATTGAGCGCACCAAGGTCGCGAGCTACCGCTTTTTCTGTGCGTTCGGAGCAGGCTGGGTGGTTGCTACTTTCGTTTCCCCGCTCAAAAACATCCTGGGCCGCGGCGACGAGGCCCTGGGATTCAAACTCACTATGCTCATTTTTGCCATCGTTTCTGTCGCCCTTTTCTGGATTACATTTGCGACAACGAAAGAACGGGTTTCTCCAGAACCCGTCAAGTCGAACGTCAAGCATGACCTGCGCGCACTGCTGCAAAATGGCCCTTGGAAGGCTTTGTTCTGGACAGGCATTTTTACGCTGATCAATATCGCGATTCGCCAGGGAATGCAGCTGTATTACTTTAAATATTATGTCGGTGCTGACGGCACGCCGCTGTTTCTGATTTTTGACAAGGTATCCATATTCATGTCAACCGGCGTGCTGGCAATGATGATCGGTGTAACCCAGGCCACGAAGCTCAGCCAACGCTTCGAGAAGCGCCAGCTCATGATTGTGCTGTCATTGATCAACGCCGCATCCATGGCCGCCTTTTTCTTCATCCCCGCCGACCAATACGTTTTAATGCTGCTTGTCAACGCTCTCGGCACTCTCGCAGCAGGTCCAACGCCGGCTTTGGTGTGGTCAATGTACGCTGATTGCGCGGATTACGGCGAGTGGAAGACAGGACGCCGAACAACTGCGCTGGTTTTCTCAACGGTGCAGTTCTCGCACAAAATGGGTCTGGCAGTCGGCGCAGGTCTTGCCGGGATCATTCTTTCCTGGTTTGGATTCGTCGCCAACGAGGTGCAAACAAATTCCGCGATAATCGGCATTCGCTTTATGTTCAGCATTCTGCCGGCCCTGTTTGCATTGCTGGGAATCGTCGCGATCTACTTTTATCGAATTGACCGCGTGATGCTGAAGACGATGGAAGCTGAATTGCAGGCCAAGCGTACCTGAAACCGACTTACTGAATATCGTCGTCGGCCAGTTTGTGGCCCCAGTCGCGTTTCGCCGCAAGATACCGCTTGTTCGACTCGGTTACACCAAAGACATGTTTGACCGTTGTGATATCCGAAATACCCGCCGCGGTCAGATCATCAATCTTTTTCGGATTGTTCGTTAGCAAGCGCGACGGTCCGTCACCGCGAAAGTACTTGAGCAGCGTTGCGGCATCGCCGAAGTCACGTGAGTCGTCTGGCAGTCCCAGCGATCGATTTGCCTCGTACGTATTCTCACCCCCATCCTGCAACAAATAAGTTGCTGCTTTCGCCCACAACCCGATGCCGCGGCCTTCGTGGCCCGACATATAGATGACCATGCCGCCCTGCGCGTCTGCGTTGATCAACTCCACTGCAGAATGCAGCTGCGGCCCGCACTCGCAGCGCTCCGAGCCAAAGACATCCCCGGTAAGGCAGCTTGAGTGCACCCGCACCAACGGATCCGTCCATTTGTCAGGCTCGCCGATAATCAAAACACTGTTCACCGCCATAGACGATGCCAGATTCGCAAACGATTCCTGCGCGTTTTTGGCGCGCAGGTGCTCTGCGATTTCCTCGATTTTGGCTAACTCGGTATTGCGTACGCAGGCATACCACTGCACGTCGTAGTGCTTGTCGCCGAATGCCAGCGGCAGCGGAATTGGGCCGAGGATGCTGATGGAACCACCACCGGTTTCGGCATCCGCCACAACCGGCACGCCATCGCGATCAATCCGGACCAACTTGCCCGCATCGACCAGACGCTCGCGGACCGAGGTATCAAGGTAAGTAAACATGGGGCGCATTATGAACGAAAATGCCACGAATTCCCTTGCTGACCCATCAGTCATTAAGTATAGTTGCTGACTTACTGGTCAGTAACGAGTGAAATCGATGACAGAACCCCGCTACCAGCGGCGCAAGGAAGACCGTCCTGCAGAAATTACCGAGGCGGCTTTCTCTACATTCGTCGAAAAAGGCTATGCCGGCACCCGTGTCGAAGAAGTCGCCAAACGGGCCGGCGTGAGCAAGGGCCTTCTTTATCTGTACTTTAAAACCAAGGAAGAGCTGTTCAAGGCGGTGGTCAAAAGTTTTGTTGTCCCAAAACTGGACGCACTCGTCATCAACATCGAGGACGCAGATCTCACAGCAGAACAGTTTCTGCGCGGACCCTTCCTCAAATTCGCTCAAACAATACCCGGCTCACGCATCGGCAAGATCGTTCGCCTGCTCATCGCCGAAGGTCCCAAGCATCCGGACTTACTGCAGTTCTATTGGGACAACGTGGTGTCGCGCGGAATCGCGGCAATGGAGGCGCTGCTCGAAAAAGGCATTCAGGCTGGCGAGTTTCGTCGTACCCCCAGCACAGAGCAACCTCTCCTGTTCATCATGCCGGTCGTGTTCTCGGTGGTTTTCCGCCTCTTGTTTGAAAAACAGGACATCCCGACAAATAAACTTATTGAAATTCAAATTGATCTATTGATCGAACAAATGAAAAGACGGAAAACATGAACAAGCAAACCCAACTGCTTGCTCTGTTTGCAGCACTGCTCGCCACCGGCTGCAGCTCGGAATCCGACACCACCCGAATTGTCGGCGAATTGGCTTCCGACAGAGTCGAGCTCACTGCCGAGGCAGGTGAACCCATTATCGAAATCCTCGTCGCTGAAGGCGAAGTCGTTGCCCAAGGTCAGCTTCTGCTGCGACAAGACACGAGTCGGGCAGATGCGAGACTGGCCGAAGCCGAAGCTGCGAAGCTGCAGGCGCAAGCCAGACTCGACGAGCTACTGCGAGGGCCCCGTGCAGAAATGATTGCCGCGGCGCGCGCCAACTATGAAGGCGCGACCACGGAACTCCGGTTTCGCGAAACCGAATACAAACGTGTAAAGGAAATCAAGGCGCTCGATCTTGCGTCACCCGAACAACTGGATCGCGCACAAGCGGCTGTAGATGCGGCGAAAGCTAATAAGCTGTTGCGGCACGCTCAGCTACAGGAGCTGCTCAGCGGCACGACAGTCGAAGAGCTTGCGCAAGCCGAGCAGACAGTCGCCCAGGCAACTGCGCGGCGCGACTTGCTCGCAGTGGATGTCGCTCGACACTCAAGCGTCGCGCCAGTCGCCGGGATTGTCGATAGTCGCTTGTTTGAAATTGGCGAACGGCCAAGTCCAGGCCAGGCGATGCTGATCCTGTTAGCCGGCGCGCAACCGCACGCACGCGTCTATGTACCCGAGGAACAACGTCTCGGCGTGCGCGTCGGATCCGTTGTCAAAGTTTATATCGATGGATTGGATACGGCACTTGACGGTCAGGTGCGCTGGGTCGCCACCGAAGCAATGTTTACGCCTTACTTCGCCCTGACGGAACGTGATCGCGGCCACCTGACGTACGCAGCGAAAATAGACATCGAAACCGACGGTGAGCGCCTTCCCGACGGCATTCCGGTCTCCATCGAGTTATGAGCGACGCACTCGCTATTCGCGCCCGCGGCCTCACCAAACGCTTCGGTGACCTGACCGCGGTCGACCACCTCGACCTCGACGTACCACGGGCCTCGATCTATGGTTTTCTTGGCCCGAATGGTTGTGGCAAATCGACCACTATTCGAATGCTGTGTGGTTTGCTGACGCCCAGTGAAGGCGGCGCCGACGTACTGGGCTACGAAGTACCGCGGCAATCCAAGCTACTAAAGCCGAAAATCGGTTACATGACCCAAAAGTTCTCACTGTTCGGCGACATGACGGTGCTTGAGAATCTGCAATTTATTTCGGAAATATATTCCTTTCCGAAAGACGAACGAGTTTCACGGATCGATGAACTACTGCAAAAATACGACCTGACACAACAGCGCAAGCAATTCACCGGCACCATGAGCGGCGGTCAGAAACAAAGACTTGCTCTCGCCTGCGCGGTTTTGCACAAACCGGAATTGCTGTTGCTTGACGAACCAACCAGTGCTGTTGATCCGCAGAGTCGCCGCGACTTCTGGGCGAACCTGTTTCGCCTTGCCGAAGCGGGTACGACAATACTGGTCTCGACGCATTACATGGATGAGGCCGAGCGCTGTCATCGCCTTGCGATTCTCGACCATGGCATCAAGGTCGCGGACGGTACCCCGCAAGAACTGCAGGGCAATACCGGTATGACAATCATCGAAGTGCTGGCGGACGATCCCTATACCGCTCAAGCTGTCATACAAAAGATGCCCGTGGTGGCGAGCGTTACGCAACTTGGAATTCGCTTACGGGTTTTGATTCCGCAGTCAGTCGACGACGCGCTTGAACTTGTCAAGGGCAGTCTCGCGCACAGTAATGTCAACGCAGACACACACCTGAGTTCGGCTTCCCTCGAAGACGTTTTTGTCGCAGTGACGATGAAGCCACAACTGCGTGCGGCATGAAGAGCCTGTCGCGACTGATGGCGGTGATGCGCAAGGAAGTTCGCCAGATGCGGCGCGATCGTTTGACATTTGCGATGATTCTGGCAATCCCGCTAATGCAGATTCTGCTATTTGGCTATGCAATTAATACGGACGTACGCAACCTGACCACCGCCGTTGCGGATGAGGCGAATACGCACCTGTCCAGAGAATTCACGGCCCGCCTGCAGCAAACGCAGGTGACCAACATCACGACCTATGTGAGTACGGCTGCCGATCTCGACGCAATGATGCGTGCCGGCGAGATTTCGGTTGGTGTCCACATTCCAGCGGACTTTGACCGCCGTGTTATCGACCCCGAGCGCGTGGCCGTGCATTTGCTGGTTGATGGCAGCGACCCCACCATTGGCGGCATCGTTGATGGACTCACGCAAATGCCGATCGCATTTGATACCAGTATGCAGCCGGAAAAGAATGCCCAGATTGAAGTGCGGCCCTATTACAACCCGGAGCGAAGAACGCCGGTTAATATTATCCCCGGGCTGATAGGCGTCATTCTTACGATGACGATGCTGATTTTCACGGCGGTCGCCGTGGTCAGAGAACGCGAACGCGGCAACCTCGAACTGCTCATCAACACGCCAGTAACCAGTGGCGAACTAATGATCGGCAAGGTCATACCGTACATTGCGATTGGTCTTTTGCAATTGGCGGTCATACTGATCGCAGGCGATCTGCTTTTTGACGTACCAGTGCGCGGCAGTATTCTGAATCTGTTTTTGGCTGCGCTGCTGTTTATCGCCGCCAACCTGGCACTCGGACTTTTTGTCTCAACAGCCGTGAGTTCTCAGTTCCAGGCGATGCAGCTGACGTTTTTCCTGCTCTTGCCGTCAATTCTGTTGTCCGGATTCGTTTTTCCGTTCGACGGCATGCCGAAGTTCGCCCAATACCTGGGCGAGGCATTGCCAATTACACACTTTATTCGTCTCGCGCGTGGCATCATGTTGCGCGAGGCCAACCTGACCGACATGCCGGGTGCACTGCTCTATCTCGCAACCTTTGCGGTCGTCGTCACTACAGCCGCGGCACTGCGCTTCTCGAAACGCCTGGACTAGCTGCTGGACTCTTCGCGCAGATAGACCGGTCGCCATAGCCCAATACAGACCGGCACCAGAATGTTCAGCAAGAACGCGGTAACCATGAGCGTAAAAAATGCTTCCGTGTTCAAGATACTGTGCTGCACATAGGCAATATCAATTACGACAAATGCCAATTCAGCCCGACCAAGCATGCCGAATCCAATCATGATACTGGCGGCCCGTCGCATACCGCTGGTATAGCGTGCGGCGAGCGCCGCCGATGTAACCTGAAATACAAATATGCCGACCGTCATCGCAATTGCGTAGGGCAGAATTTCGATGAGCAAATCCCAATCGAACAATAACTTTGCGCCCAGATCGACGAAAAAAATCGGTCCAACCCAGGAAAACGCCGCATCATCAACGATGCGCTTGGTTTCCTCGTAGACATTAGCGTTAACCGCCTTGTCGTCCTGCCCGGCCGCCTGCTTCTTGAATTGAAAATGCTCTTTGCGGACGATCAGACCTGCCATGTAGGCGCCAACCGCCGGGTGAAACCCGAAATAGTGCGCAAGCAGACCGACGACCAACGCCGCAAGCAAAATGGCGAGAGTCGCGTAGCGGCCCTGGTCAAACGTGAGGTAATTCTGCAGGCTTAGCGAGCGCAGTAGCGGTATTTTTTGCACCCAGCCGATATTACCGCGCGGGAAAATCCAGATTCCGATAATCGTTACGATTACGAAGAAAAGTATCGCCTTGCCGGCGATCAGCAGCGTTGCTGCCAGCGTGAAAATTTCCTCTCCAGCTGCAAGCGGCACGACAATCGCGACCATCACGAGAGATCCGATGTCGTCCAGTACCGCCGAGGTCATGATGCGGGTTGCAACTACCGATTTACTCAAACCGAGACTCTTGAGCGACACCATGGTCAATGACACGGCAGTTGCCGTCATCGCCAGGCCGCACATCAAAGCGATATTCGGATCATTCCATACGTAGTCCGCAATCACGTATGCAACAACAAAGGGTGCCAGTGCGCCGAACAAGGCGATGCCCCAACTGCGCTTTACGCTACTGAGGAAATTATCCGTTGATTCTTCGAAGCCGAGCGCAAACATGATGAAAATGATGCCGAGTTCTGCGAATGTGCGAATAAATCCGCCGCTTTCCACCGGCAGAATGCCAATATTCACCAGCAGACAGCCTACGAACAGGAAGTACAGCACAGGTGTTAAGCGGGTCAGCTTCGCCAAAACAACGGCGAAGAATACGCCTGCCCAAATTATGGCAAGGTGCGCAAGTGGATCCATTGCGGTGACTCCTGAACTCTGTTCAAATCCTAATATGCCTGAAGACGCTGCAAGCCCACAGACTGTTTATATTGTGGACGACGATCCCGCCATTCGCATTGCAATGCAAGCGCTGCTCGAATCGGTCGATATCGAGCACGAAATATTTGCCTCTGCGGATGAGTTCTTGCGGGGCGAGGAAAAGCATCGCGCGGGCTGTCTGGTACTTGACATTCGCATGCCAGGTCTTGGTGGCCTTGAATTACAGGATGAATTGATATCGCGCGAAAATACATTGCCTGTCATTTTTATCACCGGGCATGGCGATGTACCGATGGCCGTTGATGCTATGCAAAAAGGCGCTGTCGATTTTATTCAAAAGCCGTTTCGCGATCAGGAGTTACTCGATCGTATCCGCGAAGCGCTAACAAAGGACAAACAACGGCGCAAACAGCGTAAACGGCATGATGTCGTTGAAAGCCGGCTACAGAAACTGACGAAACGGGAACGCGAGGTTTTTGACCTGGTCGTAACCGGCAAGCCTAACAAGGTAATCGCGTACGAGCTGAGCGTCAGCCAGCGCACCATTGAAATCCATCGCGCCAGAGTCATGGAAAAGATGGAAGCCCGGTCACTCGCCGATTTGGTTCGAATGCACATGTCACTCTAGACGGTTACGATCCTGGCCGCCGCCGCTCATCAAGCTGCGCGCACTCGATGCACTCGTCCGCATACGGATATGCGGCTAACCGTTGCGGTGGGATCGCTGCCCCGCAAGCAACGCAGGACCCGTATCTTCCTGCAGCAACGCGTGCCAATGCAGCCGTAATTTTCGCAATTTCTTCGCGAGCCTCATTGCCCAGAGCATCGACGACCTCGCTGTCCTCCATTTCCTTCGCCCGCTCCTTCGAGTCTGCGTCATAGCCGCGGCGCAGGTTCGCTGTAATTCGCTCCAGCCGGGCTGTTAGTTCCGCCTTCTTCGATTCCAGTTGTTCGCGCAGCACGGCTTGGTCAGACATGTATAGACCTTGTTGATTTCCTTACCCGTAATGTAAGCGTAGACCAAGCAGGGGGCAAATCCGTACATCCACCTATCATTTAGTAGGTAAATTCCGACATCGACTAGGCATCACGCCGTATGGCTGCGGTTCCGACCCAGCAGTAGTATTTGACGTAGCTAACACAAGTCCCGAACTTTCACCTGATCAGGAACAGCCATGCACGAGATAAAGAAGATTATTGCCGTCGTCGACCCGACAGAGAAATTCCAGCCAGCGATGCATCGCGCAGCGTGGCTAGCCCGAAAAACCGGCGCGGAACTAGAGTTACTGGTTTGTTATTACAACGAATACTTGAGTGGCGATCGCCTGTTTGATTCTCCATCGCTGGAGAAGGCGCGGGCGGAGGTTATTGCCAGGGAGGAAAAACAGCTGGATGCGTTGGCCGAACCGCTGCGGGCAGAAGGAATATCGGTGCGGACGACCGCCTTGTGGGACCACCCCTTATACGAGGGCGTCGTCCGCCACAGCATCGAAAGCGGCGCGGATATTGTCTTTAAGGACACCCACCACCATTCGTTAGTGACACGCGCAGTCTTGACCAATACCGACTGGAACCTCATACGTACCTGTCCAGTACCACTGTGGCTGGTTAAACCCAGGGACATCGCGGTTACACCGATATTCGTTGCCGCGATTGATCCGATGAATGAACACGATAAGCCTGCAGCCCTGGACGATGAGATCCTGAAGCTCGGCAGGTTTTTGAGTGAGAAAGTCGGCGGTTCTTTGCACGCTTTTCATTCCTATGACCCACGCATAGCAGTGGCCACGGCAACAGCGAACGCTTACATACCGGTTTCACTGCCGTTGGACGCGATAGAACGGCAAATGCACGAAGATCACCAGAAACGATTCGGTGAAATTACGGTATTCCACGACATCGATGCCGACAAAGCACATCTCACTTCCGGATTGACGCATGAGGAGCTGCCGGCACTCGCGAAGCAAATTGATGCCGGCGTTGTGGTCATGGGCGCTGTCGCCAGAAATCGCTGGAAACGACTGTTCATCGGAGCAACGGCCGAGCGGACTCTGGAGAATCTGCCCTGTGACCTTCTAATAGTGAAGCCTGACTGGTTCCGGACGCCAGTTGAATCAGGTACACATGCGGCGGCCTGAGAGCTAGTAGCTGGCGGTCAACATTACCCAAACCTTGTCGGTATCCGTCAGGGCAGACGCCGAATCCGCAGCGAAGAAAGCGCCTTTGAGTAACAAGCCGTAGCGTTCATTCAGTTTGCGGCTAGCGGACAGGTCGAACTCAGTGCCGTGATCACTGCCGCCAGTAGCAGCCGCAAAATCGTGATAAACAGCCGTCAGGTTCCATTTACCCAAAGGGGCCTTGATGCTGACATAGCTGTCATCGATTCCGGAATCCGGCGAGGTCAGAAATTTGTCGGCCCAACCATTGAAAGCGTGCAAAGTCGCGAGCGGCGTTCGGAACGCCTCGCCCGGCTCGGTGCTGCCACCCAGCGACTCGAAGCCAATAGCGACAGACAAGCCGCTGGGGCCGGCCCACGTGGCTGTCAGGTGTGCATAGTCAGCATCAAAATGCACAGGCGCATCGCCGGCATCGGTTTGCGTAGCGAATTCCGCAAGCAGCGCAATATGGCCGTCACCCACAGGCAAACTGCCTGCGATTCGTGCCCCGAATGTGGATGTCGAAAACGCCAGGACATCCTTGTTATCAATCAGATAGGCGTACGGCGTTACTGACCAGTCTGCGCCGAGCTTGATCTTGGCATTGAGCAAATGCGTATCGACGTTGTTGCTGCCTGCCACAACGGATTCACCGAAAATTCGTCGCACCTGCCCTACATAGCTGTAAAACAGCGTTGTATTTTGTATCGACGTATTAGTCAGACTGAATGCATCGTAAGTTTGCTCATTCTGGCGCCAGCCTACCCCACCGACGAAGCGCTGATTGTCGAGCAGGATGCGTTGCCGGCCCAGGCGCCACTGCCACTCGGGGACCGAGCTGTAGTCGAAATAGAACTGATTCAGATCGGCGCCGTCCGGATCAGCAATAACCGGATAGGCACCCTTGTTAGGGCTGGTTCCCGCACCCGAATTGTAGTCGGTCAGCAGGATATTAAAGACATGGTCAAACTCAACGAATGCCGCCAGATTTTTCCACGTGGCAGTTCGATAGTTGAGCCGTAGCCGTGTCGTCGTGGCATTCGCGTCTTTATCGAAGCCGTCCTGAGCAACGAATTCGTAGCGAGCACGCAATTCCAGTGAGAGATCCCCTGACACGAGTGCCCTGGCAAAATCGTCGTGGGTCTCGACCTCCTCGGCCACGACTGCAGTCGCGCCGAGGATCACGAACAGACTGAACAGAGAGCGCATCAATAAATATCATGCAGCGTGTTGTACACGTTGAACTTGCCCGTCGGCGTAACCATTTCGGGCCCCTTGATGACTGCCTTGAGCTCACGCGTTTTATCATCAACCACAACAATCGCAGACTCTTGTTCCTTGCCACTCCAGACAGAGAACCAGACTTCATCACCTGCCATATTGTACTCGGGCTGCACGATACGTTTTGGCCCTTCACCCAGATCAGCCCACTCAGCGATTGGCAGCATCACAAAGCCTGCATCGAAGTTATTGATGTCGAATACCGCGACACTTTGACTGATGGATTCATCCGGGTTGAGAGGCGCATCAACCCAGAGGTTAGATGATGTTGGATGCGATTTAACGAACAGGGAACCACCGCCCATACCGTCGAGCACGCGTACTGTCTTCCAGGCGTTGTCCGGATGGCCTTCCGGATCAGTTCCCAGGAAAGAGATGTTGGCGTTGCCGAGAGCGCTGGTTACCCATACCGGACCAAAGTCCGGATCGTCCAGATTGGCGCCACGACCCGGATGCGGTGTCTTGGTTACGTCAATGAGCGCTTCGAGCTCGCGATCCCGCGAGTCAACAACTGCGATCTTATCCGACTGATTTGCCGCGGTAAGGAAGTAGCGCTTGCTGCGATCCCAGCCGCCGTCATGCAAAAACCTGGCCGCTCCGATATCGGTCACTGTCAGATTTTCGATATCGCTGTAATTGACCAACAGGATATGACCGGTTTCTTTGATGTTGACGATAAACTCCGGGTGCTCGTGCGACGCAACGATCGCCGCAACTCGTGGCTCCGGATGGTATTCCTGCGTATCCACTGTCATCCCACGCGTCGAGACGATCTTTAGCGGCTTGAGCGTATCCCCTTCCATGATGGTGTATTGCGGCGGCCAGTAAGCTCCGGCAATCGCATACTTGTCTTCATAACCCTTGTATTTAGAGGTTTCGACCGAACGTGCTTCGAGCCCCACCTTGACCTCTGCCACAATCTGCGGCGGGTCCATCCACATGTCCACCATATCGATCTTCGCGTCACGACCGATCGTGAACATGTAACGTCCGGAAGATGATGGCCGGGAAATGTGCACGGCATAACCGGTCGGCAGAATTGCGACGATTTCCTTGGTGTCGCCGTCGATCATCGCAACTTGCCCGGCGTCGCGTAACGTGACTGCGAAGAAATTTTCGATATTGCGATCGTGCTGTGGACGCGTCGGGCGATCTTCCGGCGCAACCATTACTTTCCAGCTCGCCATCATTTCCGGCATACCGAATTCCGGTGGCGCCGGCGGTTCCTGTTGCAGAAAGCGCGCCATGATGTCGATTTCCGCAGCGCTCATCTCGCCCGACGTTCCCCAGTTCGGCATGCCCGCCGGAGACCCGTAGGTGATCAACGCCTTGAGGTACTCGGTGCCTTTTGCCTGGGTAATATCCGGGGTTAACGGCTTGCCGGTCGCGCCCTTGCGCAGCACGCCATGGCAGCCGGCACAACGTTCGAAGTACAGCTGCGTCGCGGTGGCGAACTCCGTTTCTGACAATACCGGCCCGCCCGCAGTTATCACCTGGCGAGTATCCTCTCCGCTTATCGCGGAAGGTGCACCCTGATATTTAAGTTCGCCTTCAGTCGCGCCGACATGGCGTTGACCTGCCGCGCGATCTTCCTGACCCAATTCGGCGCGCAACGCGGCAACTTCTGCAACGCTAACCGCAGCGCCGCTGTTGCCCCATGACCCGAGTACGTAGGTTAATGCTGCTGCCAGGTCTTCATCCTTTAGGTGTCCCAGGCTTGGCATCACACCGTTGTAGTCAACACCATTGACAGTAATGGGTCCGGACAAACCAAACAGTGCAGCTGCCATAACCTTTTTTCGATCGCCTTGCAGGAAGTCTGACCCTGCCAACGGCGGAAATGCGCCGGGCAATCCAACACCGCTTGGCTGATGACAGGCCGAACAGTTGGCCAGGTATATCGCCTCGCCTTTCGCCATCAGGTCAGCCACTCCTGCTGCGGAGACTTCTGCGGTATGCACGGCAGCATCATTCACACCCTGGGCTGTCGACGCGTTGTCGTCTGGCTGCGAGCAGCCGCTTGATGCCAGCCCAAGCAGCGCTACCAGGATATTGAGTCTTAACTTAAGGTGTTGCATTACGAGTACTCCGAGTCATTGTTTACCAATTCATGTTGAAACTGATCGACGCACTCGTTCCAGCTTGCGCGAGATACGGTACGAGCGGGTCGTCGGGCGCCAGGCCACGAACGTCAGACCAGTTCCAGTAGGTGCGATCAGTCAGGTTGTGCAGACCTGCGCGCAGGGTTGTTCGCCTGCCGACTTGCTGCGTGAAATAAAGGTCAAAGACAACGTGACCGGCAGGCTTGAACAACTCGCCGCCGGATTCATCGCGATCAGACCAGTCGTCGGTTAGCGTTGTTTTTAGCCGCAGCTGACGACGCTCGTTCGCAGAGTTCCATGCGAGTCCGAGCACCGCCTGGGCCGGACCGACCGAATTGAGCGCCTCGCCACTGTCCTTGTTTTCGCCATTGGCGTAGTACGCGGAGCCGTCGACAGAGAACGCCTGTAACGCTCCGCCCAATTGCGCGGTAAACCCCGCTTCAATACCTTCAATTTGCGTCGCACGCAGATTTTGCGATTGAAACAGCACTCGCCCACTGACCGGGTCGATCCCGAGCCGACGTTTCGATTCGATGAAGTCTTCGTAGCGCGTGCTAAACACAGCGAGGCGCGCCGTCGACCGATCGCCAGACCAGCGCAGGCCAAGGTCGACACCATCGGATGATTCCGACTTCAAATCCGGATTGGGAATAGCGCGATAATTGAAGAAGGGTATATCCAGACCGATGTTTGCATCCGCGTAGGGCGGCGCACGAAAACCATGCGAGTACTGCACATAGATGTCCACTGCCCGTGTTGCGTGGTAAATCAATCCGAATTTTGGTGACACCTCGGACTCGTCAATGGATACCAACTCAGCGAAGGGATAGTCCTCGAGATACATGGGATCCTGGCTTGGCGACAGTTTGAACTGATCCGCGCGAAGAGCAGCGATCAGCGTCCAGTCCCCTACCGATATTGTGTCTTCCAGATAAATCCCAGTTTCACGCGTTGTCGAAATCGGAAAATCGCGCAACGGAAATTCCTCGCCGAGCAAATTCCTGGTCTGCTCGCCTGTGTCGAGATCGGTCGACAAGCCATCACGAAATTCTTCGGTCCGTCGTTCGCGGTACTCGAGACCAAAGCCGAGGCGATGCGACGTATGCGCGCCACGCAACTCCTTCCAAAGGTTGACCTCGACTCCGGCGATCTCCTGCTCAAAGGAGAAGAAGCGATCAATGGATACCGGCGTGCGTGCCGCCGCGCGTTCGTCCAGCGTGGTTTGCTCAACACTGGCGACTTCGTAGTAGGCCCGGACTACACCGTTGTCAATCCAGCCAGCGTCGCCTCCAAACTCGTAGGCGGCGATAACCAGATCGACCTGGTACTCGTCGTCGCCCTCAAGCGCAGTCGTGGACCGGTAACGACCCTGACCAAGCAAGGAATTGAGGTTGGAGCGGGTATTCGATTCCTGCCGAATGTATTCGCCGCGCCATGTGTGGCCAAAGCGATTATCGCCAACGAGCTTGAAAAGCCCGGTGCGACGCTCGGTCGCTCTGTTATCGGCCGAATCAGACACGGCAGCTGAATCGATCTGCTGTCCGTCGTGCCAGCTCGCGCCGACCAGAAAACCCAGCTCCTTGCTCCCCATTGCGAACATTGCCTGAGCGTGCGCGCTGTCGTCGCGTCCCTGCCAGGTGCCGATAAAGTCGCCACCGACGCCCTGCGCGCCAGCGAGATCAAAGGGATCTGGTGTTTGCACGGCGACAACGCCGCCGATCGCCGAGCTGCCGTACAGCGCAGACGCGGGCCCGTGCAGGACCTCGACGCTTTGAATCAGGCCGGCGTCAATAAAGTCGCGGGTCGCGTTCGAGAAACTGCCAACATCAAAATGATCGGACAGCGGCACGCCGTCCACAACAATAGCGACGCGATTGCCGCCGATGCCACGGATACTAATCCCCTCGGTGCCGAAGCGGGTACCGGCGGCTTCGTAATCGATGCCCGGAACGTAGCGCAGCACGTCGTTGATTGACGTTGCGAGCTGATTATTGAGGTCGGCTCGAGATACCAGAGTGACATTTGCGGCAATGTTCCGCACAGAACGCTCATCTTTGTGCGCAACAACGACTATCTGATCAATACTTTCCTGCGCTGCTGCGCTTTGGGGTATAGCCCAAATGAAAACGCCCGCTGTCAACATCGCAGCGGGCATCAGGAGAGTTCCGGGTTTTCGGGACATTCTCTGGATACCGACTAATGCTTGATTACTTGAGCTCAACCTTGCCAAATACCCCCTGGAAAACCATAGGTAGGTACCCCTACATCGCGCCGGGTAATGCGTAGCGAGCCAATCTGCATGAAAAATCTACACCTGACTTTCGCCATACTTTCAATAACCGGATTCGTGCTCAGGGCGTTTTGGATGCTGCGTTCATCACCGCTCAGCGAGCACCGACTGACGCAGACTCTACCGCACGTGATTGACATGCTGTTTCTCGCAACAGGAATCACGATGGTCGTCAGGCTGCAGCTCGTGGTTTTGCAAAACCACTGGTTACTCGCGAAGTTTGCGGGGCTGTTCGTATATATCGTTTTGGGTGCGATTGCGCTGCGCCGTGGACGAACACTGAAAATTCGCGTTATCGCCTTCGCAGGAGCGCTAGTTGCATTCGCTTATATCGTAAATACGGCAATCACCAAATCTCCGCTGCCCTGGTAATATCCGTTGCCGATAGAGACCAATTCAGTCGGCTGGCACCACGCCGGTCTGAATGGCAACTCTGGCCGCTGCTAACAGTCGGGCCGTATTCACCGGTTTACTCATGATCGTGCAGTTGTCCAACAGGCGCGTATCCTTGACGACCTTCGACGTATCACCACTCACAATAAACGCGGGCAGGCTCTTGCCGTAAAACTCCCGAATTGCGGCAACTGCGTCGACGCCCGTAGATTCATCCAACAGGTGAAAGTCAGAAATAATCAGCGCCGGCGCCTCGGCCAGGTTTTTGATCAGTGCCTTCGCATCTGCTACCGAAGCACCTGACGCAACTTGATAGCCCTCGGCTTTCAGAAGCAAACTCCACGCGTTGGCGACATCGACATCGTCTTCAATCAGGATTACCAGGCCACTGGCTAACTCTTCGCTCAGCGTGTCGATCGTGCCGGTGCTGACTGAACTTGCAACGCTTCCTGCCAGCGCCGGCACTGTAATTGAAAAACACGAGCCGCTTCCCGGAGTTGATAGAACGCCGACTTCATGCCCGAGCAAGTCTGCAAGTCTGCGCACGATTGCGAGGCCCAGGCCGAAGCCTTCCTTGTTTGAGCCGGGTGATCTAACCTGGTGAAATTCCTTAAAGATCGCCTCCAACTGGTCTTTTTCGACTCCAATGCCCGTATCCTGAACTTCAACTGCGCAACGACCATTCGCTTCGACACAGCGCAAAATTACAGAGCCTTTATCGGTGTATCGAATTGCATTGGAGACCAGGTTCTGAATTATTTCGCTTAACAGGTTGGGGTCGCTGCGCACTGTCGCCTGACAGGACTCCGATTCGAATGCGAGCCCCTTGTGGGCTGCTTGTCGGGAGAATTCAGCAGACAAACGGTCGATCAGGCGCTGCATCGGAAACTCTTCAAAATCGGGAGTAATTGCACCCGCATCGAGGCGGCTGATGTCCAGCAGCGAATTCAGGAGATTGGTCATCGCGGTAAGCGAGTGTTCCTGGTGTTCGATCATTTCCAGGGCACGCTCGTCTTGCACCG
Organism: Woeseiaceae bacterium; assembly: GCA_037968975.1. Classification (GTDB taxonomy): domain Bacteria; phylum Pseudomonadota; class Gammaproteobacteria; order Steroidobacterales; family Woeseiaceae; genus UBA1847. The sequence continues at coordinate 36,638 of JBBKWL010000130.1, read as the reverse complement.
TGCGGCGCAACGCGCCATTCAACAAGCTGAGTGCTTGCACCGGTTGCCGCAAGTCGTGACTTGCAGCCGCCAGGAAAGCACTGTTGGCCTTATTGGCGCGTTGCGCAGTTTGCTGCGCGACAATAATTTCCTGTTCCATTTTTTTGCGTTCAGTGACGTCGCGTATGACGCTGAACACGAAGCTCGATGACTCTCTCCTGACCGGGCTCAGACTAATCTCAACCGGAAATTCGCTGCCATCTTTGCGTCGTGCAATCAAATCAAGACCCACACCCATTGGTCGGACACTGGGGTTCGCGGCATAGCCCGCACGGTGCTCAAGATGCTGCTCGCGTATTTTTTGCGGCAACAGCATCTCGATTTTTTGCCCCTGAAAATCATCCCGGCTATAGCCGAACATATTGACGGCCTGATTATTCACGGTCGAGATTTCACCCGCTGCGTTTACGATAATCATTGCGTCCGGCGCTGAATCAAGCAAGGTTCGAAACCAGGCTTCCGATGCCGCAGGCTTAAGCTTCTTCGACTCCATTAGGAAAGACATTTTTTGGCTAACAGTTCCGCCAGTATACCGTCATGCGGATGCGCGATTGTCACCAGAGTCGGGTTCATAGCGAGAATCATCATGTCACGCAGGTGATGACACGCAGATTTGATTGCGGCTCGCACTATTGACGCGAGACACTGCTTCTCAGTAGTCTGGTTTGGTCCTGATAGGAGACCAAGAATGCTGACACGTCGTGCTTACCTGAAAAATTCTGCCTTGTTGGGTGCTGCGTGCGCCTTGCCGCCCAAGCTATTGCGGGCATTCGAAAGCAGCGACCTCATCACGCGCGCGATTCCAAAAACGGGCGAGAAGTTACCCATAGTCGGGCTGGGCAGCTCAGCGACCTTTAGACAGGTTGCGCAGAGCGAAGATATCTCTGCTCTGCGAAGTGTCCTGGAAACGCTGTTGGACAACGGCGGTACGGTATTCGACACCGCTCCAAGTTACGGGGCTTCAGAAGAAGTTGCCGGTCAGATCTTGCAGGACGCTGGTCGTAGCGACGAAGTCTTTTGGGCAACAAAGGTCAATGTAGCAGGCCGTGGCGGTGGCAAAGCAGACCCGCAACGTGTTCATGCGCAACTCGCTGACTCGTTTCGCTACGTCGGCAAAGATCCAATTGACCTTATGCAAGTGCACAATCTGGGTGATCTCGCTACGCAAATCCCGATCATTCAGCAGCTGAAAGAGCAAGGCAGGCTTCGCTACATCGGTACCACATCCACTCGTGCCAGCAACTACCCGGATCTCGAAAAAGCCATGCGCGACTATCCGTTGGACTTTGTTGGCGTTGACTACGCAATAGACAACCGCGGAGCGGCGAACAATATCTTACCGCTGGCGCAGGAACTGGGGATTGCGACACTCATTTACGTGCCGTTCGGGCGTAGTCGCCTGTTTTCGCGAGTCAGTGGTATCCAGGTGCCCGAATGGGCGCAGGAATTTGGCGTAGATAGTTGGGGTAAATTCTTCCTCAAATACATTGCGTCGCATCCGGCCGTCACCTGCGTCACACCGGCGACCAGCAAGCCGAAAAATATGCTCGATAATATTGGCGCAGCTTATGGCGAACTTCCGGATGAAGCGACTCGCAAGAAAATGGCCGAGCTGATTGATAATTTGCCAGGCGGTTAATCGTCAGACTGGGATTTGTTTTTGTCGTCCCAGATCTTGGGCTCCCAAAGTTCTACCTTGTTGCCCTCAGGATCCATCAGCCAAAGAAAGCGACCGTTCTCATGCGATTCCGGCCCCTGCAAGACATCGATGCTCTCGTCTTCCAGGCGCTTTAGCATTCCGTCCATATCATCGACGCGGTAGTTAATCATGAAGCGTGACTTGCTGGGCCCGAACCATTCGCTGTCCTTGGCACCGATGTGCCAAACAGTAGCGCCCTTGTCTTCAGCCTGATCCTCCTGCCAATTCAGGATTGCACCGCCAAAGTCTTCAAGCTGCAGACCCAGGCAGCGCTGATACCAAAGCAATAATTCTTTGTCGTTGTCGTTGGCGAGAAAAAAAACGCCGCCAATGCCGGTCACTTTCGCCATTCCTGTCTCCCTTTTTGTTTGGTCAATATTCCACGCCGTTTCCTTTAGACCAAGGTGGGCACTTTCGGCAAGCAACAATCACTAGCGCTTCAGCGATCAGAAGGGAATTTGGAACAAGGTGTGGGCTGTGACGCGACCTTTGGAAACTTCGCAAGATCGTCGGCATCGCTGACCGGCCTGGACCATTCATCTTCCCAAAAACATGACCAGTATCTGGAAAAGCCGGCTGTGTGTTCCCAATTCAGGGGCCGCCTCTGAAACAGCGGAACCATGAACAATTCGACTTGCGCTTCGATTGCCCTGGACATACGCAACGGACCCGCATCGAAAGGCACCTGACCGATAGCGGCGGCGATTTGCGCGACTTTCTCTTTGCTCTTACGATCATCGGACGCAATCAGATTCAACAGTGGTCGACCAAGGCCAAGCGGCTCGTCGATGTAATACGCCGTCGGCAGGCTCCATTTGACGACCTTTGCCCCGGGGTTCCAGCCCTGAATTAGCTCTGCGCTGGAGGTTGCAACCATACTCTGCGGATATCCGTCCGGACCTTGCTCAAAAGGGAAAGACACATCAATGACAATCTTTCCGTCCAGACTTCCCAGCTTCTGCGCAACCTCTTCCATCGCTGGCCAGCCTACCGCGAGCAGTACGATATTTGCAGCTTGCGCTGCTTCAATTTGCGTAGCGGCGATTGTGTCCGGACCCGTTCTAGCCACTAAATCCTTGACGCTGGGTCTTGAAGGTTCGCGACTGCCATATATCACCCGATAACCTATCCCTGCCAGTTTCGGGCCCAAAGAGTTGCCCATATCCCCCGTGCCGATAATCGCGATCGTCTCTGCACTCGCAGCATGCAGATTGCTGTGGCTGATATCCAAAGTGAACAACAGGAGAAAGCATATAGTGAGTCGCATAGAAATTTCCTCCACAACATTTGCAGCCCTACCGAGTAAGCATAGACGAATCGAAGCTAATGTCTGGTCGGCGTCTTTATGGCAGTTCTCTGGTGAGCCGCTCCTGCAGTTGTTGCAGGGCGTCCGATCCATAGTCGTTGCAAGCCTGCTCGTCGACAAACGCGTCACGGTCCAGCGCATACTTTTGTTTCATTTCATAAAGAAACGGGTGTGTAACGAGCAGTACATCGCATTCCAGGGCCGCAATTCGCTCTGCGCTTTGGCGCAGTGCATCGCCAAGCCCGGATGTAAATCGATAGTTATCTGCTGATACTGCGCTGATACTGTCGGCGTACACGATATCCAGACAGCGTTCCCGTTCGCAGGTATTCCAGGTCCAACTCATGCCACCCGGTGTATGTCCGGCTGTGTACATCCCCGTTATGCCCGCATCGCCCGGGTGGCGGGTGGCACCATCGGCAACGACCGCCACATTCTGTATTGCCGGGAATGACCTGTGCTCGAACCACTGGCCATACAGTGGATCGTCCTGCATGACGTCACCGGCACGTAGCGCGAGTGCGCCCTGCTTGCTGCTCAGCACGCGCGCGCCGCTGAACTTTTGCAGGGCGTTGATGCCACCAATATGATCATAGTGCGGCAGATTGCGGCAGACCACCGTCAATCAGTAGCAATTCTGATCCGGCGTCGATCAGGATCACTGAGATTCCAGCAACGCCTACATAGTAGGTGTTGCCGAAAATATGAAATGGCGGTTGCAGTTGATAGGTGGATCAGCTTCGAGAGGCTCGTCTGCAAACGCGAGCCGACCTGCAGCGAGCAACAGAAACAGACCAAACAGCACGCTGAGTCGCTTCGCAGAAATTCCATGTGCCAGTTTTGCTCCGAGCGGCGCGCACAAGACTGTCGCCGGTGCGATCAACGCCACGCCGATAAGATTGACGTAGCCCAGGCTGCCCGGCGGCACCCGAATGTCGTTATAGCCGGTTGCAACGAAAGCGATCGTCCCGGGCAGGCTGATAACCAGACCGAATAATGCGGCAGTGCCAACAGCGCGATGAATGGGAACATTGAAAAGTGTCAATGTCATGACAGAGAAGGTGCCGCCACCGATACCCATCATGCTCGAGACGCAGCCGATGAACGACGGGATGACGGGCACCCAGAGTTTGCGCGGTACATCCTCGGTCAAATTTCGCGCTTCCGGCAGGAAAATCATTTTCAGGGCAACGAGGAAGGCCAGCGTGGCGAATATTATCGCCAAAACCCGGCTGTGTAGTTGCGACGCAATCCAGGCGCCCAGTAGTGCGCCGGTGAAAACGTAAATTGACCAGCGTTTTACGATCGCAACATCAACAGCGCCGCGCTTGTGGTGGGCGCGTGCGGAAGCAATGGAGGTCGGAATTATGGTTGCAAGCGACGTTGCGACCGCGACATGCATTCGTATTGCAGCGTCAACTTCGAGGATGCTCAGTACCGCCTCGAGAACGGGCACAATTACGATGCCGCCGCCAATGCCAAAAAGTCCGGCCAGCACACCCGCCACACAGCCTGCCGCCAACATTGCGCCGGCAAGTACGATCCATTCTTCCACGTTGCGGTGCCGAATCAGCGGCCGAGCGAGTCGGCGTGGAAGCGCAAATGATCTTCGATAAATGTCGCTATAAAATAGTAGCCGTGGTCGTAGCCGTCGTGGCGTCGCATCTCAAGCTGCAGTCCGCTAGTTGCACAAGCCGCTTCAAGCAATTCAGGTTTGAGCTGTTCCTCCAGCCAGATATCCGCCAGGCCCTGATCAACCAGGACAGTGCCATACGATGCCGGATTGCTAACGTTGCGCGCGACCTCTGCCGCGTCGTAATCAGTCCACGTAGCGGTATCATCGCCGAGGTAGTATCCCAACGCCTTTTTGCCCCACGGGCTGTGTAGCGTCGTGCATATCGGGGCGAATGCAGAGATTGAATTGAATAGATCCGGATTTCGCAGACCAATTGTCAGTGCTCCATGCCCGCCCATCGAATGGCCAGTCAATCCATGCCGCGATGCGTCGCCGGGAAAATTATCGAACACCGCGACCTGTAGTTCTGTCGTCACATAGTCATACATGTGATAGTGCTGCGACCAGGGTGCTTGACTCGCATTCAGATAGAAACCAGCGCCTAATCCAAAATCATACTGTTCGTCCGGATCGTCAGGAACGCCTTCGCCACGTGGGCTTGTGTCTGGTGAGACCAGCATGATACCCAGTTCTGCGGCAACTCGTTGCGCGCCGCTTTTGACCATGAAGTTTTCTTCTGTACAGGTCAGACCCGACAGAAACGTCAGCACCGGGACCCTGCCGCCGGCGGCCTGCGGAGGCACAAATACTGAGAACTGCATGTCGCAGTTGTTGACTTTGGATCGATGCCGATAGAAGCCCTGGGTTCCGCCAAAGCAATTGGTTTCGCTGACCGTTTCGATACTCAAGTGTGCGCGCCTAATCGAGTATCACGTATTGTTCATAACGAGCTACTTCGTCCTCGTCTACATACTTGCCAATCTCGCGGCGGAACTGCTCCATGTCGGAGTACGGACGATATTCGTCAAATTCGTGCGCCATACGTCGGCCCACACCTGGAATCAACTGGAAATCGGACTGTAGTTCCGAATTCAGTTTCAGCGGTATGAACAGTTTGGCGTACAGTGCCTGCAGCTCTTCAGCAGAGAGAGATTCTGCAAGCTCGGCATTCAAATCAGCCCACTTCGCGTACGGTCGATTAGTGAGAATCCCATCCACCTGCTCGTCCGACAGTTCCGACAGCGCCCTGAGACTCGCCTCGGTGGCTGTATTGGCGTTCAGCAATCCTTCGGCGTGCGCCGCCAAGGCAAACATCAAACAAAGCGCGACCCAAACCGTTTTCCGTAATTGCATGTGATAAAACCCTCAGTTGAATGCTATTGCGTGGAGTGCAATATTACCGGCAATGACAATGATAAGAAAACTGCTCAGCTCACGAGCATTCGTCTGGATCGTTCTGGCAGCTCCTTTTGTCTACTTTAGCAGTGCTTACCTCAATGAGCAGATCTACTATGGGGAAATACTGCATTCCAGTGGCGAGCTAGCCGCGCGCTTGCTCATTCTGACGCTGGCGGTGACTCCTGCGCGCATCCTGTTTCCTAAGGCCCGCTGGCCGCGCTGGCTGGCGATGCGGCGTCGCTACCTGGGCGTGGCAGTTTTCATGTACGCATTGTTGCATACGCTTGTCTATCTGGATAAGCAGAACTTAGCTGACATTTTTCAGGACAGCCTTTTGTTCGAAATGTGGACGGGGTGGTTCGCGCTTCTGGTATTTCTACTGTTGGCCCTTACCAGCAATGACCGGGCGGTAGCGTGGCTAAAAGGACGCTGGAAGACACTGCACCGACTCGTCTATGTCGCAACTGCGCTGACATTCGCGCACTGGATTTTCATCGCCTTTGATGTCATGCCGGCCGTTTTGCACCTGCTTGTCATCGTGGCACTCGAAGGAATTCGATTGCTCAGGTCTTCTGAAAAACCAGCGTCCCGTTAGTGCCACCAAAACCGAAGCTATTTGACATTGCAGTCTTGATGCCGGCGTTTTCAATGCACTCTGTTACGACGGGCATGCCTTCGGCTGCGGGATCGAGATCGTTGATGTTGATCGATGGCGCAATGAAATCGTGCTCGAGCATCAACAGGCAGTGAATCGCCTCCTGTACGCCGGTGGCGCCCAGTGAGTGCCCACACATCGATTTGGACGAGCCGAATCTCGGTACGTCCTCACCGAACACCGCACGCATTCCCTCCAGCTCTTTGACATCGCCGACTGGAGTGCTGGTGCCGTGCGTATTGATGTAATCGATTGGCACTTCAACTGTCGCTTTTGCCATTTCCATGCAACGTTGTGCTCCCTCGCCTGACGGAGCGACCATGTCGTAACCATCCGAGGTCGAACCAAAGCCAACCAACTCCGCATAGATTTTTGCACCGCGAGCCTTGGCGTGCTCCAACTCTTCAAGGACTACCATGCCACCACCGCCGGCGATAACAAATCCATCGCGGCTCACATCGTAAGGACGCGAAGCGGTCGCTGGCGCGTCGTTGTACTTGGACGACAAAGCACCCATGCCATCAAACAGGCAAGCGAGTGACCAATCGAGTTCTTCACCACCCCCGGCGAAAATTATGTCCTGCTTGCCGAACTGAATTTGTTCCGCTCCAACACCAATACAATGCGCACTGGTTGCGCACGCTGATGTCAGCGAATAGTTAAGACCCTTAATCTTGAATGGCGTCGCAAGACAGGCAGAAATTGAACTGCTCATCGTCTTGGTGACTGCGTAAGGGCCGATTTTTCGTACGCCGCGACTTCGCAACACATCTGCTGCCCGAACAATTTCGGCACTCGAGGCGCCACCGGACGCTGCGATCAGGCCGGTACGCACGTTCGAAATGTCGGCGTCTTCGAGGCCGGAATCGTCAATCGCCTGTTGCATGGATATATATGAGTACGCTGCGGAATCGCCCATGAAGCGTTTGATCTTACGGTCGATATGTTCGGCAAGATCGATATGGCAGGTGCCCGAAACCTGACTGCGCAAGCCCATCTCAGCGAACGACTCGTTCGCGACAATGCCGGAGCGCCCGCTCTTGAGTGATTCGAGAATTTCTGCCTGGTTGTTTCCGATGCAGGAAACGGCCCCCAGACCAGTAACGACAACACGCCGCATGATTGTTCCTAAAAGTTTTCGGTGGATGTAAACAGGCCTACACGGAGGTCCTCTGCCGTGTAGATTTCGCGACCATCGACTGACATCGTGCCGTCTGCGATCGCCATGTTCAGTTTACGCGAAATTACCCGCTTGAAATCAAGCTGAAACGTAACGAGTTTCGCAGTCGGCAGAACCTGGCCGGAGAACTTGACCTTCCCAACGCCCAACGCACGCCCACGGCCCTCCAGTCCAAGCCAGACCAGGTAGAAGCCCACCAGTTGCCACATGGCATCCAGCCCGAGGCAGCCTGGCATTACAGGGTCACCTTCGAAATGACAGTCGAAAAACCACAGGTCCGGATCGATATCGAGCTCCGCCTTGATCTCGCCTTTGCCGAATTTGCCGCCGTCAGCCGTGATTAACGGAATCCGGTCGGTCATCAGCATAGGCGGCTTGGGCAGCTTGCCGTTGGTAGGGCCAAACATGGTGCCCATGGCACATTGGATCAGTTCGTCGTAGGTGTACGAATTTTGCTGTTCGGCGCTCATGGGCTCGGCTTTTGCGTTTGATGAAATCATAGATAGACGCAATTCTATCGTTTAGGCCGCTCCAATACTTTCGAATACGCGCCATTAAATACCGATGCGCCGGCCTCTGCGCTGTCGACCTGTTCGCGAAATACCGTGAATAGCTCGCGTCCCATGCCTGTGTGGCCTGCAGACACATTCGATTCCGCCGTCGGCCGGGCCAGCAGGTCGTCTGCCGCAGATACACTCAGCAGACCGCTGACCGCGTCGATCTCGACCAGGTCATCGTCCCGGATCTTGCCGATTACGCCGCCCGCCGATGCCTCCGGCGTTACCTGGATTGCAGCCAGCACTTTGCCTGACGCACCGGACATCCGCCCGTCCGTCAACAACGCAACCTTGTAGCCCTGATTCTGTAGAACACCGAGATAGGGGGTTAGTTTATGCAGCTCTGGCATACCGTTGGCACTTGGGCCCTGAAACGAAAGTACAGCGACGAAATCTCGCTCCAGCTCGCCGGCATTAAACGCGTCCGTGAATGCCATTTGCGATTGGAACACCCGCGCCGGTGCAGTGATCCGGTAGTACTGTTCATCAACAGCCGATACTTTGACAATCGCGCGGCCCACGTTGCCGTCAACCACGCGCAGTCCGCCTTCCTCGTCGAACGGTCGTTCGACCGGACGCAAAACTTCCTCATTTAAAGACTCTGCTTGCGCCGCTTGCCAGCCCAGCTTGCCATCGTTGAGAGTGGGTTCCTGGCAGAAGTGTCGCAACCCCGGGCCGAGAATAGTATTGACGTCCTCGTGCAGGTAACCAGCATCGAGAAGCTGCGCAATCATAAAACCGAGGCCACCGGCAGCATGAAAATGATTCACGTCTGCCAAACCGTTTGGATAGACGCGCGCCATCAAGGGCACAACAGAGGACAGCTCGTCGAAATCGTTCCAGTCGATACAAACTCCAGCCGCGGCTGCCACTGCGACCAGGTGCAAGGTGTGGTTGGTTGAGCCGCCTGTTGCCAGCAGTCCTACTATGGCATTGACGATTGCCTTTGCGTCGACAATGTCCGCTATCGGAAGGTAGTTGTCGCCAAGGCTCGTGGATTTGAGCACTGTTCGCACAGCTTCCCTGGTGAGTTGCTCGCGCATTGCCGTTCCCGGATTGACGAATGACCCGCCTGGCATTTGCAATCCCATGAACTCCAGCAACATCTGGTTGCTGTTGGCGGTGCCGTAAAAAGTGCAGGTGCCCGGTGAGTGATAGGAAGCTGATTCAGCCGCAAGCAACTCATCACGACCGATCTTGCCTGCGGCATACTCTTCACGAATCCGCGCCTTTTCTTTGTTCGGCAACCCGGAGACCATCGGGCCGGCAGGAATAAAGACAATCGGCAAGTGTCCGAACGACAACGCGCCGATCAGCAATCCCGGCACGATCTTGTCGCACACACCCAGGCAAACCGCAGCGTCGAACATATTGTGTGACAACGCAATTCCCGTCGACATCGCAATGACATCACGACTGAACAAGGATAAGTCCATGCCATCCTGCCCCTGGGTTACGCCATCGCACATGGCGGGTACACCGCCCGCGAATTGCGCAACCGCGCCCTGTTCCGTCGCAGCCTCTTTGATCATCGCAGGGTAGTGTTCGAACGGCTGGTGCGCGCTCAGCATGTCGTTGTATGCGGAGACGATGCCAATGTTCGCGGCAACATCTGCGGTCAGCGCATCCTTGTCCTGCTTGCGACTCGCCGCCATACCATGTGCAAGATTGCTGCAGGACAACGAACCTCGAGTCGGGCCGTCATTCGCAGCGCTACGAATGCGCCCCAGATACGCGCTGCGCTGCGCTGCGCTGCGTTCTTCTATTCGCTGTGTGACACGATCAATAATATTGTTCATTGGACTCATACTCTAGGCCGCCCAGAATACATGCACGGGTGCGCGCTTCTGTGACAGCAATGTTGAAACCGGCAAGGTGGAATTTTTTCCTTTAGCCTGTTCGTAAACGTCACGCTTGGACTCGCCAAAGAACAGCAACACGATTTCCGCGCTGCTTAGCAATGCTTTCATCGTAAGACTGACGCGTGGATGCGGACTCGCGGAGCTGGTTACCGGCACACACCAGTCCGCATTGTCTGCATCCAGACCCGCGGCAAGATTTTCAGCATCCGGAAACAGTGACGCAATGTGACCATCTTCGCCCATGCCCAGCAACGAGCAGACAAATGGCAGTGGCAACGCGGGTAATAAGTCATTTAATTCGAGACAGCGCTGGGCCGCGGTTGAATCCACGCTGTAGAATGGCAGCAATTCTGCGTCCGCAGCGTGTTCAACTAAAAGAGTTTCGCGAATCAGCCGTTCATTGCTGTTGTCGTCCGATGCTGGCACCCAGCGCTCGTCACTGAGTAATACCTGTACGTGCGACCACTCGAGTTGCAAACTCGCCAGGTGCGAATAACAGCGCGCAGGCGAAGTGCCACCGGTGACTACGAACGCAACGTCATCCTGATCGCTCAGTCGCAGGCGAAGCGCAGCGGCGATGTGCTCGGCTGCGGCAATCGATGCTTGTTCACGCGAGCCGAAAAAGTGTTCATGCGCGGCCTCAGGCATCGGAACTCCAGGAACGGCCATCGCGATCGAGCAGCAAAGACGCGGCGCTCGGTCCCCAGGAACCGGCAACGTAGGACTCTACCTTTTGATTTGATTCTTCCCAGCCGGCAATAATGCCGTCAACGAACTCCCATGCGGCCTCCACCTCGTCACGGCGCATGAACAACGCAGGATTACCGCGCAAGACCTCCATCAACAAGCGCTCATAGGCGTCGGGGTAGTGCAGATCGAAGGTTTCCTCGAAGCTCAAATTGAGGGACACGGGACGCAACTCGAAGCCGCCCGGCCCAGGCTCTTTAGCCATGACGGAAAGCTGCACACCTTCATCGGGTTGCAGGCGAATCGTCAGCCGGTTGGGTAATACGTTGAACCTCTGCTCCTGAAAGATCGAATGCGGTACATCCTGAAACTGCACCACAATCTCGGATTGTTTTTCTTTGAGGCGTTTGCCAGTGCGTAGATAGAACGGCACATTCGACCAGCGCCAATTATCGATCTCAAGCTTTAGCGCGACGAAGGTCTCGGTGGTACTTTCTGTTTCACCCAACTCTTCTTCGTAGGATTGCACTGTTGCACCGTCAATGGCGCCCGAACCGTAGCGGCCGCGAACAGTGCTGGCACGTACCGTGTCAGCATCGAATGGTCGCAGAGCACGCAAGACTTTGATTTTTTCGTCACGCACCGCATCGTGGTGCAGGCTTGAAGGCGGTTCCATCGCCGTCAGGCAAACCAGCTGCAAAATGTGATTCTGCACCATGTCGCGAAGTGCACCGACGTTGTCATAGAATTCAATGCGACCACCGACGCCGAGATTTTCGGCAACCGTGATTTGCACATGATCAATTGCGCCACGACGCCATAGCGGTTCGAACAAGGAATTCGCAAATCGAAGTGCAAGCAGGTTTTGGACTGTTTCCTTACCGAGGTAATGGTCGATACGGTAGATCTGATTTTCGTCGAAGCATTCGCCTACCTGGTCATTAATGTCGGATGCGGAGGCCAGATCTCGTCCCAGCGGTTTCTCAAGAACGATTCTGCTGTCGTCAGTGATCAATCCATTGGCTCGCAATCCTTTCGCAATCGACCCAAATAGACTTGGTGCCGTTGCAAGATAGGCAACTCGGGTTCGCGCTTCGTAGCCCTGCAGGAAATTGTTGAGAGTGCCCCACTCATCATGCGCAAGCGCGTCGGCTTTCACGTATTGGATGCGTTTGCTAAACGACAGCCACTGGCCGTCTTCGAACTCGCCCTCGACCAGATTTTTTTGCAGAGCCTGCTCGACGTCGTTCAAATACGCATCGCGACTCAGCGTGCTCCGACCTACTGCAATAATCCGGCTGTCACCGACGAACTGGCCATCGCGGTCACGGTGGTAAAGCGCCGGCAACAGCTTGCGCATCGCGAGGTCGCCAGTGCCGCCGAAAATAATAAGGTCAAACAACTCGACCGGTACGAGCTTAGCCATAGTCGGGAATCTCCATTTCGCGAAATTTTACTACATTTAATGCCAATTATGCCATTTTTAGTAGAATACTCGCCTATTTTTCTGTATTTTTGCTACATGCTGAGTCAAATCGAGCGACAAACAGGCAATCTGAGCCGCGCGGAACAGCGCGTCGCCAGGTGGGTTCTCGAGCATCCGCAACAGGCTGCCAGTGCCACACTTGCCGAGGTCGCATCAAACTGCGGTACCAGTGAGCCAACCGTTATTCGTTTTTGCCGGCGCGTCGGGCTACGCGGTTTCCGCGAGTTTACACGACGCCTTACAGAAACCCTCAGCCAGCCGGTTAGCAATATTCATCGCGACCTGAACGCCGCTGACACCGCCTCGGACGCAGCCAGCAAAGTTCTCGATGCTTCGATTCGAGCAATGATCGAGCTTCGCGGACAGCTGTCGTCCATGCCGATCGACGCGGCAGTTGCAGCAATGTCCAGCGCGCGTCAGATCGCCTTTGTTGGTCTGGGTGCGTCAGGCCATGTTGCCAGCGATGCGTGCCAGAAGTTTTTCCGTCTCGGCCTGCCCTGCACTGCGTTGACTGACACGCCGACGATATTGCAGCACTCCTCAATCGCGCAGCCATCCGACGTTCTTATTTTTGCCTCACAGACAGGACTTGCCGTTGAATTAGTACGTGCCGCAGAAATGGCGCGTAATAATGGTGCCACGGTGATCGCCTTGTCCGACCCGGACTCTGAGCTCGCAAAATCGGCCACTCTCCTCTTTGCATGCCCGGCGCAGCCGGACGCAAACGTGTACACGCCGATGAGCTCACGACTTGCACACCTTGCTCTTCTGGATGCTTTACAGGTCGCGCTCGCGATTGCACTGGGGGACGACGCTGTCGACCGACTTAATCGCTGCAAGGAAGCACTACAAGTCTAGGTCTTGTCGTAGTCCAGGGTGACGGATTCACTCACTGGCCGTGACTGGCAAGCAAGCACAAAGCCCGCCGCAACTTCCCACGGCTCAAGACCATAGTTGGTTTCCATCGTGACCTCACCGTCACGAACGTGGCAGCGACAAGTTGCGCAGACACCGCCCTTGCAGGAATACGGCAGCTCAATGCCGTGGTCCGCCGCGGCATCGACGATATTGGCGTCGTCACGCTGCATATCAAACGACCGAATATGGCCGTCCATGATGACCGTAATCTCGGCCTGCTCCGCGGTCCTCGGCGCGACCCTGGGCTTCTCGGCAGACGCTTTTCGAGGCACTCCGAAGCGCTCCGAATGTACATGCGCCGCGTCCATCCCGAGATCGAGCAGCGCTGCGGTCACGTCCCTGATCATGGTGTCTGGTCCACAAACAAAGCAATCGGTCGCGCGCAAGCCGGCGCCGAAATGTTTGTACAACTCGCGGACCTTGTCGCCATCAAGGCGACCCGCCATCGGTTCGAACTCCTGCTCTTCCTGACTGAATACAAAGTTCAGTTGCAAACGCTCCATGTATTGATTTTTCAGCGCGTACAAGTCTTCGATAAACATTGTTGTCGACTGTTTACGGTTGCCGTAGAAAAGGATGAAGCGACTTTTTGGTTCGGTTGCCAGAACTGACTTGATCATTGCGAGAATTGGCGTAATACCACTGCCCGCTGCGAAGCCCACGTAATCCTTGGCATTGGCTGCATCAAGCTCAAGATGAAACTGCCCGGACGGCGGCATGACATCAATCGCGTCGCCGGTCGCAAGTACATTGGCCGCATATTCTGAAAAGCGACCGCCTGGCTGGATGCGGACGCCGATCTCAAGAGCTTCGTTGGGTCCGGAACAAATACTGTAGGTGCGACGCAATTTCTTGCCATCGAGCTCCAGCTCAAATGGCAAATGCTGTCCTGGTAGATACTGGTACTCCGTTTGCAACTCGTCCGGTACCCGCAACGCGATGCGTACCGAATCACGAGTCTCGCGTTGAATGCTTTTTATTTTTAGGGAGTGAAATTGCCGCATCTAGATGCACTTGAAGTATTCAAACGGCTCCAGGCACGCTTTGCACTTGTACGAAGCTTTGCAAGCAGTAGAACCAAATTCGCTAACGAGGCTTGTGTCTGTTGAATTGCAACGCGGACAAGCGACAGCTCGCTTTCCGCGCAACAAATCGCGTTTAGTGGCGCCCGACTCAGGCGGCGCAATACCGTAAACGCGCAGCTTCTCCCTGCCTGCGGCGGAGATCCAGTCCGTTGTCCACGGAGGTGACAAAACCCGATCGATGACCACGTTCTCTATGCCACGAGCATGCAGCGCGTCCAGCACGCTTTGCTCAATCACTTCGGTGGCGGGACAGCCGGTATAGGTCGGCGTCAGAGCAACAACGACTGCATCGTTGACGCGAACATCGCGCACGATGCCGAGATCGGTAATCGCCAGAACAGGGATCTCCGGGTCAGGCACCTCACTCAACCACGCCATCACCTGCGCCCGACTGATGTCCTGCGTTACCAACTCGCACCCGGATGCGCTCGTTGCAGGTGTTGCATTTCGGCGAGCAGAAAACCCAGGTGTTCGCTGTGCCGGCCTTGCTTGCCGCCTGACGCCATCCATGCGTCTTCCGGCACGCTTAGCGTCGCTTCATCGAGCACAATCCGGACATTGTGCTGCCAGCACTCGCGAATTGCCTCCAGATCCGGACCTTTGTATGAATTGCTGAACGCATCGTCGATAGCGTCCGCCGCAAACAGCTCACCGGTGAACTGCCAGTGATCGTCGAGCGCCTGCTGCATACGTGCGTGGCTCTCTTCTGTGCCATCGCCGAGACGCACAACCCACTGCGAAACATGCCGCAGGTGATAACGAATCTCCTTGACCGCTCGTGCTGCTATCTCGGCTATACCAGCCGCATCGCATTGCTCAAGCGCTTCAAGCTGCAACAAGTAAAAAGATTCGAACAGGAACTCGCGCGCCATCATGTCGCCGAAGTGGCCATTCGGTTGTTCCAACAGCAAGACATTGCGGTACTCGTGGCCATCACGCAGAAACGCGAAGTCATCCTCGCTGCGATCCGCGCCTTCCAGCCTGCCGGCCAATGAATAGAAAAGGCGAGCCTGACCAATATAATCAAGGGCGAAATTCGCATTCGCCAGTTCTTCTTCGAGTTCCGGGTACAACGTTACCGCCTCAATCATGCGTTGACTGAGAATCAGCGCATTGTCACCGAGCCTGGTCGTATATGCGATTAAGGCTTGCTCGGAGGTCACAGGTTCTCGACTCCATCCGGTATCTTGTAGAAAGTCGGGTGGCGATAAATCTTGTCTTCGGCTGGCTCAAAAAACGCTGCTGTCTCGGCTGGGTCTGAGGCGACAATCTCACTGGAACGCACGACCCACAAACTGACACCCTCGGAACGCCGGGTATAGGTATCGCGTGCATGGTCCAACGCCATTTGGTCATCAGCCGCATGAATACTGCCGGCATGGCGGTGACTCAGACCTGCCTTGCTGCGAATAAACACTTCGTAAAGTGGCCATTCATGGTTGCTCATATCTGCCTCACGCGGCCTTTTTTGCGGCCAGTTTTTCGCCATAAGCATGGGCCGCTTCGCGCACCCACGCACCGTCGTCATGTGCCTTGCGTCGCCGCGTCATACGTTGCTTGTTACACGGTCCATTGCCGGCAATGACGTCGTTAAGTTCGCTCCAGTCGATCTTGCCGAACTTGTAGTGTCCGGCTTCTGCATCGAACTTGAGATCGTCATCCGGCATGCGCAAGCCAAGAAAGTCGGCCTGCGGCACAGTCACGTCAATAAACTTCTGCCGCAACTCATCGTTGGAAAATCGCTTGATCTTCCATGCCATCGACTGCGCCGAGTGTTTTGAGTCGGTGTCACTTGGGCCGAACATCATGATGGAAGGCCACCACCAGCGGTTCAGTGCATCCTGCGCCATCGCTTTTTGCGCGGCCGTGCCGCGCGCAAGCTGGTGCATGATGTCGAAACCCTGGCGCTGATGAAAACTCTCTTCCTTGCACACGCGCACCATTGCCCTGGCGTACGGACCGTATGAACAACGACACAGAGGGATCTGATTCATGATGGCCGCGCCGTCGACCAGCCAGCCGATGGCGCCTATATCAGCCCAGGTCAGTGTCGGATAGTTAAAAATACTGGAATACTTGGCTTTGCCCGTAAGCAGGTCGCCGACCATCTCATCACGCGAAGTGCCCAGCGTTTCGCCGGCACTGTATAAGTAGAGACCGTGCCCTGCTTCATCCTGCACTTTGGCCAGCAAAATGGCTTTGCGCTTCAAACTCGGCGCACGCGTAAGCCAATTGCCTTCTGGCTGCATGCCGATAATTTCGGAATGAGCGTGTTGTGAAATCTGTCGCACCAGCGTGCGTCGATAAGCTTCAGGCATCCAGTCCTTGGCTTCAATTTTTTCCTCGGCATCCACACGCTGCTGGAACGCCTTGAGATCCTCAGCAGACTCCTGCGAGTCGCGATGTTTGGCGGTTTGTCCCTTTTGATCCAGGCCTTGCGTGTACATGTCTATGACTCCTCCTCGTGCCGCGTGAATGTGTCACATTTTTTTCATCTTTTCAAGGATTTTTGTATCACTTTAAGTCGCCGGCAGAATTGGCTCGCCGCGACTCACAGAACGGCCCTGGAAAAGCGCAACCAGTTTGTCATCCTGGTTCTTTACTTCGACCTTATACAGGCCACTTCGTGTGCCGCGATGCAGTTCTGTCGCGACTGCGCGCAGCTTGTCCCCCCGGACCGAGGGCCGAAGAAACTCAATATTGCCGCTACCAGCAACCGTCAGTTCGTCATAGGCGTTACAGGCAAAAGCGAACGCGGTATCTGCAAGAGCGAACACCAGTCCGCCATGGCAAATATCAAATCCGTTCACCATTTCGCCGCGCACGTACATCGTTGCAATAGCCGACCCCACTGCCGGGATTTCGATCTCGACTCCGAGCGCTTTGGATGCCCTGTCATTCGCAAACATCTTATCGGCGCAAAGTTGCGCCCGCTGTAGCTCATTCATTGCGCAAGCCCACCAAATCGGTTCATGAAGTGCTTGTTGGGTGGCGGCAGTGGACCGTTCGCCGTCTGCATCGTAGCCGTCAGGTAGCGGTCGGCCTGCTCGAAAACCGCACGATACAAATTGCGACATAACTGGTACGCCGCAATTCCGTGCCAATCGGCAGGCAGCAATTCGTTCGGCAGCTGTGGATCACGCAACAACACTTTGCGGTATTCCTGAATAAGTAATGTGCGCACCAGGAAAGCTGCTTTCGGCTCAACCTCTGCACTCTTGCTATAAGCCGCAATCAGGGGCCTGAATCGTTTCACAAAATTCGCATAGCCAAGGTCAATTTCAGCCAGGCCCCAACTCGCTTGTGCCAGCGCCTGCATACCGGTCTCATTGCGGATCGTCTGACCGGTCAGCAGTACCAGGTCATCAATAGCTCCGACGCGCTGCAGCGCGGCATCCACATCGCCCATGTCGGGTGCGGGATGCGCAAGAACGCCTGATGTGAGCGCACCGAAACCCAACCATGCCAGCTCCTTGCGCACTGAATCCCGGCGCTCGCCATCGAGATCGGCAAGTAGTACAAGACACCACTCGCCGTTCCAATCAATGAGCGGCTCACCGTAGATTTTGTGGGTTGCCTGTTCGAAGCGCTGCCTGCCCTCGTCCGACAAACTGTAGTAACTGCGCCGACCTACCTGCGTCGATTGCAGCCAACCGTCCTGCACCAGCCGGAATACCGAGGTGCGAACCAGACGCTCACTAATGCCAAAATGACTCATCGCCTCAATCAGGCTGCCCAGCCAGACGGAACCACCCCGCGGCGCAATCGCATCGCCGAACACAGTAGTAATCAAGGAGCCGGTGCGCAGAGTTCGCCGTGAACTAAATTCGGCGACCAACTTTCGACTTGCGGATTCGATTGTCACAGTAGCTTCGCTTGCGCTTGGAGTGTCCGACCGTATATTGTGATACAGCTTTTTTCAAATCTCACTTCTTTTTGTATCTTAGGCTTCTTGTGTTTCAAATGAACAAATATCTCAAATGAACAAACTCGGAAATCTGATTGCCGACCGCTGGGTCGAGGGCGACGGCGACGGCAAAATTCTTGCGTCAGCGGTCTCTGGAGAGCCAGTCGCGTCGATTACCAGCTCAGGACTGGACTTCAAGGCGATTCTCAACCATGCCAGGTCGGTCGGCGGTCCTAATCTGCGCAGGCTGACGTTTCATGAGCGCGGCGACATGCTGAAAGCACTCGCCCAATATTTGAACGAGATCAAGCAGGAATTCTACGCGTTATCGACGCAAACCGGCGCGACCCGCAAAGACAGTTGGCCAGACATTGATGGCGGTATATCGACAATGTTTGTTTTCTCGAGCAAAGGTCGCCGCGAGATGCCGAATGACTATGTCTACCTGGACGGACAAGTGGAACAACTCTCACGCAACGGAACGTTCGTAGGCCAGCATATTTGTACGCCGAAGCTCGGTGCGGCAATCCATATCAATGCTTTCAATTTTCCTTGCTGGGGCATGCTCGAAAAACTCGCACCGACCTTGCTCGCGGGCGTGCCGGCAATCATCAAACCTGCTTCGAGTACGGCGTACCTGACCGAACTCATGGTCCGCCGCATCGCTGAGTCCGGCATTTTGCCAGCGGGCAGCGTGCAGTTGATCTGCGGCGGTGTCGGCGATTTGTTTGACCATCTCGATTGTCAGGACACGATTGCTTTCACGGGCTCCAAGACGACCGCGGAAATGCTACAACGACATCCACGCGTCGTTAGCGAGTCGGTCGCGTTCACAGCCGAAACCGACTCCTTGAATATGTCGATACTGGGACCTGACGCCACACCGGGAACACCCGAATTCGATCTTTACATTCAGGAAGTGACCCGGGAGATGACGGCCAAGGCAGGGCAGAAGTGCACGGCAATCAGGCGCATCATCGCGCCGTCCAGTATTGCTGGCGAGGTGGTCAAAGCATTGTCGAGCGCACTCGGCAGTATCCGCATTGGTAATCCGGCCCTCAAGGAAGTTCAAATGGGCGCATTGGCAAGCCACGGGCAACGCGACGAAATTCGCGAGCGCGTGAGCGAACTGGCCGCCGAAGCCGAGGTCGTGTTCGGTGGCAGTGATGAATTTGAAATTGTTGATGGCGACAGTAAAAAGGGCGCTTTCTTCATGCCTACATTGCTGCATTGCGAAAAACCATTGACAGCGACTGCCGTGCATTCTGTCGAGGCGTTTGGCCCGGTCAGCACCGTGCTGCCCTATGATTCGCTGGACGATGCCATCCAGCTTGCTCGCCTTGGCGAAGGCAGTCTTGCCGGATCGGTTATCACCAACGACAACAAGATTGCTCGCGAACTCATCCTCGGTACGGCGGCGTACCACGGGCGCATGGTCATCATAAATCGACATTGCGCTGCGGAGTCGACCGGTCATGGCGCACCACTCGCCCACCTCGTGCACGGTGGTCCGGGTCGTGCCGGCGGTGGCGAAGAAATGGGTGGCGTTCGCGGCGTCCTGCATTACATGCAACGCACTGCGATTCAGGGATCGCCGCAAACCTTGTCCGAGATCGGTCATCGCTGGATAAGAGGTGCGGATGAGGTCGATCCTGGCGTGCATCCGTTTCGCAAGACTTTCGAACAACTCGAACTTGGCGATACCTATAAGAGTGCTCAGCGCGAAGTAACCCTTGAGGACATCAATCATTTTGCCGAATTTACGGGCGACAATTTTTACGCACATATGAATGAGGAACAGGCCGCAAAGAATCCTTTCTTCGAGGGTCGGGTAGCGCATGGCTACCTGATTGTCTCGTTTGCGGCGGGGCTGTTTGTTGACCCTGACTTTGGTCCGGTTCTGGCCAATTACGGCGTGGACGACCTGCGCTTTCTGCAACCCGTGAATTTCGGCGACTCAATTAAGGTTCGGCTCGCGTGTAAGCAAAAAACGCTGCGTGGTGATAGCGGTTATGGAGAGGTACGCTGGGACGCCGAGGTGACAAATCAGGACGACGAGATTGTGGCACAGTATGATGTGCTGACCATGGTCGCGACTGACGCGCACTGGCAATCCGTTAACTAAAAAAGTTCTCCCAATATGGCCCGACCCAAGATTCTGGTCTTCCAGCACGTACCCTACGAACCCCTGGGCACGTTGGACCCGCTGCTCAAGCAGGCAGGTTTTCGCATTCGTTACGTCAACTTCGGACGCAATCCGGGCGAGCACCCTTCTCTGGATGGCTACGCCGCACTGATCATTCTCGGCGGACCGATGAACGCCGACAACACGATCGAATTTCCGCATCTCACGACCGAGGTAGCATTGATCAAAGAGGCGCTGCAACGTGATATGTCGATACTCGGCATCTGCCTCGGTGCGCAACTGCTCGCTAAAGCCCTGGGCGGTAACGTGCTCGCTGACGCTGGCCGCGAAATCGGCTGGCATTCAGTCGATGTTACTGACGCTGGTCAAAATGACCCGGTGCTGTCAACCTTCGGCAAACGTAAAGAAGTATTTCAATGGCATGACGATGTGATCGAGCTCCCCGCCGGCACCGATCATCTCGCACGATCTGAAAATTGCCCCGTACAGGCGTTTCGTCACGGAGAGCATGCTTATGGCTTTCAATTTCACCTCGAAGTTGACGCTGCATTAATCGAGCGTTGGCTGAACGTGCCGCAGCATCAGTCCGAACTTGCAGACGGCAGGGTCGATCCGGAACAAATTCGAGGTCGAATCGATGCTTCCATTGAGCCGTTGATCTCGCTGAGCAACAGTACCTTCGGTCGCTGGGTTGAGCGTTTTGAAATACAACCACGTAAACAGCATCTGCCATCGCGCTGACGCCGCGCCAAAACAGAGAATCGCAAATGGATTTTGACCACAACCGGAAAACCATGGACCTGATTGAGCGCTTGAACGCGTTCATGGATGAACACATCTATCCAAATGAAGCGGTCTTCCTGCAGCAGGTCGCCGCGATGGGTGACGACTGGACACCGGTCCCCGTTGTTGAATCGTTGAAGCCCAAAGCACAGGCCGCCGGATTGTGGAATTTGTTTTTGCCCGATTCAAAGTTGGGCGGCGGCCTGACCAATCTTGAATACGCGCCGTTATGCGAGATCATGGGTCGCGTACCCTGGTCTGCAGAAGTATTCAATTGCTCCGCGCCCGACACAGGCAATATGGAGACCCTTGAGCGCTACGGCACAGAAGAGCAGAAACGCCAGTGGCTGACCCCGCTGCTTGCGGGCAAGATTCGCTCCTGCTTTGCAATGACCGAGCCCGATGTTGCGTCTTCGGATGCAAGAAATATCAGTTCAACGATTCTGCGCGATGGCGACGACTATGTGATCAACGGCACCAAATGGTGGTCCTCCGGCAGTGCCGATCCGCGCTGTAAGCTTTTCATATTTATGGGCAAGACCAACCCTGATGGAGACGATGCCTACCGTCAGCAATCGATGATTCTGGTACCAAGTGATACCAAGGGCATCGACATTAAGCGCTCCTTGCCGGTTTTTGGCTATAACGACGCACCGCATGGTCATGGCGAAATACAATTTGCAAACGTTCGGGTTCCCGCAAGCAACATGCTTCTCGGCGAGGGTCGCGGATTTGAGATCGCACAAGGCCGCCTGGGTCCGGGACGAATTCATCATTGCATGCGATTGATCGGTCTCGCCGAAGTAGCGCTTGAAAAGATGTGCCGACGCGCACAGTCGCGACAGTCCTTCGGCAAGCAATTGTCGGACCAGGGAGTGACGCGCGAACGCATTGCCGAATCCCGGATAATGATTGACCAGGCGCGCCTGCTGGTCTTAAGCGCAGCTGACAAGATGGACAAAGTCGGAAATCGCGATGCTCGTAAGGAAATCGGCATGATCAAAGTCGCCGCACCGAATATGGCGTGTCGGGTAATAGACTGGGCGATACAAATGCATGGGGGTGGCGGAGTATCGAATGACTTTGGACTGGCATACGCTTACGCGCAGGCGCGCACGCTGCGCCTTGCAGATGGTCCCGATGAAGTCCATCGGGACCAGATCGCACGACTTGAATTGAAGCGATATCAGTAGTGGCTGATGCGCCCGTTGCTCAGATGCTCGGTGCCCCGCTTGCCGCACATCAGATTGACGAGAGCGCTTTAGCGAAGTACCTCAAGGAACATATACCGAACTTCGGCGACACCTGTTCTGTGCAACAATTTCGGGGTGGGCAATCGAACCCGACGTTTCTGATCGAGACGGATAGCGGTAGCTATGTACTGCGAAAAAAACCGCCGGGTAAGCTGCTGCCGTCTGCGCATGCAGTCGACCGGGAATTCCGCGTGATTGCTGCCCTTGACGACAGCGACGTACCGGTACCCAAAGCACTGCATCTTTGCACTGACAAATCCATCATTGGCCAGATGTTCTACGTCATGAACTATGTCACCGGGCGAGTTTTCCCTGACTTGCTGATGCCAGGCAGCACAACCAGTGAACGCGAGTCGGCCTTTCTGTCCGCAGCATCGGTGTTGGGCAAGCTACACGCGGTTGACTACCGCGCCGCCGGCCTCAAGACTTTCGGCAAACCCGATAACTATGTTGCCCGCCAGATCGCGCGCTGGTCGCAACAGTACGAGCTCTCGAAAACAGAAGAGTGCGGAGCGATGGACGAACTCATAGCGTGGTTGCCAGCGAATGCTCCGGGCGACCAACGCAGCGCCATAGTCCATGGCGACTACCGGCCCGGTAATCTCATATTCAGCGATGCCGACTCTACAGTTGTTGCAGTTCTGGACTGGGAACTGTCGACCATTGGTCACCCGCTCGCCGACCTGGGGTATTTCCTGCTGCCGTACCACCTGGATGAAAATCTGCTCGGACACAGTTTGCGGGGCGTCGATACAGCGAAGCTCGGAATTCCTGCCGAACAGATCTTACTCGACACCTATCGCGACGGCGGCCAGCCCGTCGGCGACATTGACTACTACATTGCTTTCTCGATGTTTCGTCTGGCGGCAATTCTCGCCGGCGTATTGCGCCGCGGCATAGACGGCAACGCGTCGGATCCAGGCGCAATCGAGCGCGGTCGAGCCTACTCGCTGTTTGCCCAAAGCGCCCTTGAAGTGATCGCCAACAGGTCCCGCTGAATGTCGTTATTTATTACATAGCGAGACCTTTCTATCAATCTATTGATATTATGTAAGATAATTATACTTATTTTTCAATAAGTTATATTTCCCCTTGACAGTTTTTCTATAGTTCTATAGATTGCGCCCCTCGATGACGAGGACGACCCCTGTGACTGGCACGCACACCGAAAAATACGCAAACCAACGGATGGAGGCTATTCGCTCCGCCGCTGCCGTATTCGCAGAGAAGGGTTACCACGGCTCGAGCACGCGCGATATCGCGGAATACATGGGCATCAAGCAAGGCAGTCTCTACTACTACTTCAAGTCCAAAGAGGACGCGTTGAGTGAGGTTTGCCTGTACGGGATGCAGGACTACGTCGATCGGATGAACACTATTTCATCGAGCGGCCAAACGTTCCGGGAAAAGTTGGTTGCGACGGTGACCTCTCACGTCACGAAGTATCGCGAGAAGAACGAAGCGCTGCGCGTTTATAACGCGGAGCGGCTGTACCTGCCTGAGTCGAAACGTACCAAATTGAAAGAGCTGGGTACCGGATACCGGCAGCAACTGGAAATGATATTTGCAGACGGAATCAAGAAGGGTGAGGTTCGAGATTCAATTGACTGCCAGTTCGCCGCACACGCCGTCATCGGAATGTGCAACGCCTGGGGTGAATTTATCGACCGTCATCCGGACATGGATTTATTTCAACTTATTGAAAATTGTGTTGATCTGCTGATCAACGGTTTCAAAGAAAATGATCTTAATGAAAACAACTAACGCGGAAATATAGGAAGCAAACAGTGACTACTCAAAAAGCAACAAACGTAACCTGGCACGCGGGTGAAGTATCCCGCAAAGATCGACAGAATATTTTGCGGCAGCGCGGCGCAACTATCTGGTTTACTGGACTGTCCGGCAGTGGCAAGAGCACGATCGCTGTTGCGCTCGAGCAGGCCCTCTTCGGAATGGGCAAGCTCTCGTACCGACTGGACGGTGACAATGTTCGCCTCGGCATCAATAAAAACCTCGGCTTCTCGGAAGCAGACCGTACCGAAAATATTCGGCGTATCGGCGAGGTCGCCAAATTGTTCGGCGATGCAGGTGTACTGTCCCTGTCCAGCTTTATTAGCCCCTACAAGGCCGATCGCGACGAAGTTCGCACTCTGCATGAAGCTACAGACCTTGGATTCATTGAAGTTCACGTCGATTGCTCGCTTGCAGAAGCTGAGAAGCGCGATCCTAAGGGTCTTTATAAGAAAGCACGCGCTGGCGAAATCAAGAATTTCACCGGTATCGACGATCCCTATGAAGCTCCGGATAAGCCCGAGATTCACTTGCACACTGATCAAATGACGCTCGAAGAAGAAGTAGGAATTATTCTCGACTACCTCATTGAGAACGGCTTCGTCGTCAAAGAACACAACTCGCGCGCTGAAGACGGCGAGCCAACTATTAATGCGGCAATGCAGTAGGAGAACGACTTGATTAAGCCACATGGGGCTGATGCCCTGAACCCATTACTGGTCACCGATAGCGACCAGCACGCCAGTTTGCTAGCTGAAGCTGCAACTCTGCCCTCTTTACTGCTGACTTCGGCAGCAGCGGCCGACGCAGTGATGCTCGGCGGCGGCTACTTCACACCGTTGACCGGTTACATGAATGTTGCTGATGCGATGAGTGTTGCAGAGAAAATGCACACCGTTGACGGACTATTCTGGCCGGTGCCAGTGCTCAACATGACCGATGACATCGCTGCGATTGAAGGCGCTTCTCGAATCGCGCTGCGCGATCCGAATGTCGACGGCAATCCCGTCATCGCGATCATGGATGTCGATGCGATTGAAGAAATGTCAGCAGAGCAAAAAGATACGATCACCCAGCAGGTATTCGGCACCATGGACGCCGAACATCCAGGTGTTGCTGTATTCCAGGGCCAGGGCAAGCACTGTGTATCTGGCTCGATTCAGGTTTTAAACCTGAGCTACTTCGAAACAGAATTTGAAGGCACCTTCAAGACCGCCGTCGAAATTCGTGAAGATATTGCCGCACGCGGCTGGGAAAAGGTTGTCGCTTTCCAGACTCGAAACCCGATGCATCTGGCTCACGAAGAGCTGTGTCGCATGGCGATAGAGCGGCTGGACGCTGATGGCTGCGTCATTCATATGCTGCTTGGCAAGCTCAAGAAAGGCGATATTCCGGCCGACGTGCGCGATGCCTGCATCCGCAAGATGGTCGATATCTACTTTCCGGCTAACACGGTCATGGTCACGGGCTACGGTTTCGATATGTTGTATGCCGGACCGCGTGAAGCAGTCCTGCATGCGCTATTCCGCCAGAACATGGGTGCTACCCACCTCATCGTTGGTCGCGACCACGCCGGAGTTGGCGATTATTACGGTCCGTTCGATGCCCAGGCAATTTTTGATGAGATTCCGGAAGGCGCAATGGAGATCGAAATCTTCAGCGCAGACCACACCGCATGGTCCAAGAAACTCGATAAGGTTGTCATGATGCGTGAGGCACCGGACCACAAACCTGAAGACTACGTGTTCCTGTCAGGCACCAAAGTTCGTGAAATGCTTGGCGCCGGTATTGCACCGCCGCCGGAATTTTCGCGGCCGGAAGTCGCCAAGATTTTGATGGACCATTATCAGGCTGAAGCGCAGTAAAAAGGCGCAGAAAAAGAGATCGTAATATCAAAGCTGCGCACAGAAATGTGCGCAGCTTTTTTTGGTTCCCTAAATACGAATTGGCAAATCCCGTACGCGAATGCCAGTTGCCGCTTCAATCGCGTTCGCTATAGATGGCGCAACCGGAATAAACGGCGGTTCGCCGAGGCCTGTTGGCGTCTCTATGCTCGCCACAAACTTGATATCCAGTTCAGGCACATCGGCCATTCTGAGCGGCGTATAGGTGTCAAAGTTGCGCTGCGCCACCTGGCCATTCTCAAAAGTGGCGCCTTCGTGCAAGCCAACACTCAAGCCCCAGAGAATTGCACCCTCAGCCTGTGCCAAAGCGCCGTCCGGGTGCACGACCGTCCCACAGTCGATCGTTTGCCAGATCTTTTTGACCTTGACCGCCCTGGTTTGCGGGTCTACTGCGACATGCGCGACGCAGCCAATCCAGGTCGCCATGTCGCGTTGTTGACCGAAGCAACATGCGACGCCAAGGCCTTCGCCTGCCGGTAGCTCACCGCCCCATCCGGAGCGGTCGCGAACATCTTTGAGTACTGCCGCCTGACGAGCAGCGCCACCCACGGCGCCAACCTGATCGCCAGCATTCTTGCCGGCGGCATCCAGCATGGCAAGTCGATAATCGATCGGGTCTTCGCCGGCACGTTTGGCCAGTTCGTCCATAAACGACTCGACCGCCCAGCTGGTCCATCCGGGACCTACTGATCGCAAATAGCCAGGCAGGAAGGTCTTTTGCGCAACCTCGTTATTGAGCGCACGGACGCGATGATTCGGCACCGTATACCAGTGATCTGCGCCTGCAATTGAAAATGCATCAAACTTGCCCTTGCCATCAACTCCGGTTCCGAGAAAATCCGGCAACAATGACAATGTTGGCCATCCCGCTGCC
The DNA here is from genome assembly GCA_037968975.1 of Woeseiaceae bacterium. Taxonomy (GTDB): domain Bacteria; phylum Pseudomonadota; class Gammaproteobacteria; order Steroidobacterales; family Woeseiaceae; genus UBA1847. Next base: position 9,592 of record JBBKWL010000130.1, on the reverse strand, counting down.
GCAGCGTGCTCGATGGCCGTCAGGTTTCCGTCCGCATCGAGCGACGCATCGAGTTGCTGTACTGACGGCGAGCGAACACAGTCGAGGCGCGCATCTTCTGCGCGTCGAAACACTACTTTGACGGGCTTACCCAATTCCTGCGCGGCCAGCGCTGCCGGGATCATGTAGTCACCCCACAATCGCCGTCCAAATCCTCCGCCCAGGTAATACTGGTGAATAACGACGTCGTCGGCCGTGATTCCCAGCACACCAGCCAACGTCGGTAACATCGCAGCCCGATATTGATTGCCCGAATGCACATGGCACTTGCCATCAACAAACTCGACCAGCGCATTTACGGGTTCCAACTGGTAATGCATCGCTGTTGCGGTTCGATAGGTCGCAGTAAACGAATCCGCCGCTGCTGCCTGCGCTGCCGTGACATCGCCCTCGTCGACAAACCGCGTGCCGATGCTTTTGTCTGCGACCAGCTTTGCACCTTCGGCTTGGATGTCAGACTCACTGACATTCGCGGTCGGTCCTGCCTCCCAGTCGATAACGACCGCATCGGCCGCTTTCATTGCACTTGGGAAGTCATCAGCGATTACGACCGCCCACCCCATCAGGAGGCCACTGGGATCGGTCAGCTGCAATGTCTGCTGATAGCCGGGTATCTCTTTCGCCGCGCTGTCATCGATACTCCGGATCGAACTGCCATACCGTGTCGGCGGTAGCAACGGAGACCCGAATACCATGCCTGGCAACTCGACATCGATTCCGTAGACCGCTTCACCACGAGATTTCGCCGGAATATCCAGCGCGCGGGTATCGCGCCCTATCAGCCGTCGTTCGGACGGTGACTTTGGCGTGAGTGCCGCCAGCTCGGCATCATTCAGCGTCCTGCTCACATCACCTTTTTGCACGATTTCCGCGAATGAAACGCTTTTGCCGTTCGCGGACACCTTGCTGTCGGCGACTGCGCAATCCGCAGGAGCAACGCCCAGCAGCGCTGCGCCCGCTTCCTGTAAAATCGTTCGGCCTGCAGCACCTGCCTGCGAAATCGTCGCAAAGGAAGTAAACACAGACCAGGATCCGCCCGTTACATCACCAAGCGAAACACCGGGAACTAGCGGTCCCCATTTCGGATCACTGTCGGCGTGCACGAAATCGACATCACTCCAGTTCGCGCCGAGCTCGTCCGCAATAATCCGGGCAAGCGCTGTACCGACGTGCTGCCCCATCTCGGCTTTTGGAATATTCATCATGATGCTGCCATCACCGCTGATTTCGAACCACATCGATGGCGAAAATCCGGCACTGGTGCCGGCGCTGGCAATATCAGCGGCAACCTCTTCCTCACTGCAGCCCGGTAATACCACACCCAGGCCCATTACCAGCCCAGCGCTCGCGCTATTCGCAAGAAATGTTCGGCGATTAATAGCCATGACTACGCCTCCCCGCCGCTGGCGGCGACCTTGATTGCCTTCTTGATCCGCGTATACGCCATACAGCGACAAAGATTGCCGTTCATCGCGTCGCTAATTTGTTGGTCGGTCGGATTCGGAGTATTTTCCAGAAAGCCTGCGGCCTGCATGATTTGGCCGGACTGGCAGTAGCCACATTGTGGCACTTGTTCGTCTACCCAGGCTTTTTGCAGGGCCCTGCCGGCGTCCGTTGCCAGACCTTCAATCGTGGTCACCGATTTTCCTGCAACCGAGCTTATGGGCATGATGCAGGATCGCGTTGCGACCCCGTCTATGTGAACTGTACAGGCGCCACACATGGCGATCCCACAGCCAAACTTGGTGCCTTTGAGTTTCAACTCATCTCGGACCACCCATAACAACGGTGTATCTGGCTCGCTGTTGGACGCAGCCGGCGCCCCGTTTAAATCGAATTAAATCACGACCACTCCCCTTTTTTTGCGGTGCCACTCAATCTCCAGTGTAGACCATCAGCGCGGTAGACGGTGACCAAGGGATGGCTGGGATATTGGAAGCTCCACTAGTTCGACCGCGGTTGTTAGACTGGGCGCTGATACACGGCGAGGCCAACAATGAGTCATCACGAGTTACATCGCGCGCATCGGGTAGGCTGGCTGCGCGCCTCGGTCCTGGGCGCTAACGACGGCATCGTCTCCACCGCGAGCCTGATTATCGGCGTGGCCGCCGCGAATGCATCACATCAAAGCATTATTCTGGCCGGAGTGGCAGGGCTTGTTGCAGGCGCCATGTCCATGGCTGCCGGGGAATATGTCTCCGTCAAATCACAGTTTGATACCGAGCAAGCTGACCTGGAGATAGAACGACGCTCGCTGGCGCAAAACTTCGAATTCGAAAAGAAGGAACTCGCGGAAATTTACGAGGATCGCGGGCTGGAGTCGCAGTTGGCCTATCAAGTGGCGGAACAGCTGATGGAGCACGACGCGCTGGGCGCGCACGCGCGCGATGAGATCGGAATTACGTCAACCGCCAGTCCACGCCCGGTACAGGCGGCATTGTCCTCCGCCGCGACCTTTACGATTGGCGCATCGCTGCCCCTGTTGGTAGCCTGGTTTTTTGGCGGCCCAAATATGATCGCAATTGTGGCGATCGCTTCGCTCTTCTTCCTGGCGACCCTGGGTATGTTGGCGGCCCGCGCCGGCGGCGCGGCGATGCTAATCGGTGCAGTGCGCGTTACTTTCTGGGGCGCTCTTGCCATGCTAATCACGGCCGGCGTCGGCCGTCTGTTCGGCGTGGCCGCCTGAGCAACGATGCGTTTTATGTCCGCAGGTTATCGGCCGATAAGAATTCAATCGTTCTGCCAGCGCTGATTTGTTAGTAGCGTTAGTTCTCCAGAATCTCCGGAGAACGACGTGGCAGCAAATCCGCAAGAAATAATCGTACCCGTCCTCGATGCCACGGAGCTTTCCGCGTTGCAGCAAGCGGTTGCGCGCTTTGACCGCGAGCAGCTGATCTGGGGTAGCGGCTATTTGGCGGGACTTGCAGGATCTTCGGTACCCCTCGCATCCCCGGCGGGTCTTCCGACCGCAGTATCGGTGGCGACCTGGCACGTTTTCTATGCGACCGAAACCGGCAACAGTCGCAACGTCGCTGAAAATTTGGTTAAGGAAGCAGGCGCGAACGGACTTGCAGCCGAATTACACGACCTCAGCAGTACACGCCCGAAAATACTGAAGACTATCGAGAATGCGATTTTCGTTCTCGCCACCCACGGCATTGGCGAGGCGCCGGAAGGCAGCGAAGCTTTCTTCGAATTCTGGATGTCGGACAAAGCCGTGCCGTTGCCCAAATTAAATTTCTCGGTGCTGGCGCTGGGCGACTCCAGCTACGCCGACTATTGCGAAATGGGCCGCGTGTTCGAAAAACGCCTGCTTGAACTGGGGGGCAACGCTATCGTCGATCGCGTTGACTGCGACCTCGACTTCAATGCGGCAGCCTCCGGATGGGCGAAACAAGTGATCGCGCATGCCCGTGAGACATCCGACGAGATTGCTCCGCCGCCCCCAGTGCGACTGAGCGCAGTCGCCACACCGCCACTGCACGGCAAACACAATCCCTTCGCGGCAGAGGTCCTGACTCAACAGGTCATCACCGGCCGCGATTCCAGCAAACACGTGCAGCACATCGAACTGGACCTCGAAGGGTCCGGTCTTTCCTATCAACCGGGTGACTCTCTCGCGGTATGGCCGAAAAATCCGCCGGAAATAACTGCTCAACTAGGGGCGCTCAGCGGCCTTGAAGAAGACCGATTCGCGAACAGGGAAATTACCGCTCTTAGCCGGCCGATCCTGGATGCAGTCGCGGCAACCCACCCGGGCTTGCAGGAGGTACTCGACGACAGAGAGCGGTTTAGTGACTACCTGGCTACGCGCCAATTGATCGATCTGGTCCATGAGTACCCGGTAGACTGGCAACAGCCAGAATATCTGAATGCGCTGCGTGAGCTCTCGCCGCGCTCCTACTCTATCGCGTCAAGCCTGGACGCAAACCCGGACGAGGTTCATCTGACCGTGGACGTTGTCGATTATGATCAATTCGGTCGGCGGCACCTGGGCGCGGCGTCGAACTTTCTGATTAGCGACACGACGCATCTGCCAGTCTATGTCGAGACGAATGATAATTTCCGGCTTCCTGCCAACGGCTCAACGCCCATCATCATGGTCGGCGCTGGAACTGGAGTTGCCCCATACCGCGCCTTCATTGAACACCGACGCGAGCATGGCCACACCGGCGACAACTGGCTCGTTTTCGGCGACCGCAATCTGGCTAGCGACTTTTTATACCAGCTCGAATGGCTGCGCTACCGCAAAGACGGCCTGTTAAGCAAACTCGACGTCGCGTTCTCGCGCGATCAAAGCGAGAAAATTTATGTGCAGCAGCGCCTGCTGAAAAACGGTCGACAGATCTTCGACTGGTTGGAGCGCGGCGCCCACTTTTATGTCTGCGGAGACGCCACCCACATGGCTGGCGACGTACATGACGCACTGGTCGCGATCATCAGGCAACAAGGTGGGCTTTCGGAGCAACGCGCACTTGAGTACATCAAAAGCCTGAAGCAAGCACACCGCTACCAACGGGACGTGTACTGATGAGTAGTGACTCCACGTTGACGCCAGTTGAAGGGATCAAGGCACGCAGTAATTTTCTGCGTGGCAGTATTGTCGAGAGCCTGGCCGATGGCAGCAGCGGTGCGCTTGCAGAAGACGACACGCAACTGTCGAAATTCCATGGCTTCTATCAGCAGGATGACCGCGACATCCGTGCCGAACGAACGCGGCAGAAACTCGAGCCGGCACACAGCTTCATGATTCGAGTTCGGGTGCCCGGCGGCATAGCGACACCCGAGCAATGGCTGGAAATGGACAGACTCGCCAAAGAGTATGCCAATGACTCGATTCGCCTGACTACGCGACAGGCGTTCCAGTTTCATGGTGTCATCAAAAGAGACCTGAAGCCGACTATCGCAGCGATCAATAAAGCTTTGCTCGATACGATCGCCGCCTGTGGCGACGTGAATCGCAATGTAATGTGCACACCACTTGCGGAGCGATCTGCAATTCATGCCGCTTCGTACGCAGCAGCGACCGCATTAAGTGCGCACCTGACGCCCAACACCAGTGCCTATCACGAGATCTGGCTGGACAAGCAGCGCGTTACGGATGCAGAACCCATTTATGGCGAGACTTACCTGCCACGAAAGTTCAAAATCGGAATCGCGATTCCGCCGTCGAACGACGTCGATATTTTTTCGCAGGATCTCGGCTTCATTGCAATCCAGAAAAACGGCGAGCTGGCCGGCTTCAATGTCACCGCCGGTGGCGGCATGGGGATGCACCATGGCGAGGCGAAAACGTATCCGCGAGTAGCCGACAGCATTGGTTTTTGTACGCCGGACCAGGTCAACGCGGTTGCCGAGCAAGTCGTTAAAATTCAAAGAGATAACGGCGATCGCAGCGACCGCAAGCACGCGCGGCTCAAGTATACGATCGACGCCAATGGTCTTGATTGGTTCAAGACAGAGCTCCACCAGCGTTTGGGCTACGCGTTGGCCCCGGCGGAACCGTACGGCTTCGTCAGTCGCGGCGATGAATTTGGCTGGACCAAAGATCAACTCGGCAAGTGGCACCTTACCTTGTTTATTCCGCAAGGACGTGTTGCTGATGTTGGTGATCAAAAATTCCTAAGCGCAATGGCGGCGATCGCGAGAGTGCATGAAGGAACGTTCCGTCTAACTGCAAATCAGAATGTCATCATCAGTAGCGTTGCGGCAAACAAGAAGCAAAGTATTGAACGACTTCTGCTGAACCACGGTGTCGTCCCGGTTGAGGAGCTATCCCCACTGAAACAGCAAGCGCTCGCGTGCGTCGCTCTGCCGACGTGTGCGCTCGCGATGGCCGAGGCCGAACGATACCTGCCCGAGCTGACGGCGCGGGTCGAAGCACTGCTCGAGACACACGATCTTCTCGAGGAGTCTATTTCAATGCGGATCACGGGTTGCCCGAACGGCTGCGCCCGCCCCTACCTGGCCGAAATCGCATTGGTTGGAAAGGCACCCGGTCAGTACAGTTTATACCTGGGCGGTGACGGACTCGGTACGCGCCTCAATAAATTGGCCCATGAGAATGTCAATGAGGCTGAGATACTCGATATTCTTGATGGACACTTTTCGGCATACGCGGCAGAGCGCAAAGCAGGCCGATCGTTTGGCGATTTCGTCGCCGGGGCTTTCTGATGTCTGCCTGCGCAAGCATTGTTCCTCGCAACACTGATCTTAGCGCATTCAGTGCGGAGGAACGCGTCGCGTGGTCGCTCGAGAATTTGCCGGGACAGCATATTGTCAGCTCCAGTTTTGGGGCGCACGCCGCAGTATCGCTACACTTGCTCACGCAGCAGCAACCGGATATCCCGGTGGTATTGATTGATACGGGCTATTTGTTTCCGGAAACCTACCGGTTCATCGACGAGCTTGCGGACAGGCTTAGTCTTAACCTGAAAGTCTATCGCTCGCTGCTGTCCCCGCATTGGCAAGAGGCGCGCTTTGGTGAGCGCTGGAAAATGGGTGCCGTCGCGCTTGAGAAATACAATCAGCAGGTGAAAGTAGAGCCAATGATTCGCGCCATCGACGAACTCAGGGTTGGAACCTGGTTCGCCGGTGTACGGCGCTCTCAGTCAGAACAGCGCAAGAACACGCCGATTCTTGAGCGGTCGAGCAATCGCTGGAAAGTTCATCCTATCGCGGATTGGAGCGACAGAGATGTGCATCGCTACCTCACCGAACACAGCCTCCCTTACCATCCGTTATGGGAACACGGCTACGAAAGTATCGGTGACTATCACTCGACGAAATCAATTCATGAAGTGAGTGAGAAAGAACAACTACGCTTTTTCGGCATCAAACGCGAGTGCGGTCTGCACGAGATAGACCTGGCGAAGGTTTAGGCTGCCGCAGAAACTCCCGCCGCGCAGCCTGTGCGAATTGGCAGTTCCAGTTGTTTCGCCAGCTCGTCAACTTGTTCCTGCGAGTCGGCAGTTGTTGCCAGTTCAATCGATTCTCGCGGCCAGTGCGGCGCAAACAACGATATGAAGTCGAGCATATAGCGCCGCAAAGCCCGATCACGCGGCATGCCGATCCATGTTGTGACGGTTGGAAACAAGCCCTTGGCGCAGCTGGCGTGAAACGCTTGCAGATCTTCTTTGAGTATCGCCATCGGCGCGACAACTCCCACCCCCATGCCCATGCGAACGTAGGTCTTGATGACATCGGCATCACGTGCCGTGAATACCACGTTGGCTTCCAGGCCTTCGTTTTCAAATGCTCGCAAAAAAGAGGATTCCCGATGGGAGCTGAACACGTATGTGATGAGTGGGTGCTCCGCAAGCGCCGCCAACGACAGGCATTCTTCGGCAGTGGCCAAAGGGTGATCTTTCCTGGTGAGTACGATCCGATCCCATTGAAAACAGGGCAGGAGGTTTAGCTCAGGAAACAGGGCCTGCGAATCCGTCGCGATCGCGAAATCGACGCGTCCCTCGGCGACCAGGTCGGCAATCTGTTCTGACGTCCCCTGATGTAATTCCAGATTCACATTGGGATAGCGTTCGTGGAACTGACTGATGACGTCCGGCAATACGTAGCGCGCCTGAGTGTTCGTTGTAGCGATCGACAGAGTGCCCTCCTGTTCCAACATCAGGTCCTTACCAACGCTGCGGATATTGTCGACATCCGTTTGAATCTTGCGCGCGTACTCGACGATAGACGCTCCTGCGGGCGTAATCCCGACCAATGCTTTTCCCTTGCGAGAAAAGATCTGCACGCCGACTTCCTGCTCGAGCTGCCGCAGTTGCTTGCTAATGCCCGGCTGGCTCGTGAACAGGCGCTCCGCAGCGGCCGTTATATTCAGGCCATTATCCACCACGCCAAGCAAGTACTTGAGTTGAGTCAGTGTCATTTCGCCTCCAATAGTACAGAAGACCGTGCTATTCGCACGCTTATTACCAACAAGTCTAATGGCCAAAGCAATCGATATTTTCACTGCCAATCGTGGCCGGTTAAGGTCTGAGCTGAGGCCCTGAGGAACGATTTTGGATCGCTTACCGATATTTTTAAGACTGACTGACAAAGCTTGCCTGGTGGTAGGAGGGGGTGTGGTCGCGGAGCGAAAAATCCGGCTGTTGCAGCGCACCGGCGCGTCCATCACCGTACTTGCTCCAACGGTAACCGCCGGGCTGCAGGCGCTGATTGATGGCGACCGCGTCCAGCATCAGGCGCATCCGTATAGTGCCTTGTTTATTAAAGACTTCTGGTTATTGGTCGCAGCCACTGACGATTCTGAACAGAATCGGCGTGTCGCGAAGGATGCGGATGCAGCCGGCAAATTGTGTAACGTCGTGGACGACAACGATGCGTCGAGTTTTATTCTGCCGGCGATTGTCGACAGGTCGCCAGTCATTATCGCGATTGGGACGGAGGGCAACGCGCCCGTCCTGGCCCAGCAATTAAAAGCGCAGATCGAAGCATGGATCCCCGAGCGGGTCGGTCAGTTAGCAATGCAAGCCGGCCGTTGGCGCGCACTGGTTAAAAAACGCTTCGACACTCTGCGCGAAAGGCGCCGTTTCTGGCAGCGGTTTTTCTCGGGTCCGATCGCACAGCATTTGCTTGCGGGACGCCAGGCCGCCGCTGAAAAAGCGATGCGCGCGGAACTGGTTGGCGACGCAGCCGCAGCAAACGACTCGCGTGGTGAAGCATGGATTGTAGGCGCCGGCCCCGGAGATCCCGGGCTGGTTACCTTACGTGCGCAGCAGTTGATCAGTCGTGCAGACGTCGTGCTGTACGATCGGCTGGTGTCAAAAACGGTCCTTGATTTCGCACGCAAGGAAGCGGATTTTATTTCCGTTGGCAAGCGCGCAGGCGCTCAAGCGATGTCGCAGGATGAAATCAATGCGTTGCTGGTCGATCTCGTGCGTCGGGGAAAAAGGGTTTGCAGGCTCAAAGGTGGCGACCCGTTTGTATTCGGCCGCGGCGGTGAGGAGGCAAAAGCCGTGGCCGATGCCGGCCTGCCATTCCAGATCATCCCCGGTATATCCGCAGCATTGGGTTGCGCCGCATACGCCGGGATTCCATTGACTCTACGTGGCGTCAGCGCCAGCGTGACTCTTGCTACTGCAAAGCTCGATGGTGACATCGAACCTGACTGGCCACGACTCTTGAATTCGGGCGACACACTGGCCCTTTACATGGGCGCCAATTCTGTGGCCGAGATCCAGACGCAGCTTTTGCAAAGCCAGGTTGCGCCGGAGCTGCCGGTTGCATTTGTAGAGAATGGGACAACGCAGGATCAGCGCACTTTTCTTACCACCGTCTCCAACATGCGGAGTACTGCGAGCGACAACGCGATCAAATCGCCGACCATCATTTACATCGGCGAGTCGGTCGCCGCCGCCGGGCAGCTGCAATGGTTTGCAGGCCAGTCGCGAGCCGTAGAATACTCACAATCTATTGACGGAGATTTTGTTGCAGTTGCAAGTATGTGACCAGGTTCTTGACTGCGACTTCTAACCACGCTTAGACTGCAATGACTCATCGAGACCGGCTGAGGGATAGGCCCAGTGACGCC
>JBBKWL010000129.1:0-4567 GCA_037968975.1 Woeseiaceae bacterium | reverse complement strand
GACATGCGTGAGCCGCCCGATAGTCGCGAGACTGAGCTTGGCGTCAGTTTCTTCAACGCCTGGGCCCTTTCAACAGGCCGCTTCGGCAGCACCAACAACGGTGATTGGCTGGTTTCGGTGCGGCGCAGCAATCTTGACCTGGTGAGCCGCGCGGTCAACCCTGACCGTGGTTCCCCGCGTTTTTTCGATACGCTAACGCACCTGGGCTGGCAATGGCATGAGCACAGCTACATCTCGGCAAACTATTTGTACTCTTATGACGACCTGGATCTTGCGCAGGAAGACGATTCAGAGGAAGCCAAGGCCCGCTATCGGAATCGAATCGCGTGGCTAAAGATGGATACGCAGTGGTCACCCAAGGTCTCGAGCTCGACCGTCGTGTCAGCGACCGATATCGCCAATCGCAGAAGTGGACAATCTGACCTTCCTGGCGTTCTTGTCGGCGCGGTGGATGACAGCCGCGACTTTAGTTCCTACGCCTTGACGCAAGACTGGGATTTCGAGCTGAACAACGTCTGGACTCTCAAAGCCGGATTGGACATCAAATTTCTGAACGCAGACTACGACTACGAGTCTGCGCTGCAGATCTTTTCGCCGTTCGATCAAATTCTTGACAATGAATCTTCGCTACAAAGAGATATTGTCCTGTCGCCAACGGGCGAACAGTTCGCGACCTACGTTGAAGCGCGGTGGCAGGCCACTGACAAGCTGATCCTGGACCTGGGTCTTCGTTGGGACCGGCAGACCTACAGCGTCTCAATTAACAATGAGCAGCGCAGTCCTCGCTTCAACGCACTTTACAGGTTAGGCGACGACACTGAGTTGCGGGTTGGCATTGGCAGGTTTTACCAGGCGCAGGAGATCAACGAGCTACAGGTCAGCGATGGGTCGACCAGTTTCTTTGCCCCACAGTTTGCTGATCATGGAGTCGCCAGTATCGTGCATCACCTGACACCGAAATTAAGCTTGCGTGCAGAGTACTACCGGAAAGATTACGATCGACCGATGCCGCGCTTTGAGAATGTCTTTAACTCATTGGTGATTATTCCCGAGTTACAAATTGATAGAGCGCGTGTCGAGGCAAAGAATGCTTTCGTGAAAGGAGTCGAGTTAACGATTGCCGGAAGCGACGACAATTTGAGCTGGTGGGCCAGTTACGTCTGGTCATCAACGGAAGACAAGGTGAACGGACGGGATGAAAAGCGCAGCTGGGATCAAACCCACTCGACCTCGGCAGGCGTGAGTGGCCAATGGCGCAACTGGGACATCAGCGCGGCGGGCTCCTGGCATTCAGGATGGCCGAAAACAGAACTCCTGATTGAAACGATCGACCTGCCAAACGGTGCCTCCGAGATCATTGCGACGACAACACCGAGAAACAGCTCGAACTATGAAGATTTTTATTCTCTGGATATAAGAGCCAGCCGGACTTTTCAGTTGGCAAACAGCGAACTGGAAGCATTCCTGGAGGTTTCCAACGCCTCTGATCGCCAGAATCAGTGCTGCACACGGTACACGGTGAAGACGAGCGGGAACGGCGGGAGTGAGATTCGTGCAAACAAGGAATACTGGTTGCCTCTGCTGCCGTCTTTAGGCGTTGTCTGGAGATTCTAATATCGAATTCAGCGAAGGATTTTTCGCCGCGGCGACTCTAACCTAAAGTGACTCAAAATTGATAACGATGCATTTCAGGAGAAGCTCGAGTGATCTATATTCAGAAAAGTGCCACGATTGTTGCGCTCGTTTTCATTTCGAGCTCTGCCCTGGGCCAGGAATCGTCTCAGCAGACGAAATTTGAACTTGGCCTGCGTGCCAACGTACTGCTTGGTGACGGTGTTCCAGCAAACGATATCCTCGGACTCGGTGTCATTGGCCGGTATCGCCTGCAGAACGGCTGGTTTATTGGCGCCGGGATAGACAGGTATGAGTACGATTTCGAACGGCCGGCGAGTTTCGTCAACATCCGCCAGGACCCAAACGAGGACGTAATTGACGCTTTGGCGGACAGTACAGTCCTGTTTGCTTCACTCGGTCGCCTCTACAAGGAAACCGATCGCGGTTTCGACTGGTTCTGGTCGCTTGGCCTGGGCTTCGCTTCTCCTAATGTCGATGACGTATCCGGGCCAACGGACACGGGCGGTACATTTGACCTCACGTTTGATGTGGGCAACGAGATTCACCTGATGGGAACGCTGGGTACCTCCTACAACTTTTCGGAGAGTTGGTCGACGAGCTTTGCTGCGAGGGTGGAGCATCACTTCATGGACGTACTGGTCACCGACCGGGTATCCGGCAACACCAAGAAAATAGACTCGCAGTCACCGATGGGGGCCTACCTTAGTCTGAACTACCGCTTCTGACTTTTATCCTGTTGCAGCTTTTACACGGCGGCGCCGGTTTTACCTATGCTATGGCCGGATTTCGCCATCGGGCGAGCGCCAAAAGCGCAAAGCGCTGCAATTTCAGACGTGGCACGAAATGTGCATTTACTCCTTTTGAAGGTTCCTAACTCTGAATCGAAAAGGAGACTCTGATGTCTGATCACGACAATGAAATTCTAAACTCAATTACGAAAACGCTTATCGATAGCCGCAAAGGATACGAAGCCTGTTGCGACGTGGCAGACGACGGCCACCCGCTCAGCGACGAGTTCCGTCGGCGCCGCGACGAACGGGCGGCACTAATCGGGGAGTTTCAGGCCCGCGTACGCACCCTGGGTGGTGAGCCAGAAGATGACGGCAGCGCTGCTGGCGCAGTCCACCGTGCATTCTTGCGATTCTCGTCCTGGTTTCAGGACGATGAACAGGCGGCGATATCTGCCCTCGACGATGGCGAAGAATACCTGGCCGAAAAAATCGAAGATCGGCTCGAAGATTCATCGCTGCTTGCTGAAAGCAGGGCACTGCTGCACAAGGCCCTGCGATCCGCGCTAAGTGGCGAACGATTCGCTGACAATCTCGACGATTAAGCCAGCGACGTTCGACTGCGACGTGATGGCCGCTGTTTTGGTCCGTTACAACGGGCTCGCAGCGGCCATCCGTCGGTTTTCGATTTCCAAGCTGTTAAAGTAGCAGTATGGAGACGCTAAAATGACCGACGTATTGACCAAGCCGGATTATTCCGACCTCTCTGCGGTATATATCAACTGCACACTGACACCGTCGCCAAAAGCCAGCCATACTGATACCTTGATGGACGTGGTTCGCGAAATCATGTCTGGCGCCGGTGTTGCGGTGCGCTCGTTTCGCAGTGTTGATCACGACATCGCGCCCGGTGTCTATCCCGATATGACAGAACACGGTTTCGCTACGGACGCATGGCCGGACATTGGCAGCGCCGTACTGGATGCAGATATCCTGGTGCTTGGAACGCCCATCTGGTTAGGAGAAGTCTCGTCCGAATGTCGCAAGATCATCGAGCGTCTCTATGCCCATTCGGGCGAGATGAATGACAAGGGGCAGTACGTCTTCTACGCCAAGACTGCGGGCGCAATCATTACCGGCAATGAAGACGGCGTAAAACATTGTGCTATGGGGATGCTGTACGCGCTGGCACACATTGGTTACATGATCCCGCCGCAACCCGATGCCGGCTGGATTGGTGAGATCGGTCCGGGACCCTCGTACGGGGATGAGAAGGACGATGGCTCACGCGTGGGTTTTGACAGTGAATTTACGGCGCGCAACTCGACTTTCCTCGCCTGGAACCTGATGCATACCGCGCACATGCTTAAAGCCAATGGCGGTTTGCCAGCCTACGGCAATAGTCGCAAGGCCTGGAATGACGGCGCGCGCTTCGATCATCCGAATCCAGAATACCGGTAGTCAGGGCTTAGTCCAGCGCGCGCTGTATCCGCGGCTATCGACATGCACGAACGGCCCGCGATGCGGTTTTGGCCCGTAGCGCCCGATTCCGCCGACCAGCGGCTTGAAAAACGGATTCGTTTTCTCGAGTGAATCGACTAGTCTCGCCAGATAGTCAGCATCCTTGTAGTCGCTGTTGCCGTCGCCGTTGAGGTCATCCATACGGTTGTTGCCGTCAACGTCCACAAATACGTCTGCTGCGTCCCCATAGACATGCCGGCTGTACTCTACGTTGCCAATTCGTTTGTTGTAGTACGGAGTGCGGTAACCGCTCATCACAAATAATGTTTGCGCATCGATACCGTCGGCCCGCACCGCCGCAAGCAGCAGTTCAAGTTTCAACAGCAGACGCTCGTCGAGCGCGACATATCGTGGCCAAGATCCACCCTGTTTGGTCAGGAACTGGCTGAGGCGAAAATGCGGGGCAATCAGTGTATCCCGATTCTCTTCGGTCACTTCGATGAGGCCCTGCGGCGGAAGGTAGCGAGGGTTGCCACGCAGGGCCTGTGCCGGATAGGTGCCGATGCGGTACCCGTTCAGGTGTTCATCCTGTATCTCAGATAGTGGCACCGTCACGAACGCGTGGATGCGCACGGCAGATACTCTGGCTGGATCGTTGATGATCAGCGGATACAGTCCGGGCTCGCGCGGCGCTGTCCAGCGCCAGCGGTTATCGCCTACGACCTCAATTTGCCCATCGTTAA
>JBBKWL010000128.1:0-50950 GCA_037968975.1 Woeseiaceae bacterium | reverse complement strand
GAACACCTACACGTTAACCGCACCGATTGGCGGAATTCTGACAGAGCGAGCTGCCAACCCCGGCGAACAAACCGACAGCCGACAACTATTCACGATAGTTGACACCAGCACAGTGTGGGTGGAGTTGGCGGTCTTTCCATCGAATCGCGCTCGGGTTCGTGAAGGCGCGCGCGTCGCCGTGCGAGGCGCCGCCGGCGAAATGGAATGGGAAGGCGTCGTTTCACGCATAAGCACAATCGCCCAACCCAACCAGTCGGTGCTGGCGCGCGTGGTACTCGAAAACCCAGACGGGGCGTTGGTACCCGGCACGCACATAACGGCGGAAATCGAAATTGCGCAACACAGTGTGCCGCTCGCCGTGAAACGTACGGGACTGCAAAGCTTCCGCGATTTCACTGTCGTCTATGCGCAGATTGGTGACGAGTATGAGGTACGAATGCTCGAACTTGGCCGGCAGGATGTCGAGTGGATAGAGGTGCTGGGCGGGCTTGATGCTGGCACGCGCTATGTCACCACCAATAGTTATCTCCTTAAAGCCGACATCGAAAAGTCCGGCGCTTCCCACGACCACTGAGGGCGAATGATGCTTGAATTTATTATAAAGCTGTCCCTGTCGCGCCGAGGCCTGGTCTTCTTTGCGGTGTTGTTGCTGATCTCTCTCGGCGCCTGGAATTTCACGCGCTTGCCGATCGATGCCGTTCCCGATATCACCAATGTACAGGTTGTGGTGAACACCGAGGCCCCGGGCTATACGCCGCTTGAGGTGGAACAACGCGTAACCTTTACATTAGAGAATGCAATGGCAGGCATTCCGCAACTCGTCTACACGCGCTCAGCATCGCGCTACGGTTTGTCGCAGATCACAGCTGTTTTCGAGGAAGGCACCGACATCTACTTTGCCCGGCAACAGGTGGGCGAACGAATGAACGCGGCCAAATCCTCACTACCGGCGGACCTCGAGCCCGCGTTAGGACCGATTGCGACTGGCCTCGGCGAGATCTTCATGTTCACGGTCGATGCCGAACCCGGTGCACTCAACGCCGATGGCTCGGCCGTAACACCGACCGACCTTCGCTCGGTGCACGACTGGATTATTCGGCCGCAACTCCTGCGTGTACCTGGCGTTGTCGAGGTGAATCCGATCGGTGGCTTCAAGAAAGAGATCCTGGTCGCACCGGAGCCAGAAAAGTTGCTTGCCCACGGTCTGACCTATACCGATATCACCCTCGCGCTGGAGCGTAACAACGCCAATCGCGGTGCTGGCTTTATCGAACACAACGGCGCGCAATGGCTAATGCGCGTACCGGGCCAGGTGAACAACATCGAGGAGCTGGAAGCCATCGTCGTTAGTGACACTGATGGTGTGCCTATCCGAGTTCGCGATGTCGCAAGCGTTGGTCTGGGTCGCGAACTACGCTCTGGCGCGGCGACCCAGGACGGCCACGAAGTGGTCATGAGCACGGTCTTTATGTTGGTTGGCGAAAACAGTCGCGAGGTCGCCAATGCAGTAGCGTTGCGACTTGAGGATGTCAAAGCAAGCCTGCCACCTGGGATCACCGCGACGGCTGTGTACGACCGTACCGGTTTGGTGGACAAGACACTCGCGACTGTGCGGACCAACCTGGTTGAAGGTGCACTACTGGTGATAGTGGTGCTGTTCGTGTTCCTCGGTAACGTGCGGGCAGCCATATTAACCGCAGCGGTCATACCGATTGCGATGCTAATGACCATCACTGGCATGGTGCAAAGCAAAGTGAGCGCGAACCTCATGAGTTTGGGCGCACTGGACTTTGGTTTGATCGTCGACGGCGCCGTGATCATCGTGGAGAACTGTCTGCGCCGCCTCAGTCAGGCCGGTACGACCACTTTGCCGCTCAACGAACGACTGGCCCTGGTCTTCGACGCTACCCGGGAAGTCATTCGACCGGCGCTATTTGGCGTGTTCATCATCACGGCCGTGTATATCCCGATCTTTGCGCTCACCGGCGTAGAGGGCAAGATGTTTCACCCAATGGCAATCACGGTGGTGATCGCCTTGATCAGCGCGATGATCCTGTCGGTGACATTTGTGCCCGTTGGCGTGGCAATGCTGTTTCGCAAACCCATTGAAGAAAAAGAAAACTTCATCGTTCGCGGCGCCCGTTCGATCTACCGCCCGGTATTGCTCGCGGCTTTGCGTTTTCGTTGGGGAGTGATGGGGTCCGCTGTCGCTTTAGTAATCGTCTGCGGCTGGATGGCCACGCGCCTGGGCTCAGAGTTTATACCAAACCTTGATGAGGGTGATATCGCGATGCACGCGTTACGCATTCCCGGCACCTCCTTGCAACAAGCTGTTGAGATGCAGGAGCAACTGGAGGCCGAAATCAAGAAAATGCCCGAGGTCGAGCATGTATTCGCCAAGATCGGCACGGCCGAAGTCGCGACCGACGCGGTTCCGCCGAGCGTTGCGGACAACTTCATCATCATGAAACCGCGTAACGAGTGGCCGGATCCCAACAAATCCAAGGTGCAGATCGTTAGTGAACTCGAAGAGCTGGTGACTCCGATTCCCGGTAATCGCTACGAGTTCTTA
Source organism: Woeseiaceae bacterium (assembly GCA_037968975.1). Lineage (GTDB taxonomy): Bacteria > Pseudomonadota > Gammaproteobacteria > Steroidobacterales > Woeseiaceae > UBA1847. Next base: position 48,378 of record JBBKWL010000128.1, on the reverse strand, counting down.
CAGCCGATCCAAATGCGCTTTAATGAACTGATCGCCGGCGTCCGAGCCGAACTTGCCATCAAGGTGTTCGGTGATGATTTCGAAACCTTGATCGCGCTCGGTGACGCCATTGAAAGCGCAATCGGCCAGGTTCCCGGGGCAGCAGACATTGTCGTTGAACAAACCACCGGTCTGCCGGTGCTCACGATCGTTCCGGATCGAGAGGCGTTGGCCCGCTATTCACTCAGCCTTACCGACCTTCAGGACCTGGTGGCAACGGCACTCGGTGGCACGAAAGCCGGTCAACTTTATGCGGGCGATCGCCGCGTCGACATTGTGGTGCGATTGCCTGAGCGTTTGAGGGGCAACCCCGACAGTTTACTGAGTCTGCCTGTGCCCCTGGCGGGTGGCGACTTCGTGCCACTCGGCGAACTCGCTCGAACGGAACTCGCGGTCGGCCTCAACCAGGTCAACCGTGAGAACGGCAAGCGTCGTGTCGTTGTGACTGCCAACGTTCGCGGTCGTGACCTGGGTTCGTTCGTCAACGAAGTACAACAAACTGTTGCCGCGCAAGTCGACGTACCGGCCGGCTACTGGGTGGAATATGGCGGTACCTATCAAAACCTGCAATCGGCCGCCCGACGATTGTCTGTCGTCGTTCCGGTGACACTCGTATTGATTATCGGCTTGCTGGTGATGGCGCTCGGTTCGTTTCGGGACGCCATTGTGATTTTTACCGGTGTGCCGTTGGCTCTGACCGGCGGGATCATCGCATTGCTGCTGCGTGGCATTCCGTTCTCCATCTCGGCAGCAGTCGGATTCATCGCCTTGTCGGGCATCGCGGTTTTGAACGGTTTGGTGATGGTGGCGTTCATTCGTGACCTTCGATCCTACGGCGGCACCCTTAACGACAGCATCATTGACGGTGCAATAACCCGACTTCGGCCAGTGCTGATGACAGCGCTGGTCGCCTCGCTGGGTTTTGTACCGATGGCCTTAAATACCGGCATTGGTTCGGAAGTGCAAAGACCCCTAGCGACAGTCGTGATCGGTGGCATTGTTTCTTCAACCTTGTTGACGCTGATTGTGTTGCCCGCGCTGTATCGACTGGTGCATGCGAGAGAGCCTGGAAATGTGACGCGGGACGCAAGCCATGCATAGGCATGACCTAGGTCCCTGGCGACACGAGCACGTCTTCGGTCAGGATAAAAGACGGGCCGGCGAGCGACGCACTCTGATCGTGGTGCTGCTAACCGCGGTGATGATGGTTGTCGAAATCACGGCGGGGCTTATCTACGGCTCAATGGCATTGCTCGCGGACGGTTTGCACATGGCATCGCATGCCACTGCGCTCGGCATCGCGGTGTTCGCCTATGTAATCGCGCGACGTCTCGCGGCCGATCAACGGTTTAGCTTTGGTGTCGGTAAGATTAATAGTCTTGCGGGATTTGCGAGCGCGGTCCTGTTGCTCGGATTTGCGGCGATCATGGCCACAGAGAGTGTGGATCGACTGATCAGCCCGGTCGATATCTCCTTCGACCAGGCGCTTGTCGTTGCCGTTGTTGGTTTGATAGTGAATGGCTTCAGCGCTTGGCTCCTGGCTTCAACGCCTCACGGCCATGAAGACGAACATGTTCATCATCATGACCACCACCACGATCACAACCTGCGCGGCGCCTACCTGCACGTGCTCGCTGACGCGCTGACGTCGATACTCGCGATTGTCGCGCTGCTTGCCGGGAAGTTCTGGGGGGCAAACTGGCTCGATCCGGCCATGGGCATCGTCGGAGCGGCGCTGGTCGCGAGTTGGTCCATCGGACTAATTCGACAGTCTTCGCGCGTGCTGCTCGACTGGCAGGCCGACAAGAACAACGTCAAGGCACTGCAAGACAGCATTGAGCAAGGGACGACTGATCGCGTTACCGACTTGCACCTCTGGAGCATTGGCCACGGCATCTTCTCGGCGCAGATAACCGTCGTCAGCGACCAGCCGAAGCCTCCTTCACACTACAAATCATTGCTGCCAACCGATATCAATGTTGTTCATGCAATTGTGGAAGTCCATCAATGCGAAAACCACCGTGCAGATTCAACAGGAAGCATGTGAAATGACCATCCAACATATTGTTAGTCGCATACTATTTGTTGTCGTTGCATCCATTACCGCGTCGTGCAGCTGGATACCAACCTACATTCCCGACTCCGGCGGCGAGATTGTCCCAAGGCCGGCGACCAAGTCCCCCCTTTTTGGTCACGTCCATGCTGTCATTAATCAACCGGACAGGATAACAAGTGACTGTTTCACGACGCGACAGCGCATGGCGGCGCGTCACGTTCGCAAACCTTACTTCTTTCATTTTCAACAATTGCCTCCACCCGGCAGCGTCGTGCGGGTGTTCTATCATGAACATTCCAGCGATCATGATTGTGTCGCCGCGCAGGCCATTGGGGCAGTGTCGTAACTTTGTATTAAGTCGTAACCAAATTCTACGCGCACGCACCCAGAACGATTGATCCCTTGGCAAAAGTCGAGGGCAGCTTCCAAGAGTCGCAATCACCATGTCTGCTTCTGGCCGTAAGCCGCCGTCGAAATGATAGTCTTTCAAGCGACTCCTCACAGCAAAGAGCGGACACTGGGTGATGAATGGACTGGATAATCGTGCGTTCGAAAAATTAGAAAGCTACCTGTGCCGCATCCCATCAATATCAGGTTCGATCAGCAAAGGATCGGACGAGTCTGGTTGGTGGGTGAAGTTCTCAATCGACATAGAAAGTCCGATCGCTTGGCACACAGTGCAAGAACTCGGCTATGTTCTAAACTATCTGTCTCTAAATGAGCGTTTGCCTACGTCATTCCACCCTGTTTCACCTCCTGCATACATGAACGGAGGTCCCCGAGAATTCCTTTCTTGGGTTATTGAATGCCCGGACCTTGAATTTCGGCCTGGTACAGTTGCCGAATGGCTTGAGGGCCGGTTGCCTCGACCAGTGGAAGACCTGGCTCAGTGGGATTCCGACGACGAGTGACGGCTAAGCGTCGCATAGCCGCTGGTCGAGGAATCTAATGTAAAATGTCGACTGATGATTGAAAGCAGCTGTTAGAAAACGAGAGTTAAGAGAAACGCTATGGAATTGGCAACCGAAGAAAACAGTGATCTTGTTTCCAAAGCCTACACGAGGATCATGAAAGACGTTCATGCGGAAAAACCTATTACAGATCATGAGAATTTCATTTTTCAGATAGAACTTTTATCTCAGGAAGTGAATAGCGGCGCATCGTTTGAGCAGTACTTTCGCTGGGTCGGAAAACCTGAACTGGACCAAATACTGCGGCACGTGAAGAATCTGAATTTGCCACCCGTATACGAGATCGTAAACGAAGCTCTGATAATTGCATTCCCAAACGGCGTTCCCGGAGATGACGATGAATACGAGGAATGTACCGATTGGAGCGAGAATCAAGAGGAGCAACTAAGCGAGCTGTTTGAAAAGTTCGAGGATTACAACGGAGTAATAATCAATAAACTTGGCAGGTTTATTCAGGAAAACAGCATTAGCTAGAATGGCACTATCAATCACAGTCTGCCGGACTGCTACGCAAGTGCTGTTCCGTAGCAGCGATTTGTAAAAACATTATCCAGAGCCGGTCTGATGCGCATAATCGTAATCACAATATCGTTCTTGTTTGGTATGTTCGCTGTTGCCGATTCCTGGGTGCCTGCCCATTCCATTGCTGCTGTCAGCGAGAACGCCGAATGGCTCGTTAGAGTCGAGCCCGGCGATAGCATGGGTGATGTTTACGGGTTTGCTGGAACGCCAAAGGGCAACTATGCGGCAGCTACGTTGTTCAAGTACGACAACGATCTTGAGACCTATGCAGAGGTCAAGATATTCAGAACACGCAACCCGATCGCGCCGGTCGACGTCGTCTTGTCGAACAATGGCTGGATAGTTGCTCTTGATAATTGGCACAACTTCGGAATCGGGACAGTTGTGGCGTCGTACGATAGCGACGGAGCATTGGTGCGTGAGTTGAAGTTAGCCGATATTTTCACTCAAGAGGACCTGGGGAAACTCGATCGGTCTGTATCGTCCGTATGGTGGCGCTGCGGCCCTGCAGAACTGGATAATTTCACTACCACCATTGGGATCCGGGATACGCTTGGTCGAGAAATTTCGATCAACTACGTCGACGGAACCATTAACGTTGTCGGCGAGTCCGGCGATTGCGTAGACTGATAATGAAAACAACAACCCTTCCCATGAAACCCGATACAAAATCGCCGGCGGGCGCAGATATTCGTTTCATTATGGATGGAACGACAGGCAACATGATTCACAGTACCGTTCCACCCCGCCAAATAAACAGAGCAACAGTGCACGCCACGGTCAGCGAATTTTGGTATGTCCTGGAAGGCCGTGGTGAGATTTGGAGAGACGATGGCGCAGAGAGCAGTGTCACGCCGCTTGTCGCAGGCACCTCTATCGATATTCCCGTCGGAACTGCCTTTCAATACAGGAATGTGTCTGACGTGGATTTGAAGTTCATATGCATCGCTATGCCACCGTGGCCCGGAGCGTCTGAAGCGACATTCATTGATGGGCATTGGGATCCAACGATCTAAATGTGCTCATACCGCAATTTCAGCTTGTCCACATTTCGTCGCTTGAATTTTCCAGACCGGGTGGTTGAGCATTGACGGTGAACGTTAAACGTACGATCTGGGTTGTCGTCGTGCTGATTGTCTCGCTGATTCTCGGGGCGCTCGGCCGTGGCAATTGGGGTCACCAGGTCCTGTCTATTGGCGCGTTGCTCTGGTTGGGTTTGCCTTTGCTGATCGCCGGCTGCGTCTTTGCTTTCAGGCGCCAGTTCACAGGCGCCTTGTTGTGCATTGGCCTGGCTGTAGTCATCGCGTTGCAGCTCGGCCTTGGCATGGGTTTCCTACACTGGGACATTTACCGCGGCCAGCAATACTGCGAGTCGTTGGTGCCGATCCTGGATGAAATCTATCTCAGCCAAAGTAGCTATCCTTTGACTCTGGACGCTGAGCCCGCGCTACCTCCCCCGCCATCCTGGCAATTCGACACCAGTCTGATCAACTATTACAGCGACGGTATGACTTTTTCCTTCGAGGTGACCAACCCGGCCGAGCTCTTCGGCGGTTTTATTTATCGCCACGACGCGCGACAGTGGGAGGAATGGCGTGATTAGCAATACACTTGAGGCCGGGTTTCGCTCAATAGCGATATTCGCATTATTCTTTCTTGCGTTTACCGGCGAGTTAAAGGCTGCGAGCAATTGTGGCAGTCGCCAGATGCCTCGGACACGTTAGGTTGGTTAATGCAGGGCAAAATCCACACGGACTCCGGGGTAGAAACGCTCACCTCTGCGCCGGCACGCAGAGTGGTTGCATTTTCGTAGGCCGGTGCCTCACATATTGCGGGCATCTCCAAGGACCATGGGTGTACACCTACACGAGAGGATGCTGAACTTGCGGGGGTCTCCGATTGACCACAAAAAACCCCTCAAGGAATGAACTTACGACCGGCTTCTGCTAACTTTTAGTAAGGCTGGCGGTCTAACAAATTCCTTGTGATTGTGGAGGTTCGAATATGAAATTTCCGGTCTTATTGGCGACCTTTGCATTGGCGTTGCCGTCCCACTTGCTGGCGCAATTGGCAACGCCGGGTGCCGAGTTTCCAGTTCCGCCGGAACTTCTTGTCAGCGATAAATTCCAAGGCTCTGAGGGAATTTCCTTCAACGGCGAAGGCCGACTATTTGTAACGGCCAATCGCGCTTTATGGGAAGTGGCAACCGATGGCCGTGTGCGCAAGGTAGTTGACCTGTACTCAAACCTCGGACTGGCTGCGATTGGCGATCGCGATCTCCTGGTTGCAGACTTTGGTCCGACCAATGCTTTCCGACAAGATCGCAATACCGATGGAATTGTTTGGCGGATTTCGCCTGACGGGAATAAAACCGAGTTGGTAACTGGTTTTGGCGATCCCAATTTTATTCTCGTTAGAGCCGACGGCTCAATGCTGGTTTCGGATGACGCGACCAGCGACATATTCGTGGTGGGCGACGACTTCGAACCAAAACTTTTCTCCACGGCGGTCAACCATCCGAACGGTCTCGCCTTAAGCGATGATGGTAAGACGCTCTACGTGGCGCAGATTTTCAAGAGCATTCGGCCCGTGATCCGGGACGATTCGCTGTGGGCAATTGACCTGGTAGACGGCTTGCCCGCAGGGGCAGCACGGCTGGTCATGCGCACTGGTCCCCTCGCCGCAAATGATGGTCTTGCGATGGACGCATTGGGTCGCGTCTACATAGCTGCAAATGGCGACGCCGGCCAGGAATGGCGCTACGACCCGGCAGACGGTGACATTGTGCTGATAGCCGAGGGAGTTTTTGGCGCGGCCAGCATCGCCTTCGGCGCTGGCGAGTTCGACCATCAATCGATCTACGTCTCAACCACCGCGAATGCGGGTCGCGGGGGCAAAATCTGGCGCGTGCGCGTTGGTGTCGAGGGGCAGAAGCTACACCGCTAGCAGCGTTACTCCGGCCGTTTGCAGCCGTCTTCGAGGGTTTATGGACAAATACATTATCACGCGCGAAGAAATCGATGATTTCGAGGGTATTGAGAAGACCCACTTCCTGAATGAAAATGCTCAAAGGACGAACAAGTCCCTGGGTGATCTCACTGGTTTGACCGGAATTGGATTTCACATTATTGAGATTCAGCCAGGTCACGAATCAACCGAGCTGCATGTGCATTTCCACGAGGAAGAGTGCCTGTATGTTCTTGAAGGTGAGGCACAAGCGACGATTGGCGACAAAGTGCATACCGTTCGAACGGGAGACTTCATTGGATATCGTGCCGGAGGCGAGCCTCACAAACTTGAGAACACGAGCACCCAGGTACTGAAATGCATCGTTGTTGGGCAACGTTTAGACCACGATGTTGCTGACTATCCCCGCCGCAAAAAACGCATATTCCGGAATCGCGGTCTGCAATGGAATCTCGTGGATTTAGGTCAGATAGAGGAGCCAAGCGCTGGCCGCAAGGTCTGACGGGCGGCCCGTTATGACCCGGTTTGCTGGCGAACGTCTACACTTGAAAACTAAGGGCAATGAAACTAACGGCAATTACCTTAGCGACGCAAGCGGTGAAGCCAATGGACCAGGACGTAGCAAAAGAATTAGTCGACGCAGGCCGGGGTTATGAAAGTCTTTTTGTGCCGGCTCTGTTTCAGGCGTGGACTCAGCACCTCGTAGGCGGCGCCGAAGTCCGGGAAGGCTCGAATGTATTGGACGTTGCCTGCGGAACTGGTGTGCTCGCGCGTGCTGCGTTTAATCAGGCAGGCGCAACTGGTCGGGTTGTCGGAGTTGATCTTGCGCCAGGCATGCTGGCTGCAGCGAAGGAGATTGAACCTCGAATCGAGTGGGTCCTGTGCAGTGCAGAAGCACTGGATCTCAACGACGAGACATTCGATTGCGTGGTGTCGCAGTTCGGGATGATGTTTTTTGCGGACCGGCAAAAATCCGCTGACGAAATGTTTCGCGTAATGAAGCCGGGTGGATCGCTCGCGATTGCAGTCTGGAGATCGGTCAGGCACAACCCGGCGTACGCCGACATCATCTCGGTTCTGTCGGAGCACGTTGGACCGGCTGCAGCGGATGCGCTACGACTGCCGTATAGCCTTGGCGATGCTGGCAAAGTCTCTGCAGTGCTTGAAGCGACCGGGTTTGCCGACATACGTGTGGAACCGAGGACCGAAACCGCGACGTTTCCAAGCTCACGTCAAATGGTCGAGGCGGAGCTGCGAGGCTGGCTGCCACTGTTCGATATTTTTCTCAGCGAGTCTGAAATCGAAGAAGTACTGTTGCAGTCTGACAAGACGCTGAGTAAGTATGCCGGCGCTTCCGGCCAAGCTGTGTTCCCAACGTCTGCTCACATTTTCACAGCGCGCAAGGTATAGCTGGCCAGGCCACGCGCTAAGTAGGTTGCCAGCCAAGACCGGGCCCTTTCTTTGAACGACGGTCGCGATTCCTGCTTCCGTAGCCGTCCATTTGCAACTTCAGGAATCGATTGTGTTCGGCATTTTCATCGCTTACGGTGCAATGGCGGGCCTTCATCAGATGGTCCAAAATAGCGGAGCCTTAGCCAGTGACAGACGATGACCTGCGTTGGACGAAATTAAAAAGTGAACCCGGGCCGGAGCTGCCGCTTTTTCGAGTGCGCTTCGACACATTGCAGCACCCCACCAGTTCGGCCGAGTTCCAGCGCATGGTGCTCGAGACTTCGGACTGGGTAAACGTCGTTGCGATCACCACTGACGGATTGATTGTCATGGTGGAACAGTATCGATTCGGCATCGGCGATCTGACAATTGAACCTGCGGCCGGATTGATTGATGCCGGCGAAGCGCCATTGGCTGCGGCAAAACGTGAGCTTCTGGAGGAAACTGGATTTGGCAACGGACGTTGGCGGTCGCTCGGCGATGTGCAGGCGAATCCAGCAATCCACGACAACCTCTGTCACCTCTGGTTGGCGGAAGACGTCGAACGGGTGCAAGTGCCAACACCGGACGACGGCGAAGCGATCCGCGTTCATCTCATGACTCTTGATGACATCAAGACAGCCATTGCGACCGGGAAACTGAAACACCCGCTGGGTTTGTCAGCACTATCCCGTGTTTTCCCGATCTGGGATCTGCCTTACATCCCTTAATGTGGTGACTGTGTCGTTGTAATAGCGGAATTAAGCGCCTACAGTCACGACCAGTAACCCATCCGGAGAACGACTTGTCGAACGAAACGTTAGACAGAATCGAGCAAGAACTACGGCAGATGAATGTCCATTTAGCCGAATCGAACGACATTGCAATGCTGACTGCGTACTCAGCCATGCCACCTGATCTCGACAACGACAGCAGGAAGGCATTGCGTCGGCTGCGCGACAATATGATGGAACGAGCGAGAATTCGAGCCGAGGTCTAATGCTGGCTTTTCGAATGGCCGCGGAGTGATACTCTCCATATTCGCGGACCAACATTGATTACAGCCAGTGGACACAGCACAAACACATACGCCCATCAACGGGGCATGTCATTGCGGCAACATCCGATTCGTTCTTCGTTGGCCGAATTCGGAAGCTGTCATCCCCATCCGCGAGTGCGGCTGCAGTTTTTGTCAGAAACACAGCGGCTCCTGGACATCGCATCCGGATGCGGAGCTGGTTGTAAAGACCGACGACCGTTCTCTTATTTCAAAGTACAAGTTCGGTACCAAAACCGCTGACTTTTTTGTTTGCTCCATTTGCGGTGTCGTGCCGTTAGTGCTCAGCGAGATCGACGCCCGGCAATACGCCGTCGTCAACGTCAATACGTTTGAGGATACCGGAAACCTTGTGTTCACCACCGCATCCACCAATTTCGATGGCGAGGATACCGATAGCCGGCTCGAACGCCGTCAGCAGAAATGGATACCCAATGTTCTGCTCAAATCATCGACCTCCTGAGAAAAACGGCAGGTACGCCTCCGCTAACAATTGACGCCGGTCGGCGCAACGGCTGGATGTTTATCCTGTTGTTCTACATTGTCGCCTGGCAGCTCCTCGTGTTTGCCGCCGTATCGGGAAGTGCCTGTTGCGGAATTCTTGCAGGCGTTTCCGGCCGGGCCGCGAACCGGTCCTTATTGAACCGGGCAATCGTTGCAATTGCACTTTCGCTCGCTCGCCCTGGCTAGCCTCCTGCGCCAGGATTGCTTATCCTAGTCGGCCAGATACATGACCTGTTCTCCGGGGAGAATCATGATCAAACCGATTTTTGCAGTGACCGTATGCACGTTCCTGTTGGTTGCCTGCGGACAAAACGAAACACCCGCCGCCGACTCAGGCCTTCCAGTTCGGTATGCGGCCGTTAATCTTGCCGACATAGGGACTGCCGAAGCGTTGACCGCTCAATGCGGGCAAGAAGAAAGGAAATTCAGGGAACATCTTACTGCGCTCGAGTCGTATTCGGGCACACCAACAGTCGACGGTTTCTATCGCTCATTCGATAGCTTAACGGCGAGCCGGGACACGATCGCGGCGCACGCGTCGAGCCTTGGCGGAATACACCCGGACGAAGAACTACGATCCGCTGCAGAAGCGTGCGAACAGCTTCTGGCTAAAGTCGCCACGGACATCAGCTTATCGCGCCCTTTGTATGATGCTGTCAGCAACATTGATCTCGAGGGTGTCGATGACAACACCAAATTCTCAATTGAAAAAACATTGTTGTCCTATCGCCTCTCCGGTGTCGATCGGAATGAAGCAGCCCGCGAACGAATTCGCGCTTTGAACGATGAAATCCTCGCCGTTGGGCAGGAATTCGACCGTAATATCCGTGAGGATGTGCGTTACCTCGAACTCAACTCGGTAGAACAACTGGCAGGCCTGCCCGATGACTATATCGCCGGTCATGCGCCGAACGAAGCTGGCAAAATTCTTATATCAACACAGTACCCCGACGTATTTCCTTTCTTCGAATACGCCGATAGCCACGATTTACGCAAGCAAATGTCGTTGTTATACAACCAGCGTGGCTATCCCCAGAATGAGGAGAAGCTGCGTAGCCTGATTGAACTTCGCTACGAGTTGGCACAACTGATTGGTTTCAATAACTATGCTGAACTGGTCACGGCGGACAAGATGTCTGGTTCACCGGAACGCGTCGCGGAGTTCCTCGATGAGCTCAACAGTTACACTGTCGACGTGCAGGAAAAGGAGTATGCGCTGCTGCTCGCACGTCTGCGTGAAGACATGCCGGAGGCCAAGCAGCTTGAGTCCTGGCAGAACTCCTATATCAAGAGCAAGGTCAAACGTGAGCAGTACGATGTCGACAGCAAGGTGACGCGGCAGTACTTCGGCTACAACGATGCGCGCGACGGCATCCTGACGCTGGTTCAGGACATGTTTGGGGTTCGCATCGAGCCTTGGGAGACAGAGACCTGGCATGCAGATGTGCAGGCCTTCGAGTTGTACGAGGGCGACTCACTATTGGGGCGTTTCTATCTCGACATGCACGCGCGCGAGGGCAAGTTTCAACATGCTGCCATGTTCCCGTTTGTGAACGGCATCGAGGGCCAGCAGCTGCCGCTCGCAGCATTGATTTGTAATTTTCCGAGCGGTGAGGAACGCATGCAGTTTTCCCAGGTGGTTACGTTTCTGCACGAATTCGGCCACCTGATTCACTGGCAGTTTGCCGGCCACCAGAAATGGAACAATATCTCGGGCATCAATACGGAATGGGATTTCGTCGAGGCGCCTTCGCAGATGCTGCAAGAGTGGGTTTGGGATTACGACACGGTTTCTCAGTTTGCGAAAAATACGGCTGGCGAAACCTTGCCGAAGGACCTGCACAGCAAGATGGTCGCTGCACGTGATTTCGGTATTGGCATGAGCACTCGAGGCCAGTTGGCCTATGCGGCGCTGTCGATGTCAATCTACGACCGCCCGCCTTCCGAGGTGGATTTCGACCAGCTTGCCGGCGACATCACGCGCCAGTTCACCCCGTTTGAGCCTTTGGAAGGAAGTCACTATTGGGCTGCCTTCGGTCATTTGAACGGCTACTCTGCGATTTACTACACCTACCAGTGGTCATTGGCGATCGCGACTGACATGTTTACGCAGTTTCAGGAAAATGGCCTCAACAACTTCGAGATTGCGAGTGCGTATCGCGACAAGGTTCTTGCCAGGGGCGGCAGCGCACCTGCCGAAGAACTGGTTACCGATTTCCTCGGCAGGGACATCAGTTTTGAACCTTATGCCGACCGGCTGCGAGGTACAACTGAATAATCTGCGCATTGATCGATGGCTCTTCTACAGCCGGTTTTTCAAAACGCGCAGTCGGGCAACTGCCGCGGTTACGGGTGGCCATGTAAAACTCAATGATGAGCGTGCAACGCCGGGCAGTCGTGTAAAAGTCGGCGATCGCATTGACCTCGTGCGCGACCGACTACATTACTCGTTCGCGGTGATCGCAATTCCAGTCCGGCGCGGCCCGGCAGCAGAAGCGCAGGGCTGTTATAGCGAGGACGAGGCGACAGTGCAAAAGCGAGAGCTGTTGTCTGCCGCGCTCAAGCAAGACCGCTTGCTAACGCCGCGAACGGCTGGTCGTCCTGACAAGCACACACGGCGAAAATTGAGAGAACGAAACAGGGAGTAGCGCGCTGTTCCCAAAGACGTTTATTCTGACTCGGACTTGTCGAGCTTTGTGAACTTGGATCCTTCGAGCGTCAGATTGTACATCAGGCCTTTGGAGCCAAAGATAAATCCGATGACGGGATCTTTAATGTTGTCGGTATCAATGGTCTTGCCGATGCCAAGATCGATCAACGCAACCGAGCCATCAACGCCGGCTTTCCAACCGCTGGATGTGCGGAATTTGTCGAGGGACTCCTGTGTCATGAACGCGACGACGACCGATTTTGCTTGCGCACCGGCCTGAAAGCCGAACGAACCTGCCGTGGTGCGATAGTAGTCCGTTGTTTTGCCGCCGACGATCAGCGAACCCTCGCCGGTTTCCGCGCCGAAACCCAGACCCACTTTGATCACCCGCGGAAAGACCAGGTAGCCTACGGCCTGATCGAGAAATACTTCGGAACCGTTCACTTCCTCTTTGAAAACGCCAATTGTCTCAGTCACCTCACGGTCAATCTTGTTCGCCGACCATGCCAATGCGACACTCGACATCAACAAAGCGCCGGCTGCGCTGACAACAACTAACAGATTGCTCTTTCTCATTGTAGGTTCCTTGAACAGTTGCGGAGCATGATACTCCATCGATAAAGGTGAGCCTATATTTAGGGACATGAATACAGTCTGAACGGCCTGTCTAGTTTGGCTGCGGAGTGCCTGGCATCAGGTCCGGCCGGATTGGCGCACGCCGTCGGTTTGGCTCGGGTGGATAGTTCTCCGCGAGGTAATCGAGTATTTGCGCCTCTATGTCCGGCGGAAACTGCCACAGATTTTGTGTTGCCTGCATCCAGCGAATCAAACCCAGCCAGGTTTCCCGGTCTGCACGTTGCTGCGTCACCTGAGCATGCGAATGGCAGCCACCGCAATGCGCGCGAACATGTTCCCAGCCCGGTGCAATGATCAGACCGGTGCTTGCGTCAAGCTCCGCTGCAAACACCCGCATCGATAGCAATAGAATCGCAACTGTCAGCCACAAGCGAGTCATGCGGTGACCAGCACGGCAACCCGGTGGCAGGCGTTGTTCAAGTAGCCGCGTGGATTCCAACCGGGCAAGACAATCGGCTGCGAAACACCCTGCTCGTCAACAGCCCTCGCCCAGATTTCGTAGTAACCGGTTTGTGGAAACCGGACCCGCACCGACCAATGCTGCCAAGCCAGCCGATTCGCCGGTTTCTTCAAGTTCGCCGCCTGCCAGGTCGCACCGAAATCGATCGATGTGAGAACTTTGGCCACACGTCGATCGCCGGCCCAGGCGTGGCCGCGACATTGCAGTGCTTCGGACAGCGGGCATTCCACTCCGGACTTTGGAAACGTAATCAGCGACTTCACCGGCATCGACTCGATGATGCACATGTCCGCGTCTGCCACCTCGGTTCCTGGCGCGACTGGCTTGCACGGCACACGGTAGGACTTTCCGGTCATCTTGGCACCGTCATGCTCGCGGTCCCGGAGCAGAATGCGGTTTAGCCATTTGCCACTGACGGACGCCGGCCACCCGCCGCACAGCATGCGCAGTGGATAGCCATGCAACCCCGGCAACGGCTCACCGTTCATTGCCCAGACGATGAGCGACTCGTCTTCCAGCGCTTTGCGCAGCGGCACGCCGCGCGAAATTGCCTGCTTGTCCGGGTCGCCCGAGAGGTGCGTGTCCGCACCTTCGTAGGCGACATAGATCGCGTTGTCGGCGATGCCGCAGTCCTGCAGTACATCCTTGAGTCGGACACCCGTCCACTCGGGACAGCCGACGGCGCCGGTTGACCATTGATTCCCGGTTGCTGGCGGATTGAATTCAATCCGGCCGTTGCCACCGCATTCGATCTGCAGTTGCAGCGTGTGGTGACGATAACGTTGCTGTAGCTCGCGCAATGAAAAAGTCTGTGGTTGCTTGCAAGCCTCCCCGTCGACACGAAGCTGCCAGTCCAGAGGCTCGATATCGTCGGTCAGTGGCGGCGAACCATTATTGCGTACAAACAAGCGTGACGCGGGCGTCACCAGATCGTCGAGCAAGTGCGCCGGAGTTTCTGCATTGATGGGTCGATCATTGAGAATGGTAAGTCCGGACTTGCCCGGCAGGCTCGACACCTCGTCCGCCAGGACTACCGGGATCATCCCTTTTGGCAGCAAGGCTGCCGACACTGCAGCCAGAGCGGAATCCCGTAGAAAGCGGCGCCGGGATAGCGCATCTTTTTTTCCGGATGTTCGAGTCATCACTTCGCTGCGACCTGGTACGCATCCAACATGGCTTTTAGCGTAACACGAAGCTCTGCAGCCTTTTCCCGGTCATAGTCCAGGCTTCGCTCGTGCATGTATGCACGCTGCGCCAACTCCAGCTGCAGCGCGTGAATGCCGCTCTCGGGATTTCCATAATTGCGCGTGATATAGCCGCCTTTAAAGCGCCCGTTGAGCACTGCCGCGTAGTCGCTCTGCTTCGCAACCGACATGACCGCATTCGCAAGTGTTGCCCCGCAACTGCGCCCGTCCCAGGTGCCGATATTCAGGACCGGCAACTCGCCATCGAACAATGCCGGTACGGAGCTGGCAATAGAATGTGCATCCCACAACAACGCGTGGCCATGTTGTTCTCGCAACTCATCCAGTGTTTGCGCCAAGCTCTCATGATACGGGCGCCAGTACACTGCAACGCGCGCGTCCAGATCGATCTCGATCGGATCAAGGTAGATATCGGCGCCAGCAAAGGTTTGCAGCGGACACAATCCGGTCGCGATCTGATCTTTGTACAGACTGGCGTCGTCAGCCGGTCGATTCAGATCAACAACGTAGCGAGACATTTTGGCGACGATCATTGAAGCTCCGTTCGCTTTGGCAAAATCATAGAGCTCGGCGACATGCCAGTCCGTATCCGGGATGGCCCTGCCTGCACCGCTCATGTGCTGCACTATCTCGGCAGGAATATGCCACCCGTCATGCGGCACACTGATGAGCAGCGGCGTGTTGCCTCGATGCAACGAGAATACTTCGTTCATACCGTCAGGCTGGGCAGGATCGATTCGGCCAGGCTGCAGAATCGCCCTGCATCAATCAGGCCCGCAACGCGCGTGATATCGGACGACAAGGAGCGGTCCTCTGTGTAGGCCGGCGAGACTTTACGCAAAGCGGCGATGACAGACTCGATATCCGCCGAGCTTTTCTGCGGGCGATGAAACTCGACGCCCTGCGCCGCTGCCAACAGTTCAATCGCGACAATGTGGTCAACGTTATCGAGCATGTCGTGCAGACGCCGGGCCGCGAAGGTCGCCATGCTGACATGATCTTCCTGATTGGCCGACGTTGGAATGCTGTCAACACTGGCAGGGTGCGCCAAGGTCTTGTTCTCAGAAGTCAGCGCTGCCGCTGTCACCTGCGCCATCATAAAGCCGCTGTTCAGACCGCCCGCCTTGACCAGAAATGCCGGCAGTCCACTTAAATGCGTATCGATCAGCAAGGCTGTGCGGCGTTCCGACAACGAACCAATTTCCGCAATCGCGAGTGCCAGGTAGTCCGCAGCCAAAGCAACCGGCTCGGCGTGAAAATTGCCGCCCGACAATACGGCCTTCGTATCCGCAAATACCAGCGGGTTGTCCGTGACCGCGTTCGATTCCGTTTGTAAAACCTTGCTGACGTGTCTGAGTACGTCGAGACAGGCACCGACGACCTGCGGCTGGCAGCGAATCGAGTAGGGATCCTGCACTCTGTCGCAGGCGACGTGCGACGCCCGGATCTCGCTGCCAGACATCAGGTTGCGCAGTATCGCTGCGACTGCAATTTGCCCGCCATGTCCGCGCACGCTCTGGATACGTTTGTCGAACGGCGTATCACTCCCCTTGATGGCATCCGACGACATTGCGCCCGCCGCCAGCGCTGCCGCCAAAACGTTTTCAGTGCGAAAAACGGCGGCCAGTGCCAGCGCGGTCGACACTTGCGTGCCATTGAGCAAGGCCAGACCTTCCTTCGGCGCCAGCGTCACGGGCGTAAGACCCGCCGCTTGCAGCGCAGTCATTGCCGGTACGACGGTGCCGTTTACGCGCGCCTCGCCGATCCCGATCAACACGCCAGCCAGATGCGCCAGCGGCGCAAGATCACCGGATGCACCGACTGATCCTTTCTCAGGAATGCAGGGATAGATGTTGTTGTTGACCAGTCCGCACAACGCTGCGATTAACTCCAGACGGACGCCGGAAAAACCTTCGGCCAGCGCGATAATTTTCATCAGCATGACCAGCCGCACGATGTTGTCGTCAAGATTCTTCCCAACACCGACCGCATGTGAACGCACCAGGTTCTCCTGCAGTTGCGCCAGATCCTCAGCGCTGATGCGAACCTGAGCGAGTTGGCCGAAACCGGTGTTCACTCCATAGACCTGATCACCACTGGCCAGCACCTCGGTGATCATTTCGTTGGATTCGGCAACGCGCTGTTGCGCCTGGGTGCCGAGCTCGACGGTCAGCGGGCTACTCCACGCCTGCCGCAGCTCACCCAGTCCGATAAGCTGGTTGTTAATGACTAGATTCATGTTGCTTCCTCCGTTGCCAGCATCGGCAAGTTCAGGTCGTGCTCGCGCGCGCATGCGATGGCCTCTGCGTAGCCCGCATCGGCGTGGCGCATGACGCCGCTCGCCGGGTCGTTCCAAAGCACCCGTTCAATACGGCGATCGGCCGCTTCGCTGCCGTCACAGACAACGACCAGGCCTGCGTGTTGCGAGTATCCCATGCCAACGCCACCCCCGTGATGTAGCGATACCCAGGTCGCCCCGCTGGCCGTGCTCAGCAAGGCATTCAGCAGTGGCCAATCTGATACAGCATCTGACCCATCGCGCATGGCTTCAGTTTCACGATTTGGACTCGCGACCGAACCGCTATCGAGATGGTCACGGCCGATGACCACAGGCGCTTTTAGTTCGCCATCGCGCACCATCTTGTTGAATGCCAGGCCGAGTCGGTCGCGTTGACCCAGACCGACCCAGCAGATTCGCGCTGGCAAGCCCTGAAACTGTATTCGCTCGCGCGCCGCGTCCAGCCAGTTGTGCAAATGCGCGTCGTCCGGAATCAGCTCTTTGACTTTTGCGTCCGTGCGATAAATATCCTCGGGGTCACCGGACAGGGCGACCCAGCGAAACGGCCCGACACCGCGACAGAATAACGGTCGGACATAGGCCGGGACGAAGCCCGGAAAGTCGAATGCATCGGCAACGCCCTCGTTCAAGGCCTCCTGGCGAATATTGTTGCCATAGTCGAATGTCGGGATACCCTGCGTGTGAAACTCCAGCATGGCGCGGACATGCACAGCCATGGATGCTCGCGCCGCTGCTGCAACTGCATCCGGATTCGCGGCACGTTGCTGTTGCCACTCCTCAACTGTCCAACCGATCGGCAAGTAGCCATTGGCCGGATCGTGTGCGGAAGTCTGGTCGGTTACGGCATCCGGGCGAACACCACGTTTGATCAGCTCCGGCAGGATCTCCGCAGCATTGCCCAGCAAGCCGACACTGATCGCCTTGCGCTCCTGCACCGCTGTTGCGATCAGCTTCAATGCCTCGTCCAGCGTTTCGGCGCGCGTGTCGAGATAACCGGTTTGCAGTCGCTTGTCGATGCGATCGGACTGGCATTCGATCGCCAGCATCGACGCACCGGCCATGGTCGCGGCAAGCGGTTGGGCACCTCCCATACCGCCCAGACCCGCCGTCAGTATCCAACGCCCGGCCAAATCGCTGTCGTAATGCTGGCGTCCCATTTCGACGAAAGTTTCATAGGTGCCCTGCACGATTCCCTGGCTGCCGATGTAGATCCAGGAGCCTGCGGTCATTTGCCCGTACATCATGAGGCCCTGCTTATCGAGCTCCCGAAAATGTTCCCAGGTGGCCCAATGCGGCACCAGGTTGGAGTTGGCGATCAGGACCCGCGGCGCATCGGCATGGGTGCGGAATACGCCGACCGGTTTGCCCGACTGCACCAGCAAGGTCTCGTCGTCCTCGAGTTCCTGCAGCGCTTTAACGATTGCGTCGTACGACTCCCAATTCCGGGCTGCCTTGCCAATACCGCCATACACAACCAGGTCTTCGGGCCGCTCGGCGACATCCGGATCGAGGTTGTTCATGAGCATGCGCAACGGCGCTTCGGTCAACCAGCTTTTCGCCTGCAACGTGGTGCCAACTGGCGCCCTGATGATTCTCTTCTCACTCATGTTGTAGCTTCTCTAGTTCAACGACATCGCCGTCGGTCATTCGGGTCGCTGTATTGGGCCTGTAATTGCCAGTCAATTCGTAACGGCTGCCCGGATGATGCAGACGTGCCAGCGTTACAGGCCGACCTTGTGACCAGGTTCTGCGGAGGACGACAAGACAGGGTTCACCGTCATCCATCGTTAATTGTTTTCGGATCGCAGCATTCGGGATATTGGCACGAACCAGCTGTTCAGCTTCTGCCAGTGGCGAGATACCAGTCAGGTAGGCACTCGGAGTGATCGTCGTGAAATCCTGGGCTAGGCAGTCCGGTGCAAACTCGGCGAGGACGTGACGATCTTCTACCTGTACCGGAATACCGCTTTCCAGGTGCACGAGTAGCAGGTGAAATATGTCGGTTCCCTGCGGTACGTGCAGTGCCCGTGCCAATTCACCGCGCGCGTGCTGCCGCGAGGCACGAATGACCTTGCTCGAATGCCGGTGTCCACGTTGCTCGATTTCGTCTGCGATATTGTGCACCTCGAGTGCGTGCGATCGAGCGCGAGGGTCAGCCACGAACGTGCCGCGGCCGGCGATCCGATCGACATAGCCCTCGTCGTTGAGTTCACGCAGTGCGCGGTTTGCCGTCATGCGCGACACTTGCATCGATGCCACCAACTCATTCTCGGACGGGACCCGGTCGAGTGGCCGCAACTCGCCGCTGGAAATGCGCTCAATGATCATCTCCTTGAGTTGCTGGTAGCGCGGCTTTGGGACCGCATTCATCGCAATGCCTTGAGCGCGTGTGTGTACCGCGCACGGGTCGCGTCCTGGGCGACATGCTCGCCATCCTGAACGCGCCATTCGCCACATGCCATGACCCCGTCGATGGGCAGGGGGTAACCTGAAAATACTAATGAATCCAATATGTTATTGTCATCCAAGACTGCAAGCACCGGGTCTTCCCCGCGCAAGGTGAGCAGGTCGGCACCCTCACCTGTCGCGATCCCCAAAGGTGCTTCTCGTGCTGCTTGCGCACCGCCAGCCAGCGCGCGGCTGAATAATTCATAGCCAACGTTTTCGTATTGCAGTGCAACGATGTTGCGCGTCTGCGTGGCGAGGCGCTGACCGTATTCAAGCCAGCGCAGTTCTTCGAACGGGTTTATCGACACCTGACTGTCCGACCCGATCGCAATGCGCCCGCCGTGCTCGAGAAATGGCCGCAAGGGAAAAAGTCCGTCGCCGAGATTCGCTTCCGTCGTTGGGCAGATACAAACGACCGCTTCGCTGCCGGCCAATGCTTCGCTCTCTGCAGCGTCGATGTGGGTCGCGTGTACCAGGCACCAGCGCTTATCCACAGCAAAATTATCCAGCAACCACTCGACCGGACGTTTGCCTGTCGCACTGATGCACTGCTCGACCTCCGCGCGCTGCTCTGCGATGTGCAAATGCATCGGGATGTCCTGCTCGCTCGCCACCTTGGCAAGTGCGTCCAGTGACTCTTCGCTGACGGCACGGAGACTGTGTGCTCCGACAGCGACCGTTGTCCCGTCGGTCGCATTGCCGGTACAGCGGGCATGGTGCGCGAGAAATTCATCCAGTGACAGCACGAAGCGTTGCTGGTCTTCGTCGGGCGCACGTTCGTCAAAGCCCGCGCGCTCGTACAGCACGGGTACGTAAGTTAGTCGAATACCTGTCGCGAGAGCCGCCGATTGCAACGCGTTGAACATCGCGTCGCCGTCGGCTTCCGGGTTGGCATGCAGGTAGTGAAACTCGCATACGGACGTGTAGCCTGCCTGTAACATTTCGGTATAGGCCTGGGTGGCGACAGCCGCCATTTGCTCGGCACTGATCTTGTTCGCGAGTTCATACATACGCACTCGCCAACTCCAGAAATTATCCTCGCCCTCGGGCGAGCGTCGCTCGGTACGACCGACAAGCGCTCGCTGAAACGCGTGACTGTGGGCATTGCAAAGACCCGGGATGACTACTCCTGCCTGCCGCTCCTGGGTCGCTGGCGCGACGCCGGACTCGAGATCTGCAATCCGCCCGGCCTCAATATGCAGCCGGACGTTGTCCGCCCAGCCCTCGGCCAGCAATGCTTTGCGTGCAAATACAGTTTCCATCAGCGCTTCGGTCTCAGGTTGTATATACAGGTTGCAGCATGATACCGTCGAATGCACACACGGAGCAATGCATGGCTGACTGGGATTTACTGCTGACCGAGGTCAATATCGCGACACTGCGAGACGACGACGCGCCCTATGGCGTTATTGCAGACGGCGCGATTGCCATTACGGCAGGCCGCATTGCATGGCTTGGGCCGGCTGCCGAGCTACCTGACGGCGATGCATTGAAAGTGCGTTCGCTGGCCGGCCAATGGATTACACCTGCTCTGATTGATTGTCATACGCACCTGGTGTTTGGCGGTGACCGCACCGCCGAGTTTGAACAGCGCTTGCAAGGTGCAAGCTACGCGGATATCGCCCGAGCCGGGGGTGGCATTTTATCCACTGTTCGGGACACGCGGGCCGCGTCGCCGGCAGCGCTTCTGAAAAGCGCCATACCGCGCGCCCGTGCTCTGCTGCGTGACGGTGTCGCAACCATTGAAATTAAATCCGGTTACGGCCTCGACGTAGAAAATGAACTCAAGTCGTTGGCGGTTGCGCGCGAGATTCCGGCAGCAACGGGTCAGACCGTTCGCACCACCTTACTTGCCGCGCATACGGTACCGCCCGAGTTTGCGGGCAACGCCGACGGCTACATCGACCTGATTTGTGAGCAGCTGTTACCCGTCGTTGCCGAGCAAAAGCTGGCCGACGCTGTGGACGCCTATTGTGAGTCGATCGCGTTCAACGCGGACCAGGTTGCAAGAGTTTTTGCGCGGGCACAGGAGTTGGGCTTGCCGGGCAAGCTGCACGCCGATCAATTAAGTGATGGGAATGGCGCCGCACTTGCCGCGAAGTTTGCCGCGCTGTCCGCCGATCATCTTGAGTTCACATCGGCAGCCGGTATCGCAGCAATGGGTGCAGCTGGAACCGTCGCCGTACTGCTACCCGGCGCGTATCTAACACTAAATGAAACGCAGCAACCACCGGTCGCTGCGATGCGATCGGCGGGCGTGGCGATGGCTGTTGCGACCGACTGCAATCCGGGCACATCGCCGCTTTTGTCAGTTCGCGAAGCGATGGCGCTCGCCTGTCGCGTGTTTTCGCTCACTCCCGAAGAGGCGCTTGCCGGGGCCACGCGGGTCGCAGCAGGTGCGCTTGGCCTGGATGCCGACCGTGGTACGCTTGCCGTCGGTAAACGCGCCGACATCGCGGTCTGGGATATCGAGCACCCGCGCGACCTTTGCTACTGGCTGGGCTCGCAACCACTATCCGACTTGTTAATTTCCGGTCAGGCTGCCAATCTGAACTGATCGTGACAACCTCCTCCCGCGCTTTTAAGCCAAGCTTCGTGATCACGCTTGGCGTCCTGACCGGCATGTCTGCTTTGACTGTAGACATCAGTTTGCCGGCTGTTCCTTCGATGGCAATTGCGCTCGCAACCAGCCTGTCCAAAGGCCAGCAGATTGTCGGCGTATTCATGGCGGGTATGGCCTGCGGTCAAATTCCCGCCGGCCTTATTTCAGACCGCATAGGACGTCTGCCGGTGCTGTATGCCGGCATGATTTTGTTTGCCATCGCTGCAATCGTCGCTGCCAGCGCGACCGACATTAATCTGTTACTCGTTGCGCGTTTCATACAGGGATTTGGAGCTGCCTCAGCCATCGTGCTCGCACGCGCAATTGTTCGAGATGTCGCCGATGGGCAGGAAGCTGCGAAGTTAATGTCATTGATGACAATGATTTTTACGGCCGCACCTGTGATTGCTCCGAGCTTCGGTGCCCTGCTGGTCGCGCAATGGGGTTGGCGCGCTCCGTTCATCGCAATAGCCGGACTCGGAATCCTGGTGCTGTTTGCCATTCGCGGCAATATTCACGAGACCCATTCGGGCATCTCGACACAGCACCCGGTGCGGCAACTTCTGTCCAGCTTCACCGAGTTTTTTTCGTATCGGCAAAGCATTTTCGGGCTGCTGCTCATTGTGATTCCACCCGCTGGCTTCATGTCGATGATTGCGTTGTCGGCATCGCTGGTCGTTGAGATATACGGTTACTCAATCACGCAGTTCGGCCTGATCTTCGCCGCCGCTGGCGGATCAATATTGTTCGGGGCCGCTTGCAATCGCCTGCTGGTTACGCGGTATGAGTCGATGCAGATTATCGCGATCGGCATGCTGCTTATGGGACTGAGCTCAGTGCAGCTATTGTTCATCGCGTGGCTGGGACACGCCCCGCTCGCCTGGATCTGGGCCTGCGTCTGCACTTTTATGTTCACCATTGCATTGACGATGCCGAATGCAACGGTCATTGCGCTGGACCCTCTGCCAAAAATTGCCGGCGTCGCTTCATCAATTATCGGCACGCTGCAGAATATTTTTGGCGCCGCGGGCGCTTTATTGGGCGCCGCTATTTATAACGGCAGCGTTCGCAACACGGTCATCATCCTGGGATCTGCCGGCACACTGACAGCCATCGTGTTCTTGCTGCGGCCGCTGATCATGCGCAAGGCAATCGTGCGGCATCCGAAAGAACTGGCGCGCGATTAAGGCAGCTCGGTTAAGACGTCTCCGACACCCGCGCGTTGCTGTGCGGGAGTGAGCTTCGGATAACCGTACCAGATCAATCCGACGATGCTTTCCGCGTCCGCATCGATCCCTACGATTTCGCGGAATCGGGAATCACGCGTGATATCGCCCGTCGTCCACTTCGAGCCAACGCCCGCCTTCCACAGATACAACATGAAATTTTGTACGGCCGCTGCGCAGGCCGCGAGATCTTCTTGCTGCAGCAGTGCATCTTCTGACCTGCGACAGGTCACAATGAGCCAACCCGGCTTTTCGGACCAGCTTTTTGCTTTGAAGTCGCCTGCTTTTGCGCCTTTTTTCGCGGTACAGATGGCCCGAACGAGATCGATGCAGGCAGCGATCGACTTGCTGCCCAAGAGATAAAAGCGCCATGGCTGGGTTACATGATGATTCGGCGCCCAGGTGGCTGCTTCAACGGCATCTCGAACGAGCATTTTTGGCACCGGCGTTTGCAGGTACAGGTTGATGGTGCGCCGACCACGCAACACCTCACCGAATTCTCGCAGCTCCTGCGACTCGTAGCTGGGCGCGGGGTCTTTCATCGTATTGCTTCAGTGATCATAGCCGGGTCAACTAATCACCTTCCGGCGTACTCATGTTGTTCGAAGCCCGATCGTAGGAAAGTCCGAGGTAAAAACCCACCACGGCCCAAAGGGCGGCGATCAACGCACCGACTACCGCCACGCCAGCAATTCCGAAACCAAGAACCCCGGTTAGACCGGCAAACACCCAGCCCGCTAAAGTATCGCCACCGCGATAGACGACTATGTCAATAACTGGCTTGGCCTTGAATCTATCCTCGCGGCTCACCAGCGTGTAAAGCATTTCGCGCGCAGGGCGGGTTATCGAATAATTTCCGCCCTTGAGTACGATCCAGCTACCGATGACGACCGCGAGCATCGGATTTACCGCCACAATCAAGAAGCCTAACGAAACGGCAAGCGGTACGATAGTCAAGGTCTTCGCAATACCAAAGCGCGTCGCGATTCGGCCGGTTGCAAACATCGCAACGACTATGGATATCGAGTTAACCGTCAGATTGATACCCGCCCACATTTGTGTTCGTGACTCATCGCTCATCTCAACGGTCAAATTCTTAATTTCGAAATACACGAACGAACCCAGAGTTGTATACAGAAATATGAACAGCGCGATACCGAGCAGGAACGGGTTGCGAACAAACTCCCTGAAACCTGCAAACGGATTACCACTTACCCTGACTTCACTACTGTTTTCATCATCGCCCGATGCTACCTGCATGCGCGATGCCTTCAGGTGATACAAAATACCTACGAGCGGCACAATCGCAACGAGTATGACTGCGGCAATCAGCATAAGATTCAATTTTCCTACGATTTCCGCGAGTGACAACGCGACAATCGATCCGGCGATTGTGCCGATACTTGCGCCGCTAGCGATGAACGCGAATAAGCGCGGAGCCTGTTGTTTCGTAAACAGGTCCGCCATCAAACTCCAGAACACGGAAATGTGGAAAAGTGAGAAAAGACTTATCCAAAGATAAAACGACTTGTCGACAAATTCGGTATTATTAAGCGAACTGGCTCCAACATAAAACAATACAAACGAAGCGGCAAAAAATGCGTAAACACCAGGAATTAGAAATTTGAGTCGAAATCGCGACACGGCAAAACCGTAGAGGCTCACCGCGACGATGCTGAAGAAAAAATTGTAGGTCCACAACCACGCAAGATCTGCGTCACTCCAGTCCGGCGGCAATGCATCTCGCACTGGCTTCATGATGTTGTAAGCCAACATCAGAGAGAATACGAAAACGAACGACAACAGCGTTGTCGACGTCTCGTTAGATCGAATGTTGGTCGCTTCGCTAAATAATTTTTTCATGGTCTACAAAGCGTACCACTACCGACTGTCTTACCGCACTAGCTCTGCGGCGACTTTCAGCAATTCGTCAGCTGGCAATCTGACTTTGTAGTTCGGCTCGACGAAGTCAAATCGAATCATCCCGGACGTATCGATTGCGTACACAGCCGGAACCGGCAATACGCCGTGATTCAGGATCGATGACCTGTCGATATCCTGGCCTTTTGCGCGCCGACGATCCACCAGGCGCTCCGAAACCTGGAATGCGATCCCTAAAGCCATCGCTGCCTGCGCATCGGCATCCGAGTATATTTTGTAGTCAAGCTCTGCGATATCTTCCTGCGTGTCCTGTGCCAGGCTCGAGTACAACATCTCGGGGCGGTCGCCACTAAGAAATATGACGTCGACGCCCATCGCTGCAATTTCCGGCACTACAGTTCGTAACTCCGACAAGTGCATATTGCAATAGGGGCACCAGCCGCCGCGAAAAGTAATGAGGACAGCGGGGCGAGTCAGTGCATCGGGATCAAACAAAAAATCCTTGCCATCCGCGTCCTGGACTACAAATGAGGGAGCGTGCTCGCCACTTCTGACGGGATTAGTGAGGTCAGCCGATGCGGCGACGACCATTTCCGCACGAGATTCCTGAATCGATATGCTGCACATCAGACTCAACAGCATGACGGTCGAAAAAATAATTACAATTACACTCTTCAACATCAAAATGCTGCTCCGCTTCAGACACTGATACAGGACCGACCAGGAAGCGGATATATTACATGGCTTTCTCGAGCAGGTCGTCACTACGTACGCGCTCGGTGCCGCGACAGCGCGCCTTGGCGCGGTACATTGCCTGATCTGCTTCACGCATCAGTCCTGTGAGCGTATTCGCGTTCTTCGGATACAGAGCAAGACCGATGCTCGCCGCACAATCGTGCCTCTGTGGGCCGATTGTGTAGGTTTCTTCGAGCGCAACTGTCAATCGCTTCGCCAGTTTGTCAGCGACGTCCGGTGTGACGTCGGGCACCAGTGCAACAAATTCGTCACCGCCGGGCCGACCGATGATATCGCAGGAGCGCAAACTCTTACGTAAGCGCTGCGCCGCAATGGTTAGCAACTGATCGCCCACTTCGTGGCCGAAATTGTCGTTGATAACCTTGAAATCATTCAGGTCGATGAATAACACGGCGCCAGTCGCATCATCCGCGCTATCCCGAAGGCGCTGCGATGCATCGCGCTCAAATCCCCGTCGATTCAAAACGCCGGTCAAAGGATCCGAGGCCGCGATAGACTCCATTTGTTCTTCTTTCGCTTTGCCGTCAGTAATGTCAACAAAGGTGACTGCAATATCGCCGCCGAATGGTTCGACAATCATTCGTAGCCATTTACCAACACCGTCAGCGACATGCCGAACCTCCGCATCAATATTTTCGTCATTGCCGGTTGCTCTTTGAAACTTATTCGTCAGGTCCGCCGAGTCTTCGGGATTCATCGCATTGGTCGCGAGCTTGACGATCTCCTCGCCCAGGCAACCCACCAGACTCTCTTGGTCTGTCGTTAGAAAACGGGCAGCCGCAGCATTCGCAAAAATACAGCGCAGCTCACGATTGCCGTCGTCAATCTCTTCCCACCGCAGCCGGATAATGCCATTCACAGAGTGGTCAATCAGGGTACGCAACATTCGTTCATTCGCCCGCACCTCAGCCTGTGCTCTCTCGACATCACTAACGTCCCGAAACATCAGCACTTTGCCTCTGCCCTCGCTGCCATCAGTTGCGTCCATCTCCGACACCTGAACGTGCAGGAATCGACCAGTGGAGGTCATCATCTTGCGTGGCTCTCCGGTGTTCAGCGCTTCGAAGACTTCGGTCGATCCGTCACAGATGACCGCATTCAGGGGCTCAAACATGGCGGCAGTTTCGGTGACCGCGAGCAACGTTTCAGCGCGTTGATTGAGGCCAATGATGAGGCCCTCACCGTCAACAACGACGACCGGGTCCTGCATATTCTGGAAGACCGTCTCGAACGCAAGTGGCGAAAATTGTACAATTTTCTCAGCAAGAATTAGCCATGTGTAAAGTGGCAGCATCAATGTAAATACAAACGGCACAAATGAAACTGTGTTCGGCCCGAAGCCGAGGTCGTACGCTACAGTGGCACCGAGGGGGCCGAAGCTGGCAGCGATCAGGAGCAGGATGCCGCGCCGGTGGCCACGCGCAACCGCCGTGGAGTGTGTCAACAGCGTCAGTATCCCGAGGCCGATAACCGTGTAACTGTGCGGTACATGGACAAAAAGAAACCAAGGACCCCACTCATTGGGACGCGTCAAAAACTGTCCCAGCTCGTTCGTTGCCGGCAGGTACCACATGAATTCATGCGCATAATTTGTGGCTGCGAGAATCACTGACACGATTGGGATGATCATCAACAACGTGATTCTATGCACTGACGTTTTCTGTCCGATGTATGCACGAAAAGCGATGTAAGCGGCAACCGGCAGGAACGCAGAGCCGACGAAATGGCCGGTGCGACCGATCGAGAAGACGTTGTAGCTGTTTGACAGAAGTTCGACTGCTCCGCCCAGTACCCAAATGCTGACGATCGCGAATAAAATCCCGATAGGCATCGTGCCAACTTCACGTTTCGCCCACATCAGGCGCACACCCAGCACCATGTACGTTGTAGCGCTGATTAGCAGCAAGACGGCGAGTGCAGCGTCCAGGGTCATAAAATACGGCTCGGCAGTAACTTGATGACGCTATATTATGTTGCTAAGCCCTTGATTTCTGGGAACTACTCAACACTTTTCGACAAGCGTTTGTGCCACCTGTGGTCGAATTTTCTCATTCGGGGGGACTGAGCTATATGTGTTTATTTCGTATCGCTTTATGGATGACCTTTAGGAAGTCGTCGCGGCCCAGCGAATCCAGCCTGGAGAGGAATACCTCAGCATCGCTTTCGCCCTGTAAGTACTGGCTCGTATATTCGTCATCCTCGCCCCGTTGAACCACGCGCCATCGGAGTATCGAAATTGTTGCTGAGAGTCGGGCGCGAACCAGGTCGAAGAGCAACTCAAGCTCCTCTGACTGTAGCGGCATCACCGAATTGTAAGCCGCTACAAAAGGCGCGACGAGTGACATGGCGTCGCCTTGCGTGCTCCGCAAGTAGGCAGCGGCCACGGCAACTTCCATGACCAGTGGCGCACGCACCATGTCGCCAAAATCAATAACCCCGGCAATGACTTTGGAATCCTGGTTCTCGGTCAGGACATTGTCCCCGTGCAGGTCACTATGAATAACCTGGCGCCGCAACTTCGGCAACACCGGCAATACTCGCGCTTCGAAATCATCCAGACAGGCAGTGAGCGCGGCACGCAATTCGTCCTCCCTGACGTACGGCAACAATTTACGCAAGCCTGCCGCATGTTGCAGGTCCCACAGTAGTACGGGGCAATCACCTGGGTGCCTGAAATCCGCCAATGCCTGATCCAGCCTGGCGGCGCTTGTACCCAGGCTTTGCGCCAATTGTGAGTTGGTAGGAAATTCGGATAATGGCGTGCCCTGCAAGTATGTAACTACACGGCACACGTATGCTCTGTCGCTGTCCCGAATCAAAGTCGAATCGCTGCCTGAGAGCGTTCGCACAATTTTCGGTGTCACAACAGCACATCCCATCCGCTCAATATGCAGCAATGCCTTGATCTGAAAATCAGTGGTGACACTGCTCTCGGCACCGTTGGCGATCTTGAAAACGAACTGCCGACCGTCCGGCGCCGCGACCTGAAAGTTCTGGTCCCGTTCACTGACCAACGGCAAAAGATCTGCTTCGAGACCAAACTCGGTGGCCAGAAGGTCTCTCGCGGCAGTTTCGGAAAATTGCGGCGGCGGACTGGAGATTGCCTCCAATGCGCCGATTTTGGTCTTCGTATTCAGTTATTTGTGCTCCAGTTACCAGAAATGCCGATTGGTTCCGGCGATGTTGAACATAATCGTTCGATAATTCATTGCTTATGAACCGTCTGGCGCGAATTGTACAATCGTCAACGCCATCTACGTCCGTGCAATTTCGAAAGAAAGCGTATGGGCGCAGTGGCGTCCAGGAATTCCTGCGCGATGTGCTCGCGATGGCGAATGCCGCAGTTGACGGCAGCCGCTACATCATCACCGGCGCGGAAGTTGACCACAAGGGACGCAAGCGCGTGTTCTCAGTCGACAGCGACGACTTTTCCGGCAAACCTGCCTACCAGTCACTGGCAAACGATCATATCGAACCACCACTGCGGATTCGCTACCAACCGGTCGTTGTTGATGGCGAACGTATGGGAGTGTACGAAATCAGCGACTGTCAGGATCGTCCCTACATGATGCGCGTCGATTTTTCAGAAACGCTGCGTCGCGGTGACGCCTACGCCCGAGTCAACAACTCTTCGGTAAAACTTGGCAGGCGGCAGTTACTGGCTTTGTTCGAGAAGAAATTTCGCGACTCATTATCTGCCGTGAATATCGAGGTTGGCTTTCCGGGCTCCATTATTCACAAGGACCATCGAATCAAGACCTGCAACCTGGCGAAATTGCCATCGGCCATTGCGAGCGCCAAACTTCAGGAATTGATTGAATCGAAGAACCGCGTGCACGTGTCGGTTGCCAACACCGCGGTTGCGCGACTCACACACGCCCGACTCTTCGGCACGGACAGCCCGTACGAAGATCGTTCGACGGACGAGATCATCGAAGAGATGCGGCAAATGGAACGCCAGTATTTGCATCAGGACAATCATTTCCTGTTTACCGAGAAAAAAACCGATTTGCAGTTGGTCGTTTTCAATCAAGGTGATGAACCGGTACACGACGCATCACTGACTTTGCTCATGCCGAATCACGATGCGTTTCATGTGGCAACCCAATTGCCCAGGGTTCCCAAAGACAGAGGTTACATAGAGCGTACGCCCGCCGAGCAAGCCGACTATCCCGCGGTCATACTGAAAGATGATTCGATACAAATATCGATGAAACTTGACAGCATTCCACCAGGCGAACCGATCAACATTTTTACGCTGCCGCTGCGAATCTGCGCGGGGGACGAACTGCAAGGGCGGCGGCTCGGAATTCAATACATGCTGTATGCGCAAAATCTGCGTGAGCCGGCAACAGGCAAGCTGCGACTGCTCCTCGAATAGGCACGCGCAATCGACTACGAGGCTTTTGCGGCTTCAATAATAGCGGCGATCTGTGGCCGTTCGGCCCGCAGCTCCTCCGGCGTCAAAGCGTCAAGCTCGTGCGGAAACACCAACCATTCGGAGGTCTCGTGCTCGTAGTAATCCGGCACAATATCCGTTTCATTGCGGGTCGGCTTGAACCATGGCACTGCAATCCGAATATCCTCCGGCGTATTGTCACGCGCGCGCTTTTTCAGCTCCTCGATCACAGCGACAATCGTATTGCCGGTGTCAAACACGTCGTCAACGATCAGCACCCGGTCGTCGTGGCAAATCTTTTTTACAATGTAGTTGAGGCCGTGCACTGCAACCGCGCCGCGCTCATCGATGCCGACGTAGGACGAGGTGCGGATGGCGATATGGTCCGATTCAACTCCGCAATAGGCCATTATTTCCTGCAAAGCCATGCCAACCGGCGTACCGCCGCGCCAGATTGCGATGATCATGGTGGGCTTAAAGCCACTTTCAAGGACCCGCACGCCGAGTTTGAATGAATCCTCGAGCAGGTCTCTCGCTGACAGTACGGTCTTATCCATTATTATTCTCTGCTACCGTTCGACTGGGCCGTTGTTATAATGCTGGCCGGATTCTACCGCACCGCAGGCCCGGAAAAACAATGCAAAAAAAATTCATTGCCGCGGACGATTTACTCAGAGACTCGTTTCAGCTCGCAGCGCAAATTCACAAAGCAGGATTTCACCCCGATTTTTTGGTCGGTTTGTGGCGCGGAGGCAGCGCTGTTGGCATCGCGGTGCAGGAAGGCCTCGACTATCTGGGCGTCAAAACTGACCATATCGCCATCCGCACATCGTACCGGGGCGCCGCAAGCTACCCGGAAATGGTTAGCAAGGCCGATGCAATTCGCGTACACGGCCTGCAATATTTGCTCGAAAACCTGGCCTCACATCACTCACTTCTGATTGTGGACGATGTTTACAGCACCGGCTCCAGCGTCAAAGCTGTAATGGACCAACTCGCGCTCAAAACACGACGCAATATGCCAAAAGATATTCGTATTGCCTCGGTCTGGTTCCGACCGACCGACCGGACGCTTCGAACCCCCGATTATTTTGTGCACGAGACTCGTGACTGGCTTGCTCTGCCGTATGAGCTCACCGGTATGTCCCTTGATGAGCTGCGCGAACATCGCCCGGAGCTGCTCAGCATTATCGATCGGTTGCAGCCGCTGATCGAGACCGGTTAGACGTTCAGCAATATAACCGGTTCGTCGAGATAGTGTAGATCGCAGTTCGGTGAGTCACCGACACGATCGATAATAAGAAACTCCTGACCCGCATCAAAAGCGATCAATGGCATGTGCCAGGTTCCGCGGTGATAGTTAATGCCCTGGCGGCCATTGGAAACAAACGCGCGCAGGTGTGCAGCGGCGGCTGGCTCTCCTGCGGGCGCAACCACGACCAGCATTCGACATGGGGTCAATGGAACAAACGCTTGGCTGCCGTGCGGATGTCGTTCGATCATGTCGAATCTGTGCGGCAACGTCGTGACCGTGCGACAGCGTGCGATGCTGATCGCCACGTGCCCGGCATGTGCCTCGACTGAACACAGGTCATCGAAGCGCTCGAAACTTTCGGCATTCATTGCAGCGACCTGCTGCTCGGATGACTCGACGACATCGCCGTACGGCGCAAACGCTGCTGCGGTAAGGGGTTCCGGTGTTAGCGATACCATAGCTAGTCCTCGCTCGCCCGACCAAACAGTCGCAAGCGACTGATGCCACCATCAGGAAATATCGACATACGTACATGGCTTACCGCACCGAGCGCAACCAGCTCTGCCGAAAACTCGTGTTGCTTGTCCATCTCGAGCTTTGCTTCGGGCAGGAGGAGCCGCCAGCGATCAGAATCGTTTCCAGGCACTTCGCCGGCCGCAAACCTGGCCGCGTGCAGACAAACGCGGTCAGGATAATTTCCGTTGAAGTGGGCCGTATCGATCTCCACGGACTCGATAACTCCCGGATGCCCCAACGCGACAATCACCCAGTCGTTACCCGGCCCTCGGCGACGGGCCGTCTCCCATCCGTCGCCCATGTTGACACCACGACCGGCAACATTGAGGTTATGCATGCTGCCGTAGTGCTCGTCACTGCACGCCAGAGCTCGACCACCATGTTCGAGCGCAAACAGGTCAACCACGCCGTCAATTTGCGCATAGTCCGGTCGTACTTCGCCATACACGCGCAGCCTGGCAATTCCGCCATCCGGAAAAATATTGACTTTCAGATGGGTAATAATCGAATCGCAGTCGATATCCTTGTAGTGCTGCGAATCGCCGGCCAGGTCAGTAACAGGCAACAGCTCAAACCAGCCATCGTCAGGCACATCCTGATCGCTAATGCAGGCATCAATTGACACCTGCGGCGGAAAATTTCCGGTGAAATAGCTCGTGTCGATATTCAGGCCATGCACGATTCCAGGCACGCCGAGTCGAATAATGCAGTGGTCATTCCCGGGCGAGCGCTTGCGCCGGCTTTCCCAGCCGTCCATCCACTTGCCATGATCGTCGTACTTGTCGTCGATGAATACCGGTTCTTTTGGGTCAATGAGGCGTTCTTTGGCGGCGAAGAATTCATCGGTCGCATACGTCACCTGGCTGCCAAGCCGTGGCTGTTCAAGCTGAATCCACTGGTGGTAGGGATGTTGCTTGCCACTCATTTTTCGGTCTCCATTGCTCGCAGCCGTAACGCCGCTATTTTGTGAATCTCCTGCAGTGCTGTTTCGAATTCATTCGCCATATCGTTCTCCAAACGTGCGCTGAATGTTGCCAGAATCTCCGCCCGGCTACTGGCGCGCACCGCCATGACGAACGGAAAGCCGAATTTCTCGTGATAGCGATCGTTCAAGGATTGAAACTGCGAGTACTCCTGTGGAGAACACTGATCCAACCCTGCTTTTGACTGTTCCGTTGTTGAATCCGCGGTGAGCTCGCCAGAAATCTGTGCCTTGCCAGCAAGATCCGGATGCGCGCGAATCAGAGCCAGCTGCCGCTCGACCGAGGCGTTGTCGACGCAGTCCGCCATTATCGCTGCGATCCGCTCAGGATCTTGGCATGCGATCGCGTCGCTGGCTGCCTCTTCGGCAACCCATGCTGAGTGTTCGTAAATGCCGCCATAGCGTGCCACGAATTCGCTTTCGGTCATCACATGGCAGCCGGATGATGTTGGCGCCAGTGCTCGGCAATATCGATGCGTCGAGTAACCCAGGTCGCTTCGTGTCCCATTACGTAGTCCAGAAACCGCGCCAACGCGGCCGCCCTGCCCGGACGACCGGCAATTCTGCAATGCAATCCGATCGACATCATTCGCGACCCCTCTGCATACAAGACGTCAAAGCTGTCTTTGAGGTATTCGTAGAATTGTTGTCCCGAATTAAAGCCCTGCGGCGTTGCAAAACGCATATCGTTCGCGTCCAGCGTGTACGGCACCATGAGTTGCGCCGTACCGTGTAAATAGTCCCAGTACGGCAGATCGTCCGAGTAGCAATCGGCGTTGTAGCTAAAGCCGCCTTCTTCGGCAATCAGTCGGTGCGTCTGCGTACTGCACCGTCCAAGGTACCATCCCATCGGCCGCTCGCCTGTCGCACTGCGGTGACTGTCAATCGCTTGCTGCAGATGCTCCCGCTCCGTCTTTTCGTCGACTTCCTGGTAGTCGATCCAGCGGTACCCGTGGCTCGCGATTTCCCAACCTGCAGCCTGCATGGCGGCGACCGCTTCGGGGTTGCGCTGCAACGCCATGGCAACACCGAAAACCGTAACCGGCAGCTTGCGCTCCGTGAAAAGCCGGTGCAGACGCCAAAAGCCGGCACGCGAACCATACTCATACAAGGACTCCATGTTCATGTGACGCTGATTCACGAGCGCATGCGCGCCCACAATCTCGGAGAGAAACGCTTCGGAGGTCGAATCGCCATGCAGGATGCAATTTTCAGCGCCCTCTTCGTAATTAATAACGAACTGCACGGCGATACGTGCAGCATCGGGCCAGTTGGCGTCCGGAATCTTGCTGCCGTAGCCGCACAGGTCACGCGGATATTTGCTGTTGCTCACTGCTGCGGCTCCACAGATTGATACCAGCTGTCGATAACAGTACGTTCGTCCTCGCTCATGCCGGTCAGATTCCCGATCGGCATCACCCGTGTGACCACAGTTTGTTGGTGGATACGCTGTGCCTCGGCCATGATTTGCTGGTCCGTGTCCAGAATGACTCCCCCCGGCGCCGCAGGGAAAGCCGGATGCGTTGGCTGACTGGAGTGACAAGCGGTGCATCGATGATGCACGACCGAGCGTACCTCGTTAAACGACACCGTTACTCCCGATGAAGCACTTTCTTTCGGCGCGATGAGTGCAGCAACGCCGGCCAGCAGCAGCAGTGCAAGAACCACCGTGACCGGAGATGCTTTGCCCTTGTGACGCGCAACAAAATAAATGCGTATTAAAGCCCCGGCCATCGTTATGGCAATCAATATTGCCCAGTTGTAAGGGTGACTGTAGGTCATCGCATAGTGGTTGGAGGTCATTACAAACAACACCGGCAATGTGAAGTAGGTGTTGTGTACCGAGCGCTGCTTGCCGCGAACTCCGTGAATGGGGTCAGGTTGTTCACCACGCGCTGCCGCTGCAACCAATTGTTTCTGTCCCGGAATAATGACAAAGAAAACGTTAGCCACCATGATTGTGCCAAGAACCGTGCCGAAATGTATGAACGCACCTCGACCACTAAAGAGTTGGCACAAACCCCAGGCCAACAACGATATCGCAGCGAACAAAACAAGCGCGAATAACGAATCATTCTTGCTAAGCGCCGACTTGCATAGCAAGTCATAGACAAGCCAGCCGCCAACAATAAAACCCGCCGCCATCGCAACCGCCGTCAACGGCGACAGCTCAGCGATGCTCGGGTCGATCAGATAAACCTCTGCGCCGTACCAGTACAGCAGGATCAGCAGGAACATGCCGGACAACCAGGTCGAGTAGGCCTCCCACTTAAACCAGTGCAGGGTTTCAGGTAGGACACTCGGCGCGCTCTTGTATTTCTGTGCGTGGTATAAGCCACCGCCGTGCACAGACCAGACTTCGCCACCGACCCCTTTGGCTGCATCGTCTGAATCACTTGGCGCCTGCAGATGATTGTCCAGCCAAATGAAGTAAAACGACGCGCCTATCCACGCAACACCGGTAATGAAGTGCAGCCAGCGAGCGAGCAGGTTCAACCATTCGACGAAATAAGCTTCCATACAATTACTTTTTGTTTTTTAACGGATGCACATTGTCAGGATACGCGATGTCGGCGCCGAGACGCACTTTCTCGTACGCCTGCAGCACTTCGGCAGAGGCCGATACCGCTATTTCCGCGGGTTTCTTGCCACTAATTCCGGCGACGCCGATAGGGCACACAAGGGTCGCGATTTTCGCTGCCGATATTCCCTGCGCGCGATACCGCTTCTCGAACCTGCGGCGCTTCGAAATAGAACCGATCAGCCCGCAGTAGGTGACGTCGGTACGTTGCAAAATGCGGTCGCAAACGTCGAAGTCGATAGCATGGCTGTGCGTCATCACCAGGTAAAAACTTCCTGGCGGCATTGCCCCAACCTCCAGCGCCGGATCGGATGCTTCCACCGTTCTAACATTCGCCGGCACTTGCCGGAATATGTTGCGGCGGCTATCCACCCAACGAATGTTGCAGTCGAGGGCGGACAAGGTTTGTACCACCGCTGAACCAACGTGGCCCGCGCCGAAAACCGCGATATTCAGGTCACTGCTGACGACTCGCTCAAGGAACCAGCCGTCATTGTGCTGTGGCATGCGCCCGGAGGCCAACGCAGCGCGAGCCTCCGACAGGAAGTTTTCATCTGCGTCCGCAGCTGCGCCAAAAGCGTTGTTCGCTGTAATGACATATTTGCTGCGCTGGTCCGCAACATGCGTCGCAATAATCGCCGCTTCCCGTTGCCCGTGCAGAGCCCGCAGGTCCTGTAGCCAGGCGGGAAGCACACTGGCGATCGGTTCAAACAGGATGTCGACGACGCCACCACAACACTGCCCCATGGTGGAACCGAGGGGAAACTTGCGCAGCCGCGGGTCTTCTGCATCGCCCAACATGTCGAAAGCGATGCGGGTGCACTGATACTCGAGTTGACCACCGCCGATAGTGCCAAATGATGCATGGCGGGTAACCAGCATCTTCGCGCCGACTTCACGTGGTGCTGAGCCGCGTATGCCCGCAACCGTCACCATGACGACGCGTTCGCCCGCGGCAGTAAGGTCGGCCAGCTCATCAATC
The DNA here is from genome assembly GCA_037968975.1 of Woeseiaceae bacterium. Taxonomy (GTDB): domain Bacteria; phylum Pseudomonadota; class Gammaproteobacteria; order Steroidobacterales; family Woeseiaceae; genus UBA1847. Next base: position 11,953 of record JBBKWL010000128.1, on the reverse strand, counting down.
CACTCGTTCATTCGGTCGCACCGCTAATCGCGCGCAACACCGCTTCCGGCGTAGCCGGTGCGTCGAGATCCGGCAGTGGCTGTGCAGCAGTCGCAATCGCATCGCGGATAGCGTGAAATACGGATAAGGCCAACATCAGCGGCGGTTCGCCAACGGCTTTGGAACGATAAATCGTGTCTTCCCGATTGGCCGCGTTTTGCAGCAATACAACCCGAAAATCTCTGGGCAAATCCGAGCAAGTCGGGATCTTGTAGGTCGATGGTGCGTGCGTCGTCAATTCACCGGCCGTATTCCAACACAGTTCTTCGGAGGTCAGCCAACCGACGCCTTGGATGAAGCCGCCTTCGATTTGCCCGATGTCCACGGCAGGATTCAGCGAATCACCACAGTCATGCAGAATATCCACGCGTGTCACCCGGTACTCGCCGGTTAATGTATCGACAATGACTTCAGCCGCAGCAGCGCCATAGGCGTAGTAAAAAAACGGCCGGCCGCTGAAAGTCGCTCTGTCGTAATGAATTTTGGGCGTTTTATAAAATCCGGTCGCGAATAGCTTGACCCGATCGAGCCAGGCCAGCTGCACCAGCTCTTCGAAGCTTAGTTCGGTATCACCCGCTTTGACGCGATTGGCCGCGAAGCCAATATCCGTTTCTTTAACAGTGAAGTGGCGAGCTGCAAACTCTGTCAGCCGAGCGCGTATTTTCGCACAGGCCGCCTGAGCGGCCTTGCCATTGATGTCCGAACCACTTGAGGCCGCAGTCGCCGAAGCGTTGGGCACTTTGCTGGTATCCGAAGCATTGATTCGAATTTTATCGACTGTAATACCGAGCTCATCAGCGGCAACCTGCGCTACCTTGATGAAGAGTCCCTGGCCCATCTCAGTGCCGCCATGATTCAGGTGGGCTGTGCCATCTCTGTAGATATGCACCAGAGCGCCAGCTTGATTCAGATGCGTGGCAGTAAACGAAATTCCGAACTTGACCGGCGTAATTGCAATGCCACGACGCAGCACAGCGCTACTGTTATTGAATTCTTGCACCTCGGCGCGGCGTGCGGCGTAGTCGGAACTCGATTCGATTTGATCGATGACAGCATTGACAATATTGTCTTCAACGACCTGTTGATAGGGTGTGACATTGCGTTCATCTATGCCGTAAAAGTTGCGGCGCCGAATCTCCAGCGGATCTTTCTGCAGCGTCCTCGCGATATCGTCGATGGCATATTCGATCGCGTGCATTCCTTGCGGGCCGCCAAAACCGCGAAACGCCGTGTTTGATACCGTATTCGTCTTGCATCGATGCGATATGATCCGAATGTTTTCCAGAAAGTAGGCGTTGTCACAATGGAACATCGCGCGGTCGTTGATCGGACCCGATAGATCCGCCGAAATGCCGCAGCGCGAAGCGAACATGAAATCGATGCCGTGGATCAGCCCCGTATCGTCAAAGCCGACCTCGTAGTCAATAACGAAGTCATGCCGCTTGCCGGTCATGATCATGTCATCGTCACGATCGAGACGCAGCTTGCAGGCTCGACCTGTCCGGGTTGCCATGATCGCCGCAATGCACGCGATTGTCGCTGCCTGAGTTTCCTTGCCACCGAAAGCTCCGCCCATACGACGACATATGCACACGACGTCTTTGGCATCGCGCGCTGTCGCATGCGCAACCAGGTGTTGTACCTCGTCCGGGTGCTGGGTTGAGCTGTACACCAGCAGACCGCCGTCTTCTTGCGGGACGACCATGGCGATGTGCCCTTCGAGGTAGAACTGGTCCTGCCCACCGAGTTTAAGGCGTCGCTGCAAGCGTCGTGGCGCATTGGCGATCGCTTTTTGGGCATCGCCGCGCTGCAGGGTTTCACTGGGCAAAACGAATGATTGCTTCTCGATTGCCGTCAGCGGATCAAGAATGGCTTCCAGCTCGTCATAATCGACCTGCGCCAGTCGAGTCGCCTTGCGTGCCTGATCAACCGTTTCCGCTGCCACCGCGAACAACGCCTGGCCTGCATACTCAGCGAGCTCGGCTGCCAGAATCTGTTCGTCGGCAATGACCGGCCCGCAATTATTGACACCCGGAATGTCGGCGGCCGTGCAGGCTGCGATTACTCCGGTAGCGGTTTCCACTTTGCTCAAGTCGATACTTCGTATGCGCGCGTGTGCTTTCGAGCTCATACCCACGGCGACGTGCAACAGGTCGCGCGGTTCCGGTATGTCGTCGGTGTAAGCGGCCGTACCACTAACGTGCAAATGCGCGCTGTCGTGAGCCAGCGGTCGTCCGACTGCCCGCCTGTCCGTACTAGCGCCCATAGTTGTACACCGATTGTTCGACCTCACCGCGAGTTTCGAGATAAAAGCGCCGCAGCATATTCTGTGTAGCGCGCAGCCGGTACCCGGACGACGCGCGCATATCACTAATCGGTGCGAAATCTTCTGCAAGCGCATCCATGGCGCGCGCGATAGAAGCCTCGTTCCAGTCTGCGCCGACCAGCTCTGCCTCACACTTGCTCGCACGTTTGATGGTCGCTGCCAGGCCGCCGCATGCCATCACGAACGTGGCGACTTTGTTGTCGTTCAACTCAAGTCGGTAGGCGCTGCAGACGGCAGAGATATCCTGGTCAAAACGCTTGGATAATTTATGGCTGCGCAAAATTGAATTCGCCGCCGGCCGCGGTATCCGAACCATCGCAACAAATTCTCCTGGCTTGAGGTCCTTGACCTGGTAGTCGATGTAGAAATCTTCGAGACTGATTTCACGCACGCCGTGCTCGGATTGCAGCAACAAAGTAGTGCCGGCGACCATCAGGGCCGGCATCGAATCGCCGATCGGCGACCCGTTAGCGATATTGCCACCCAAAGTTCCCGCATTGCGAATCGGTGGGGATGCGAAGCGGCGAAACAATTCCTCGAGATGCGGATATGCCGCAATGATTGCCTGCATAGACTCGCTCAGGTTCACCGCCGCACCAATCTCGATATGTGTTTCGTTTACCTCGACTCGGCCGAGCTCGGCGACACGCCCCGTGTAAATCACTAGGTCCAAAGTGCGATGTTGCTTGGTTACCCAAAGACCGACATCTGTGCCCCCTGCCAATATGGTGGCGTCTGGAAATTCTGCCAGCAGCGCGGCGAATTCCTTGCTGCTGACCGGCGCGAAAAATTTTCTGTCACCCTGCTGCACGCACAGGCTTTCGCCGGTATCAAGCTCAGCGAGTTTCGCAGCGTGCACTGCATCAGAGGCAGCCTGTGGCAATCCATACATGGCATCGGCAGCGTCGATAATCGGACGATACCCGGTGCATCGGCATAAGTTGCCCGCCAGCGCATCATCGATTTCCGTCCGTGACGGCTGTGCATTGGTCTTGTACAGGGCGTACAAGGACATGACGAATCCCGGCGTACAAAATCCGCACTGCGAGCCGTGACAATCAAGCATCGCCTGCTGCACCGGGTGCAGGGGCTCGCCTTGCGGCTGCAGGCTCTCGACCGTTATCAGCTGCTTGCCGTGCAATGTCGGCAGGAACTGGATACAGGAGTTAATTGCTTTGAGACTGACGCTGTCGTCGTCCTGATTTCTTTCCGCTACGACTACGGTGCAGGCACCGCAATCGCCTTCCGCACAGCCCTCCTTGGTCCCCGTGCGACGCAAGTCTTCGCGCAGGTATTGCAGCACGGTTCGCGTAGGGTCAACGTCGTCAATCTCAATGCAGTCGCCATCGAGAATAAATTTTATCGTACTGCTCACGTATATCAGCTTCCGCGGTAGGTTGAATAGCTCCAGGGTGAAACCAGCAAGGGAACGTGATAACGCTCCTCGGCACGAACTGAAAACCGGATGACAACTGTGCTGAGAAATGCCGGCTCGCTGGCCGGATTGCCCTGCGTCGAAAAATAGGCGCCGACGTCAAACTCGAGCTCATAGCTACCTGTCTGCATTTCGTCGCCATCGAGCAATGCCGCGTCCGTACGTCCATCCGTATTCGTTACGGTGGTCATCAGCAACTCACGTTGCTCACCGTTCGCATAGAGTCGAATCGTGACATTACTCGCCGGCTTGCCGTTCGCAGTATCAAGAATATGTGTTGTCAGCTGTCCCATAGTGCCCCCGAAACTGGTGTCCAGGCATTATACGTGGACAGGGCGCAATTACCCGTCGCGTATGCTAGCTTTGCCGCCACGATAAGAAAAAATCGGGCGTACGGAATGCAAAATTCGGATGACGTATCGCGGCGCAACTTTTTACAACTGGCGGGCGCACTGTCAGCGACCGGCTATCTTCGCCTGAGCGGCGCGGCGCTCGCTACCCTTACGCAGGCAGCTTGTGCAGCAGAACAGGCAGGCGACGCCTTTCTGGCGCTCGGCGCAGATGAAGCGCGTGACTTTGCGGCAATAGCGGCGCGCATCATTCCTACCACGGCTACGCCAGGCGCGACTGAGGCTGGCGTCATTCACTTCTTCGATAAAGCGTTCGTTGATGCCATGAGCCAAGAACTCGATGTAGCCCGGAATGGCCTTGCCGAATTCAACGCGGCGCTCGCGGCGTCCGGGCATTCGGGACGCTTTGGCGCGCTTGGCGAGGATGCGCAGGACGACTTCCTGCGCAGTCAGGAGCACAGCGATTTCTTCGGGCTGGTTCGTGAAATGACGATCTTCGGTTTCTTCGCCATGAGCAGCTATGGCGGCAATAAGGATCATATCAGCTGGGAGTTAATCGGCTTTGAAGGGCACCATGGTGCCTGGACCTACCCATTCGGCTATTACGATGCCGAATACGCGAAGGAGAATGCACATGGCGAATAGTGTGCAATACAAGACTCGCGATGCCGTTGACTTCGTCATTATTGGCTCGGGTTCGGCCGGCGGCATTCTCGCCAAGGAGCTTTCCACTTCGGGTTTCGACGTAGTCGTTCTCGAACAGGGACCGTACCGAAAAGCATCTGACTTCGGGCACGACGAATTGTCGGTTTACAACCGCGCCGAATTGCATGGCGGCGGTCAGGAGGTCCATGCCCAGACGTTTCGGCATCATGCCGGTGAAACGGCGACCCGGCCGGCGGTTCAGCCGGCCCGATATGCGCGCGGTGTTGGTGGCAGCAGCGTGCACTTTACCGCGAACTTCTGGCGTTTTCGCCAGAGCGACTTCAAAGAGCGCAGCTTGCATGGCCCGATATCCGGCACCAATTTCGCCGACTGGCCGATCACCTACGAAGAGCTGGAACCCTATTACACCAAAGTCGATTGGGACATCGGGGTATCGGGCGCACCCGGACCGTTCGACGCGCCGCGCTCCAGACCGTTTCCGATGCCGCCAATGCCGATCAAGTCCTCGGGCGTACTGTTGGAAAAAGGTGCCACGGCGCTTGGCCTGCACGCCCAGGTCGAACCGCTCGCAATCCTGTCGCAGCCGCACAATGGCAGGCCGGGCTGTATCAGCTGCGGCTACTGCATGGGCTTTGGCTGCGAAGTCGGCGCGAAGTCGTCCACCCTCGCCGCAATGATTCCGCTGGCTGAAGCAAGCGGTCATTGCGAGATTCGGCCAGAATCGGTTGTCATTCGCATTGACACCGACGCGTCCGGCCGTGCCAACCAGGTGGCTTATCTGGACAAGGACGGCAACGAACAAGCCCAGAAAGCGAAAGCGGTTGTGCTATCTGCGAACGGCGCGGAGTCCGCACGCTTGCTGCTCATGTCGCAGAGTGCACAACACCCGGACGGCCTGGCGAACTCGAGCGGCTTTGTGGGCCGCAACCTGATGCACAACGCGCATGGCCTCGCGAACGGTGTTTTCGAACATCAGCTAAATGACTACAAGGGCGTGCAGGTAACCCGCATCATTCACGACTTTTACGAGACTGACGAGAAGCGTGGCTTTTATGGCGGTGGCGGTATTGACGCTCGCCCCTTGTTCTCAGCAACCCCGATTTGGCAGGCACAGCAGGGAATGCCGTTCGATATTCCCAGTTGGGGTGCGGCATGGAAGGATGAAATTGCGCATAACTTTACGCGCCAGATGTCGGTCGTTGGCAGCACCACGTCACTAGCGCTGGACAGCAACAACATTACCCTGGACCCCGAGAGCAAAGATGCCTGGGGACGTCCCGCGATTCGCGAAACGTATCACGATCATCCGGATGATATTGCCATCGCCAGTTTCCTGGCAGATCGGGCGGTTGAGTTGCTCGACGCTGCGGGCGCCGAGAAAATCTGGCGCTTCCCGGATCATGTGACCAATGGCGGCGAACACCTGCTTGGCACCTGCCGGATGGGCAATGACGCAACGACATCAGTGGTCGACAGCGCGCACCGCAGTCACGACGTGCCGAATTTGTTTATCTGTGACGGCAGCAGTTTTGTAACATCCGGTCGCGGCCAACCGACCATGACGATTATGGCACTTGCGTTCCGTGCCGCAGATCACATCAAGGCGGCCGCGGCTGCAGGCGAAATTTAGACGGAGAGCTTTTGAAATGAAACGACTATTTATGCTTTTAGCGATACTCACGTGCAGCAGTTATGCAGTAGCGGCAGACGTCGAATGGCTCAACCCTCCCGGTACCGACACGAGCAATCGCCCGTACTCGACCGCGGTTCGCGTCGACAACATGCTGTACCTTTCTGGTGCACTGGGTATCGTACCGGGTACACGAGCCCTTGCCGAAGGCGGCATACAAGGCGAAACGCGGCAGACGCTCGAGAATATTTCCGCGTCGCTGGAGATGTTCGGCTCATCCATGGACAGGGTCGTCAAATGCACCGTATTTCTTGCTGATATTGCTGAATGGGGAGCAATGAACGAGGTTTACATGACCTTTTTTCCAAACAAACCCGCTCGCAGTGCCGTCGGCAACATCGGCCTCGGCCTGGACGCCCGTATCGAAATCGAATGTATGGCGGTTATTGACTAAGGAGCTGATCGCGGCGCTTTGCCAGCGCCCGAATACGTCGTTTGTCGAGTACGTCGCCGAGCTGTGCATTGAGCAAGTCGGTGTCCAGGGTTTTCAAGGCCGTCTGCCAGGCACGACCGACTTTGATGCGACCATCCTTGAAACGTGTCGATTTCGCCGTTGACAGTGAAAAGGCGCTGTCGAATCCAACCAGCATCAGTTGCCAGGTAGTCAGGTTGTACTGGATTGAATCTGCGCTGCGCGCATCATTAGCAGCGAGCGTGTCGAAAATCATCATGCTCTCCCACTGCTCCGGCAGTGGACACCATGCCCCACCGCCTCGTTTCTCGAGCTGTCGTTGCCGTTCATCCATGACCTTGGTCGGCACGAACTGCAATGCTCCCAGCTCTCCCTTGTGCTTACGTACAACCGTCACCGGAACCATGTCCAGTTTCAAGAGCCGGTCCAGCCTGTAGGCGGCGACCTCAGGAAATACGCCGTCCCGTCTGGACTTAACAAAGCGCACGTCGAGTGACTGCTCACCATTTGTTACCTGGATCCGGTCCGCATCGTCGGCGCTCGCTACGACGATATCGCCGTGCAGTAGCATCTCTTCGATTTCTTCTGTCGACATGGCCCCGCCAGGGCGTGCTCCGACTTTGCGGGCGCTGGTTGCAGGTGCCAGGCCCAGAGAGCCATCTTCATTGAGGACCGAAATATTTCCGTTCTCAACGATCAACGCGTGGCCACGACCCTTGTAATAGCTATTATTCATGCCCGTATCAATTTCAATAACGCGACCGCCCAGACGTTGTACGATTTCCCGATTCGGCGTGGGCGTGTGTCCTACCACAACCCGCGCCGCAGCAATTTTCTGCAATGCGGCTTCTATGCGATCGCCCTCAATCAATTCGCTGCAGTACGTATGCCCGCGGTACCAATGTGGGCTCTGGTAGGAAAACAACGGATCGTTCAGGCGTCGAATATCAGCGATGGCCTCAATCACAGTGGGTCCATCGGCCAGCATGGTGTCAATCCGTTCCACGAGTGCCGCGTGATTTCTGTTCGGGTCTGTCGGCAGCAACAACTGTTTATCGATCAATACGGCTAGTTGACGGACGTACAACGCAACGTCATCCAGTAAGTCGCCGTTGATTCCCTGCAATCCAGTCTCGGCGACCAGAGGCGATAAGCCGCCGTGCACAAAAGCAATGCCGTTGACAACGACGATCATCGGCTTGGTCAGCAACCAACTGCCGTATTTGCCGTCAGGAGCGAACGCCTTGCGGTGCGCGAAGTATCCAGCCGGATAAGTCTGGTCAAACTGTGCCCGCGCTTCGGCAGGGTCCTGACCGGGAAGTTCGCGTGTCGCCCGATGCACCGTAAACCAGAGGTCGCGTTCCGCCGCGATCTCTTCAGCCGCGAAAGCCGCGTACTCGCCTGCTGTTACGTACCGAACATCACCGACCAGGTTCATGATCTCGTGATTGCCGACCAGCACGTGCAGCCTGCCGCCAACCGCTAAAGCTTCTTGCTCGAGCCGCATCAACAAATCCATTGCTGCGCGGGAATCGGGGCCACGATCCAGTATGTCGCCTACCAGGACGAAATGCGTACTACCGCCAGACCAGGCGAGTTCGGAGTCGATAATATTCGCACCCTGCAAGGTCGACACCATTGCATGGTAGTCGCCATGTACATCGCTGAGCGCGACAATGCGGTCGACATCGTTGAAATGCCACTCGTCCGCTGCGGCCGACTGCGCCAGTGCAGTCAACCCCAGCAAAAATACACCAGCTTTCATTAAAAACGTCGTCAACTTATTTCCAGACCAGGTCACGATTCCTGAACGAACATTGCCCTATGATAGACTCTTCGCGCAACCACGAGTACTTGAAACCGGCCGAAATAATGACTATCAGAGCATTCGTTGCAACCCTACTGATCAGCATCGTCTGCATCGCATTTTCCCGTGCCAGTGTCGCAGGCCAGCCCGATCCGCTATTTTCTGATAATAGTATCCTCGACGTCACAATCGTCGCTCCATTCAAGCAGATCATGAAGGAGCGGCCCGTTGAAGCAGAACTTCCGGGAACATTTAGCTTTGCCACAGCGGCAGGTAGCAGCATCGAGTTTGCTGTGGACATTCGCACCCGCGGCAATAACCGACGCCGCGAAGATGTTTGCCCATTCGCGCCGTTGCGCCTCGACTTCAAGAAAGATGATCTCGATGACACTTTGTTGGATAAGCAGAACAGGCTCAAGCTGGTAACGCACTGCCACGATGGCTCCAAGGTCTACCGGCAGGCAGTCATTAAAGAATATCTGGCCTATCGAATCCTCAACGTCTTGACCGACATCAGCTTTCGAGTACGTTTACTGCGCATTACCTATGTGTACAGCGACAAGGATAACGATGCAAAGGTCACCTATGCCTTCCTGATTGAAAGCAAGGAACGATTGGCGAAACGCATTGGACTGGACGATCAGGAAATCAATGCGATGAGCATAACTTTGCTTGATCAGGCACACACAAATCTGACATCTGTGTTTGAATTCTTGATCGGCAATATCGATTTTTCCCCGGTCATCGGAGCAACGGGGGAAGTCTGTTGTCACAACTACACCTTATTCAGTGCCGACCATAAAACGTACTGGTCTATCCCGTACGATTTCGACCTCACTGGTTTGGTCGAGGCGCCACACCACAATCTCAATCCAAAGTATCAACGTCGCAGCGCGCGGCAACGAATCTATCGCGGGCGTTGTTACAATCAGGACTTCGTGCCGGCAACCTTGCAAGTATTCAGAGACAAGCGTGCGGAAATTGAAGCGATCGTCGCAGAGCAGTCGGAACTGAATAGTCGTGCTCGTAAACGCGTCGACTCCTATATCCGGAGTTTCTACAAGCTGCTCGAGAAAGAAGACAAACTGATCGAACAGTTTGCCGAGGACTGCATTTCCTAAATTGTGTAGACAGGATCCGCATCGAAAGCGGGCGTTTGCAACCAGTCAACGATGATCTTGCTCATGCGTGGATGTATAAGATAGCCCACTGAGCTATGCGGATTTGACTTACCAAAGCGTACCGCCAGGTTGTAGACGCAATAATCCTGCACCGTGCTCACCGCATGCTGTTGCAGCATGCTCTTGAAGTCATCCGCAAGTGTGTTGTCATGACACGTGTAGTCGTCTTCTGCTGAAACGTTGTGCCAGGTGATGACGTTCTTTGGATAGGACGTCGACTCGCCTTTCGCTCCCATTAGATGCTTGCGAATGTAGTTGTCACCCAGCGGGGCTCCGAGCGTAACCCAGGTATCAATCTTGCTGTCGCCATACTCTGCGGTGAAGCGCTCATCATGTGATAACTGCCACAGCACGTCGTAGACAACCACGCAGCCGGTACCGTGCGTTACCAGCATGACCCGATCACCACGATCTAACAGCCCGCACAGCTCTGTGCGCACGCGAGCACGAACTTTTGCCGCGTATTCCGAGTCCGCAGCAAGATACTCCGCGAAGTCAGGGGACATGCGTCTTACCAATGATTTCGTCAGGCCGAGGACACCACACAGCGGCGCAATCAGATTTGCAAAAAATTCCGGCACCGCGGTCTTGCCCGGCAAACAGTCATACTGCCGTATCCCAAAGCGCTTGCGCGCTTCAATCGCGCGCAAATCGGATAAAGCTCTACTGCGATCGCCCATGTCAATTTGATGATCGTACTCACGCGCCCCGGATACCAGGAGTTCGTTGCTCAGGTCGCCGTAATAGGCGAGATTGACACCGATCTTGTCGTACAGATGCAGATACTCTGAATAGTCGCGCTCAACGCCGGCACGAAGTGCCGCCGCACAGACATCGGATAACGATTCGAGTGGCGGTTTGAAGTCCCTGCCGTGTACCAGAAGCAAGCTATCAGTACTAATCGTAGTCTTCCTCGCCGCCGTCGCGCCGGGTCATCATAGTCAGGAAAGGACCCGACAATGTCTTGCCGTACTCAAGCTTCCAGATCACCAACGTACAGATCACGAAAGAAAACGAAATGACCGCTGCGATGCCGAGCGCGCCGATACCGGATCCAAGCCCAATGGCTATCGCGACGAATATGTACATAGCGTCAGATGGCTGGCGCAGCGTAAACCGAAACCGAACCGCTGCGACCACACCGGCCAGACTGAACGCTAACGCGAGGCTGTTCAGTACAATCATCGAAATGCCGGTCACGACAACCGGGAGAATCATGATCGTTTGCAGGAACGACTGATCGATAACCCGGACCCTGCTCGTGATGAAATACACCCAGGATACCGGCACTGCTAAAATGATCGCACCGATACTTGCGATCAATAAGCGAACCGGACCTACTGACGAATATATTCGCTCCTCGACGCTGGAATAGACCGGCTCGAAGCTGTGACTCATTCCGGCCAGATCTTCCACGCCTCCGACAGGGAAATAAGGCGCGAGCGCCGGCACCTGATCCAGTAGGAATCCTATGCCTACGACCAGAATGGCGTAATACATCACAATAAGTGTGAGCGGTATTAGCAAACCACCGGATTTTCGCATTGCCTTGCCTCCACTGCAGAAAACACAAGATACAGCCGCTAATTGGTGACAGCAAATCCCAAGCACCGCCGATTTTTCGATGGTAGGCTATGCAGCGATTTTGGACCGAGTCTGCACGTATGACCAAAGCCACCCAGTTGCTTGGAATCAGCAACGCCATCGTCGACATCCTTGCACATGTTGGGCATGCCCTGATCGAAAAAATGGGGATCGTGCCCGGATCGATGAATTTGATAGATGAAAAACGCGCGAGCGAAATTTACGCCATGATGGGGCCCGCAACGGAGATGTCGGGTGGCTCGGTAGCCAATTCCGTCGCCGGATTCGCAAACCTCGGCGGCAATGCGGCTTACATCGGTCGCGTCCATGCCGATCAATTTGGTGAAGTATTCAATCACGATATGCGCTCGCTTGGCGTTGACATCCGGCTCGCTCCGAGCACGGACGGCGCTCCAACAGCTCGAAGTCACGTCCTGATTACCAATGACGGTCAGCGCACCAT
>JBBKWL010000127.1:0-6294 GCA_037968975.1 Woeseiaceae bacterium | reverse complement strand
AGACAAAGCGATGCGAAGTCTAGGTAACCATAGGAAATCGATGATAATCACCGTCCAATCATAGTTTATGCAGTACGCATTTCATTTGCACGCAGAAATTATCTGATTGTAATCACGTTTAGGATCCACATTCATGTTGTGAAATGGAGACGGGTCATTAGCATTAAATGAGCTAATTGATCAGGATCTCGTTGTGCGTCGCAATCTGAAATTTTTTCGAGAGAGAGTAACGCGGCGTGCCATGGTCGCCTTCTCTTGCATATTGACGTTAAGCACTGCGAGTCACCGCGTCGAGATCGCTATCATCGCAATGTTTATTTTCGCTTTTACCGGGATGAGCTTCCTTTTCAGGAAAACCCTGAGATTGTCCGATCCGCTCGCGGCGTCAACGGAAAACGAACGGCTGACGCTGAACAGGCGTCGCAGAGCTAGACCTTCAACCGAACTGGAGCGGAGGTTGGAAACTTATCACACGATGTGGGCGCAGGAAAAGTCGAACAAAACCATCACATCAATACACACACATGTACGAAAACTGACCATATTTCCAACATAAAAATGAAACTACAATTCTGCAGAAGCGAAACGTAATCTAGGAGTGAACAATGAAGACGACAACCAAGGCAGTACTACTCGGGCTGTGCATTGCAATGCCATCCCTGGCGTGGAGCAATCCAGTCCTGACGATAAGCGGCAAGTCGATCGGTGGAGATCGCGCGTCCGTTGAGTTTTCGGCGGAGGATCTCGCTGGCATGGAACAAGCCACCGTAAAAACCGCTAACGACTATGTCGACGGTGTCGTGACTTTCTCGGGGCCATTGTTTCGAACTGTGTTGTCCGAATTTGAGTTTGGACCTGACAGCACGATCACTGTAACTGCTGTGAATGATTACTCAGTCGGCATTCCTGCCAATGATATCTTGGATTACGATGTAATACTCGCAACAGCAATGAATGGGGCAGAGATGTCAGTCCGTGACCGCGGCCCCATTTGGGTAATTTATCCCATGACTGATAATCCAGAATTGCAAGACGCGTTGTTCAACGATCGTCTCATTTGGCAACTTACCAAAGTGGACGTGAAGCCATAAAGGCCTTCATTAGATACAGCGACTTCAGATGGGCCGCGGTATTCGTAGCCCTGGTTGCGCTTGGTCTGACAGTTTTCGGTTTAATGAATTTGCAATCGAAGTTGGGAAAGGTTTTCTATGACTCGGGCACCGATCCGGTCTGGGTGGTATCACAACTTGAATTTGAATTGATCAGGTTCGAGAATGCACTCCTGCAATATCGCCATGACGATCGATCGATTAGCGAAGCGGACATCTTGCGTCGATTTGATATTCTTTGGAGCCGGCGTGCGACGCTTGATCAGGGAACGACGAAGAAGATACTCGATTCGTTTAAGGGCGCTCCCGAGATTTTGGCCCAAGTGGCCTCAGAACTAGTTGCGCTTGACCCTCTGGTCCAGAACATTGGACAGCTCGATGGCTCGCAGATCAACGAGAAGTTGCAAGGCCTTAATCGGACGGTGCACGATCTCTCACTTTTGGTCCTAAAGACAAAATCGGCGGACAGTGCCAAACTTCGATCATCGCTCTTAGAATCCTCAAGACAGATCTTTTTCTTCACGGTCGTGACTGCATTGTCGTCGACTTTGTTGACGGTGTTAATCTGGATGGAGTCGCGCCGCCATCGCACGATATCAGAGGAAAACCGAACATTGCTTTGGCAGTCTCACATGGCGCTAGAGGAAAAATCCCAATTCGTTTCAGTAGTTAGCCACGAACTCAGGACTCCGCTGACTTCGATCAAGGGTTCGCTAGCTTTAGTCCGCGCTGGATTGGTTGGTGAGGCTACTGACAACTTGGCAAGAATGATCGACATAGCCTACAACAACAGCAGCCGCCTGGCGGTGTTGATAGATGATCTGCTCGACTTAGAGAAAGCCGAAGCGGGAAAAATGGAATATGACTTCCAATCTATCGACTTGATTGAGTTAGTCAAAGAAAGTGTTGATTCCAATCAACCCTATGCTGATACCTACGACATCACGTTCCGACTGATCGGCGAGCTTAATCCCGTCTCAATAATGGGTGACTACAATCGGTTATTGCAGGTCATGGCGAATGTACTTTCAAATGCAGCAAAATTTTCACACAAAGGCTCGTTTGTTGACATCGGTGTGGAGCTGTCAGACGAGCGCGTGCGAGTTTCTGTCCGAGATTACGGTATCGGTATTCCGGCGGATGCTCGGAAGAAGGTATTCGAGAAGTTTGCGCAAGTAGATTCTTCCGACAGGCGGCAAACAGGCGGAACCGGTCTGGGTATGAGCATCGCACGATCAATCTTGGAAAGCCATGACGGCACCATTGATTTCACATGCGGGCCGGAAAAAGGGACAACCTTTCAAATTGATTTTAACATTGCTCCTGTCCGTGCAGTAATGGCGGCTCAATAGATTTCCTATAGATCGGAAGTCAGCCGCGTATCATAGGTTGTTTAAGCCAACTGTTGGAAATCGGGTCAGGATGTCTAGTGGCGGAAGACCTGCTTCAAGCAATTTGGACGGGGACAATAACCTAAGCATTTCACGTGAGTGATGAAAACAGCATCGTTGCGACCTGTTCGTGCTATGATGAGGGCATGCTGGACATGGCCAAATCCCTTCCCGAGGACCCTGAGGAACTGCGGTAGTTCATTGCGCTTTTGCTGGCCGAGGTGAAGTCCCAGGCGATGCTGATCCAGAAGCTGCGGCACCAATTCGCCGGGCATCGTACCGCTCGGTTTGGCGCATCCTCCGAGATCATCGGACAACTTCAACTAGCCTTGGAGAACAGCGAGATTGCCGTTTCCAAGATGACGGCAAAGCTCCGACTCCCGGACGAGGAGTCCAAAGACAAACCAAAGCGTCGGCCGATCATCGATCATACCCCGCGTATGGAAGTCGAGCTGACTACCCGCGGCGACGACTGCGCCCATTGCGGCGGGAAGCTGCGTCGTCTGGGTGAAGATGTGACCGAAGATCTGGAATATGTTCCCGGGTGGATCATCGTGAATGGTATCGTGCGGCCGCGCATGGCGTGTTTGGGTTGCGAGAGCTTCACGCAAGCGCCGCTGCGCTCGAGTTCGATCGAGCGTGGCCGTCCAGGTCCAGGTCTTCTGGCGCACGTGCTGGTCAGCCAAAACGCTGATCATCTACCTTTGTATTGACAGCGCCGGAGTACTCTTGATCAAATCTTTAGTGGGACGCTGCCACAGAGAGCATAGATACGAAGGTGACCGGCGGAACAAGCTACTGAAACTGCATACAATATAAATGCAACGGCCCCCTGGGTATGTATTAGTTGATGAGCGACAACTAATACTCTGCTAATCCGTGAGATTTGTTGTTCCCAGCAGTCATCCTTGTCACCCTTAATTCTGGGGGTTTGACGTTGGAGCATTTAATGGATTGCGTGTTTGTATCTAGTGGGAAACAGAAGTGCCTTTCCGTACTTCGTCATGAGATTAGCCGGAGCAGCCAGTCTCCCGCGAAACCCGGCTCGTGTTTTCTGGGCGCGGTCTTGGTAGCGACTGCCGTTTTCTACATTCTTTCAATCGCATTCTTTCTCGTTGGTTTTGGTTTCTTCGGCGCGATTGGTATCGCTTGCTTTCTCGCAAACATAGTTCTCGTTTTCCCTTTTATCCTTAGTGCACTTCGCAACGCATTCGCATCGTCTGATGCAGAACTTTCGATAGTCGCATTGGGGCGAGGGAAATAGATCGTGTCCACAATTGCATTAAACACAGGTTCGTATGCAGAGAGCTCGTCTGAAGTTTCGGAACTTCATTTCGGCGGCGCATATACAACTTTCTTCGGCCTGAGCAGCTACAAGCAACAAGCGCAGGCTTTGGGCGTCACTCACATTCGCTGGCCGGGCGGTACACGTGGTGAGTTTCAGCTCGACGTCAACGACGCGGACGGCGACGGAGACTACCTTGAGAACCTGTATAGTCTGACTCACGAGAATATTCTAACGGTGCCAGGTAAAGGCCTTTCCGACGTATTACAGTATGCGAATGAAAGTGCCGCCGCTTTCACAATGTTTACTCCGGCGCACCGATATCTTGGCAACCCAGATCAGGCCCAAGAAGATGTTCGCGCGTTCTTGATTAAGCTATTAAAGGGAGCGGACGGTGGGTTTGGCGAACTGCCAAATAACTTCACGCTGGAAATCGGCAATGAATCTGTAGGGTCGGGACCGGAAGACGCATCAGCCTACGGCGAAATTGCGAACGCGCAGATCGCCGCAATTCGTGAAGTATTGTCAGATCCGGACCTGAATCCTGCCAACTTTGACATTAAAATCGCCATTCAGTTGGGGAAAGATAACGCTGAAGATTCAGCAATTCGCAGCGCTATAGATCAAGATAATTTGGCAGTGATCGATACGGTGACCAATCACCACCTAACCCTGAACCTTAGAAATCACAACCGTAGCAACTCCAGCACAGACGTCGTTGACGACGGCGATAACACTTACGAGCGCTTCGTAGACTATGTCCAATCATGGGAGGCGGCGGTTGGCGAAGCCCAGGGGAAACCAAAAGCAGATCTGGAGTACTACGTCTCAGAATGGACTGTCGGCGAGGCCGGCCAGCTGGCAGAAGGAGAACTAGAATTTCAAGATTACGGGGCTCGTCAAGGACGAACAACTGTCGACACCTTCAGCCAGCTAGTCGCGGCCGGCTCAGACTCTGCTGCCCTCTGGGGAATTGATGCGCGATCGAACGGTAACTGGTTTTCTACGTTGGAGGGTGGACAAGTTAAGCTCTCTCATGGTGGGGAAGTCTTTCGGCTAATGTCGGAAAGTCTGGTTGGAACTCGGTTGCTCGATGGTTACAGTCAACCAATTCCGAACGAGTTCTCGGGTCAGTACGAAGACTATTGGCTCTACGCATATGAGAGCGAAGCGAAAATCGTTCTGTTTCTGGCAGCAAATGATATATCAGGATCGGTCGATGTAACGATCGATCTGGGATCTATGTCGTACGCAACTTCGGTCGAGACGGTTCGCGTTGGGACCGAGACATTGGCATCATCGACCGATCCGACCGAACTGCGCCTAAACGAAATTCCTGTTGTCCAGAATACCTTGACTGATTTGTTGGGGAGCACCCTGAATTTTACTTTGACCCAAGATTTTGAGGTCGTGCGATTTGTGATCGATAAGCAGGACGATTTGAGCCAGGTAGTAGGCACCCCGGGGAATGACAAGATTAACGGCAATGACAACAGCAATGAAATCTCTGGATTGGCGGGCGCTGACAAAATTCGCGCTGGAGATGGCGGAGATATTTTGAATGGAGGTCGCGGTAAGGACAAAATTGTGGGAGAGGCCGGAAATGATCAAATCTTCGGAAACGGCCAGAAGGACAAACTGTTTGGCGACTCAGGTGATGATTTGATCAGTGGCGGAAGCGGTAAAGACAAAGTCTTTGGTGGATCCGGCGATGATCGTCTCGAAGGCGGCGCTGGACGCGACATTTTGCTAGGAGAGCAGGGCAACGACATGTTGGTTGGTGGGTCTGGCTCGGATACATTCGTGTTCCGTTTCGGAGATGGCAACGACACAATCCTCGACTTCGCCAGTGATCGGATTCGATTTCGGAATATAAATCGCGACGATCTCCGCTTTTCCGACAATGGAGACGACCTCGTAATCCACTACGGCGATACGGATAGCATCACATTGGTTGGGGTCGACCCGATGCAATTCGACGAAACAGCTTTTCAGTTTGCCTGAGATTCGTCTTTGGCCGACCTCGTCAGATGACTTTGGACACTTTAGACGTCGAAGGCGAAGGTAGGAAGTTCGTTTTCTGCTCGAGATGCCGAGGCATGGTGAACCAGAAAGTGGTTTGAGCGTCCACCTTGCTCTCACATCCGATCGATCCACCCATTTCCTCGACAAGTTGCTTGCAAATGGTGAGGCCCAATCCCGTTCCACTCCGCTTCCTGGTAGAAGAAGGCGCAACTTGAGCGAATGGGGCAAAGATGGCCTCTTTGGAATCGTCGGGAACACCAACCCCATCATTTACTACATAGAACCGAAGATCATGAGCCATGCTTTCGCATCCCAATCGTACTGCACTGCCCTTATCCGCAAATTTCGCAGCATTCGACAGTAAATTGGCCAAGATTTGCTGGAGACGATGGGGATCAGTGTAGCACTGCAGATCAAGACTTGGGCGCTGGAGTTTGAAACTGACCTCATATTTGTCTGCAAACTGCAGATTGGACAGGATGGC
>JBBKWL010000126.1:0-23188 GCA_037968975.1 Woeseiaceae bacterium | reverse complement strand
ATCATCAGCAAGGTTCGCTTTCTGGGCATGGATGATGATAAAACGGACGAACTGGAACCATTGGCAAGGCTGGATGCCGAATTCGTGCTGATTACCGGTACTTTGCGAGCCCTGGTCGCAGACTTGAGGAAACTACTGCAATGACACGCATTCTGTCTGGCATGCTCGCAGCTCTGGTCGCGTCCGGTGTATTTGCCCAGCAGAACCGAATCGATATTGTCCGACATGATGCTCCCGAACTGGCTTACTTTGGCGACTACGCCATTGGTGTTCGCACTTTGGTATTCAACAATCTTCATCAGGCAGATGTCGTCAACACTGCCGCGGGTGCTGCAACGAGTTATTACGATCGACGTCTGCTGGTTGAGGTCTGGTATCCGGCGCAGCTCGCTGAGAATCAGCAACCCGGTGGAAGTTACATCACCAAGACACGTAACCAGTCCATCACGGCAACTCTGCACGGCAGAGCGGTCAGAAATGCAAAACCGCTCGCCGGCATCGAGCCGCTGCCGCTACTCATCATCTCGCACGGCTATCCGGGGAATCGCTATCTGATGAGCCATCTGGCAGAAAATATGGCCAGCAAAGGGTATGTGGTCGCATCAATCGAACATCGCGACAGCACTTATGATGACCAGTCGACGATCTGGAGCACGCTCTACCATCGACCTTTGGATCAGACATTTGTGATCGATAAAATTACTGATTTATCAGTGAGTTCCGAATCTTTCTTAAACAATTTTGTAGATACAGATAACACCGGCATTGTCGGCTACTCCATGGGTGGATACGGCTTGTTGGTCAATATGGGCGCTGGCTATTCCGATGCGACTGTCGCCGCTGCAGAAGGCATCCCGCTCGAAATTGCAGCCCGACATGCCGCGAGCAATCCGGACTTTGCCAGCACTGCGGACCCCCGAATCCGGGCCGGCCTGGCAATTGCCCCGTGCTGTATGAATCGAGACATGTGGGATCGCGCGGCGTTGCAGATGGTCACCAGGCCGGTATTTGTGATGGTGGGCAATGCAGATGACACTGCGGGCTACGAGACTGGTAGCCGCCCCATTTTTGAAAACATGACGAATAGCGATCGCTACCTGCTGACGTTTTTGAATGCCGGACACAATGCGATTGCACCGATTCCGTTGCCAGTCGAATTTGAAGGTAAAGAGGACCAGGGTGGCGCATACCATTACACCGATGCGGTTTGGGATTCGATTCGGTCCAGCAACCTCATGATTCATTTTGCGACTGCGTTCTTCGACTACCACCTCAAGGGCGATGCCGAACGTCTCCTCTACCTGCAGCTCGTACCGGACTCACAGGACGGCACCTACGCAGTTGTCGATGGTCAGGAGTCTCCAGAGCACAGCTATTGGAAGGGATTTCCACAATACACAGCGCGTGGCCTGGTTCTCGAGCATCTCGGGCCTGCTGAGTAAGCGCTGTGGGACGCTGGAGACCGCCTGCCCCAAGCGCATCACCTTATATCACGCCCGCAGGCTTTGCGGCTCTGCAGAAGGAGCTGGATGATATCTGGCTCAAACGCCGAGAGGTTGTCAAAGCCCTGGCCGCAGCCGCGGCCGAAGGTGATCGCTCCGAGAACGCGGAGTACATCTACCGCAAGAAAGAGCTGGGCGGTCTCGACAGGCGTATACGCTACCTGCAGAAGCGCTTGCCGGACTTGAACGTCGTAAGTGAGCCACCCGAGGGCGGCAAAATATTCTTCGGCGCGATCGTCGAGCTCTGCGATGAGAAAGGCGAAACGCAGATTTACAGAATTGTCGGGCCCGACGAAACGGATTCTGCCAGGAAGGCAATCAGCATGGATTCGCCCCTCGCCAGGGCGCTATTGTCGAAATCCGCCGACGACGAAGTGGTCGTCGTCATTGGTGAGAATTCGACTGTATTTACCGTGCTTTCCGTCAGCTACTCACAAAGCACGTAGAACACCCGATACATGCAAAAAGGGCTCCCTTGCGGGAGCCCCTTTTATTATTACCAAGTATTATTACCAAGTTGCTATTGCTAAGACTGCCTATTCGAAATCGAAGGTGGCCCGCAAAGCAACAGTTGTGGGTCTGTGACGAACGCCGTAGAGCTGCGCACCACAAGTCTCCAGGGTACATTCTGCCGTGACGTACAAAGGTGCATCCTCGCCAGTCGCATTCGTTACGAACAAGTCCAGTCCCCACGATTCGGCCCGGATTCCGGCACTCAGGTCCAGCGTCGTCCAGGCAGGAAGATCACCGATAATTGGTGCGACGGTCTGATCCAGGTCACCGAGTCTCTCACCATTGTGTGCCAGCGCACCCTGCAGGTGTGCATCGAAGCGACCGATCGGAAAATTATAACGCGCAATAATGTTGCCTTTGAAGTCGGCAGTGGTTGGCAACGACGTTCCCTTCGGTGCCAGGACCTCGGTACATACACCGGCGGCAAAGTTACAGTAGTCATCAGTCAGCGCAGTATCATAGAACGCAACGCCGGCTGTGATTCGTAGCCTGTCCGTCGGCAGCCAGATCAGGTTTGCCTCCAGCCCATCCACTTCCGCAGTCGGTCCGTTGTTGACGGCTGTGATCGCGTTGTCGCCGGTAAATGAAACCTGAACGTCGTCCCACGACTGGTGGAATACCGCACCGTTTATCTGCACGCGGTTATCGAGGAACTGGGTTTTCCAACCGAATTCAAAGTTGGTCAGGAAGTCTGAAACGTATTCGCCCGCGTTTGGATCTCGCTGCACGCCACCCGGACGATAGCCTTCGGACCAGGTGAAGTAAATCATGCTGTCCTCGCCAACGTCCCTGGATATATTCACGCGAAACACGCTGTCGCTTTCTTTCTGCGTCTTGTCGACGTTCAGGCATGGCTTGTCTTTCCAGTTTGCCCGACCGTTGAAG
Source organism: Woeseiaceae bacterium (assembly GCA_037968975.1). Classification (GTDB taxonomy): domain Bacteria; phylum Pseudomonadota; class Gammaproteobacteria; order Steroidobacterales; family Woeseiaceae; genus UBA1847. The sequence goes on along the minus strand of JBBKWL010000126.1, from coordinate 20,288 downwards.
GATGGTGTCCAGCCCGGATCGCCTTGTTGAAGATCGCAATTTAGCTCGCCCGTGCCAGACCACAAGTTGAAGCCTGCCGGAAAATTTGTGCCGCCCGGGTCGCCCGTTGACCACTGCGAACCGAAGCCAAAGAACCCTTTGACATGCACTTCGGGCTCGAAGAAACGAGCGCCCAAAGTCAGAACTGTCTTGTCACCGATATCGAAATCGACGCTGCCGAATACCGCATTGTCCCGATCGGTACGGAGGAGACTGTTCAGGTAGATCGTGTCTCTGAAGTCTTCATTGCCAGGGTTGTCGCGATCCATCCACATAATCGGGCTAATGCCCTCGACAATCCAATGTTGCTCAAAGTCGTGGAACTGCTTCTGCGTAAAGAAGCCAACCATGCCGCGAATACTTTTCTCAGGGTCGGTGCTGACGCGGATTTCATGATTGTTTTTGGTGTAGCTATCGTCATTCGTATAGCGGGCGCCTGACATGACGCGTTCGCCCACGTCCGTCGGATCGAAATAGGACGGTACAAAATAGTTAGGCAATGCGCGCACACCACTGTCCGAGAAGTGCAGATCCGAATAGTAGCCTGTCGTGTAAATAGCGTCATACCAATAGGAGTAGTCGGCATAGTCAAAGGAGCCGTCGACATCTCGTTGGAGGTAAGACCCGGAATACACCACATCGAAATTGCCGATGCTGCCTTCGATCGTCAGGCCCAGCATGGACCACTCGTCATCGGTAAACTCTGGCAGCGTATGCAGTACGTCGTACTTGCCGGAAGCGCCGACGTCGCTCAAGTCATCGCCCCAGGAACCCTCGCTTTCTGAGCTCTGGAACATCAATTGCGGCGTAACTGTCCAGTTTTCACCAAGGTCTATGCGCAACGATGCACGCGCACCGACCGTATCGATGGTGTTGTAGTTGTCCTTAGCGCGGTTATTGGGTTGAACAATGTCATCAAGCGGGTTGTTGGCGACACCGAAGAAAGTGCGAGAGCCTTCCTGGTTGTCAATCCAGCCCGCGTCGGAACGACTCCAGCCAACGAGGCGCACGGCGGCACTGTCGCCGATGGGCACGTTGACATAGCCCTCGACAGTCATGCCAGTGTCATCGCCGTCGACAATATCGGCCTGGGCGCTAACGTTGGCCGAAAACTGACCAAGCTCGGGCTTGTTGGTAATGATACGAATCGTGCCGGCCTGTGAGCTGGCTCCGTACAAGGTGCCTTGCGGACCCGCCAGTGCTTCCACTCGGGCGATGTCGTACATGTGAATATCCAGGTTGCCCTGAACGGTCGTAATTGGAAGTTCGTCAAGGTACATGCCAACACTTGGCAGGGAGGTAGTCGCCTGACCGTCACCGCCGGTTGAAATTCCGCGCATGTAGACCAGGTTGAAGGAGGTGCCGGCACCGGCAGTGCCATTCATTTCCATCGCGACGCTGGGCAGCATCTTGACGTAGTCATTAAAGTTCATCAGGTTGAGCTCTTCGAGAGCTTCCCCACCCAGAGCCTGAATGCTGATCGGTACATCCTGGAGATTTTCAGATCGCTTCTGCGCCGTCACCACAACTTCTTCAATTGCGAACGACTTTTCCTGCGCCATCAGTGCCGGACTGGCAAGTGCCAAAACCACACCAGCTGCTATAGGCGTTCGCGTAAAACTCTGCGGTTCAGTAGTTACCCTGGAAACATGCATATGCCGCTCTCCGTTATTTATCTAATTTACAACAAAACTGGATCCCCGATCACAGCAAGACTACAACGGAAAACCTTGCACCGTCCAGTCCGATTACGACACGTAGTGGTTTTTATACGACAGCCCGTTTGCAAACACGTTTTTGCTTAGATCGAGTCTTTATAACCCGGGAACTTCCGGGTAATTCTCAAGTACCGGACCCAGCGCTTCCTTGAGCGGGCCTAACCATCGTTCATAGTGCCGCCATTGCTCCACCCCGCCCTGATAAATAGGCTGGCGCACCTGCTCGGAGCTCGCCGTGCGCACCGGTCGGTCGCTCTCGAAGAATCGCAGGCACGCGTCCTCGTACTCCAGACCGCAATATTCAAGCATCCTGCGCGTCACCAACTCGGTGTCTGCAACGGTATCTTCATAGAAGACGCGATGCATCCGACCCGGCAATACCGTATCGAAATGCGCCATCAGATCGACGTAGTCGTAGTAGAACCGACCCATTTCAGTCAAACCATAGCTAAATGCCTGACCCTGCGCGTAGTACTGCTTGAAATTTGAGAACCCGCAGGCCATCGGGTGCCGCCGGGCATCGATAATCTTGGCGTTCGGCAATATGAGGTGGATCATTCCCACATGTAGAAAATTGTTCGGCATCTTGTCGATAAAGAGCGGCCGGGCAGTCTTGCGATGAATCCGGGTCGACTCAAGGTAGCGTTCCCCCAGCGCGCGCAACTCGGCGTTGCTTTTCGACTTCAGAATAGAAGCGTATACAGCGACCTCTTCGGAATCGGCCTCGCCGCGCAAATCCTTCGCCATCGTTATCATGTCGGGTAATTCGGTAGTGCCTTCTACCTCCGAATGGCAGGACAGGATTTGCTCCAGCAGCGTTGACCCGGATCGTGGCATACCGATGATGAAGATCGGATCGTTCGCCTCGCAGCCGACCCCGGCACGTTCTGCGAAGAACTCCTTGCTGAATTCACTCTTTAGTCGCTGCGCCCGACTCGCATTAGAGTCAGGATCGTAACTGCTCCGAAGACGAAACAAGGCATTTCCTTTGGCGTAGTGCTGGAACGATTCTTCGTATTGATTAGCATCTTCATATGCTTTACCCAGGGCAAACTGGATATGCCAGCGGTTCTCGCCGCTTAGGTTTTTGTCCTCCAACTGCTGTTGCATCGCGTGGACATCATCGTCTGTGAATCGAAAAGTCTTGAGGTTCGCAAGACTCCAATACGCTTCGCCAAATCCCGGGCTCAGTTCCAGACTTTTGCGATAAGCCTCGATGCTCTTGTCGACAGCTCCCGCCGTCTTCAGTACGTGCCCGTAACTTAGCCAGACCTTGGAGTTGTCCGCATACTCACTGAGCAGCTGCGAATAAAACTCAATCGAGCGTTCATACTCGCCAATCCTGCTTAAAATGACGGCGCACAGGTTTCTGTAACTGGGGCTATCCGGATCCGACTCTAATGCCTTTTCAATCTCACTCAACGCGCCGTTCGAGTCATTACGCCGGTGCATTACGACCGCCAGGTTGTAACGCGCAGCCGCGAAACTCGGCGCAAGTTCAAGGCAGCGCCTGAGCAGATTCTCCGCGTCGGTGTCACGACCGCAACGCACAGCGACCTCCGCCAGCATTCGAATCGCGGGCACATCCGTGGGTGATTGCAGTAAGTGTTTTTTCAACAATCGCTCAGCCACTGCGACCTCATTCTTGACCATGGCCCCGGCTGCCTCACGCAGCATCGGATCTCGCGTTGAGCATTGCACGTGGCGTGAATACGCGAGATCCCCACCTTGCGTATCACCGATTGCCATCAGGTGGTCGGCCAGCACCCGCCACGCTTCCGGGTGTTCCGGCTGATATTGAACCGCTTTTAGCAATGCCTGAATCGCTTCTTCGCCACGCCCGACCGCGCCGAGCGATGCACCGTATTCGAAATACGCGGCAGCCCATTCATGTTGCGCGTTCAGGAGCGGCTCGAGAATTTCCAAAGCAGCCTGCGACTTTCCTGACCGCCGCAAAGCTGACGCCAGCAGAAACATCGCCGGAGGATGATTCGGAATCGCTTCCAGAATTGCCTCGGCCTGTTCTGCGGCAAGCACCGGGTTGAGGTCCAGTAATTGGGCAGCGTTTTTAGTCGCTTCCTCCAGGGAACCCATCTGCTCGGACTGCTGCTCTGCCATCAGTATGTCACTGCCACGTCACCCAGGTTGGCGTAGATCGTCTTCACTTGTGTGTAATGCTCAATTGCCTGCAAGCCGTTCTCCCGGCCTACTCCGGATTGCTTGTAACCACCGAAGGGCACTTCGGGCGGCGTAACATTGTAGTCGTTAATCCAGACGATACCGGCCTGAAGTCTGTTCGCAACCCGATGCGCTCGCGCAAAGTCTTTGGTAAATACCGCTCCGGCCAAGCCAAATTGCGTAGCGTTGGCACGAGCCAGTGCTTCGCCTTCCGTTTCAAACGAGAGTACCGACATGAGCGGCCCGAACACTTCGTCCTTTACGAATTCCATGTCATCGTCGCAATTCGCAAATACCGCCGGAGTTACGTACAAACCCTTGCTGAGTTCGCCTTCAGTGACGACGTCACCGCCACACACATGTCGGGCCGCGCTTTTTTTGGCGCCGTCCATATAGGAGCAAACTTTCTCAAAATGTTCGCGCGACACCAGCGGGCCCATCTGGGTAGCCGGATCGAACGGATCGCCGATGCGAATCGCTTTGGTCCTGGCGGCAAGCCGTTCGACGAACTGGTCCTGTAAGCCTTTTTGTACAAACACACGAGTACCGTTGGAACAGACCTGGCCAGTCGAATAGAAGTTTGCAATCAGGGCCGCATTCAATGCGTTGTCGATATTCGCGTCATCGAAAACGATAATCGGCGACTTGCCGCCCAGCTCGAGCGTCACTTTCTTCAGATCTTTGGCAGCCTGCGCCATAACGACCTTGCCGGTCGCGACTGACCCGGTCAGCGTTACCTTGGCGACATCCGGATGCGCAACCAGTGCGGCCCCGGTTTCTCGCTTCCCCTGAACAACATTAAATACGCCCGGCGGTAGTCCGGCTTCAGTGTAGATTTCGGCCAACATCAGTGCCGTCAATGGTGTTTGTTCGGCAGGCTTGAACACCATCGTGTTGCCGCAGGCCAACGCCGGCCCGGACTTCCACATAGCGATTTGCATCGGATAGTTCCACGCGCCGATTCCGGCACACACTCCCAATGGTTCACGGCGCACCATGGCAAACGCTTCCGGCGGCAGATCTACATGCTGGCCGTGGATCGCTTGTGCGACTCCGGCGTAGTACTCGATAACGTCAGCACCGGTGACGATGTCCACGGCGCTCGTCTCGCTGACAGGTTTGCCGGTATCCAGCGTTTCGAGCTCCGCGAGTTCATCGTTGCGGTCACGCAAAATAGCGACAGCCCGCCGCAGAATCGCGCCTCGCTCAGCTGCAGGGGTTTGCGACCACTCTGCAAAAGCGGTCGCCGCGGCAGCCACTGCAGCATTGATCTCAGTTTCGCCCGAGATCTCAACCTCGCAAATGGGACTATCGGTGCCGGGGTACCGCGTTACAAATGTTGCACCGCTCTTGTTGCTGACATAGTCGCCGCCGATGTAGCAGCGTTGTGTCGGCAGTGTGCTGGCCGCGCCATAGGAAATCCGTTTTTTGGTCATTAGGAAGGTGCCTGCTGTAATTGCTGACGGCGTTGAAAAACCAGGAGGTATACGGCTGCATAAATGCCGACGACCACAAGACCGATCCATTCAATCTTGAGCGGCGTGAATTGATACAGCAAAACCAGAGCAAACAGAGCAGCCCAATTCCCGATCACGTACTGCACTTTGCCGAAGCGCTCTGTTGTGACATTCAGGTTTTGCGTGTACAGGCGAATCAGCGAGTCCAGCGAATTAACCACGAAGATCACGCCGACGACCACCATTGCCGTACGCCAGAATCCGGATATCACGAGCTCATTGCTGAAGTAGTAATAGAGAACGGAAAACCAGATAGCGATTGGAATCGAGGGCACGACCACAAGCGCGAGCAACAACTTCCAGACCTGCATATCACCAACGAAGCGCGCCACAAACTGGCCAATCATGATGCTCCAGGCGAACCACCAATACAGATAGAACTGGTGGTACTCGCTGATTGGAGCAAGAAAGCGGTGTATGTTGGAAAAATAGGCGCCTATGTGGCTGGTTGACTCGGCAAGACCGCTAACCCCCATTCCGGAAACCAGCCACACACCTGCAATCAGGGCGAAAAATAACCAGGTAGACGAAACGCTGAGAATTTTAACGAACTTGATATCCGTACTGGACGACACTGCGAACAAGATTACAACGGCAACCAGGCCGTAACGGAGCGGCTCCGTAATCCCAAAGATGTAGTCCGGCAGGTAGGTCAGGAATAAAAACGCAGTAAACGCACAGGTCCCTATGATGACAATGTTATTCGTCAGGCGAATCAACGGAATCTCAAACAACTTCAGTTTCGGCTCTACCAGACAGAAATAAAATGTCGTCAGGAAATAAAAGCCCCAAACCAGAAAACCCCAAAAGCCGAACTCCACCGCCAACGGGTTTGCAAAGGCGTAATCGGGATCACCGGCATATAATTCGAAATCGACCAGTGGAAACATGATCAAGCCGACATCCAGTCCGGATGTAAAAAGAATCGCAATAAACGTGAAGAACGATACGGGCATTGGTCCGGTACAAACTTCGTTACGCCATCCGATGAGCAACACCAGCGCAGTAACCAGCGTAATCGCCATCGCAATCGTAAGAATTAGTCCCACAACGCCCCCTCGTTATTGTGCAACAGTTACCCAGACGGGATTAGTGTAAGCATACTGACCGTTGTTATCCTCGATCATCAGGCTGTACCAGCTATCGACCTCCGGTCTTACAGAGAACTCAGTCGGAACCAGATTACTTTCGCCTGCAAAGGTGGCTTCCGCTACAAGCGTGCCACCCGAAATCAACTTGACGGACCGTAATCCGGACACTGCCTGCACGCTGTATTGCAAAGCCAGTTCCTCGCCGGCGACGTGCCCGACCTCACTCCCGAACATAATTTCGGGATAAACCAACGGACCCTGGCTGGCGAATGCATGTCCGGCTTTTAGTCCGGCGACATACTTTTCGATACTGAGGTCACCAGAAACATGAACGTAGGTTCGTGCCGCACCCGATAATTCTTCCCAGACGTCATGAACGTCGGACCCGGCAGCAAGGTACTTGCGCTCTCCGTGATTCCACATGCGCCAGACACTCTCTATCGTTTTCTGGTTGCGCTCCGCCGAACCCGCATGAAATGACGACTCGATCTCAACCAACTCATAGTTCGGATCATACCCCCCTGGCAGCATTTCCTTTTCGCGACTACTGAAGTAGCCATAGCCCATATAGGGATGGTTGATCTCGATGACGTCGGCACCCATGCGCCTTGCCGCTGCGAAAATTTCCTGTACCGTGGATTGACCTGTATCGATATCAATCGTTTTGTCGTGATCGATGGGAAACGCGTTGAAGTGCGCCCACGACGGTGACATTTCAGTCCCAGCCATAAACAAGGTATCTCGCCGAGCAGCCATTCGCTGCATAGCGGCATTGTTGGCAACGGAATCATGGTCACTCAAAAACGCAATATCGACGCCTGCGGCAAGTTCTGAAACCAAAACAAACTCGGCCGGAGTATTACCATCCAGAACGTCAGAGTGATGATGTAGGTCGGCACTGAACCAGTTTCGATTTTGCGGGTCTGCGACCGCTTCGATAACGACCTCGAACTCTTCGACCTCGCCGGACTCAATAGATCGCTTCATTAGCTGCGGGACGGTCGTAAAACCCCCGCCGGATGACACTTCGAATTCGTAGTCGCCGGGCGCCACGCTTGCAGTTACTTCACCCTGCTTGTCCAATTCAGTGAATAAGGTGCTTCTGCCAAAATAGCGAATCAGGGGCATGGGTCCTGTGAGAATTTTTATGCGCGCATCCCGTCCTTTTCCGGTATCTGCATCTGAAACCTGGAAATGAACGATGCCGGGGGCATCCACATCGTCAAAATTTTCTATGCTCGTACAACCGGCTGCGATTGTTAGCTCACGGGAAGCGCCCTGCGAATACCCTTTTGCAGTCGCGTGAACTTGGTAGGTGCCCGCAGGCAACTCGAACGAATATTGACCATTTCTGCCGACAGTCCACGCATACGGGTGCTCCCCCTGGTACGCAACCACGGCAGGTCGGTCTATCGGCTTACCATCGCGGCTGGTGACCGTGCCAGACAAACTGCCGGACTCAAGATTCCGCAGCCCTATCTCCGTTCGCACCAGTGGCGCCAGTGACCCCTCATTTTCGATCTGCAGCCATGCCTCAAAGGAACGTGTTGCACCGCTTTGCAAATCGTGGGCGAGATATCGATCCTGACCGCTGTACTCAACCTGCTCGGAATACGGCGCATGCAACCCGAGCACCCAGTTCTCGCCATAACCAGCAGTCCAATCGGCAAGTGCTTTATCCTCGTTTGCGGCATTCAATCCGAATAGCCCGGGAACGCCAAACATTGAACCACCATCAGGCCACACAACGTAGCCACTTTTAATATTCTTCAGAGACGTGTCGCCATTATTCGTCATCTGTGTCACTACGTGAATCACGCTATCCAAATCCCGGATCGTGTAAACAGTAACCAGCGCGACCTCCTCCCAATCTCGCTCAACTCGGACGACCACTTCCTGCGCCGACTGCTTTGCGAGGCTCACGCGTTGATACGTCGTCGGCCAATTGGTCCAGGTGTTGGGTAAAAAGTCCGCGAGTGAGGCAATGTCATAGCCGACCTCGCCGTCGTTGATCACGGCAATGTCAACGATGCCCCCGCGGGCGACTCCCCAGGGCGGTGCGGTCTCAACTGCGAAGGCAATGGCAAACAGACCGTTGTTAATCGTGATATCGCGCTCGCCCTGCGCATCGCCGCGGGGGATAGGCGTCGGTCCGACTTCAACTGTCACATCAGCGATGGCCAGGATAGGTAGCAAAACACTTGCCAGGAGAGCAATACCAGGTTCGATTCGCATCAGTCAGATGTCCTGTCACGGGTCAAAACGATTACGTGCAATCGCCAGGCCGACAACGTGCCAAGTAAACCCATGAACACGATGCCGCCAAAGTACAAACTATAGCCTGTCTTGCCTGGATAAGACTCAAGCAATACGCCATTGAACAAGGGCAAGTAGATATCCGGGGAATATCCGAGCAACGACATTACGCCGATAGCCAGCCCTTTGATACGAATCGGGATATTGCAACTGTCCAGTGTCGCCCAGAAGATTCCACGAATCGCGTAGGTCATCAAACCGATCAGCATGACCACTGTTAGCAATACCAAAACGCCAGCCGATGCCGGCAGTACAATCAGGACCGCTAGCGAAATTGTTCCGGCGAGCATCAATGCTGCCAATGTTTTCTCGCGATTGAACCGATCGCCAACAAATCCGGCCGCTACCGCGCCGATAGGCCGCATCCACAGTTTTGCAACGGTTATGGATCCGACTGTGACCGCGGTCATGCCATAAATGTTTTGCATGTAGCCCGAGAATGAATACGTGGCCCAAAACAATTGATAACCGCACATGATGCAAAACGCGGCTAACCATATTTCCTGCTTGCCTAGAATGGTTCGCAGGTCAGCCAATAGCTTGCCGGCCGGCCGCTCGCCCGCTTTGGTGATTGGCTCATCATCTGCAGCGTCATCGATCGCGAAATACACAATCGGAGCAAGGAGAATTGCAAATCCGATGTATAGATAAATTACCTTCAACAATGCCACACTCGTTGACTGCCCAAGAGCACCCAACGAATACGCAAACCAATAGACAGCGATGCTCGCGAGTATTGCTTCTACGAGCCCCCTGCCACCGTCGAGAATGCCAAAGAATCGACCTTGCTCATCGTGATGAGCAAGAACTGCAACCGCTTTAATCATCGCAGCCCAAAACGTCAAACCCGTGACAATTCCCCAACCGGCAAAAATTACCAGCAGGATCGTAAACGATGGCATGGTCGAAAACCAAACTCCCAGAAAGCCGGTCATTGCCAGGGAAAACGCAACGAGACCACGCGGTGAGACTCTGTCTGCCAACCAGCCGCTCGGAAGATAGGTCAGCACGAAAATAACGCCCAACATTGAATAACACTGCCCAAGCTGGGCAATTGTGATGCCAAACGATTCAAGGATGGACACTTCGAAATTTTGCCGAAGGTAGATGAGCGGATAAACAGCACCGGCTGCGAGAGTGAGTACACCGAGCTGGATGTAGCGCTTTAAATTACTGTCAGGCATCAGTTCTCCAAAGTACCCAGGTCGAAGTCTCTATTGCTGCATGTTTCGCCGGGCCAGTTAGTCCTCCAGACTGCTCGTGAAACATCGCCGACATGCACGCTGCTACGCTCAAATCCCGCCTGCGGCGTTCGTAGCGGTGCAACGACAGTATCGAACCGCGGCACAGCGAAGTACGGGAAACTGTAGCGCTCGGCACCGCTGCTGTTCACTACTCTGTGTGGCGTTGACACGAAATATCCACCTGACCATAGCTCAAGCAGATCACCGATATTTACGATTAATGCGTCTCCCAGAGGGCCTGCCTCTATCCATTTGTCATCATCTCGACACTTGACCTGCAAACCGCCAACAGAATCCGGTGCCAGTATAGTCAGCGCATCCGTGTCCTTATGCGCGTGAATGCCGTAGCCATCAGAATCCGGCGTCTGCGGCGGGTAGTGCAACAATGTCATGTTCGTCAATGGATTCTCGAATTGCTGCAAAAATTCCACCTTTGGGACACCGAGAATATCCGCAAGAGCGCCGAGCAATAGCGTCGCAACCCTGTCGCACTCCGTCCAGTACCGGAGCAGAGCCAAACGCAGGCTCGGCACTGACCCCGGCCATTTGTTGGGTCCGTACAAATCGCTTTTGGTGCAAATATCCGCGTCCGACGCGACCTCAAAATGCAACTTATAGCCTTCGTAGTTATCCGCCGCAGTACCGCCACTATTGGCGCTGAAAAATCGCATGGGTATGTATCCACGATAGTTTTCCTGACTAATCTGATCGCCGAGCTTCACCTCCAGCGGCAGCGAGAAATAGTCAACCACCGCTTGTCGCGCCTGTGCAATTGTTGTCGCTGAAATCGAATGGCCGCTGATGTACATAAAGCCGATGTCGCGACAGGCAAACTCGATTTCGTCAGCGACTCGCTTCGGATTCGAGATATCTATGAGCGGTAAATTTCGCATGCTTAACCAGGCACTGTATCAGTCGATAAAACTTTGACCATCAAGTTGGCCCCGAACAGTTTCCGGCATCATCAGTTGCAAGTGTGTTGCGATGGAAGGCAGGACATCAACTATGGCCGGCAGTTCATGATAGTGAGCGTTTAAGGCCTTGCTGTTCGTGGCTATCCAGATCGTACGTTCTCTTTCTGATTGCCCGTCATGCTCCTTGCCTGTCTCGGCATCACGTCCGTGATCCGTCGTCACTATGACCAACCAGTCTTCTTTGGTCGATTGCTGGCGCTTTCTGACCGCCGCCCATATCTTGCCAACCTGGGCGTCCATTAACTGTACAGCCGCCACCAGTTCGGCACTGTCACCATAATCATGCGCAACGTCATCTGTGTATTGCAAATAGACCCAGGCTAAATCTGGGCCATTCGCCTCGACATATGCCGCCGCTTCCTCTGTCACCAACGCGTCGATATTTCGAATGTAGTCAGCCTTCGCGTCGTGCGGAAACCGGCCCGTATCGAGCTCGAAACCGTCGGCGTAGTAGTCCAATTTGTGCCCGCCTGCTTCAGGTAGCCCGTCACCGAGAAGTTTGGTGCGATTGTCGGTCCAGGTCGAAAAAATAGCGGTATGCAATGTTGCGTCATGCGCTTTGGCAATTCTGAATATATCCCAGTAGTCATAGTTTGGATCGTTGATCGAATTGTCCCAGACGTTATTCTTGTTCGACCAGGTGCCCGTGAGCAGACTGCTGTAGCCAACCGCCGAGATTGTGGGACTTTCGGATTCCTCGCCCACAGCACCGCCAACATAGGCCCTCGTATAACCATGCCTGCCGCTGATTGAGTCCAGGTGTGGCGTGGCTACGCCCTCCACGACGTCCGCCGGGACGCCATCAACCACGATGAATATCGCTTTTGGTTTAGCGTCGACAACACAGCCCGTTAGCATCGCCATGAGTACAAAAATAATAGTTTTCAATGCAGGCGCACTCCCTGACGAAGCAACTCAGCCTGCAGCAAGCCCATGTCCAGATCGACAAAGCTTTGCTCGTGCTTAACAGACATTGCTGCCGCTACGCCGGCACCCTGCCCGGTAACCGTACAACACATCATGTACGTGTAGCAGCATGACTCTCTCGATCTCCGCCGGTCGCACGACCTGCAACGAGCAGATTATCAACACCTTTCGGCAGCAAGGTCCGATACGGCAAATGAAAGTAGCGGCCGGTCGTTGGCAGGATCAAAATTCCATAGCCATCGATAAACTCCGGGAATATACCGACGCTGTCGTCGAATCGTGCCTGCTCGCGGACGTCGACTGCGGTCATGTTATAGACAGCGTCAATCTTGCGCGTATCACGAATTCCCAGCGTCATTCCGAAATTGCGCAGGCGTGCATTCTCACAACCCGGGTTGTAGGCACGCATCGCAGCCACGGCATACATCGCCTGTTTACGACCTTCCATCTCAAAATAGGTTAGGTCCGACGGATCGGTGCCATCACATTCTGCGAGGTGCACCAGGTTCAAATACGTCAGGTCGCCGGTGTCGTAGATTGCACCCCAGGTGCCCGCAATGGTGTCGAGGTTCTTCGGTATGAGCCCCTCTTCGCGCGCTCGATTGAACGGCTTGCGCAGGAACGGCGAGAACATCTCATCTTCCTTGCCGGAAGTTTCTACAGACCAGTCTCTGCTTTCCCAGTCACGGTACGTCTGTGGGTCTGCCTTGACGTGTTCGAGAAACTTTTTCTTGTCGACACCCGTCATCGAAAACATGACCGAGGCTGCCAGCATGTGCTCTTTCGGCGTTTTCCTGGTGGCCGCCCCGGCACGAAACGCGATATCCGCATCACCGGTTGCATCGATCACCCTTTTTGCGAGGACCGCCTCCCGCCCGGCTTTGCTTTCGGTGATAACACCAGTGATTTTCCGACCGTTCAAAATCGGTGCCACACACAGGCGATGCAACATCGGCGTTACGCCCGCTTCCGTAACCAGCGTATCGGCAACGCACTTGAACGCCTCGGCATCGAGCGCATGACTGTCCGATTGCGGTTCGGGCGTCGCGGCGCCCATTGCTTTGGCGCGCTCCTCAAATTCGATACCCACGCCTTCCGAGTCCACTGTTTTCGCGTGCCGGTACCAGGCAAATCCTTCGACGCCAACAGCAGTAATATTGCCGCCAAAACAGCCGAAGCGCTCCAACAACGTGACAGATACGCCGGCGCGTGCGGCGCCCAGTGCCGCAGCAAGCCCACCGGGACCCGAGCCGACAACGAGAACGTCCGTCTCGTGGACTACCTCTGTCTCACGCAGTGGCTCCGAAATTTTCACTCCACTGCTCCTGCGGCGCCCGCTTGGCGGCGCGCCGCAACTTCTCGCTGCACAGAGTCAAACAAGGCGCTGCGCAGACCGGCTAGTTTGAATATTTCGACAATTACAAAAAACGGCGCGGCGAGATTCGCCTGAACCGGATGCTGTAAAAGCACCGGCATCGACTTCTCCACCGCATGGCCGATAAACTGCAGCGCGTATCCGCCGAAGAATGCCGCCGCCGCTATGGCACCGGAAGTTGCAACTGGCGCGACGCCTATTCGCATCGCCACTTCAGTCAGCAACAGCGCGAGAATCAGGAAGGCGACGGCGAAAATTTGATCCAGTGTCAGGTAGAACAGGAAAAAACCGAACACCAGCACGTGCCCGAGGTTCGCCTCGGTAGCGCCCTGTCCGGTACTGACCCAGGTGAGCGGAATCAGCACACCCAGCATGATGATCGGAATGCCAATCAAATGTACCAATATATTGAACGGATGCTGATGGGCTGCTGCATAGCCGCTCAGCATGTCCATGAGTTTGCCGTTGCTAGTCATCGTCGTATCCTGCCCGAATCGGTATACTGAATCTATGACAAATAGACACTGGCGTGAACTCGTTGAGATCGTGGGCGTAGTCGGCATCGTCGCCGCGATGATTCTGGTCGCATCCGAACTGCGACAATCCAATCAGATTGCAGCTGCGCAGGCGGAGCTACAGATCAACGCACAATACAATGCGCTGAATATCGCGAGAGCAACGGATCCGGACGTGGCCAAGCTGTTTCCCCAGCTCGAGGCACCAGAGGCGCATTTGATTACCGCGACGGAAGCGTCTCAGATACGTGGCATCGCCTGGCATGAGATTAATTTATTGTGGTCTGTCCACAGCGCCTACGAAAGCGGCCTGATCAGCCGCGAAGTTCGCAACGGTTATATTGTCGATCTCGCCGCCACTATGGAGAAATGGCCGGGAATTCGACCGCATTACGTTGAAATCTATGAAAACCTGGAATCCATTCAAGGCCTCCGGGAATACCGACCGATAGCGGACTACATTGCGGCCCGGTCCGCAGCCGAATCGCAATAATCGCGTGAAATGTGGTCATAAATTCGCAATGGAAGCGTGCTAAGCTATTTTTCAGCATTTTTAAAACCGAAAATTTTGAGACCCATTTGAGACCCACAAGGGAGGCCCGATGAATCCGTTTACGATGATCCTGATTCTGGGTCTGCTGGTCGCAGTTTGGTGGCTGGTCCGAAAACGCCGGGAAGGATCGCAGGAATCAAGCACTACCCAGCTCCGCCCGAGAACGGCGAATACACAGTTTCATGCTGTCTCTATCAAGTATGAGAATCGGGCCTGCAAAGCGGCACAGGAAATGAGTGGCCGCCGATTCCTGGCAACAGCCGCGCCAAAGTTGCCACTAGCGAACTGCGACATCCTCGAATGTACCTGTCGCTTTGTACATCATGAAGATCGTCGCTCGCACAGAGACCGTCGCAGTCCATTTGGCCCAGGCGGTACCGCCGGGTCGACCGGCTCGTTCAACCGTGAGCAGCGCGACGGCTCGGATCGCCGTCACAACCGCGACTAGTTGAGTTGGACCTAGTAGTCGTACGCGGCGACAGTCTGCTCGTAATGATGCAAATCCTGTTCAAAACGCGCGCGGTCAGCGATCAACAATTCGATTTCTCCCTCGAGCTCGCCAGTCCGCTCAGATAAGCGCTTCAGGTCTGCCAGCAACAGGATACGATCTTCTATCGTCGTCTCGGCCGCAATTAACAACGCCTCTTTGCCGGCAACCTCGTAGCCGATACTTTCGAGCTCACGTTCCGCCGCATAGATTCTCGAGTTGGCTGCATTGACGTTTGACCGAAGCGTATAAAGCTCCTGACCTGCACGATATGCGTCCAGAAAATCCGGCTCCAGGTCAACGGCACATACGCCACTGTAGTGGCCGCCGCTGGCACCCAGATTGTAACCGCGGCTGGGTTGACAGAATTCGACCAGGCCGTCGCTGCGACCGCGCTGGTACGCCTGAAAATCCGGAGTAACGCCATGCTTGGCACAGGCTTTGCGGCGGTTGCCAAAGCGGTCACTCGTGTAACCTCGTGACCCATCTTCGTAGCCAATCGCCGACCAGTCGCCCGTCACACATTCGTCACTGCTCATCGAGGCACAACCACTGAGGACGATCATCCCCAGAGATAGAAGCAAAACTTTAGCAGACCTGTTCATTGCAAACTCCTTCAAATACACAGCGTCATAATTCTGCTACAGAGATACACCAAGTTAGCTGAATCCTGGCTGAAAACTGCGCCATATCACGCATTTGGGTCCGGTCCAGTGTGACCTGGGTCACAGTGGACCGGCTGCTTGGTAGATAGTCTGGGTATTACAGAAAATGCCTGGATAATGCGATATGGATATCGAGAGTATCAGCGGAGCGGCAACCGTCGCACTGACCAGTACATTGGTTTTCATACTCGTCGCGAAATCCTGGCAGCTGATTAATCGTTCCGTCGGATCCGGTCTCAGTTTCTCTGGCAGCATCATGCGCGAAGCCGCGCAACGCTTCCGCGATGAGTTCGACCGCCTCAGCAGCAATCAGTCAACCTACCTGAGTGCCGGCGTCGTCTTCGTTGTTTTATTCATAGCCGCCGATATTTTGCAGGCCAGGCAATTATTTGCTGGTTATCCGGCGTGGCAACTCTATGTGTTGCTGGGTACATTGTTTACGGCCGCATTGCTCGCGCTATATCGTCTAATTCAAATTGCACTCAGTCGACATCGTATTAAGCTGCGCCGCGATGCAAATATCGCGGTCGGGCACCAACTACAAAAACTCGCTATCGGCGTCGGCCAAACCTACCACGACGTCGAAACGTCCTCGGGCATTATCGACCACATCGTTGTTGGCAAGAATGGTGCTTACGCCGTTAGCGTGTTCGCAATGCCGGCTGTCAAAAACGGTAACGTCAACTTGCACAACAATGAACTACAGTTTGAGCCCATAAAAAAGTCTAAATCGATTGTTGCGACTAACGCGAATATTGCCAGCCTCGAACGTGAGTTTCGGCGCCTGCTGGATCACCGAGTTCGGGTTCGATCTGTTATTGCTATACCCGGGTGGGAAATCGGTATCCAAGGCAGCGAAGAACATCTGCTCGTCAACGAAAGAAACCTTCCAATGCTTAGCGGCTGGAAAGACCAGGCCGACTTCTTGATGGATGAAGATGTAGACGCGCTGCACAACCTATTGACCGCGCGCTGCACGATCAAGTCCTAGCTATAGCGGTTGCAGCCTCGCTGCCAACTGATCAGTTTCAAGCACCTCATGGAATTCGTCGGCCAAGGCGGTGCATTCCGTAACCACGTCCTGCCATGCTCGAATGCGTTCTATGGGCGTGTACGACGTAAAGTCTGTGCGGTCCGGGATCTTGCCGCGTGGCAGGCGGGCAACAAACGATGCTGACGGACTTACCAGAATCGTGCGATCTGTATTTTGCGGATTCGGCTTGCGCCACAGCAGCTTCTTGTCGAACCAGCCTGGAATAATGCGCTCAATGAAATGCGGGAATAACGTCAGTCTCTCGTCGTCACTATGCGGCAGATCGAGGTGATAATCGATGACGCCCCCATCCCGGTATATCCCGGGTTCCGCACCGTCGATATCTCTCACACCCGACAGCACGAGCGGAATAGAGCCAGTAGCAATGATCGCGTCTTCTATATTGCTCGCACGTATTCGTATTTTCTGGATTGGAAAACCGGCTACGTCGAAACACGGCGGCAGCTGACGTGCGTCAAAAAACAACGCGCGTTCGAAAAACCATCCCAAAGTTTGACGACTGACCGCGTTCATAGAGGCGGCCGCCAGCAATGCTGCCGCGAGCACAATTCGATTCTCCGATGCAGCCATATGGCGTGCTCGCACTGTCATGACATGGCTGCGAAATACCGGGTGTGACAGGATCTGTTCGGCGGCCCCGTCCTGCATTACGATCCGAAGAATCTCGCGGGTTTTCGCGGTGATCTCGTGAATGCCAGGCTTGTCGCTGTAGCTCTGCCCTATGTAGGCTTCTTCAAACCGATCGATGGCCGCAACCGGATCGTCCTGGGCGTAACAGGCGAATCGCCAGGAGCCGATCGACGAACCGATGAGATGCACGGGCTCAATAAGCTTCGGCACGACAGTCTTGAGAATGCACCGGTCGAGTTGACTCAATACCAACCATTTGGCGCCGCCCGAGGCGCCAGCGATAGTTCCTATGCGTTCGGGCGCGAAGCCGTGGCGACGAACGGAGTCAAGCGCGCCGGGCCCCGCTCTGAATACCAGGTTATTAGACGCCATCTATTCGAACGGATGTTGCCTGATAATTGTCTGTTCCCGTCCTGGGCCGGTTGAAACGATGTCAATGGGTACACCGGCAAGCTCCTGCATGCGATCCAGATAGGTTTTCGCATTGACCGGTAAATCGTTGTAGTCGGTTACGCCAACCGTCGACTCCTGCCAGCCCGGCCATTCCTCGTAGACCGGTTTGCAATCCGCGAATCGATCAACAATCACTGGCATTCCGGATATCGCACGGCCGTCGACTTCGTAACCGACGCAGATCTGAATCGATTCCAGCTCATCGAGCACGTCCAGCTTGGTTACGCATAAACCCGAGACGCTACTGTTAATGATTGAGCGTCGCAGAGCGACAGCATCGAACCAGCCGCAACGACGCGGTCGGCCAGTGGTGGCGCCGAACTCTGCGCCAACACGCGCCAAATGCTCGCCCTGGTCATCGAATAATTCCGTCGGGAACGGTCCTGCACCGACGCGTGTCGTGTAGGCCTTAACAATCCCCAAAATGTAGTGCAGGTCTCTTGGGCCAACGCCAGTGCCCGTGCTTGCGGCGGCCGCAACAGTATTTGAAGATGTCACAAACGGATAGGTGCCATGATCAATATCCAGAAAGGTCCCTTGTGCGCCTTCAAAAAGAATACTCTCTCCAGCGTCCATGTGCTCCTGCAGGACCTGGGTGACGTCTACAGTGATCGGCGCGATAATCTCCGCTGCGGCCAACGTATCGTCGAGCGTCTTCGCAAAATCGACAGTCGCAGTTTTATAGAAATTCTTGAGCAGGAAATTATGGTAGTCGAGAACTTCGCCCAACTTCGCCGCCAGATTTTCGCGCACAAACAGGTCAGAAACCCTGAGAGCCCGACGCGAAACCTTATCTTCATAGGCCGGGCCGATGCCGCGCCCGGTAGTCCCAATCGCATCGCTGCCGCGCGCTCGTTCGCGGGCAAGATCAAGCTCCGCGTGAGATTGGAGAATCAACGGACATCCCGGACTAATACGCAGCCGTTCGAAAACCGGAACGCCACTTTCGATCAGCGCGTTCGCCTCCGTGATCAAAGCCTCAAGCGACACGACCACACCATTACCGATCAAACAATCCACGCCCTCCCGCAATATGCCAGAGGGAATAAGATGCAGGACCGTTTTCTCGCCACCAATAACCAGCGTATGGCCCGCATTATGACCACCCTGGAATCGCGCTACTGCAGCGGCACGGTCGGTGAGCAGATCAACAATCTTTCCTTTGCCTTCGTCACCCCACTGGGTACCAATGACGACAACATTTTTTCCCATGACGTTTCCGACTCTCAGCTACGCACAAAAAACAGCAAAACAAGGCCCGCAATCATTGCGGTCAAACCAAAGGTTCGCAGCTGATTGTCACTTAGCCGAATAATTTGCGCCACCAATTGTTTGTATCGACTGGGTCGAACAAACGGCAGCATCCCCTCGATGACGAACAGCAACGCTATCGCCGTGAGTATTTCCGTCCAATACACAGTGTTCTCGTTCCGCCCTCGCTATTGAGAGCCGTCCGAGCGATTCAGATACCTGAAGAACTCGTTATCCGGATCCAGAACCAGCACGTCACCGCTCTTGCCGATTGAATTTCGATAGGCATCGATGCTGCGGTAAAATGCATAAAATTCCGGGTCCTGATTGTAGGCATTGGCGTAAGTTTCAGCTGCACGCGCATCACCCTCACCACGAATAATCTGGCCCTGCTTGTTCGCATCGGCAAGAATAATCGTTCGATCTTTCTCAGCCGTTGAGCGAATCAGCGACTCGGCTTCACGACCCTGACCGCGAGTTTGCGCGGCAACACGGGCGCGCTCCTCGCGCATGCGGTTGTAGACAGAATCCCTGGCTTCGGCAACGAATTCCACCTGCCGCACACGAAAATCAACTAGCTCGACACCGATACCCTTTGCAGTTGCAACCGCGGTCGTCAACATATCGCGCATTAACGCTTCACGTTCGACGGAAATCGCTTGCTGCACTGTTCGCTTGCCGAATTCAGTCACGACCGAGTTGCGCACAATTTCTCGCAGACGTTCTATCGCGATGAATTGGGAACCACCGGTAGACGTATAGAAGGAAACTTCATCAACGATGCGCCACTGCACGAAATAGTCGACCTGCATGCCGGTTCGTTCCAGGGTAAAAACGCGTTGCGGCTCGTCATCGATCTTGAGAATTCGACTCGGAAACTTTTGCACGGTTTGCAAGATAGGAATCTTGAAATGAATGCCAGGCTCGTAATTGGCTTCGACAACCTCACCAACCTGCAACTTGATCGCCAACTCCCGCTCGTTAACCGTGAATGCGGTCAACCCCAATGTGAGCAACCCTAAACCGAAAAGGATGACTACCATAAATCGTCCGTTATTCATTGGCGTTGCCTCCGTTGACGACTTTCCTCTGACTCGAATTCAGACTCCGGATTCGACGAGACCGGTGCGGTCGCCGAGCGACCTGTTTCACTCGCATTATTTCGTGCTGATTCGCCTTTGATCAACTGATCGATAGGTAAATACATCAGGTTGCCACTGCTCTCTGAGTCAATAATGACTTTGTTTGAATTGCCGTACACTTCCTCAATCGCCTCAATATACAGGCGGTCGCGAGTAACC
>JBBKWL010000125.1:0-21442 GCA_037968975.1 Woeseiaceae bacterium | reverse complement strand
ACCAGTTCCATGAACACCAAGCGTGACGCGAGTGGTGTTGTGGATGCGATCACCGCCGAGGATATCGGCAAGTTCCCGGACACCAACCTTGCAGAATCACTGCAGCGCATCACCGGTGTTTCGATTGATCGTTCGCGTGGCGAGGGTAGCAAGGTCACGGTTCGAGGCTTCGGACCACAGTTTAACCTGGTGACCCTGAACGGTCGTCAGATGCCAACGCACTCTGCTCTAAGTCGTTCATTCGATTTCGCTGATCTGGCAGCCGAGGGTATTGCCGGTGTAGAAGTGTACAAGACCAGCAATGCAACGCTGCCAACCGGTGGTATTGGTTCAACCATCAACATCAAGACAACCCGACCGCTGGACCTTAACGATCGCGTGATGTCGTTCGGCGTCAAGGGTGTCAACGATACGTCGACGAGCGACGGCTCCAGCTTTACGCCGGAATTTTCGGGCATCTACGCCGATCAGTTTGCCGACGGCAAATTTGGTGTTTCGCTTACTGCTATTTATCAGGAGCGGGATAACGGCGTAGAAAAAGCAGTCGTGAATGGCTGGACACCGACGTCAGCCGATGTGCAATGTTGTGACTGGGGTGCTTCGAACGTTGTTTGGGGCGCGATTCCCGACAATGATAACCAGATCAATCGTCCACCCGTTGGCTCAAGCGCAGTTCTGGGCATACCGCAACAGCTTCAGTATGTGCGTGAAGAATTCCATCGCGAACGCATCAACAGTCAGCTGACCTTGCAATGGGCGCCGACCGATGCAGTCAGAACAACACTGGACTACACGTTCGCTCAGAATGAATTGAAAAGATCATTCAATGACTTTTCATCGTGGTTTGCATGGGGCAATGCGCCGGTGCAATTCTCGGAGTGGACGGATAGCGGCGATATCGTTGAGTACAATGAATTTAACGGTGCCAGTGATACTCCAATGGGCGCAGGTGTGGACTCGACCAAGAGCACTAACGATTCCGTCGGACTTAACATCGAATGGTTTGCAACAGACCGGCTTGCAATCGAATTTGATTTTCATGACTCGACCGCCAAAGTTGAACCGAACGGTCCGCTTGGCAGTAGCATGACCTTAGCGATCACTTCTGCACTGCGCGAGTCTACCTTCGCGAACTGGACATCGGATTTGCCGGAATTGCGAATTGACACCGTCGGTGGTGGACCACTGACGCCGGACGATATGCTGATCGGCGGGAGTGCTTTCACGAATAACTGGGAAGAGATGGACATCCAGCAAGCGAAAGTTCAAGCCACTTTCGAGTTCAACGACATAGCGAGTATCGATTTTGGAGTCCAAACCACCGAGGTTGATAACCGCAGTGCATCAACAACCGTACAACGCGACACCTGGGGTGGCGTAGGTGCGGCAGGCGATATCGCGGATCTGCTAACTCCTGCGTCAATGGCCAGCTGGTTCAGTGATATTTCTGGTGGCAGCAATCCGAACCGGCAGACCGAACTTTTGACCTTTAACGCATTCGAACTTATCGAGCGTGCGCGTGAAATGGCCGCGATGGGAGTTCAGGTAAGTAACCTGAGCACCGTTCCTGGCTCCTGCGGTGACGGCTTTTGCCCGTCGTTTGATACGCGCGTAGGCAATTCGGTCGCTGACAAGCGTACGCAGGAAGATCAGATCGCCGTTTACGCGCAATTGAACCTGGATCTCTTCTGGGGTGACAAGCCCGTGAACCTCGACATCGGAGTGCGCTACGAAGAGACCGACGTGAACTCGCAAGCCCAGGTACCTCTGGTTGATCGACTCGACTGGATTACCGCCAACGAAGTGCCGGCTGTAACCGCACAAGATGGCGATGGCAATGCAATTCTTACGTTTACGGAATTAAAGGGCAGCTACGATCATCTGCTGCCAAATATCGATTTCAATATCGAAGTCGTCGATAACGTTCTGCTCAGAGCGTCCTACAGCGAAACCATCGGACGACCTGGCTATGAAGATATTCAAGGCGGCGTCACCGTAGCCAGCCCTTGCCGCGTTAATGGCTGCGATGCATTTTCCGGTAATCCCGACCTCCTACCGCTGGAATCGAAAAATATTGATCTTTCCGCTGAGTGGTATTACGGCGAAAGCAGCTACGTCGCTGTCGGTTATTTCCACAAGACGGTCGATAATTTCATCGGAACGTCGCTGAACGACGTGGTGCTTTTCGATGATCTGACGAACCCTGCGATCGGTGGCCTCGCCGAGCAAGCGGCTATAGCGACCAATTCACAAAATGCCGACACGATCCGTCAGTACATTTTTGATAATTTCCCGAACGACCCTACTGTTGATGTTCAGAACCAAATCATCACCGGCGGTGTGAACAACGAGCCAGTCGTATTTAGCCTGCGGCAACCGTCCAATGAGGAAAAAGCGACTGTCGATGGCTGGGAGCTGGCTGTTCAGCATACCTTCGGCGACAGCGGCTTTGGTGTCCTCGCCAATGCCACGTTTGTTGATGCGGATGTGAAAGTGGATGTCACTACTCTGGATACGCAGTTTGCGCTGCCCGGTCTCAGTGATTCGGCAAACTTCGTCGCCTTTTATGACAAGGATCGGATTCAGGCACGTATCGCTTATAACTGGCGCGACACGTTTCTGAACGGCTTCGGCATGCAGGGTAGTAATGATCCAAGGTTCACAGAAGAGTATGGCCAATGGGATCTTAGCGCCAGCTATGACTTCCGCGATAATTACACCTTTTACATAGAAGGCGTGAATATCACGGGTGAGACGTTCCGCGAGCACACGCGCCGTCAGAACATGTTGTTGCAGGCGCTGCAGACCGGTCCGCGTTACGCTCTTGGATTCCGCGCGGCATTCTAGACAGGAAGTAAGGCGGCCATCGACCGCCCCCCTCGTTCGATGGCCGACGGCCACTACAACAATTGCTGTAGTGGCCGTCGTTGTCTTAGACTGTCGCTCCGAATCTGAGGACATCAATCACGATGTCAGATCCCGTTAACACTATCATCATTGTCGGTGGCGGCACGGCAGGCTGGTTGACCGCCGGTTTGCTCGCGGCCGAGCATCGCATCGATGATGCGTCCGGATTGCGGATCATCGTCGTTGAGTCACCCGACGTCGGCCCAATCGGAGTAGGTGAGGGCACCTGGCCGACCATGCGATCTACGCTGGAAACAATCGGCTTGTCGGAAACCGATTTCATCCGCGGCTGTGCAGCGAGCTTTAAGCAAGGCACCCGATTCAACGGCTGGTTGAAGGGTAGCGACGAGTTCTATTATCACCCCTTCGCGCTGCCGCCACGCTTTCATGAAGTCGATCTTGCTCGCCACTGGCAACCGATGCGAGATCAGATATCCTATGCGGATGCGGTAACGCCGCAAGGTCTTGTTTGTGAACGCGGCCTGGCGCCGAAGCAAATTTCGACACCGCAGTTCGCCAGCAATCTGAATTACGGTTACCACCTCGATGCCGGGCAGTTTTCGACAGTCTTGCAAGAACATTGCGTCGAGAAGCTCGGGGTTACTCACATTCTGGCAAATGTAGTCGCAGTGAACAGCGCGGAAAACGGCGATATCGAATCCTTGCGATTGCAGTCAGGCGAAGTGTTGCAAGGCGAGTTGTTCGTGGACTGCACCGGATTTGCAGCACTTCTGTTAGGCGAACACTACGGCATTCCGTTTCTCAGCAAGAAAGACGTTTTGTTCAACGATAGTGCGCTTGCGGTTCAGGTACCGCGGCAGTCCGCCGATGAGTCGATTGCGTCGGTGACCCACTCAACTGCACAGCGTGCCGGTTGGATTTGGGATATAGGGCTACCGTCGCGCCGCGGCATTGGTCATGTGTACTCCAGTGCTCATAGTAGTGATGATCAGGCTGAAGAAGACTTACGTGCTTATGTAGCGGCAACTACAGGTGAGTCTGCCGGCAAGGCTATAACGCCGCGAAAAATTTCATTCAACCCGGGACATCGGGAAACACTGTGGCATCACAACTGCGTTGCCATCGGACTGTCTGGTGGTTTCGTCGAGCCATTGGAAGCGTCGGCACTGGTGATGATCGAACTATCTGCAAAAATGCTTGCGGAGCAGTTGCCAGCGAATCGCGATGTCATGAACGTGGTGGCAAAACGATTTAATGAGAAGTTCTTGTATCACTGGGACCGCATCGTTGAATTTCTTAAATTGCATTATTTGCTCAGTGAACGGGAAGACAGCGCATACTGGCAGGACAACCGTGATCCGGGCACTATCCCTGCTAAATTACAGGATTCGCTGCGTCTATGGCGGCACCAAAGTCCCCGGTATCAGGATTTGCCACTCGCAGATGAGTTGTTTCCGGCGGCGAGCTATCGCTACGTGCTGTATGGAATGAAGTTTGTCAGTGACGGACCGAACCAACGGCGCCGCTCGGACCTCACTTCAAGAGATGCGGCGCAAAAAATATTTGTTAAGAATGTTGGTCTGACGAAACAGGCGTTTGACGCATTGCCGACCAACAGAGAGTTGCTCGAGAAGGTACATGAATTCGGCTTTCAAAAAGTCTGACAGGCCCGACGACGGAGTCACAATGGCACATAATTTCGTACTGCTGAACAATGTTGAACACCAGAATCTCAAGGTGATCACTGAGCGCTCAGCTCGCTATGGCGACGATGTTAACTACGCTTTGACCTTTCCGCTTGAATTTCGACAGGTCCAGTCTTGCTATCCGATCTTTTTTCGTAAGGACGCGGTCACCGGTCAGTTCGCGCCCATCGTAGTCTTCGGTTTTGAAGCGCGAGAGAATTTGTTTCTGGGCGAGGAGGGCTGGGATGCACACTATATTCCGCTGATGATCCGGCGCCATCCTTTTGTGATCGGATTGCAGGAAATTGCCGGCGAAGGCGACGCGAAGCGCTCCGTGGTCTCTCTGGACATGAACAGTCCGCGAGTTTCCGAGACCGACGGCGAGGCATTGTTTCTAGAACACGGCGGAGTATCTGACTTTTTATCGTCGATGACTGAAATGCTGGAGACGATACGACTTGCCGATGACATGAGCGCTGGATTTGTGTCTGCATTACTGGAGTTCGACTTGATTGAGTCGGTCACAATGCAAGTCGAACTTAACGACGGATCCAGCCACGAACTGCTGGGCTACTACACAATCAATGAAGACAAACTGCACGCGCTCGAAGGCGAAGCGCTGGCGAAATTGCATCGTGAGCGCTACCTGGAATCTATTTACATGATTCTGGCGTCGCTGACTTGTTTCAGAACACTGGTCGAGAAGAAAAATGACCAGTTGGCGGTCACCGATTAGCGGCAACAGCATACAAGAGATGCGCGATTGCCGGCCTGCCGGGATCGGCGAGGTCGTGGCTTCGCGAGTCGAACCCTTGCTCCTCAAAGGACTGGTGACAGAATGGCCGGTAGTTCAGGCCGGGCGCCAGTCAGCCCAGGCTGGTGCGGATTACATTCGCCAGTTTTACAGCGGCGACCGGTTAACAGCGTTCACTGGCCCGCCAGATATCAATGGCAGGGTGGGATACAACGACGATCTGTCCGGTTTCAGTTTCGAGCGCAGCAATGCAACGCTGGACGAAGTTCTAACCCCTATTTTTGATCATATTGACGACCGCAATCCACCGGCGGTGTATGTGGGCTCAACACTGCTGGACCGATGGTTTCCTGGATTTCGTGACTGCAATGACCTGGATCTCGGTGAACGGAATCTCTTGGCCAGTCTCTGGTTGGGCAATCGGATTCGCGTCTCAGCGCACTTCGACGTCGCAGATAATATTGCCTGTTGCGTAGCGGGGCGCAGGCGTTTCACACTGTTTCCGCCGAACCAGCTCGACAACCTCTATATCGGTCCATGGGATATGACACCGGCCGGGCAGGCTATCAGTCTGGTCGATTTCGACAAGCCAGATTTTAAAAAGTATCCGAAGTTCAAGGCGGCGCTCGAGTCCGCGTATACCGTGACCCTGGAGCCCGGTGATGCGCTGTTCCTCCCCAGTATGTGGTGGCATCACGTGGAAGGCCTGGACGGGTTTAACATGCTCGTCAATTTCTGGTGGCGCTCTACCCCGGGCTTCATGGGGTCGCCGCTCAACGTACTGAAACACGCCTTACTCGGTTTACATGGATTGCCGCCGGAACAACGAGCCGCCTGGCAGCATATTTTCGACTACTACGTTTTCAACCCGCAGGACGCGGCGCTGGCACACATACCGGAACAGCGTCGCGGCATGTTGGCGCCGACGGACGACACCGTCGCCAGACAATTGCGGGCCGATCTATTGAATCAGTTAAACCGTTAGAGTTGTGCAGGACATGAATACGATCAAAAAAGTAGTGATTGCGGGCGGTGGCACAGCGGGCTGGATGGCTGCGGCGTCCCTGGCAAAGCTGATCGGAAACAATCTTGAAATATCGTTGATCGAGTCGGATGACATTCCGACGGTTGGTGTCGGCGAGGCCACAATTCCTTCAATGCTGATTCTGCATCAATTGTTGCAGATCAAGGAGCAGGACTTCGTCGCAGCGGTGCACGGAACTTTCAAGTTAGGAATTGCCTTTGAGAATTGGCGTGCTGTGAATGAAGACTACATTCACTCCTTTGGTTATACCGGCAAAGACAGCTGGGCGGCCGGGTTTCAGCATTTTTGGTTGAAAGGCCTGAGAGAGGGGATTAGCAAAGAATTCGGAGCGTACTGCCCGGAACTCGTTGCAGCACAGCAGAACAAATTCGCTGTTTTATCAAACCAGAAACTGAACTACGCGTATCACATTGATGCGGGACGTTACGCAGGATTCCTGCGCCAGATCGCACAGGCCCACGGCGCAAAGCGTGTGGAGGGTAAGATCGTTGAGGTTGCGACTCATGAGCAGAGTGGCGATATCGAAAGCGTCAAACTTGAGTCCGGCAAAGTGGTACCTGGTGATCTGTTTATTGACTGCACAGGTTTTCGTGGCTTGCTGATCGAGCAGACTCTGCACACGGGCTATGACGACTGGTCGCACTGGCTGCCTTGCGATAGCGCGGTACCCGTGCAAACTCGTTCCATTGGGCCGCCTATCCCCTATACACGATCCATCGCCAGGGACGCCGGTTGGCAATGGCAAATTCCATTGCAGTCTCGCGTCGGCAACGGCTTGGTGTACTGCAGTCGTTATCTTTCCGACGATGAAGCGACCCAAACACTTCTCGACAATGTTAAGGGCGAAGTTATTACAGAACCACGGGTGATCAAGTTTCGCACCGGAAAAAGGCGTAAACACTGGAACAAAAACTGCGTTGCGATGGGACTGTCCAGCGGATTTATCGAGCCCCTGGAGTCGACCAGCATCCATTTGATTCAAAGAGCCATCATTCGACTCATGCAGATGTTTCCGTACAACGGTATCCGGCAACCGGAGGTCAACGAATTCAACGCTCAAATGGATGCCGAGATAGAGAATATTCGTGACTTCATAGTGCTGCATTATCACGTGACTAATCGGGAAGACACGCGTTTCTGGCGTCACTGCCGCAGCATGAATATTCCGGAGACGCTGCAGCACCGTATCGAACTTTTTAAGCAAACCGGGCGCGTCTTCAAAGTTGATAGCGAGTTGTTTGGCGAAAATTCCTGGATTCAGGTCATGCTCGGTCAAGGGCTGTTACCGGAACAGTACCACCCGATTGTCGATCAGATGACCGATGACGAACTGGGTCGGTTTCTGCACGGTGCAGAATCTTTTGTGACTCAACAAGTTGGTCGCCTGCCGAGTCATCAGGAATTTATTGATCACTATTGCAAGGCGACGGACCTGCCATGAATTTCGGCAAAGTCATAAGCCTGCTTGGTGTACTGGGCCTTACCGCCTGCAGCAGCGGTGGCGGTGGTGGCGGCAGTGCGTCCGGCGGATCCAACACGGTTTTGCCGCCTCCGCCATTGGACAATCCGAGCATCCCCGATGTGCCGCTGACGCCCGTCGCGCATGTCAGTTTCGTGGACGTCAGTACTTCCGCGGGACTGAATTTTTCGCATGGTCTGACCGGCGATACGATGGCGCGGCTGATCGCTGCCGGGGTTGCTGTCGGTGATTACAATGGCGATGGCTGGCTGGACTTGTATCTTGCGCAAGGCAATAGTGGCGTCAGCAAATTATACGAAAATCGCAGTCAGGGCGGCGCGTTCAACTTTGTCGACGTTGCCGCGGATGCGGGTGTGACCGGAGACGTTACTGACAAAGCGTCCGGTCCGGCGTTTGCCGACTATGACGGTGACGGTGACCTGGACCTGTTTGTCGGCAGTGTCGAGAACACGCCATTTCGGGTTTACGAAAATCTTGGCGACGGTAGTTTTAATGAAATCACCGCAGCAAGCGGCTTAGCCAGTATCGGCAGAGAAAATAACATCGGCGTTGCATTCGGCGATTATGATGCAGACGCAGATCTCGACCTGTTTATCAGTCACTGGACGTTCACCGCCGACGAACTGCCGGCAGGAAGCTCGCGCCATCTGTGGCAAAACGGCGGCGACGGCACGTTCTCGGATGTATCCGAGGCGACCCAGATTTCAGCTGGCGTCATCGAGAAACCGATCGACTACACTTTTTCACCGACGTTCGCGGATATCGACAATGATGGCGATAGTGATCTCCTGGTCGTAGCCGACAATCACACCAGCCAGGTGCTGATCAATAACGGCGACTTGGGCGGCGGTTTATACACGTTTGCTTATGCGACGGATCGAAACGTGATCACAGACGAGGCCGGTATGGGGTCCAGCGTTGCTGACTTTGACAACGACGGAGATCTCGACTGGTTTGTAACCAGCATATCGCTGGGCGATAGCGTCGGCGATCGACCGACCAAGGACAACAATGGTGGCCTGAACCTGACTGGCAACCGTTTTTATCGCAACGCGGGCAACGGAGTGTTTGTTGACGAGACTGAATCGACCGGCGTGCAAAAAGGTTATTGGGGTTGGGGTAGCTGCGCTGCAGATTTTAACAACGATGGTTACCTTGATATTTTTCATGTCAACGGCATGGATGATCCGAATACGAACGCATATCTCGAAGACCCGTCGCGATTGTTCATCAATAACGCGGATGGCACCTTTACCGAATACGCAGAGCCACTCGGTTTGATTGATACGAAGTCAGGACGCGGTGTGACCTGCTTTGATGGCGATCAGGATGGTGACATCGACATATTGGTCGCGAACAACAACGATTCGGCGACATTGTTTCGCAACGACGGTGGCAATCAACTGAACTATGTCAACGTACGATTGAATAACGCGGCGCCAAATACGCATGCAATCGGCGCTCGTGTCTACGTTACGAGCGAGGGTGTTACCCAGCTTAGAGAAATTCACAACGGCAGCAATTACGTCTCGCAAAATCCGGCAGAGCAGCATTTCGGACTTAAGAACGCGACGAGCATCGACAATATGCGCGTTGTGTGGCCGGATGGCAGTGCAACGGAACGCAGTAATATCTCATCTTATCAAAGAGTTACGGTGACCTACCCGGACTCGTGGTCCACTGACTAAATCAGGTCTTAGGCGCAAGTCGCTGCGCTAAAAATTCACGAATGGTTTCTGATTGTTCGGGATTTAATGATGTAACAATGTCCTGCAGGTCTTTCGGCAAATGCTCCGCAGGATCAATGTCGGACCCGAACACGTAGTAGTCGAAGAAACTGCGCCAGGCCTCACGTTGCGATTGATCAAGGCCAGCGATACTGAGCATTGCGTGCAACATGCTGTCGTTGGGCGAAATGCCGCTATCGTTATCGCCTCCCCACCAGTAATTCACCAGCACGTTCAACGGCTCGAGAGACATAACGCCGTGCCACCATAAGCTCGGAATAAAAATCGCATCACCTGGCTCCAGAACTGTCCGCTGCGCAGCGTCGAGCGCAGTAGCGTAGCGCGGAAATTTTTCGAAATCCGGATTTTGTACATCGACCAGGCTAATCGGCACGCCACCGGGCGCGTCCAGCACCGGCCCCAAATACAGATTAGCGATCTGATCGGGCGGGAACAACGTAAACTCGCGACGGCCAGCCATGACGCAAGCCAGATTGCGGTGCACATCGTAGTGTGGCGACACGCGGCCTTTGTTTCCGATCCACATTGTCGGTCGAACCTCAGCGCGCATCAATGGCATCGGGTTGCCGACTTCAAATTCGGGCAGGGATTCACGCACCTCAAGCGCCTGTACGGCAATTGAATGTGGGTTCGGAATGTCGATATTATCGAGCAACTTCGCCAGGACCTGCGAAAGCGGTATTTGGCCACGCTTGAAATTGACGCTCTGCAGATCATCGCGGTAGAAAAATCGACCGCCGGCTTCCGGCGGCGCGGCGATCGTATAGACGGGTTCGCCATTATCGAATGCACCGAGATAGGCACAGGTACGCGAATTGGATTCACGGCCCGCAACGACGGCAGGCCATTCTCCGACCAGTGAACGGATTACGGCGGGTTGGCTTGTTGGGACGATTTCCTTATGAAACCTTTCAAAATCGACACCCCGCCATTCAGTTATTTCCCGCAAGTTCATTATCCTAGAACGATGAGTGCATTGCAGACATACTACAAAGTAATGAACATCGTTACGAAGCTTATTCTTACGTTGCTGCTCGCTGGCTGTAGTGCGGCTGAGCCGGATTCCGACCTGATCTGGGCCGTGAATGTCGGCGGGCCGGCGTATCAGGCTACCGACGGGACCGATTACGAGGCGGAAAACTCAGTGGCCGGTGGCACTGTCGAACATCTGCAAGACGTAAAAGGAACACAAGACCCAACTCTGTACCAAAGCTTCCGCCGTGGCGACATCAGTGTGTCGCGACCGATCGCGAATGCTGTATACGATATTACTTTTCATTTTGCCGAGCCTGATAACATCGCGGCCGAGGACAGGATTTTCAACGTACTCGTCAATGGTCAGATAGTCATTGACGATCTGGACGTGATGTCGTTTCGCGACGGAAAAACTCAATCGGCACTCACGGTAACAGCGCCCAATGTAAACATTTCTGATAGTGAGTTGCGGGTCAGCTTTGAGCCAACTGAGACCGAGGCGTTGCTTAGCGCACTGGTGGTACGTAGCAAGAATCGCCCACAGCAAGACTGGCAGTTGGTGTGGAGTGATGAATTCGACTACGCAGGTGCACCGGATCCGAAGAGCTGGAACATCGAGGAGTGGGAACCGCGCGTGGTTAATAGTGAAGATCAGGCTTACACTGCACGCGCCAACAACCTGCGCGTGGCGGACGGGTACCTGGTTATAGAAGCGCATAAAGAAGATTACGGCGAAGCTCGCTACACGTCGGGTCGCATGCAATCATCCGGCAAGCGGGACTTTCTTTACGGTCGCTTCGAAGCGCGAGCCAAGGTGCCCAAAGGACAGGGCAATTGGGCAGCAATCTGGATGCTGCCAAGCAATCCGTTTACCTATGCGACTAATTGCAGTGGGATTCAGGATTGGCAGGGACATGCAGAGTGTGACGCGTGGCCGAACTCGGGAGAGATCGATATTCTCGAGCATGTCGGCTACCTTGAGGGCCACGTGCATGGAACGGTGCATAACCGAGCGTACTATTTCAAGAACTGGCAGCAGCGCAAAGGTCGCGTTCTGTTTGACGATTTGACAGATGAATTTCACATCTATGCGGTCGAGTGGCTCCCGCATCGGATTGACGTGTTCGTCGACGATGTCTTGTACTTTTCTTATATGAATGAAAACAAGGGTTGGCGCGAGTGGCCTTACGATCAGCCGTTTCATTGGATCGTGAACCTGGCGATCGGCGGCGACTGGGGTCGTGCCGGCGGCCCGATCGACGATTCGATGTTTCCACAGCAGTTGCTGGTTGACTACGTACGGGTCTTTAAAGCTGCGCCCTGACCTGATCCATATGCTTTTGAAAATCGAGGCTTGCAGAAAGCGGGACAATTTCCGACTGCTTTTTACCCTGAAGAATATCGTCGCTCACCGACTGAATCTCAAACTCCAAACCCGAGCCGCGGCGTTCGTCGCAGAACGAATCGACCAGTTCCTCTGCGATATAAAGGTGAGCGTCCGTTGCGCCCCAGCCGCGTGGCATTTCGATATGACCATCGCTGCCAATTAGATAAGTTGTATTCGGTAACTTACAGCGAAATGTCGCTGCGAGCGATGCAACACAATCGCTGTAATTGAACTGCATCGCGATGTCATCTTCGACACCGTTTTGCGCGCGCCGTGCAAACACCTGAATTTCGTCCGGCGATTGACCCGTGAAGAAGCGAGCGATCGCAATAGGGTACACGCCCATGTCCAACAGGCATCCACCAGCCAGTTCAGGAGCAAACATACGTGACTCCGGACCATAGCTGACTGGATATCCGAGTTCTGCCCGAACGTGTCGAAGTTTTCCAATGCGGCCCGAGTCGAGCCAGGACTTTGCCGTTTGGACGGCTGGCAGGAACCAGGTCCATAGGGCTTCGGCCAGATAGCCGTTAGTTGTGTCTGCTACACCGATCAATTCGTGTAACTCGGCAGCGCTGGTTGTAATCGGTTTCTCGCAAAATACGGCCTTGCCGGCGCGCAACGCGTCGGCAGAGTTCGGCAAATGCATCGGATGCGGGGTTGCCACATAAATTGCATCAACGTGATCGTCCGCGAACAGCCTTTCGTAGCTGCCGTATGCGGATGGAATTTGATGTGCGGCGGCAAAAGTATTCGCCGTTTCCTGATTTCTGGAACCGACGGCCACCAGGCTTGCGTTGTCTGCGTGCAAAATATCCTGCGCAAATTTCGCAGCGATTCTGCCTGTACTGACAATCCCCCAGCGGACTGTCTCTATCATTGTCGCCGCAAGCGAATTCGGCCTGGCGGCGCAGCAAAATTAGAGCGGAACGGGTTGATATCGATACCGCCACGACGTTGATAACGCGCGTAGACGGTCAACTGCTCTGGCTTACAGTGCCGGAGGATGTCCATAAACATTCTTTCCACACAGGCCTCGTGAAAATCGTTGTGTTGACGAAACGAGACGATGTAGCGCAACAGGCCGGCGCGGTCGATTTGCGGTCCCCGGTAGGAAATCATGACGCTGCCCAGATCCGGCTGATCGGTGACCGGGCACAGGCTGCGAAGCAGGTGCGAGTAAAGCGATTCGGTGACGATCTCAGCGCTGCTTTCAAGAGAACCGGCATTAACGTCAAAAACATCGCACTGCGTGTCCGTCATATCGATGCAATCGCCGGCAAACTCTTCGATATCGGTTTCGTTGCCCGTGTCGTGAATGTGCAGCTCGACATCACTGCCGGTACAGGCATTCAGATCGGTCTCGATCATTTGCTGCAATTTGTCCCGGTTTTCAACTTGGGTCATCGAAAACGACCCCAGGTAGAGCTTTAAGGACTTCGACTCGATCAGGTAAGGCGAATACGCCGGCACCTGCAGCTCTGCTGAGGCGACCTGTGGCACGCCAGCCGGGTTCAGCCAGGTCAATTCCCAGGCGGTCCAGATATCGCAGCCATTAAAAGGCAGGTCGTTACCCAGGTCGAGCGCGGCACGGCTCTCGGCTCTGGCAATCGCGAACAGCAGGTCAGG
The DNA here is from genome assembly GCA_037968975.1 of Woeseiaceae bacterium. GTDB lineage: Bacteria > Pseudomonadota > Gammaproteobacteria > Steroidobacterales > Woeseiaceae > UBA1847. The sequence continues at coordinate 7,871 of JBBKWL010000125.1, read as the reverse complement.
ATCATACTGGTCTGCGTAGCGGGTAGATTTTCCGAGCGGTGTTTCGTCAGTCATAGGCAGAGTTTACGGAATTCCTCAGGTACAATACCGACCTTTTTCGCGGCCGGAAAACCGCCAGAATTATGTGTCCAGCAGATAAGATCAAAAACACCGAGCGCGGCTATATCATTCCAATCGGCGGCGCCGAGGAAAAACTCGATAACCCCGAAATTCTCGATCGATTTGTCGACATCTGTGGCGGTAAATCGGCCCGCATCGGCATCATACCGACAGCCTCCGAGCTCGAAGACACGGGTCGCAATTACGAAAAGCTGTTTCGCAAGCTGGGTGTCCAGCATGCCATGGTGCTGCCGTTTGAGACCCGGGAGGATTGCGAGCACAGCAAATTCCTCGACTATATCGAGAAGTCCGATGGGGTATTCCTGACCGGCGGCAACCAGCTGCGCCTGTCGACAACGCTCGGCGGCACCGCGGTTGCGCAAATGATTCGGCGCCGAAATGCCGCCGGAATGCACGTCGCAGGGACATCTGCCGGCGCGGCATTCATGCCCGAGCACATGATCGCCGGCGGCTTCGAGGGCAGCACGCCGAGCCCCGACCTGGTCACGATGGCGCCGGGACTGGGTCTCACGAACAAATTCATCATTGATCAGCATTTTCGGCAGCGCGATCGGCTGGGTCGCCTGTTGACGGCGCTAGCCTACAACCCGTTTGCCGTAGGCATTGGCCTGGACGAGGATACTGCGGCATTTATTGACCCGGACGAAGAGCTGGAAGTGGTCGGCAGCGGCGGCATTACGGTGATAGACCCTACCGATCTGAGCTATTCTTCCATGGACCAGGCACGCCGTGGCGAGCCGGTCAGTTTGATCGGGGTCAAAATGCACATATTGGTGGCAGGCGGGCGATTCAACATCGAGTCGCGAGAGGCTGCTCCAGAATAAGAAAAACAGGAACATAACAATGAAAATTGTCAGCACCAACGTTTACGTTGGGCCGAATATTTACGCGCATTTTCCAGTCATCCGGCATGTTCTGGATCTCGGCGAGCTTGAAGACTGGCCTACCGGAAAACTGGGCGAAGCTTTCATTGGACCATTGCTCGAAGCGCTGCCCGGTTTGCATGAGCACGGCTGTTCCTACCGCGAACCTGGCGGTTTTGTCAGACGCCTTCGCGAAGACGAGGGCACGTGGCTGGGTCACGTCATGGAGCATGTTGCGATCGAGCTGCAGAACGTCGCTGGTTCAGCGGTTACCTATGGTCGCACCCGTTCGGTCGATGGCCAGCCTGGTCACTACAACATGGTGTTCCAGTACAAAGATGTTGCGGTTGGCCGCGAAGCAGGTGCGCTGGCACTGAAACTCCTGCACAACCTGCTGCCCGAGAATTTGCGGCCAGCGAATGCGCCCGGCGAAGACTGGGCCTTCGCCGCAGAGCGCGACGACTTTATACTCTATGCACAACGGCGCGCATTTGGTCCGAGCACCCAGTCACTGATCGATGCTGCTGAGGCCCGCGATATTCCATGGCTGCGTTTGAACGACTACAGCCTCGTGCAATTCGGGCACGGGCGCTACCAACACCGCATCCAGGCCACGACCACCGGGCGCACCAGCAATATCGCGGTCGAACTGGCGTCTGACAAGGAAGAAACCAACGGCATTCTGCGTGACCTGGGATTGCCAGTTCCGACTCAGCGCCTTGCGCGCAAGGCCCGCGATGCAGTGCGTGCGGCTGAGCGCATCGGTTACCCGGTTGTGCTCAAGCCATTGTCCGGCAATCATGGTCGCGGCGTGTCGATCAACCTGAAAACGCAGTCCGAAGTCGAAACGGCGTTTGCAAAAGCCGCTGAGCACGGACGCACTGTGATCGTCGAGACGTTCCTCGAAGGTTTCGATCACCGCTTGCTGGTCGTGAACGACGAATTGGTCGCTGCGGCCAAACGCGTACCTGGTCATGTGGTCGGCGACGGCAAGAATACGATCGAGCAGTTGGTCGATATCGTCAATCAGGATCCGCGCCGCGGAGTGGGACACGAGAAAGTGCTGACGCGGCTGGAGTTTGATCACCAGGCGGAACGCCTGCTGGCGAAACTGGGCTACGATAAAAACACGGTGCCGCCAGACGGCGAAGAAATTTTCCTGCGTACAACCGCTAACCTGTCGACCGGCGGGACTGCTATTGATGTAACCGACACAATTCACCCGGACAATCGCGAGATGGCGATTCGCGCCATCAAGGCAATCGGTTTGGATATTGGTGGTGTCGACTTTCTGACTTTTGATATTACAGAATCATACAGGGACACCGGTGGCGGTATCTGCGAAGTCAACGCCGGGCCGGGCTTTCGCATGCACGTTGCACCTAGCGAGGGCACGCCGCGCGACGTTTCCGGTCCCGTCATCAATATGCTGTTTCCGCAGGGCTCACCGAGTCGCATACCCATCGCCGCGATCACGGGCACTAACGGCAAGACCACAACGTCGCGCATGTTGGCACACATCCTGAAGATGGCTGGCCGCACGGTGGGTCAGACGTCAACCGACGGCGTATACATCGACGGCAAGCTCAGTGTGTCCGGCGACATGACCGGACCGGTGTCCGCGCAGATGATCTTGCGCGACCCGTCGGTCGATGCCGCGGTGATGGAAGTTGCCCGCGGTGGAATGTTACGCAGTGGCCTTGGGTTTCAAAAATGTAATGTCGCTTGCTGCATTAATGTTGCAGCGGATCACCTGGGAATTCGCGGTATCGATACACTGGAGCAACTGGCCGAAATAAAACGAGTACCTGTTGAGATAGCTGAGGACGCAGCAGTACTGAATGCCGACGACGCGCTTTGCTTACAAATGGCGGATTACACCGACGCAGCGCGGCTCTGCTACGTAACCATGAACCCGGCACATCCGCTCGTTAAGAAGCACATTCAGGCCGGCGGGCAGGCATTTGTGCTCGAGCAGGGAATGAACGGTCACATGATCACGATTTACGACAACGATGGCCATACGCCACTAGTCTGGACGCACCTGATTCCGGCAACCATCGAAGGTCGTGCCATGCACAACGTGCAGAATGCGATGTTCGCCGCGGCGCTGGCTTACAACATGCACATCAGCCTTGAAGATATCCGGCATGGCTTGCGGACCTTCGATGCAAGCTTCTTCCAGGCACCGGGTCGCACCAATATCTATAATGAACATCCGTTCCGCGTCATTCTCGACTACGCCCATAACCCCGCTGCCGTGAAAGCAATGTGCGATCTGGTGGATCGTTTCGAGCCCGAAGGCAAGCGCACCGTCGTTCTCGCAGCACCGGGGGATCGACGCGATCAGGATATTCGCGAGATTGCTGAAATCGCCGCCGGGCACTTCGACCATTTCATCTGTCGTCGCGACGACAATACGCGTGGTCGCGGTGACGACGAAGTTGCGGTAATGCTCAAGAACAAGCTGCTCGAAGTGGGCATTTCAGCCGACCGGATAGAGGTTGTTCCCGACGAACAGGAGGCGACCAGCCGAGCGCTGCAAATATCGAAGGCCGGCGATCTGGTTTTGATTCTCGCAGATAACATCAAGCGTACCTGGAAGCAGATCATCTATTTCAATTCGGGAGCCAAGATCGACGAGGCAACCAAGAAAGCACCCACTGTCGCAGACCTGCCCGATCTCGAGGGCTTCGAGCTGGACGACCAACTCGAAATTATCAGTGACGAAAGAGGTGTGCGAATCGCGCGCGAAGAAGGCGACTAGTGGAATTTCTCGACGCCCGCAGACTGACCGGGCCGAGCCTTCTGGCAAACGTTCCGGGGGCGATACTTGATGTCGCCTGCAGTGAAGCGGAAGCGAACCGACTGATCCCGGCCTGGACCCGACTGGTCACGCGCATGCTCGCGGACCTGGAATGGGGTGATTGCGACATCAGTACGGTCAAGTTGTCAGGTGGCGTGAGTCTGTTCTTTTCGGCCGCCATCGATGCGTTGTATGCCGCGTCAGAGATCAACGAGTGGGCGTGGGCCGCTTGCAATGCCGAACTGAATGGCGCTGTCGAGCCTGATTATGAGGCAGCGCTGGCGACGATTCGGGCAGCCATCGCCGAGGAATCCAACCCGGCCCTGCTGCAGCTGGAAGCGGAAGCCGCGCAACATACCACTACTTTCCTGTGGGACGACGACAATGCGTCGATCGGCCTTGGCAGATATTCAGAAACCTGGCCGGTGCGGGAATTGCCAGAAACCGACTCGCTGACCTGGGCGAAATACGATGATGTGCCGATTGGCCTGGTCACCGGCACCAATGGCAAGACGACAACTGTGCGCCTGGCTACACATATCCTGCGCTCAGCGAGGAAAAACGTCGGCCTGAGCTCGACCGACTGGATTGCGGTCAATGACCACATTATTGATCGGGGTGACTGGTCCGGGCCGGGCGGTGCGCGAGCTGTACTACGCGAAAAAAACGTTGATGTCGCTATTCTGGAGTCCGCTCGCGGCGGGTTGCTGCGCCGTGGTCTCGGCGTCGATGTTGCGGACGCCTCGTTGATAACCAATATCGCCGAAGATCATCTGGGTGATTTCGGCTCGCGGAATCTTGCCGAGCTGATGAACATCAAGTGGATTGTCAGCCGTGCCGTTCTTGGCAACGGGCGACTGATTCTGAACGCGGACGACGCCCTGCTGGTTTCAAAGGCAGAGCGTTACAGCGGTGATTTAATCTGGTTTTCTCTCGATGCCGAGAATGCGACAGTTGCCGGGCACGTTGCGGCAGGCGGTACTGCATTTGTTCTGGATGGTGATGACTTGTTGCAAGTGAGCGGCGACTCGCGCGAACTTATTTGTCGCTCCACTGATATCGCTATTACCCTGAACGGCGCTGCGCGCCATAACATAGCGAATTCGCTCGCCGCCTGTGCCCTGACACACTGCCTCGGCGCATCGATCAGAGACATCCGCACCGGCCTGACGACGATATCGCAGGACGACAATCCGGGTCGTTGTAATGTCTACGACGTTGCAGGGCGCAAGGTGCTGGTCGACTTCGCGCACAATCCCCATGCGATGCAGGCCCTGTTCGATATGGCGCAGGCATTGCCCGCAACCCGACGCGTGTTGTGTTTCGGCCAGGCCGGGGATCGACCTGACAATGCGATTCGGGAACTGGCCCGGGACGCGTGGTCGATCGGTTTGGACAAGGTGATTGTCTCCGAACTGGCCGGATACTATCGTGGTCGCGAGGAAGGCGAGGTATTTGCGATCATCAAAGACGAATTGCTTTTAAACGGCGCTGACGAGAGCCAAATCGAACACTACGCCGAGGAAACGGACTCGCTAACCGCGGCGATGGCGTGGGCGCAGCCCGGGGACCTTGTGATCATGCTCGCCCTGAGTGCCGCTGCGAAAATACAGGCGCTTCTCAAGTCCTGGTGATGGCCACAATTCAGAGCAGGGCAAGGATGTAATTCCAGTGCTTGTCGTCGACAGGCATAATTGAAAGTCGATTGCCGCGACGTGTCAGGATCATGTCGGCAAGTTCGGGATGTGACTTGATTTCAGTCAGTGATATCGTGCGTTCAAATTTCTGCACAAATTCAACATCAACAAGAATCCAGCGTGGATTCTCTGCCGTGCTTTTCGGGTCGAAGTAGCGAGACTTCTTGTCGAACTGCGTCGGGTCGGGGTAGGGCTCGCTGCAAACCCGTGCAATTCCAACTATCCCGGGTTGCTTGCAGCTGGAATGATAGAAAAAAATTTCATCGCCGATGCGCATCTCGTCGCGCATCATGTTGCGCGCCTGATAGTTGCGAATGCTGTCCCACATTTCCTGACCGTCACGCTTTAGATCGTCAATGCTGTAAACGTCGGGTTCGGACTTCATTAACCAGTAGTTCATGTAGCCAAGTGCCTGATTCATAAGGGTTGGCGAGTGTAGCACGCGACGACCGATTGCACCGTGGATGATGGTCAAACAGGTATCGGCGGAAATTGCTCGGCGATCGAAATCCCTGTGTTAGGATGACGCCGAAAATCCCCTTAGAGGTTTATATCTGATGGCAAACATGCTCGCTAATATTTTCGGTGCGTCACCCGTTGTACCGCTCGAAAAACATATCGGAATTGCGTATGACTGCGCCAAGCAGCTAAGCGGATTTTTCGCTGCCGCTGTGGCAGGCGACTGGGATACTGCGGCGAAGTTTCGATTAAAGATCGAAACGCTTGAACACGAAGCCGACGATCTAAAGAAAACAATTCGGCTACATCTTCCAAAAAGCCTGTTCATGCCCGTGCCGCGCGAAGATTTGCTGGAGCTGTTGCTGGTGCAGGACAAGATTGCGAACCGCACCAAGGATGTATCCGGGATCGTCCTGGGTCGAAAAATGCAAATTCCGTCGACAATCGCCGAACAGTTTCTCGATTTTGTCGACCGGAATATTGATGCGGCGAAGCAAGCGCGCAAGAGTGTTCGCGAACTGGACGAGCTGTTCACTGCAGGATTTCGCGGGGCGGAAGTAGCCCTTGTTTCGGCACTGATCGAAGAACTCGATCAAATTGAGACGGATACTGATGACCAGCAGGCTGCGTTGCGTGCGTCGCTGTTCGCGATTGAGACATCGCTAAACCCTGTCGATGCGGTATTCATGTACCAGGTCATCGAAACCACCGGGCAAATTGCGGATATGGCAGAAAGAGTGGGCCGCCGTCTCGAATTATTGTTGTCGCACTAGAACTTCTCATCATCTAGCTCACTACTGCTCGAGGGACTTTCATGGAAGCGGAGATTGTCTATATAACCCTTGCCGCCATATTCGGTATTTTTATGGCTTGGGGTATCGGCGCAAATGATGTAGCCAACGCGATGGCCACTTCGGTCGGGTCGAAAGCGTTGACCATCAAGCAGGCGATACTGGTCGCTGCCGTTTTTGAATTTCTCGGCGCCGTGCTTGCCGGCGGTGAAGTTACTTCCACCATTCGCAAAGGCATTGTCGATGCCGATTTACTGGCAGGCGAACCGGAGCTCCTGGTCTACGGCATGTTGGCATCATTGCTGGCGGCAGGGTCGTGGCTGGCAATTGCGTCACGTAATGGATGGCCGGTATCAACGACGCATTCGATTGTCGGCGCGATCGTGGGCTTTGCAGCTGTGGGTATTGGCATCGATGCGGTGCAATGGAGCAAAGTCGGCACCATTGTGATGAGTTGGGTGATTTCACCGTTGATTGCTGGCTTTATCGCTTATCTGATCTACCAATCGGTACTGCGATTGATCATGCGCCAGGACGACCCGCTGGCAAAAGCCAAACGCTTTGTGCCGGTGTACATCTTCTTTGCAGCATTCACGATTACCCTCGTGACAATTCTCAAAGGTTTGAGTCATGTAGGGCTTGAGATTAGCCTGCAGGACAGTTACTTGCTCGCAATGGCTATCGCGGTCGCGATCGCTCTTGTCGGGGCATTCGCAATTCGCAGGATAAAGCCAAATCCCAAGGCCGACAAGAAACAGCATTTTTACACGGTGGAGCGGGTCTTCGGTGTTCTGATGATTGTGACTGCATGTGGCATGGCCTTTGCGCATGGCTCCAACGACGTCGCGAATGCAATCGGTCCGTTGGCGGCGGTTATTAGTGTCGCCCAGACTGGCGCCGTTGGTGCGGAATCGTCGTTACCAACCTGGGTGCTGGTCCTTGGCGGTGGCGGTATCGTCGTCGGTCTTGCCACCTATGGTCGCAAGGTAATCGCGACCGTCGGTAAGCAAATTACACAGCTAACGCCGAGCCGCGGTTTTGCGGCGGAATTGGCTGCGGCGACCACGATCGTGATCGCATCAGGAACCGGTATTCCAATTTCGACGACGCACACTCTGGTCGGCGCCGTGTTAGG
>JBBKWL010000124.1:0-8228 GCA_037968975.1 Woeseiaceae bacterium | reverse complement strand
GCCACCTGTACGCAAAGCTGCCGCAGCTTGAGGGCAAAGTCGATTATTACGAAGTGTCGACTCCGCAATCCACGAATTGGTTTTCCGGTTACCAGCGCGGCGAATTGTACGGGTTGGCGCACACCACAGAACGATTGCAGCAAGACTGGCTAGGACCGCGCACTCGAATTCCCGGACTTTGGCTGAGCGGGCAGGACACGCTTACTTGCGGTGTAACGGGTGCGATGATGGCCGGCATGCTGACGACGCTGGCGCTCGTCGGTATGCGGAAGATGGGTCCTGTGTTGAAGCGTGTGTATGCAAGTTGACAAGATGTCGGGGTGATTGAATTGAAAAACGTCATGCAAATCGCAACGTTGCTGTTGCTGTCATGCGGCGTCCACGCCGAAAGCGTTTTGATCGAAAACGTGCATATATTCAATGGCATCATTGCCAGGGTTGCAAAAAATCCTATTGACGCCCCGGAGGGAGCGACAGTAATCGACGGCGGCCGAAGTGTTGCAGCAGGCGACCAATCTCGCATTGATCATGAAGGGCGGTAAGGTCGTCAAGTCGCTGCTGTAAAAATTGTGCCGACGACGGTGCAGAATCGAGACCGGAGTCACAATCTGGCGCATTGCTCGCCGTATTATGGAAACTACTCTCCAGTAGTGACCCTTATTAAAGGAATAATGAATCCGGGCCCCCTCTGGCAATACTCGAATGCAGGAAAATCATTCCGCGTTAGCGACAAAAGCGTTTGGCGACGATTCCGACGCGCTAACGACGGTGAAGTATCGTTCCCATCTCGACGCATTAAAGTCAGTTGAATCCGCGTTGAATGACGCGGGCGGTATCAGCCTCCTGTTCGGCTCGGACGGTGCTGGTAAGACGACTATTTTGCGGAAATTCGCGATGCATTTATCCGCCGAAACCGATGTCGTCCTGCTGGATGGTCGCGAACTTGAGCCGCGGCAATTCTTATCCAAGGTACTGCAACAGCTCGGCAGCCAGCCAGGCAGCGCTTCGGACGAGCAGTTGCTTAGAGAAATTAAAGCGTTAGCCATTGAGCAGTCACGAACCTGGCAGTCGCCGGTACTGATCGTGGACAACGTCGAACGTATGAATCCGGGCGCGCTGCGTGTGCTTAACACGCTGGCAGGATTTGAGGTAGACACCCGGTTTGCACTTCGATTCATTCTGGCCGGGACCCGCTCCCTGCAAAACCTGGTGGACTCGGAAGGGCTGAGCAATATTTCTCAACGTTACCCCGGCAGTTTCAAGATGGAACCCTTGTCGGCGAAAGAAACGATGATCTACCTGCACGCACGATTAAAAGCGGCAGGCCACGATCGGGCAGACACAACATTTCCGTTCGACGTTTGCGATCGACTGCGTGAGCAGTCCGGCGGTTGGCCGGGCATGCTGAACCTGTTTGCGTTGGAAGCCATCAAACGCTCCTCGGGTTTTCCACTCAGCGTTGTCGATACCTACGGCGCCAAAGAAAAGACACGGGAGGCGTCCGCAACGGATATTCCGGTGCTTGCCATGAGCGACAGTGCCAGACGGCCGCCGCCGCGCCTTGTCTTGACAAAGGACAGTGCGGTGATCTCTGAGTTCGAATTTAATGGCAATAAGGTATTGCTGGGCCGATCAGACTTTGCGGACGTTATTGTGGAAGACGACTTCGTGAGCAAGGTGCATGCAGTATTCCTGCTCTATACCGACGCGCTGGTGTTGCTGGATCTGAATAGCTCCAACGGTACGACCGTCAACTCAGTCACCATCAAGAAAACGATTCTCAAGAGCAACGACATCATCACGTTGGGCCGTCATCGCCTCAAAATAGAAAATGCTCCGGCAGTCGGTCATGACCTGGAAGCGTTATTGAAGTCGCCCGATACGCTGAGGATGAAGAACCTGATCGATCTGCGGCGCCAACGCGCCAAACGGCGGTTGAAATCGGTGGTGTAGGCGTAAACGTACTGCCTAGCTGCCATATTTTTTGAAATGCAGTTCTTTCGCCTGGCCGATCCAGTCGTCCTGTTCCATACGACCTCTGAATTCTTTCAATTCGGCATTGACGCGCGCGACGTCAGAGATGTCGAAATTGGCGATCTGGCGAAATGTGAATATGCCGAGCTCGTGCAGCGCGTGTTCAAACACTTTGCCAATGCCAACAATTTCCTGCAGGTCATCCCGATCCTGATTCCGTTCCCGCTGTGTCGCACCATTTGACGAATTGGCGATGCTTGCTTTGCGCGCATCTTGCAGTACTTGGCGTTGCTGCTTTTCAATATCGAGGAAGTTCTGTTCGACCTCATCCAGTTTGATTCGCAAGGTCTCGGATTTTTGCTCGGATTGCCCAGCGCGTTCTCTGTAACGTTGCGCGTCGGTTTCGTGTTGCCTGCGGCTTTCTTCCAGGGAGGTGACGCATTGGGACAGCTCTTTGTTATGTACTTTGAGTTCTTCAAGTTCTTCCACATCGCGCTGTAGTACTTCAAGCTCTCCTTGTGCAATAGCCGCGTCGTGTTTTAGCTGTGCGTTTTCGGCTTCCAGCTCGATGGTTTTCCGCTCGAGCGCGTCGATGTTGTCGAGCCGCTTCTTCGCAGCAGAGAGCATTTTGTTGACAGATTCCTTTTCCGATACGGACGATCGCAACAAGTTCGCAAAGGAGTCCTGTTCAGCCTTCGCATCGTCAAGCTTAAGCTCCACGGTGCGGCGCCGTTCGAATGCCTTGGTTAGCTCGTTTTTGTAGAATTCACGCGACTTCAAAAATTCTGTTTGAATTTCCTGGGCCTGTTGTTTTACGGCGACGAGCGCGGCCTGAAAGGAATGCATCTTGGTTTTGGTTTCTTCGCGCTCAGAACGCAGCGTGAAAAGGTCTTTCGCCAACTGCTTTACCTGCTCGCGGCTGGACTCCAGATCTACTGCAGCACGGGCAACAGCATGTTCGTGGCGCGTGACCTCAGCCTGCTGTGATTCGATCGTAGACCGCAGCGCTTCGTTCTCGTTAATCAGCCGATCGCGGACGCGCGCGACCGTATCGACATTGCTTTGCCACTCGTGTGCGTGGACTTCAAGTCGGCGTCGATTGCGCTTGCTCATGATCAACCAAACGACCGCAGCGCCCACCGCTGCCGCGCCGAGCAAATACAACATGATTTGTGGGCTGATACCGTCCATATCGCGTTCAGTATGGCGGACTCGACACCTGTGGAATATGACGGATTCCACAAAAATGAGCGGTATTACAGCTATTTAGGCGTGCAAACGTGTCTCCAGGTGACGTTCTTGCCTTTGCCTTTATCACCAGCGACCTGCAGTGCGGTGGCGGCCTTCTTACAGCTTTCCATGGAATCGAATTCGGCCGTGACAGACGTGCCAGCGGCGTTGCCATTGACGATGAACCAGGCGATCAGAACTACTTTCATTTTTTTGCTCCTTGTAGTGTTGAATAACTGCCATATTGCGCTGCAACTTCCGCGGCAACTTTCGCGTTGTTGAGCACTAATTGAATATTCGTATCCAGGCTCTTGCCGCCAGTACGCTCGACAATGCTGCCAAGGAGGAACGGCGTCGTGTCCTTGCCCGTGATGCCGCGTCGTTGCATTGCAGCTATGGCGTCGACAATCACCGCATCTATTTCCTCATGTGCCAGAGCGTGTTCATCCGGTACCGCAACGCCGACGAGCATGCCGCCTTCGAGTCCCATTGCCCATTTGGCGTGCATAGCAGCAGCGATCTCCTTCGCTGTGTCTGCCCGATAATCCACCGCGAAGCCACTGCTTTGCGAATAGAAAGCGGGCAGCATGTCGGTCTGATAGCCGACCACCGGAACGCCTTTAGTCTCGAGATACTCGAGGGTGCGACCGATATCGAGAATGGATTTCACGCCCGCGCAAACGACGGCGACGCTGGTGTTGCCGAGTTCTTCCAGGTCCGCAGAGATGTCCATCGTCTCTTCAACTCCGCGGTGCACGCCACCGATACCGCCAGTCGCAAATACGCGGATACCCGCCATTGCTGCAATAATCATCGTTGCGGCAACGGTGGTCGCGCCGGTCAGTTTTCGAGCAACAACAAAGGGCAGGTCACGTCGGCTGCACTTGATCGCTTTCATTCCGAGTTGCCCAAGGTCTTCTATTTCGTCCGGCGTCAAGCCAACTTTTAGCTTGCCATCCGATACGGCGATGGTTGCGGGAATCGCTCCGGCCGCTCGAACTGTCGCCTCGACGGCCATCGCCGTTTCGACATTTCTCGGGTACGGCATGCCGTGACTGATAATTGTCGACTCCAGAGCAACCACCGGCTTTCCGGATTTGAGGGCCGCAGCGACTTCGGTTGACGTATCAAGCATGCTGCATCTCCATCGCGCGTTGCACGAGGCCCAGTGACAGGGCAGGGTTACTGGTTCCGGAATGTGAAAGAGTGAGATCAGCCGCGGTCAGCGAAAACCGCAATGCTTTCTGCAAGTCCCAATTTTCCAACCACCCATAAGCAAGGCCTGCCAGAAACGCGTCGCCTGCACCTCCGGCATTGCGAATGTCATCCTTGCCGCGCTGCACTTTCTCGATGCCGTGTCTGCCGTCGTCGCTGAAGAAAACACCTTTCTCGCCACGGGTGATAAACACGCGCGTGACTCCCGCGTCGTGCAGGTCGCGTGCAACTTTTCGTAGCTGTGCTGTGGTCCGCGCTTTTTGCTCCATCAGCGCCTCGACTTCGATCGTGCCGGTCTTCAATGTATGGATGTGTTGCAGGTACGGTCGTAGTCGCGGCGCTTTGGCCGCTGATACGGTATCAGCGAAGATCGGACTGTCGCTGCAGGTTTGCGTGAGCCAGGCGAGCGTAGCAGCAGGAAGATTGGCATCAAGCACCACGAGAACTGACTGTTTTAGCATCGCCTGCTGGGACTGCAGCCTGGCGACCGTCAGCTCTTCGAGAATGCTCATGTCGTTGATGGCGACCAACATATCGCCGGCATCGTCGAGGACCGAGAGATAGGTCGACGTGATCGCCGACGGTATCTCCACGACGTTCCGCACGTTGATTCCGGCGGCGCGCGAGAGCTGCAGGAGTACCTGCCCATGATGATCGTCACCGACGGCAGAAATCAGCCGGGTATCAGCGCCCAGCCGAGCCAGATTTTCGGCAATGTTGCGGGCAACACCGCCGGCTGAGATACGCACCTCGCCCGGATTGGAGTCGTGGCTGCGAAGTGCCTGGCTCGATCTGCCATGGATGTCGATATTGGCACCGCCGATCACAGCGACAAACGGGGCCTCGCTTAAGACATAGCCACGGCCCTTGATAAGACCCTTGTTACTAAGATTCATGATGTGACCAGCAACCGCGGAGCGGGTAATCCCCAGCCTGGCGGCGATACTCTGCTGCGCGAGCATTGGGTCTTCCCGTATCAGTGCTAGGACTTGTTGTTCGCGACTGGCCATAACCAACAGATGTTAGTAAATGAAACAGATGTTGGCAAGTATTTTATCTCGTCAATTGCAGCATTTGTTTTCTGCGCGGCGTATGTGTTGATCAATGTCTATCCGTTCTGGGGTAACAATGCCCAAACTGTCGCGACAATAATCGACAGACCAAATAGCACGCGAATGCCGCGCGCGTAGCGGGGGTGTGCGAACAGCGCCTGAACCGTCGAACCTATCCCCAGCCAAATTGAGTCGACTATTACTCCGATGACAAACATGACTGCAGCGGTCGTTGCATATTGTGCCGCAGGGTTCGGCAGCGGTAACAGGAACTGGCTGAACAGCACGAAAAAGCCGGCGTAAAGTTTCGGATTCAGGATATTGAGTACCACGCCGTCTCGAAAACCGGGCGCTGCAGTCTCACCCGCATTGCTGGCACTTGTAATTGGCGCGAATGCGATTCGATACGCGATGTACGCGAGATAAAGAGCGCCGAGGAGCTGCACGACTATTTTGGCCTGCGGCCACTGCACGAAGATTGCGGCAACGCCGACAACCGCGCCTGCCATTCCACAAGCCAGACCCACGAGGATACCGGCGAGATAGGGCAGGCCCCTGGCAACCCCTGCGGTTGCGCCCACAGCGGCCAGCGAAAGCGTCGCAGGTCCGGGCGACCCTAGCAGCACGCTGGCGGCGATTACCAAAGCGATGAGTGATTCGGTCAATGCAAGACTGCTATAACGATTCGTGAACCTCTTCTTGTAAAGTTAGCATGCGTTCTTCCACAGAGTTAACAACTTGGACATAGCGTATGTCATCGGCGTAACGCTGCAGACACGGCGAATCCACCAGTAACGGGTACCAGACCAGCCCGGGGCTATTTTCGGTGCGCGCGACGCTGAGAATATTGTCGGGAAGTGGCGCGGTGTATTCGCGAAACGTAAGGCCTTTACCCACTTGAAACAGGCTCTCGCCACGTCCGAAGGCGGGTTGAGACACCAAGGCAGCAACAATAGCCACGGTTGTGGCTGTTTTTGCCCGCATTTTTCCAGCCCCCGGTAACAGCAATTTCATTAGAAAAACGACCAGGACACTTGTAGTATGGCACTTGTCACGATGGCTTCAGCGGCAACGGGGAGCGAGCAATGCTCGGCAGATATCCAGATTATGCAACCTTGGGCACGCCGCAGGGCCCAGAAGGGCAATAATGTGACCAATAACAATAATAAGAATAAGAAAAATTAATGTCTAAATACGATTCCTCAATTGCTAGTAAGGCGTTCGGCAAGAATGCCGATCCCTCCCTAATCGTTGCGCACCAATCACATCAGGACGCAATTCGTTTTCTGACCTCTGCGCTGGCGCAGCCGAACGGAATCGCTTTGTTGCAAGGTCCGGCAGGCTCGGGGAAGAGTACGACTGTCAAGGTGCAATGTGACTGGTCGTCGTTGAATTCGGCGGTAGCACTGATCGATGGTACGCACCTGACACCGCGCGGCCTCATGAATGGGATGTTGACGCAGTTTGGAATTGTCGCTGCCTCACAGCACGATGAACATTTGCTGCAGCAGCTGAATAATTTCATGACTCAGCAAACCCGTGACGGACATGCGCCCGTGCTGATGATTGATAACGCGGACCGTGCATCCGCAAGTACGTTGCGTCTGTTGGACTGGCTGTCGTCGCTGGATGCCGGAAGTGATGTGGCGCTTCGCATTGTGCTGACAGGCAAAAGTTCAATGTCCGACCTGCTGCATCAAGACAGCATGCGCAGTCTTTCGCGGCGGCGACCAGCAGTCTATTCGTTGAATCCACTTTCGACCCATGAGTCGATGGTCTACTTGCGAACGCGGTATATCGCCGCCGGCGGGGAGCATAGCGAGAAGATTTTTCCAGCGGAGATCTGTGCGAAGTTACGTGCAACGTCTTACGGTTGGCCCGGGAGTCTGAATGAGCAGGCGATTGCTGTCATGGAGCGGATGACGGAACTCCACTCCGCCAAACCGGTGCCGCGAATCGTCGTAACCCACGACGGCCAGACGGTGGCCAGTTACGAGCTAACAGACCGAAAGTACATCATCGGCCGCACCGATCTTGCCGACATCAGCATTGAAGACTCCTACGTCAGTAAAACGCATGCATTGTTGCAAGTGTATTCGAATGCGATCGTGCTGCTAGATCTCAATAGCACAAATGGCACGACTGTTAATTCGAAAGCTGTCCACAAAACGGTGCTTCGAAATAACGACATCATTGCTCTTGGCCGCTATCGGCTTAAGCTTGAGAATGCACCGGCGTTCGATGCTGAGATGGACCAGCGAATCAAGTCAACCGATACTCTGACGATGGAGAGCCTCGAAGATTTCCGACGCATTCGCGCACGGCGCCAGGTTGCGGCGCTCAAGAAATACTAGGCGCAACGCCCCGCCAGACTACCTTAGCTGACTGTCCTTGCTACCGCGGCGATTGATGCCGCCGGTCGCTTTTTCTTGCGCGTCGCGCGCAGACTGACAAGTAATGCACAAACGCACCCCGGGCACCGCGACGCGCCTGGCCTCTGGAATGGCGCATTCGCACTCTTCACAATTTCTGAGGCTTTCACCCTGCGGAATATTGCTGCGAGCGCGTTTCACCGCATCTTCGACAGTCGCGTCAATCTGGTCCTGGACTGCGCCATCTTTGGCAAAACCACCGGCCATTGCAGCTCTCCTGAATAAGTTTCTATGGCGACATGATAAAGAGAGTGTATTCTTAGCGCCAACTACTGCGCCCGTAGCTCAGCTGGATAGAGTACCTGGCTTCGAACCAGGTGGTCGG
>JBBKWL010000123.1:0-42709 GCA_037968975.1 Woeseiaceae bacterium | reverse complement strand
CGCGACCATGCCTTCGCCGGCTGCCACAGTCGACTCCGAACCATACTCCCCCGCCAGCAAATCACGGGTTGGCATAAAAATGTCGGCCAGCGGACCGAAAACCATATCGATACCGGCTCTCGAGTAAGCGATTATCGCGAGGACACCGTCGCTAAGAAACAGGATTATTCTTCGGCCCCAATCGAAATACAGCACGAATGCGGCTATCCCTGCCTGCAGCGCGAGTGCCGCTCCGACGACGCGCAGGTTGATCGCTTTGCGATTACTGGAGAACGCATACGCGATGCCCAAAATAACCACAATGCCGAGAATCCCGATGTAATCGCCCATGCTGGCCCCCACCTTTTATTGTTTTTATTCTCTTTGCAGACCCCAAGTCTACCGTATCGGGGGCTTGTATAGCTTAGCTCTTTCCAGTCAAAATCTCAGCAATGACGGGGCTTCCAACCGGCGTGCCGGCGCCTGTCTCGCAGGCGTTTAACAACATGGTCTCGACCTTGTCTGCGTCTGCATCGCTGGCGGCATGCATTATCGCCAGAGGCGTATTCTGGTCCAGCGAAGTCCCCAACGATGCGAACTGACTAAAGCCGACCGACATATCCAGCGCTTCGCCCACTTCGCGCCGACCGCCGCCGAGCTCGATGATGGCGTTGCCCACGGCGAACGCGTCGATCGCCGTCAGGGTGCCGCTCACGTAAACCGGTCGAATTACCGGCGCGGCAGCAAGGTACTTGCCCGGATTCTCAACGAAGTCATTCGGTCCACCGAGTGCCGCGACCATTTTGGCAAATATCTCCAATGCCCGGCCGCTGGTTACAGCTTCGTCCACCTTGCGTAAGGCAGCGTCGCGCTCTGGTTCGATGCCCGAGACGACCAGCATCTCTGCACACAGCCCCAAAGTGACTGCATCGAGTCGCGCCTCACGATCTTCATTCTTCAGGTATTGCACGGCTTCAGCGATCTCAAGCGCATTGCCCGCGTTTCGCCCAAGCACTTCATTCATATCGGTAATGAGTACGTGCGTTTTCATGTGCGCCAAAGCAGCGGTTGCAACAATGCTTTGCGCCATCTCGCGCGCGCGCTCATGTGTGGCCATGAAGGCACCGCTGCCAACTTTTACATCCATGACTAAAGCGTCGAGCCCAGCGGCAATCTTCTTGGCCAGAATTGAAGCGGTAATCAGCGGCACGGATTCAACCGTGCCTGTGACGTCGCGAATGCCATAGAAGCGTCGATCCGCGGGCGCCAGATCGGCTGTCTGGCCAATAACCGCACAGCCCAGGTCTTTGACGATTTTTCGAAACGTCGGGAAATCCGGAGCGGTGTTGTAGCCCGGAATTGCTTCCGCTTTGTCGGTGGTGCCGCCAGTATGGCCCAGGCCACGACCAGAGATCATTGGTACATAGCCACCGCAGGCTGCAACAATCGGCGCCAGCATAAAACTCACCTTATCGCCTACACCACCGGTCGAATGCTTATCGACAACCGGACCGTCGAGATGGAGATCCTGCCACTCGAGCACTGTTCCTGAAGTCGACATGCTCATGGTCAGCTTTGCGATCTCGTCAAACGACATTGAATTCAGGAATATGGCCATCGCCAGCGATGACACTTGCTCTGCCGGAATGCTCTCATCGGCGAGACCGTCAACGAAAAACTGAATCTGATCGTCGGATAATTCGCCGCCGTCGCGCTTGGTGCGAATCACATCTGTAAATAGCATCAGGTATCGAACCCGCGCATGGGCATATCGGCTGCCCGTTGCAACCAGTTCTCAGCCGGATAGTGCGAGCTCTCGTCAATCACGTGAAAAGTGTATGCGTGCCTGGATCGGTTCGAACGGTTTGCCTCGCTTAAGTGCGGTGCGCGACCGTCAAATATGACCAGCGTTCCAGTCTTGGCCTCGGCCGGCAGGGTCGCGTTCTCCGGTAAGGGTGTCTCGTTCACTGTCTTGTAGGTCATCTTCCCATCACTCGCGCGATACTGAAGTCTGCGTAACGGTTCTTTGTGTTCGCCGGGGATGAAGTGCATGCAGCCATTTTCTGTCGTTGCATCCTCAAGCGCGAACCAGAACCCGATGCACGATTCCGGATCAGTATAGAGATAGGTTGAGTCCTGATGGCAATGTACTTCTCCGCCGATACGTGGCGGCTTCAGGATGTACATCGACTGCAGTATCACCGGTCGTTCATAGCCGAGGCTCGCGACTGCGTTGGCCAGTTCCGGCGTTCTTGAAAACGCGTCGAAGGTCGGATCCAGGTCATGCAGTGCGTGGCCGATCTTGTTCAGACTGTTCTCTTTTGATTGCATCAGATTGCCTTCGCCGTCAAATGCATCGGCTTCGAAGAAATAGTGAATCTTGTCGCCGGATTCTTCGAAATAGCTATCGCCCAACTGGGCGTCGCCATGTTCAACAGTCATTGCGGCTGAAAAGACATGTTTGACCTCCGCCGGGTCAAACTGCTCGATTAATTCGAGCGTATGTTGGCGCAGCTCCTGGCAACGTTCCGCAGACACGAAGCCTTCCAGAATAAGCACGCCGGCAGCGCGAAAATCAGCGATCATCGCGGCGCTTAAGCGGCCGTCTGCCGGCGCTGGATAAGTGGGTAATTTGTCCATGGGCCGTATTCTATCTGCTTGCAGGACGTTTCGTAACATTGACAGCGGTGCTAATCTGATCGCCACGAAGTCGCGAATTCCGAGCAACACTATGACACCACGCACCCTGATTGCCAGCACCGCATTGTCGCTTCTGCTGACCTCCTGCTCGCAACCCGCGGACTCGATCGTGCAACTCCGAATCCTGGAAACCTCCGACATTCACATGCATGTGGTCGACTATGACTATTTTCAGGATCAGCCGTCCGTCACGGTTGGCCTTGCCCGCACTGCAGCCCTGCTGGCCACTGCTCGAGCAGAGGTTGCGAACAGCGTATTGGTCGACAATGGGGATCTACTGCAGGGCAACCCGCTCGGTGACTTCATGGCCAGGCATCGTGGCCTGCAGGATGGCGACGTGCATCCGGTCTACAAGGCGATGAACCTGCTGGACTACACAGTTGCTAATATCGGCAATCATGAATTCAACTACGGTCTGGAGTTTCTTGAACAGAGTATTGCCGGCGCGAATTTTCCGTATATCTCAGCCAATGTTTTTCATGATGACGGCGATAACGACCCAGGCAAT
This sequence comes from Woeseiaceae bacterium, assembly GCA_037968975.1. Classification (GTDB taxonomy): domain Bacteria; phylum Pseudomonadota; class Gammaproteobacteria; order Steroidobacterales; family Woeseiaceae; genus UBA1847. Next base: position 39,522 of record JBBKWL010000123.1, on the reverse strand, counting down.
GATGTTCCATATTTCAAACAGTACCTGATCGCTGCGCGCACACTGACGGCAGAAGACGGCAGCAGCCACGAGATCAAGATTGGGTTCATCGGCTTTGTGCCGCCGCAAATTATGCAATGGGACAGAAGTAACCTGCGCGGCCGCGTGGTCGCGCATGACATTGTCGATACGGCGCTGGCGCTGGTTCCGCAGATGAAAGCTGCGGGCGCCGACATCATCGTCGCGATCCCGCATTCGGGCATCTCGGCCGCGACCCGCACGGGTATGGAAGAACAAGCAACCTATTACCTGTCTCTGGTCCCGGATATCGATGCCATCATGTTCGGGCACAGCCACCGTGTATTTCCGAGTGACACGTATGCAGACATCGACGGCATTGATCTGGCTGCAGGCACGATCAACGGAGTTGCTGCCACCATGCCGGGATTTTGGGGCAGTCATCTTGGATTCGTAGATCTGGAACTTGCGGTTACGCCGGCAGGTGACTGGACCGTGGTGCAGGGGCGTGGCGCTACCCAGCCGATTTACAAAATTGAAGACGGCGAAAGCGTCGCGCTGGTGGAGCCGCGGGAGGAAATTCTCGCGGCAGCAAATGAAGAACACCAGGCCACCATCGACTTTGTTCGCACCGGCGTCGGTGAGTTGACCGCGCCGATCAACAGCTATTTCGCGCTGGTGCAGGATGATCCATCGGTGCAGGTCGTCACAAATGCACAGAAGCGCTACGTCGAGCGACTGATTCAGGGCACCGAATACGACGGCTTGCCCGTGCTCTCGGCCAGCGCACCATTCAAGACCGGCGGACGCGGGGGTCGTGACTATTTCACGGAAATTCCGGCCGGCGAAATCGCGCTGAAACATATCGCCGACCTGTACATTTATCCGAATACCTTGCGGGCCGTTCGTGTGACCGGCGCCGAGGTCCGTGAGTGGCTGGAAATGTCAGCGGGTTTGTTCAATCAGATCGACCCCGACAGAAAAGCGGAACAGGAACTCATCGGAACCCGTTTTTCGAGCTTCAATTTTGATGTCATTGACGGCGTCCGCTATCGCATCGACGTCACCCAGCCACCCCGCTATTCGCCGGACGGCGAATTGCTGAACAGCGAAAGCCATCGGATTGTGGACCTTGAATTTGATGGCCAGGCTATCAACCATGAACAAAACTTTGTGGTTGCCACCAACAATTATCGCGCGGACGGTGGTGGCGGTTTTCCTGGGCTGGATGGCAATAACGTCATCATCGCAGCGCCGGACACGAATCGCGACGTGCTCGCGGACTACATATTCGATCTGAAGACGCTGGATCCTTCGGCAGACGCCAATTGGTCATTTGCGCCGATCAATGCCGATGTCGTCATCACTTTTTCATCGTCACCGCGCGCCGCAGGAACACTGGCCGCCGATTCACGGATCACCAAGATAGGCGACAATGAAAACGGCTCTGCGAAGTACCGAATTGCTTTCTAAGTCGCGTTTTTTACGTGGCGGGCACGCCCTCACGTTCGCGCAACAGACTAACGTAAGCCTTCAAGCCCATTGCAAAGACGACGAAAGCGAGCAGTCGTGCAGTTCCGCCGACAATCGACAGGGAGTAGCCGACTTTCTGGGGATCCGCAAAAACGTAATCGGTTGTCGCAGCGATGGCAAACGGACCGACCATCAGTCCCACCGCGTTGGACATGAAAAAATAGACTCCTGCCGCTAGCCCTAGCATGGCGGCGGGGTACATTCTTTGCATTGCCGATGCAGCGCAGGCGAAACACATATTGGTACCAAAAATTGCCAGAACCATGAGCCACAATGAGCCTGACTCGGACCCCATGAGCGGATACAAGTACGCGAACGGAATCGCAAATGCAGCGCCGATTGTGACCAGCTTGTAACTTGACCCTTCCACACCACGCCGGGTCAGGCGATCGGCTGTGAAGCCACCTAGAAACATGCCGGCCATACCCGCAAACATCTGTACCATGCCATAAATGAATGACACGCTTCCTCTATCCCCACCAAACGTTCGCGTGAGATAGGTGACGTCCCAAAAGCCCTGCGCGTAGGCGGCCAGTGAAATCAAAGCCATGCCGACATACAAGGAGGCTATCGGCAACAAATTTCTTCTTGCATAAGCCTTTACTTCGGGCAGCTCGGCAGCGTTGGCCGCTTTCAAACTGTGTTCTGCCCGGTTCGCGACTCCGCTTGCGTTCGTCACGCGCGGCTCACGGACCGTAAACATGCCCAAGGTCATCACCATGCCGAGCACGCCCAGGAAGATCAGCACCAGCTTCCAGGCGGCCGACCCGCCGATAAAGAACACGTCGTTCCAGCCTGCCGCGGCAGTAATTCCCTGCGCTGTGGTGTACATGAGGCCGCCGGCCGCGAAGGCCAGGCCTATTCCGATCGGTGCACCGAAGAGAAACACGCTGGTCGGAGTCGCTAAACGCGCTGGTGGAAAATAATCCTTCAACAAGGATAGTGTTGACGGCAACAGAGCAGCCTCTCCCAGTCCCACGCCCATACGTAGAAACAGGAGATGCCAGAATTTTCCGGCCAGACCACACAATGCGGTCGTCAAGCTCCAGATGAAGACACCAGCCGCAATCAGCATTGGACGATTCATCGAGTCGGCCAGGCGACCAATGAATATGCCGACGACCGAGTAGAACAAACCAAATGACATGCCACCGATCAGGCTGATTTGCACGTCGGACAGATCCAGGTCGGCTTTAATCGGATCGATCATCACCGCGATGATTTGCCTGTCTATGAACGACAAGACATAGAAGCACATCATCAGAACGACGACGTACCAGGCATAAGCGGGCTTTGGGTAGGTCTTGGCGTTGCTGGTCGTCTGGTCTGTTGTCATTCGTCTTTACTCAAGTGGGCTTTCGTCACAGGCGTCGCCGGCCAAGTCCTGATCGAAGTCAGGTTGCAGGCTACTGTCCATTGGACGGGGCGGATTGAATACTGTCGGACAATTGTCAATATTGTTCGCCACGCCGTCGCCGTCATTGTCACTATCATCGTCGCTGCCTGGAACCACTGCACCGTCAAACTGACCTGGCCAGCTTGGTATGCAAGTGGGCTCGCCGTCCGGAACCTCTCCGCAGAACATCAGTGCGTAGGAATCCTGATTGGCGGCGAGAGTCGCAGCAAGCAAGCTGCCGTCGGAGCCAGAATCCATACACACGGCTAGCGCTTCGCCGCAGGCAAGTTCGACGGGCAGCGTCTTGCACTCCGGGTCCAGAGCGTGCACCAGCTCCGCTCGTCCTGCCAGTGCGTCACCGCCTCGCAGAACCAGAAGAACATCCGAATCAGCTGCATGTACCAGGTCTCGAAACGGATCTGCCGCCGGCCCGTCACGAAAAATGGCGATGTCAGCCACGCGCCCCGGCGCAATGCTGCCAATTTCGTCCTGCAAGCCGAAACTTGTGGCGGCGTTGACCGTAACCATTTTCCAGAGGTCGTAGCTACTGAAGTAGCCATCCAGATAGATCTCCGAATAGTCTGCTGCGCATTGCAACTCTCGCAATAGATTCATTGATCCGGACGGCAGCCAATCGGTGCTCAACGCGATGTTAGTGCCGAGGCGGTCAAGCAACGTGACATTGGCGGTGTGTCCGTACAACGCAATATTCGAACGTGGCGACCAGACGATGCTAACGTCGCGTTCGCCAAGCGCGACGGCATCCGCCGTCGTCGCGCCAACAAAGTGCACATACGCAGACGGCATTTCGCCGCCGTTCATAAGCATGGTCCCAACACAGTCAACTTCATTCGCTGCGCTTAGACCGACGCCTTCTGCGACATGCGCCTGGAACGAGCCGGCTGCGGCGAAACTCTCAGGGTCTATAGTCTCGGGGTAGTCGCAGCCGTCGGTCAGCATCACTCCGGTGGCATCGCCCAGGGGGAAAACCGTAGTAAAAGCGGCCGGGCGATCAAGCTCACCGTCCAGGAGCGCATCGTCAAGATTGCGAACTATTCCCGGAACGCCTCCCATGCCCGCAATCGCAGTCGTTCCGGCCAGGGCGTGACGGATTTCCCCCCATGCGACCTGCTCACTGCTTGCAGCGCGTTCGTAATCCGGCTGGGTGTAGCCCTGCAGTCCCAGGCGCCAGTGATGCCGGTGTTCATAGCGCTCGCCGGTCGGCCTGCCTGGCGGTTTGTGGTTGTACCAGATGTGGTCGTGCGGATTGATGAAACCCGGAGAAATAATCGCGTCAGGACAGACGAGTACTGTCGTGTATGCATCCCGCGGCAGATCACAACCTACCTCCACAATCTTGCCGGCGGCATCAATTAAAACCGAACCATTATAGAAAATCCGGTTTTCGCCAAGCACGGTACCGATAATCAGGGTGTTGCGATCACCTACCGCCAGAATTTCGCAACCGTCTATGCCGACAGAGGTCGCAGAGGTGGGACAATGGGTAGTGCCCGGTCTGGCCGACGTCTCGGATTCGGTTTTTATGCTGGCGCAACCAGCGAGTGCCGCGGCGACTACAATTGTGGTCGCCCGTTGCAGCACCTATACGGCTTCGGCGACTGCATAGGGAAACCCCAGTCGATTCGCGACCCCGACCATCGCTTGCTGTTGATCCGCATTCAGCTCAACTAGTGGCGGCAACATCCGTCGCCATTGATCTTCGCCCGTGCGCATGGCAGTCAGTGCTTTAGCGGCAGCAACGATCGGTACCGCCTGGATAGCGGCCCGCAACTCGCGTAATTCGGCAACCTCGCGTTCGAATTGATCATTGCGGGCACTATCGCGCTCACGCCAGACTTTTGCGGCTTGTTCCGCGGTCGCATTCACTGACGCCGAAATACATCCGGCGTAGCCAAATTCAGCCGCGTCCGCAAGCGGTGCTTCGCTGCCGGGAAAAACATCAAACACTCCGGTAAACATCGCTGCCATTTGATTCGTGTACTGCAAATCACCGGAAGAGTCCTTCATGCCACGGACTCGCCCTGGAAAGGACTCCAGCAAACGTGCAACGAGTTCCTGGGAAAACGTCAGGCCGGTCATCTGTGGGAAGTTGTACAGATAGATTCCGATCTCGCTGTCTTTGACAGCATCGACCACGCACGAAAAATAATCGAACAGGCCATCATCAGAAACAGGCGCGTAGTAATAGGGTGGAACGATAAGCGCAGCATCGAAGTCCAGATCCGCGGCGAGCCGGGTTAGTTCGATCGTGTCGCCGAGGGAGGGCGTACCCGTTCCGACCATCAGTGCCGCTCGGTTCAATGCAGACTTTGCGACGGCTCGCATGATGTCGCCACGGGCCTTGCCTGTCTGCGAATTTGCCTCGCCGGTTGACCCAAGTACATTCAGGCCGGCACATCCCTTGGCGATAACCCAATCGCAATGCTCCATGAACAATTCAAAATCTGGCGCATCGTCATCAGAAAACGGCGTGGGCACTGCGGCAAAAACACCGGCGACGGTTTTATCCAATTTCGCGATACCTTAAGGTTTGGAAAAGAACTCTGCGTTTATCTTGATATAACTTTTTTCTTCTTCGGGGACTTCGTCGATATGTCGGATGGCATCCACCGGGCAGATTGTCTCGCACAATGCGCATGCAATGCATTCTTCCGGGTCGATATAAAACATCGTTTCGCCTTCGTGAATACAGTCAACCGGGCAAACGTCAACGCAGGTGCCGTCTTTAATGCCGACACAAGGCGACATGATGACGAAAGTCATTTAGCGGCCCTTCCAGTCCGGCTCGCGCTTTTCACGGAATGCGCGCGGACCCTCGTCTGCGTCTTCTGACTCAAGTGCCGCGATCAGCGATGGCAGGCGCTTCGACTGTGCCTCGTCGATCGAAAGGTCACTCGTCTCTTTCACACATTCTTTAATGGCTTTAACCGAGAGCGGTGCGCACTTCAGTATCTGTGCAATCCAACGATCAACCGCCGCGTCTAGTTCTGCGGCAGCCACCACCTCGTTTACCAGCCCATACGTCTCCGCTTCCTGTGCTGATATTCTGTTACCCGTTAGCAGCATACCCATTGCAATCTTTTGCGGGATCATTCTCGGTAATACGATCATGCCGCCGTCGAGTGGCATGCGCCCTACTCGGGCTTCCGGCAAGCCGAAAGATGCGTGCTCCGCCGCAATTACGATGTCGCATCCGAGCACCAGTTCAAATCCGCCACCAACGGCCAAGCCGTTCACGCGTGCGATAACCGGTACGTGCAGCGACTTTCTTAGCGTCAGCCCACCGAATCCGCCAGGTCGGGCTGCAGCCCAATATTCAAGACCGGACTTGCTTGCAGCACCTTGCTTCATGTCAGCACCGGCACAAAACGCCTTTTCGCCGCTGCCAGTCAAAACCACTACCCGAACGTCGTTGTCGGCCTCAATGCGTTGCCAGATCGCCTCCAGCTCGTCGGCGGTCGCATCGTCGACCGCATTCATCCGGTCGGCGCGATCTATGCTGACGCGCGCGACGTGATCCTGCAGTGAAAAAGTAACCGGCATCAGGCGCTTGCCCGTGCTGCCGATGCTGCAGCCAGCTCGCCAAGGATTTCCTCATTGTGTTCGCCGAGCCTGGGCGGTGGCCGGCGCACGCTGGTTTTCGTTGTTGAAAAATGGATTGGGCATGCGATCGTCTGCATCCGGCCATTGATGGGGTGCTCATACTCAACGATCATCTCGTTCGCACGAGTCTGCTCGTCATCCAGAACTTCCGGCAACTCCCGCACCGGAGCACACAACAAATCGACGGCCTCGAGTTGTTCTATCCAGTGGGCCGTCGTGTGCTTCGCGAACTCGTCACGAAAACGCTGTTGCAAATACGCCTTCGCATCGCGCTGCGACTGCAGATCCGGATACTCAGGCGAAAGATCTTCAATGCCGAGCACATTGCAAATATCCTGCAGAGGATTTTCCTTGAATGCGCCAACCAGTACCAGCGCCGTGTCCTGAGTTGGAAATACTCCCGTAAGCGGCATTTCTGCCCAGTTAATTTCCTTGCCATTGTGCAGGTGGCAGGTGGCCTCCTGCATTTGCATCGCGATCATTGAGTCGTACAAGGACACCTCGACGCATTGCCCCTCGCCAGTCCTTGCTACGCCGATGAGTGCCGCCAATACCGCCTGCACCATGTGCATTCCGGCTGTGTAGTCACACAAAGCCGTGGGATAGATAGACATCGGAACCGACTCATCAGCACGTCGCATCATGACACCACTCATAGCTTGTGCGAGGACGTCCTGGCCGCCCTTGTGCGCGTACGGCCCCGTCGGTCCATAACCGCTGCCGCTGGCAACGATAATCTTCGGATTCAGCTCGCGTAGCTTCTCGTAGCTAAAACCAATCCGGTCCATGACGCCAGCCCGGAAATTGCTGACCACGACATCGGCATTACGAATCAACTCATACACAATGTCCTTGTTCGCGTCTTCACGCAGATTCAGGGCCAGTGAACGCTTATTGCGATTGAGGCTGCAAAATACCGGGTTGTTCAACCCCACTTCGTCCGTCGCACCGAATGATGTGCGTGACAAGTCGCCACCGCGCGGATTTTCGATCTTGATGACGTCGGCACCAAAGTCCGCCAGCATCTGGGTTGCTGACGGGCCCATCATTACCTGGGTGAAATCGATGATGCGGACTCCGTCCAGGGGCAAAGTATTCGATTTACTCATAGTCTGTGTTGCTCCTTTGTTTTCAGGCACTGGCGGCGAGATTCTCAACGCCGGTGGCGTTGGCTGAAGGGATATCACCCGGATCAGCGCCCTGTGCGCGCATTGCCTTCTGAATCCTGCCCGCGTCGACGTCGCGAATCTTGATGTCTTCTTGCAACGCCAGCGATGCGGCGATACCGGCCACCTCGCCCTGCACCATACACGGTGGGATCTCACGCGAACGTTTCTGTGCTTCGGGTTCGGCGGAGTAATGCCGGCCGGCAACGATGAGTTGATCAACCTTGGTCGGCAGCAATGCCCGGTATGGCGTGTAGTAGTCGCGGCCACGACAAACGGTATCTTCAAAGTAGCGACGATTGACAATGTCGTCCTTGGTGACGACGTACTCACCTTTGAGCATGCGCGTTGTGCGCACGCCAACCTGTTCGGCTGCGCCGAGCATATCGCAATTCTTGAACCCGGGCAGGTGCTCCTTCACGTAATTGTATAAGCCCATCATCCGTTCGCGGCCTTCAAATTCTGCTCGCGTCAGGTCTTCAACTGAAACGCCGTCGTAACCGGGCATGTGCGGACAGTTACACCAGACAACACCGGGAATGGGCGTCTTGAGCCACCACATTTCCCATGCGCCGCCGATAATTCGTCGGGCCTGGCGATTAATCTTTGCGAATTCCTCCGGCTCTTCGTACTCGAATCGTTCCGCTTCGTCGGTGTCGACGTTCGCGAGTCGGAACACTGTGGTTACAATGTACTGGCCTGTCGTAAAGTCCGCGCCTGCCGCACCCGCGACGTCGCAGTCGCCTGTCGTGTCAATGACAATGTCGCCCATGATCGCCTGACGGCCCATTTTGGTCTGACAGATAACGCCCTTGACGTCGCCGTCTTCGACGATCGCATCGCTAAACCAGCTGTGCAATCGGAGATTGATATTGTTCTCGCGAATCAGATCAAGCGAGGTTCGTTTCCAGGCATCCGGATCAAACGCACAGGCGTAGACGATCGGCTGTGGCTTCTGCGCCTGATGGAAATCGTGCACACCCCAGCGCGCCCATTTGCGGTACATCTCGTCGCTGGAATAACGATCTTCTTCGGGCGGCACTACGGCCATGCCCTCTTTCTGCATTCGCGCGACAAACTCGTCAACGATGCCGGAAACAACGATTTCCTTGCCGTTGATCATGTCGTCGAGAACCAGAACCATGCCGCCGGAGGCCATGCCTCCGAGATGATGATAGCGCTCCAGAAGCGTTACCGAGCAGCCGTTGCGCGCTGCGGATACAGCGGCAGTAACGCCTGCAGCACCGCCGCCGACGACGACCACGTCAGATGTCGCAACCACCGGGATATTTAGGTCAGATGTATTCATAAGAAGGCCTCCAGAAACCAATTTAAGTGCTTGCTAACTATTCTACAATGGCAGAAACTGCATATAAACTATGACAAATAAGAATACATCCAATATCCGCCTGCAAGAGCTAATGGTATTTCATGCCATCCTCTCGAACGGCAGTATTACGGCCGCAGCCGAAGCGCTGGGCATTTCTCAATCGAGCGTGAGTAAGCAGCTAAAGAATCTGCGCCAGTATTTTTCCGATGAGCTTTTTGTGCGCAGCGGCCAGGGCATGGCAGCTACCAGCAAGGCGCTGGCGGTTGCGCCGCAAATTTCGGCACTGATTAATGCCTTCGAGGAGTTGCACGGCGAAATCGATTTCGATCCCAGGTACATCGAAAGAAATTTCGTCATCTCCACCTCGGATGAAGTCCAGCATTACCTGCTACCGCCGCTGGTGTCCCGAATATCGAGTGAGTCCCCGGATTCCAGAATTACGTTCAAGGTTCTCGACCGCGACTACGCAACCAAGCAACTCGAGTCGGGCAGCGTTGATCTCGCGATCACCCTGAACTGGCATGCGCCTGAGCATCTGAAACAGACTCGTCTGTTCAAGGATGACTTTGTGATTATTCATCGCGAAGGCCATCCATTGCAGGGCGATAAGATGACCTTGAAACAATATCTATCTGCCACGCATATGATGGTCTCGCCGCTGGGAAATCAGCATGGTCCTGTCGATGAAATTCTGACGTCCCAGGGGCGCAAACGTTTCGTTAGTTTGATCGTCCCCTACTTTATGCAGGTCGCCGACGCCCTGTGCGGATCTGATTTAATTCTGACCTTGCAGCGCCGCGCCTGTATGGAACTGATGAAAAATTATCCACTTGATATTACCGAATCACCGATCAAAATGCAGCCCCTCAATTACTTCATGTTTTGGCACAAACGCTACGACAAGGACTCAACGAATCGCTGGTTGCGACAGGTTTGCTGCGACGTCATGCGCGACCCGGCGCATTAGTCGGCTACAGCCGTTCCGCCAGAAAATTGACGGTCGTCTCGACTACCCGATCTGCGATCTCTGGTCGATTCGTATAAAAGCCCAGTCCGTGCTTAGCAGTTGGAATGACAACTCTGACAACCTCCCTGCTGTTGATCGCCGCATCGGCTGCAGCTGCAGACACCGACGGCGGTACAGACTCGTCCGCGTCGCCGTATAGCACTAACAACGGTCCTTCAAATTTTGCCAGGGCCGCCTGCGGAAACGTCTCTTCCATATCGCTAAACCAGCGCGCCCCTAACTCCAGGTCTGTACCCCAGCGTGTGGTATACACAACAGAGCCGTTGTCCTGTGCCTGCTTTTTCAAGCGGTCGTATGCATCCGGGCCACCGAATTCGCTGAGTTCTCGCTCTGCGCCGTCCGAGACCGCCGGCGCCCAGGTGGCCATCACCTGATAACTCGGGTCAATTTCACTAAGCAGGGCCACGAGGCGACCGCCCATGCTAAACCCCAGTAAGCCAACCCTGGCCTCATCAACGTTGATCTGCGATTCAGCAAACACTCGAGCTGCCTGCAGGTCCAGCAGCATGTTGCTGAGATTGTTCTGAGCGAAGGATTCCGTGCTGTCGCCGCAACCCGGAAAATCCATCCGAATCGAAGCAATACCGAGCGCCGCTAACTCCGCGGCCACGCGTGGAAAGCTGCCGCCTTCTTCTCTCGAGCCGCCGTGGCCGTGTGCAATCACGACCAGGGGTACCGGTACACCGCTCATGGACACCGGCGACACCAGCGTCGCGGGAACAGACACTCCGCGTGACTCGAAAGTCGTGTCGACAGAACTAATCTCCGTGAAGCCTGTGGACGTTGTCTCGGTGGGCGGATTGTCGGCGCTGCAAGCCGACAAAAGAAACAATCCGCTCAGCAGCGGTAGCAAGCTTTGATTTTGCAACATATTCGTACATCCTGTTGGTCACGGTTTATTATGCCTCAGGTACCAAGAATAAAAACAGCAACCCGGAGATCGAGAATGCGACACGCCTCTCTGCAGAAATTTAGCCTTAGCCTGCTCACTGTTTTTCTTGCCGCGTCGGCAACTGCGAACGACACCGACCCGGTAGTCACATTGATATTTACCAACGATATTGAAAGTGCGTATGAACCCGTGCCTGCCTGGTGGCGCGACGATATGGAGCGCATTGGCGGAATCGCTGAACTGGCAACTCTTATAAAAAATGTTCGTCGCGATGAACCAAATGTCTTCCTGTTCGATTCGGGTGATATTTTCACCGGCGCCCTGTCGCGGCTCACCGATGGTGCATTGATGTTCGAATTCATGACGACCATGGGTTACGACGCCATGGGGATAGGTAACCACGAGTTCGACTATGGTGAAGCGATTTTTCTGTGGCAAAAAAACCGTGTTGCTTTTCCGGTACTTGGCGCGAATCTGTTTTTCAAGGGTACCGAGCATCCGTTCGCACAACGCCATACGATCATCGAACGCAACGGCATACGTATCGGTGTTGTCGGACTGCTCGGACAGGATGCAGCCAGCTCGGCTGTCGCGCCCGACCATATCGATGAGCTGGATGTCACCGATCCTGCTGCAGCGGCGCAGAAGTCTGTCGATGAACTGCGCAACGACGTAGATCTGATCGTTTTGCTGACACACCAGGGTCACACCGCGCCAATGCAAACGGATGCTGAAGCGGACCCGCGCCTGGCCCGTGATATCGACAAGGATATCGCCCTTGCTGATGCCGTATCCGGCGTCGATGTACTGTTCGGCGGCCATGCTGATGCGGGCACCTGGGAACCGGTAATCAGCCCGAAGAACGGCACGCTAATCATGCAGACGTTTGGTCAGGCGACTTACCTTGGCTACCTGCAGTTAACGCTGGATGCCAAATCACGCGAGATCAAATCCTTTGACGGCAAGTTACTCCCGGTAAACGCTGACGTACTTCGGCCCGATGCAGAAATCGAAAGCAAGAACAACGCCTATCGCGCTGCGTTCCCGGAGATTACGGAAGTTGTCGGCCGCACCGAGGACCGATTGAACCGTAAATACTTCGACGAATCCGAGCTGGGCAATCTTCTTGCCGACGTTTGTGTCGATATGACGGACGCTGATATCGGCATGATGCATCCCGGTGGCATCCGCAAAGACTTTCCCAAGGGCGATATCGAAATCGCAGATATTCTTGACACCAATCCGTTTGTCGACCCGATGGTGGTGGTTGCTGTCAACGGCGCGCAGATACGCGCGGCACTCGAACAATCCGCCACGCACCTGCGCGGCCTGATGCAGGTCTCGGCTGCGCTACAGGTCGTATATGACACGTCCAGGTCCGAGCGGCAGAGGATCGTTTCGATTAAGTACAACGGCGAGGAAATCAAAGCGGACGACCAGTTCAAGGTCTGCGTTTCCGGAATCATATCCAGGGGCGGCGATCACTACGATGTATTCGTCGGCACGGAGCTTGTCAGCGAGCATCAGCCGCTCGGCGATATGACGATCGCGTATTTTCGCAAACACGGCACGGTCGCGACGCCCGGGACGGGCAGACAAACCGATCTCGCCGTAGCGAAATAACCCGACTTCAGTCTGCGGCCAGATCCTCGCGCATGCGAGCATTTGGGGGCGGTTGATCCCAGATACGACGACCGCTGTGCTCGGGCGTCGCATAGCGATTGAAAAATTTCTCCAATTCGCTCATGAGTCGACCGCGAACCGGTGCGTCTGGCAAGTCGACGCTATGCCGCTCCCCGAACGGATGCGCCAGATCGTACCAGCGGTCTGTCGGCGCTTGCCGCTCATCCTCAAAGTACTCGCGCACCAGCTTCCAGCGTCCATCCGTGATCATGCGCAGATTGCCGCGCTCTGCGACCTGTACGGTGCGCCAGTCGGTATTTCTCTCGCCCTCCAGCAAAGGTCGAAGGGAGCGTCCCGGGCCGTATTCCGCCGCGGTCTCTTCGCCGTCGCTCGCATAATCGAGAACGGTCGCGTGCAGATCGATTAAGTCCACTAACTCGCCGCGAGACTGCTGGCCGCGCATACGATTTCGCGGCGCGTGCAAAATCATCGGTATTCGGATGGTTTCTTCGTAAAAATTCGCTGGATTGGTTGCGTTGGTCTTGCCATAGAGTCCGTACTGGCCGACGAGCAAGCCGTGATCAGCGGTATACACGATCAATGTTTCGTCGAGCAGATCCCGGCCCTGCAATGCATCGAGCAACCGACCGACCTGCTCATCGATGAGCGCGACCGCGGCAAGGTACTGGGCGAATTGTTCGACATGCTCTTCTGGTGTTGTTGTATGCGAGCCGCGATCGGCAAGATCGGAGGCCGCGCCGGCCCGGATAACCTCGTTCGCGACTGATCGATAGCGCGCAACAAGTCGCTCCGGCAATCCCTCGAACGGCGCATGCGGTTCGGTGAAATTCAAACTGATGAAGAACGGTTTGGCGGAGTCTTCGTCGGGGTGTTCGTCAATGAATCGAATCGCCTCCTCGGTCAGGTAGCGTGCCTGCACGCCGGTATAACTCAGAGCGGCGCCATCGCTGGAGAAACTGACGGTGCCGCTATGAATATATTGATTCGCCCAACCCGCCGTGTAGGGATCGTAGCTCAACCAGCGATCAAAGCCGCGTTGTGGCGGTTTGCTGTCGGTTGTCGCATGCCACTTGCCAATCAATGCGGTGCGGTAGCCCTGCTCCTGCAAGCGCTCGCTGAGCATTGTTTCGCCGGCCAGCCAATTGGCATCGAACTCAGGCGACTCATTTAAGAAATCATGCACACCGTGCTGTGACGGCATCTTGCCGGTGTGAAAGCTGGCCCGCGCCGCAGAGCACACCGGCGCTGGCGACATCGCATTTTCGAACAGCACGCCCTGATCAGCCAGGAAATCGATATTGGGCGTCCTGAGCTGCTCGAGTCCGTAACTGCCAAGCGCCCACTGGCCGTGATCATCGGCCATCACAACGATGATATTGGGCTGGCCTTCTGCATTGGCAGGCACGGGCAGCAAAGCCTGCAGAATGCAGATACTCAGAATGAAAAAAAGGCGCTCCCGAATGGGAGCGCCTTTGCAGGCCTTCATACAGCCTTCAACTTAGTGATACGCAATTAGAAGTCAGCTCGGATACCGATTTGAACGCGGTACAGAGAGTCCCAAGAGTCCGGGGTCTGTAAAGAGTTCGGGTTGGTAAACGAGTTGTAAATATACGTATTGGAAACGTCATCGATAACCGCGTCAACGACACCGACAGCCGCTGGGATGTCCTGAGTATCGATGTAATTCTTCGTACCCCAGTCGCTGTCGAGCATGTTCAGTACATTCTCGATGTCGACATAGATTTTCGCCTTTGCCATGCCGAAGAAAGGAATCTCCTGCTGGAACCGAAGATCGATATCGGTGGACCAGTCCTGCTCCAACTCACCCTTCTTCTGGATCCGGCCGCGCTTCAGGCCATTTTTGTTAGCCCAGGAGAAGAATCCGGCGGTGTCGAACCCGGGAGCAAAAGTAACCAGTGGATCTGACGCATCAGTCGGCACATACAGCAAGTTACGTGCGCGACCGCCGGTGTCGCCGATCTCTGCCGCGTAGCCGCCGAGGAAGACCGGACTAAGCGGGCTGCCTGAGCGACGTTGAGCAAATATCGAAACGCTGGTCCGGTTATCGCCCCAGATAGCCTTCGAGAAAGTCGCACTCATGACAAAGTTGTGTGGTGTATTACGCAACGATGGTCCGACGTCGAGATTGACAATATCGGTGGCAGTCACTGCCCGGAAATTCTCCGCAGCTGTGAACGAAGTGCCCGCATTCGCGATCTCTGACTCGTTATACGAATAGCCACCGCTGAAGTTCAGGTTCCAACCACTGTCCCAGTCGAAGTTTTTACTCGCCTGTATCGAGGTCGTGAAAGTATTACCACCGTTGCCCGGCTGGTTGGTGAAGAACACGTCCTGGTTGCCGCCGAGACAGTCCGCCGTCACACCACTATAACCTTGACGAACACCATTAAAGGTCGCATTACAGTTGGGTCGAAGTACGTCAACCTGCTCATACGTTGGACGGCCATCAGGCGCGGTACCGTTCTGATTCAGTGACAGGTCAACAAAAGCGACCTGATCCTGCATATCGGCATAGATGATATCCAACATCAGCCTCCAGCCGCTGTCCGTGTTGTGCTCGGCGCCGAAGCTGAAGCGAGTGACGTTTGGCAACTGAAAATCCGGATCCGTGGCATTCACAGTACCTGCGGTCGCAAGTGCCTGGTTCTGACCCGCCTGCAGTACACAATCCGGAATGCCCTGGAAACCGCCGGTCAATACGTTGAGATCCGCAGCGGTACAGGTTGTCGGGCCGGCAAAGCCGGTTGCGCTACCGACACCCAGTGCGCCACCAAAGTTCTGGTACGCATTCGAGAACCAAACCGTCGGATCGTTGCCGGCGAAAACGCCGATACCGAATGACAGGCGTGTATCGCCCCAATTGTCCGGCATAGTCCAGTTCAAACCGATTCGTGGTTGCAGAATGTCAAGACCATCGAATCCAACCTGGTTGGTCATGTTATAGCGATCTACGTAGTTTTGATTCAACAACGGCTGGTCGCTGGACTCGTACCAATCGTAGCGAAGTCCGAATACCAGTTGCATGCTGTCGTTGATATCCCACTTGTCTTGCAGGAACACAGAGTTGATATCACGTGAAAGTGCGGCGGCTGCGTCTCTCGGATCCAGCGTAAAGGATACGCCGGACCGAATCTCATACGCTGAGCCCGCTGCCAGGTTGGAGATCATCTCTGTCGTATCGGCGCCGCCGAAGAATATTGTTCCGGTACCGTTAATAATGAACAGGTTAAACACGTCCAGCGTTTCATATTCGTATCCACCGGTGATCAGGTGGTCACCCATTTGATAGTCAAATTTGAGTTTCAACTGATCCTTTTCAGTTGCAAGCTCATTTGCCGATCGGAATGTACCCGGACCACTGACAAACTGCTGGCCGAAGAACTCACCACCAAACTGACCACTGCCACCGAGCGCAATACGGGGTTTCGGCGTCGCATCCTGCGCCTCACCGCCACCTACCGGGTTTTGCAGATCGGTAACTTCCTGAGTCGAGTAGCGAAACTCAGTGGAAAAGCGATCAGTCCAGAGGGAATACAGCCGGATACCCAGCGTTTCGGAATCCGAACCGCGGGCATGGAAGTTGTCAGCAAACGTGTACTCACCACGGCCGGTGCCGATGTCATCCGCAATCGTTGTGGCTTCTTCGACGCTCGTATACGTCGCTTCCACGCGATGATCTTCGTTGATATTCCAGTCAATACGACCAAAAATTCGCTCCGAGGTCACGGGCAAATTTCGCACCGCAGCGCCTGTATCACGGTCGTACTGAGAGGCGAGAATTCCCTTGATCTGCTCCAGCTCCGCTGTCGTAAAAATGGTGCGGTTACTCGGGAAGGTGGTGTCGTCTGCAGAGCCAACCGGGTTGGTTGTCGCGGTATCGAACTTTTCGTAAGCAGTGTAGAAAAACAGCTTGTCTTTCAAGATCGGGCCGCCCAATTCAAAGCCGTAGTTTTCACGCTGGAACTCGCCCTGGTCAAACTTCCGATTGTCGATTCTGCTGCCGGTCATGCCGTCGTCGTTGTACAACCAGAAACCGCCGCCATGAAACTCGTTTTCGCCGGATTTGGTAACGACGTTAACGTTACAGCCGCTGAACTGGCCGTATTCGACCGATACCGGTGCAAACTCAACGGCTGCTGCGGCCACGGTATCGAACGGAATCGGGAAGGTGAAGCGCGACAGGTTACCGGACAAATTCAGGCCGAATGCGTCGGTAGCGCGGACACCGTCAACGGTAAATGAATTAGTACGACTGGAACCGCCGAGACAACTGATGGCGCCGGACTGGTCACCGCCGTCACCGGTCTGGCCGATGCTCACACGCGGATCGATTCGAATGACGTCGCGAATCTGGCGTGTGGTCGAAGGCATGTCGGTAATTTGCTCGAGAGAAAAGGTCGAGCTTGGGCCGGATGCGGTCGTGATCATTTCGACCTGCGCCGCGGTTACCACCACCTCTTCGATGCTGGAACTGGCATCCGCCAGCGACACTGTGAACGACGAAACGCCTGCAACGTCTGTGTACAAATCAGTAATCGACAGGTCCTGGTAGCCCGAGCCGCTAATGCGAATCGTGTATGGGCCACCGGCGCTGACTGAGCGAAAATGAATGATGCCGCGGCTGTCGGCTCTGGCCGATTGCGTGCGTCCGTCACGTCCGTCAGTAACAGTCGCAACCACGCCGACTGCAGGCTGGCCTTCCGGAGTCAGTACCGTGCCTTCAATCGCTGCCGTAATTTCCTGGGCGGATACGCTGGTCATTGATGCCGCGATTACAAATGCAGCGAGCAAAGCCGTGCGTACCAATCCAAATTGATCTTTAAAATGTTTCATTCGAGCTCCCCTGAGCAAACTGATATTGCAAATCTGAATCGATTTTTTCTTGTGGCCAATTTAGTCAAATCGCGAGTATTCTACAATTGCAGGAATTGCATAGTGACTATGAGCGGACAGAATAAATCTCCTACGCGACTATACTACTAATTTCCATGCTCACAATAGGCTCCGGCTACCAATTCGCCGCGGTTTGAATAAATGATTATGCGCTGGCTTGCTGGCTGCGGGATGTGCGGCTCTGAGTGCAGTTATAAAGTGCAGTTATATATAGAGGATAGTTCATTGAAAGTCAGGCTAATTCTGGTATCTGTAATCGCCCTGCTGGGTTCCGGCTTACAAGCCGCCGAGCAACCCAATATATTGTTAGTTTATGTCGACGATCTGGGTTTCGGTGACCTGGGGAGCTACGGCCACCCGGTTATCCAAACCCCCAATATTGACTCCCTCGCCAGCGACGGACTGCGATTCACGAGCAATTACTCGCCGTCGGCGCTTTGCTCGCCGTCTCGCGCTGGCATTTTGACCGGCCGTACGCCTTATCGCACCGGCATCAAGAGCTGGATTCCACATGACAGTGGTGTTTTCTTGCGCGACGCAGAAATTACCCTGGCTGAGGTGCTAAAGAACGCAGGTTACAGCACCGCACATATCGGGAAATGGCACCTGAACTCCGACCTCGGCAGCGACCGGGAACCGCAGCCTACTGACCAGGGATTTGACTACTACTTCGGGCACAATGCTTTTCAGTTGCCGCACAACCACAATCCGACCAACATTTTTCGCGGCAAGAAAGCACTGCCCCCACAATCCGGGTATACAGCCGACCTGTATGCCGACGAAACGATCAATTGGCTGCAAAGTCGCGATGCCTCGAAACCCTTTTTCGTCTACCTGAGTATGGCCGAGCCGCATACCTCGTTCGCCAATCCGCCCGCTTATAACGAGATGTACGCTGAATTCACACACGGCGAAGTCATCCCGATTCCGAACGGTTTGGCAGAACCTCCCAAGGACAAGCTCATTGCGCGCGGGCCCGGCGAATACTACGCCAACGTTAGCTACATGGACGCGCAGGTCGGGCGTGTGTTCGACTGGTTGCGTGAGAATGATCTGTACGACAATACCGTGGTCGTGTTTTCGAGCGACAACGGACCGGTCACGGAAAACTGGATCAACTGGTGGGAAGTAAATGCACATGGCAGTTCTGGTGGTTTTCGCGGCCGCAAGCACTACCTTTACGAGGGCGGCATTCGTGTACCGGCAATCATTCGCTACCCCGATGTCGTCGCAGCAGGTACTACCAGCGACGCCGCGGTGATCGGTATGGACTGGTTCGTGACGCTCGCAATATTGGGTGGCGGCAAGGTCCCTGACGACCGCGAGATTGACGGCATTGATATTGCGCCGCTGTTCGCCGGAGAAAATTTGCCGGAGCGGAGCTTGTTCTGGGCATTGAATGCCGCCTCAGACCTCGAGTTTGCGGTTCGCAGCGGGTCGTGGAAGCTGCTGCTTGACCAAAATGAGGAGCCGCGCGAGTTGTTTAATCTCGCTGAAGACCCTCTGGAGTTGTTCAATTTGATTGAGCAGCAACCTGAACGGGTCAGGATGCTTGTGCATGAGTTCGCAACTCACCGCGACGCCATCGCCAAGGACCGACTCCGACCCAACACCGACCAGGACTACGAAAAATGAGAACAATCCTGACCCTTGCCGCCCTGCTGTGCGCAGCGTCAGCCAATGCTGACTGGTTCGAAGACCTCAGGCGCTCAGGCAGTGACGAGGACCTCTATCGCGTACTGCATCAGATGCCCAAAGGCGGCGACCTGCACAACCATCTTTCGGGGTCCACATTTTCTGAATGGATGTACGACCTTGCCCTGCAGCAAAGTGAGCACGGTTACCAGTACTACACCAAGGTGCGCATCGACAACTGCGTGGCCTATGGCGGCAACCAGTATGGTCCGGATCCCTACTACCTCATGTTTCGCAACATCATGGCGAATGAATACCAGCAGCTCGGCGAATGTGAACAAGGCGAGTACAAGCGTCTGGAAGATCTGAGCGCCGAGGAAAAAGCCGCCTGGATGGACAGCATCCGCCTCGATCAGCCGTATGAAGGTCGTGACGAATTCTTCGGCACGCATTGGCCGCGTATGAATGCGCTCGGCTGGAACCCGTGGTTTCAGGCCGAAACCCTGTTCCTGAACATGCAGGCGTTTAGCGAAGAAGGTGTGACCTATGTTGAAACACAGGTCTCCGTTGCCGGTATGGTCCAGCCGGACGGCACGCCCATTCCGGCAGAAGAGGTCGTTACGATTTTGCGAGATCGTATGGACGCGCCGGACGCACGCGCCACTGGCGTTACAGTTCGGTTCCACATTTCAATTCTACGCTTTCTGCCGAACGCTGAAGATATTCTTCGAGACGTGTACAAATTCGTCAGCGGGCACAACGACCTGTTTGTTGCCGTCAACATGGTGGGCCGCGAAGACAACGACAAGGGCTATCCGTTGCGTTTCCTCAACACGCTGCGTGAGTTGCGGCGCCAATATAGCGGTGTACGGCTGTCCATTCATGCAGGCGAAGTCGATGAGCCGAACTATCATGTGCGCGACACGTTATTGCTCGGCGCGGACCGAATCGGTCATGGTAATAACCTGATTACGGACAATGACACGATGCGCCTGATGCGGCATGGACCGTATCTCGTGGAGATCAATCTCATCAGTAACCTGCTTCTGAACTATGTTTCAGACTATGCCGAGCATCCGTTTCCGGAATACCTGCGAACCGGCATTCCGGTGGCGCTTGCGACCGATGATCGCGGCATGTGGGACTCAACCATGACTGATGAGTTCTTCGTCGCCGTCAAAGAATTCAACCTGTCGTGGGATGAAGTGAAAACCCTGAGTCGCAATTCCCTGCAATACTCTTTTGTGCAGGAAGAAGAAAAAGCGCGGCTGCTGCGCGAATTCGGCGAACGAATCACAAAATTTGAAGCCAGCATGGAAAAATACGGACTTGATCGGGTTGCTGAGATGCCGGCAACCCGTCAATTCATTTGCAATCGTTACGAGATTTGTCGGGAATGATTCGCGTGAAATTTTGTGCGTTGCTTTGTTTATTGGTCGCACCGCTAGCTGTCGCGCAGGAGTTTGCCTGGCCAGATGCAAAGCCCGAAACATGGTTGCTGGCGTTTGTTGATATCGAAACGACCGGACTCATTCCCGGACACCACGAAATGATCGACATCGGCATTGTCATGACTGATCTCGACGGCAATGAGCTCGGCGAATTATTTGTTCGCATCCAACCCGATCATCCGGAGCGTACCGACGCTGGCGCGCGCGCCGTCAACGCGTTTGATGCAGACCGCTGGCGCGAGCTGCAGGCCAGGTCAAAAACTGATGCGATCGAACATATCCTTCAGTTTCACCGGCAAATCTCAGGCGACAAGAATGTGCTTATGGTTGCATTCAATTCGCACTTTGATACTGCATTCCTTGATCACCTGTTTCGTTCACAAGATCGCAGCTGGCGCGAGTTGTACCACTATTTCGTTCTCGACTTGCCGTCAATGGCCTGGAGCCTCGGTTTGCACGGACTGACAGGCTCAAATATTTCTGGCATTTTAGGCATCGAGGACGAACCGCACGTTGCCGAGCTACATACCGGAATCACCGGTGCACGTTTAAACGCAAGAATTTATCGCAGCTTGCTGACTCGCAAGTTCTAAGGATTCAAGTTATGCACATCGAAACCGCTATCGCAGCATCCGGACTCAGTCAGGAACAGATCGATCGATTTGACGTTGACGGTTTTCTGCTCGTCGAGGATTTTTTTACTGATGCAGAGCTCGACGGCTTCGGCAAAGCCGTGGATGCGGCCGTGGAATATCGCACCAGCGATGATTATCGTAAATTAAGTGACAAGAATCTGTACGAGCAAACATTCGTGCAATGTATGCGCCTGTGGGAAGACACACCTGATGTCAGTCCTTTTACCTTTCACCCCAAACTTTGCGCTGCGGCAGCGGCACTTCTGAGAACAGAACGGGTTCGTTTGTGGCACGACCAGGCATTGTATAAAGCGCCCGGTGGCCGCAAGACCGACGCACATCTGGACTATCCGTTCTGGCCGGTCGTTGAACAGGACCTTGTTTCCGTGTGGATCCCGTTCCAGGACGTACAGCCGAATGGCGGAATGATGAGCTATGTCCAGGGTTCGCACCGCATCGGCTACACCGAATTTGTCGACATTGGCCAACTGCATGGTGGGGAAGCCTTCGATCTGCTCAAGGAACCGCAGGTCGCCGAATTGCCGCTAATCCCGGTACCCGCAAGAAAGGGCTCAGCAATATTCCATCACGCTTGCACGATTCATACTGCCGACCCCAACAACACAGATGCAACCCGGCGTGTCTTTACCATGGCTTACATGGCCGATGGTTGTCATCGCTCCAGAGATGAGGAGTACTTTTCGCTTGATCGGGACGAGATCAAGACGGGTAATGAAATTGTTGGACCGGGCCACCCGATTGCATGGCCGCGCGAAGCGAATGATTTGCCGGTGCCGCCCGAGGTACTCGGCGCACGAACCGGCTTCGGCGCTTAAGTCGCGAGCAGCTTGCCAAGCTCCTTGAGGTTTTTTATTTCGTGATCACCTGCAGCCGCTCCGGCGGATGAACGGCCATGCGGATTGTACCAACACGTCGCGATACCATAATTAATCCCACCGCGAATGTCGGCCGACAGGTTATCGCCAACCATCACAGCCGATTCCTTCGCCGGACGCCCCAGCGACTCGAACACGAAGTCGAATATTTCAGCACCCGGTTTTGCGGCGCCGAGCTCAGCCGAAATTGCGACTGCGTCAAAATATTCGCCGAGACCAAGCCGTTCGATTCGAGTCCTCTGTACCTCGCCCAGACCGTTTGTGACCATGGCCAGCGATGCCGTTACACTCAGGTATTGCAAAACCTCGTGTGCACCGTCGTACAGCTCACCGTACGCACCCAGACCGGCGACGAAATCGTCGGCCATCTGCGCCGGATCAGCGTCCAGTCCTTGCTCAGCAACCAGCCTTTCGAAGCGACCTGTGCGGATAGCATTGGGGCTTTGCTCGCCACGCTCAACCGCAGCCCAAAGCTCCAGGTTGATCTTTTGGTACGGGCTAAAATAGCGTTCTGCATCCTGCACGCCGGCAGCGAGCATTGTTTGCTCAAACGCGGCGACTTCTGACGCGTCTGTATCGAATAAAGTGTGATCGAGATCAAGCAGAAAGGTCGAATAGGACATGAGTTATGCCGACGGCCCTGAAGTGAACGTCGCGGGCAAAGCGGTTCTGCCCCAGATGATGGTGACGCTGGTCGGATGCCGTACCTGCTCCAGGTCTATGTGAAAATCAGGAATACGTCGCAGAATTTCCTCAAGCATGATCTGCAATTCCATGCGCGCCAGCTGCGCGCCCAGGCAACGATGCGCGCCGATACCGAATGTCAGGTGCCGATTTTGTTTGCGGTCAAAATTAACCTCGTCAGGATCCTCAAATTGATCCGGATCGCGATTCGCGGATGCCCACAACATATAGACGCGCTCGCCGGCGCGAATTGACTGCCCTCCGATCTCAGTATCCACCATGACATTGCGTGCAAAGGCATGCACAGGCGCCTCGAAACGCAAGAATTCGTCAACCGCTTTGGGGATCAGGGCGGGATCATCAATGAGCCGCTGTCGCAATTCGGGGTGTTCGCTCAGGTACAGCAAGGTGTTACTCGCCGCCGCCATCGTCGTATCCAAACCGCCGAAGAGCAGCATCTTGACCAGACCGTGCAATTCTTTGTCGCTAAAGCGCACACCGCCTTTGTCATACGCGATCAGTTTGCTGATTGCATCGTCTCTTGGTGTGTCGCGTCGACTCTCAATGGCTAAAGTGATGCGCTCATCCATCTTGCCAATGTCTGCCAACGCCTGTCTCCTGCCCTCACTACCGTCCGCGGAAAATGACAGTTGATGCAGCGGGCCTGCAAAATCATGCCAGTCTGCAGGATCAAAACCGATAAATTCCAATGCCGTCATGGATGGCACCGGATTAGCAAGCTCGGTGACCAATTCGCAATGCCCGCGCCCGATAAACGCAGCAATACAATCGCTGCTGAACTGACGCACCCGGGGCGCGTACTGCTGCAGTGCCTGTGCTGAAAAGTACGGCATCAGGGCCATACGGTAACGTTGCACATCAGGCGGATCGGACTGCAGCGGAATCAGGTTGTATACACCTGAATCCGGAATAACTGTCGTTGGCACAGAAGAAAAAGTAACGTCGTCTTTGGCAACCTTCACGACATCTGCGTATTTCGACACCACCCAAAATCCGCCGTGCGCATCGGTGTGGGCAACCGGGCAGCCCGAGCGCAGTTCTGCATATTTGCTCCAGGGATCTGCGGCAAAATCGGGCGAATTTTGATCGAAGTCGGTACTCGGTTTAGAAGCCATCTAGCGTCGCCTTTGCCGTAGTGCCACCAGGATCAGTCCGAGTGTCAGTGCATAGCCACCAGTTACAAACTGTAATGCGGCGACGATCGAAAACTTGTCGACGATCACAGAGCCGACAAACGGCGCTATCGCTGTTCCAAGACCAGCGTAGAAAATCAGGTAACTCACCATCTTTGGGCTGGGCTCGCTTACCGCAGTCGTTCCGTAGCTAAGCACTGTCTTGAACAGACCGCCGGTTGCCAGGCCCAGCCCGAACATGGCCAGCTGCAGCTGCGTCCCGGTTTGCACCATCCACAGCGATGCGGTCAGCAAAGTTGCGCCACTGGCACACACGACGATCAACGCGGGCACTGGAAACTTCAGGACCAGCACAAACATGCATAGCTGGCCAATGAACATGCCGAGGAAAAGGCGGCTGACGACCTCGCTCGAGGTCTCCACACTCATGCCCAGTGCTTGCTGCGCATAGTTGGGCACCCACGAGTAGATCATCACGAATGCGATCAGATACACCAGCATCGACAGGCCGATGAAATGCACGCTCAGAGGCCAGCGGCGCTTGTTACCCGCTTGAGTGGAGTTCGCCACTGCCCTGCCAGTCTCCGGGTAGCGCGAGAACAATGCGATGGTCGCAATTGCGAGCGACACGACGAACGCCAGAAAATACGCGCTGGACCAGTGGAACTGTCGGGCCAGAAACATGCCCGCGAGTGTGGTGCTGATTACGCCGGCCATGCTGTAGAACGAGTCTGTCAGCAGCAGCATTGACGCGCGCAGTTTTTCATCATATATCTTGGCTATAACAACAGCCGCTGCGGAGAGTTCAATACCGCAACTCACGCCGATCAGGCCCAGGCCAATAGTGAATACCTGAAAGCTTTTGACTGCGTAAATTGCATAAAGCGATAAACAGATGACGGTTACGCCGCCAATGACGATCCGGCGCAGCCTGATGTAGTCGAATACGAACACAGCGATCAGCGTGCCTATGAAAACTCCGCTGGTGAGATAGGTAAAAGAGGCGTTGGCCGCGGTAAGGGAAATCTGGAAATGCTCAGCGACCGGCGCACTGATGACACCCAGCGGAGAAATGATCGCTGACATTACGAAGTAGGCCAGAAAACTGCCAAACGTGATTCTGTTATTGTTATTCAGGATCGCCATTACGTTATTTACCGGGACAATCTACATGTCATCATATCGAATAGTTTCACTGGCCATTCCTTGTCTGGCATTGCTCGCTGCCTGTGGTTCGCCGGAGGCCCCATCGCCTGCAGCAGAGCCGCAATCCGCTACCGATGCCGACCGAATTGTAACGTTATTGTTTACCAATGACGTTGAGAGCGCGTACGACCCGATCCCGGCCTTCTGGCTTGACGACGTCGACATGATCGGCGGCATCGCCGAAATGACGACACTGATCGAAACATTACGCGAAACAGAACCGAACGTATTTCTTTTTGATTCAGGGGATATCTTTACCGGCGCCCTGGCAAAGCTCACCAACGGCAAGCTGGCGTTTGAATTAATGATTACGATGGGCTACGACGCGATGGGCATCGGCAACCATGAGTTCGAGTACGGCGTCGAAATCTTCGACTGGGAGAAGAATCGCGCGCCCTTCCCTGTTCTCGGCGCAAATTTCTTTTACAAGGATACCGATCATCCGTATGCGCAAGCCCACACGATTATTGAGCGCGACGGAGTTCGGATTGGTGTCATAGGCATCATGGGGCAGGATGCCGCGACCGCGATTATTCCGTCGTATATTGCACCCCTGGATGTCACCGATCCTGTGGAGGCCGTTCGCAAGTCTGTCGCCGAACTACGCGACCAGGTTGATTTCATTGTGTTGCTCACCCACCAGGGCAAAACAGCACCGATGCAAACGGACGCGGAATCTGACCCAAGATTGCAGCGTGACATCGATGCCGATATCGCGCTTGCCGGTGCCGTCGAAGGTATCGATGTACTCCTCGCAGGCCACGCCGACGCGGGCACACCGGAGGCCGTGGTGCATCCGGAGACCGGTACGCTGATCATGCAGACCTACGGTCAGGCGACACACCTGGGCTACCTGCAGCTCACTCTTGATGCTAATACCGGCGCGATCAAGAGCCATGACGGCAAGCTCATTCCGGTCGAATCGTCCAAGCTCGAACCAGACCCGCGAATCCTCGCCAAGTTGCAGCAATACCGCGACGAGAATTCGGAAATCATGACGAAGGTTGGCAACACCGAAGCACCTATGATCAGGCGCTACATAGAAGAATCGGATATTGGTAATTTGTTTGCGGATATTTTCGTCGCAGCAACCGGAGCCGATATTGGCATGGTGCACGGTGGCAGCTTGCGCAAGGATCTCCCACAAGGCGACATTTTGCTGGTCGATATTCTCGACTCCTACCCGTTCGTTGATCCCGTGAATGTTAAAGAGATGAGCGGCAGTCAGATTCGCCGTGCCCTCGAACAATCACTCACGTTTGAGCGCGGCATGCTGCAGTTGTCCGGCCTCGAAATGACTTACGATCTGAACCGGCCGGAGTACAGTCGCGTAGTCAGCCTGCAGCATGACGGTCAGGCAGTTGAAGACGATGCAACCTATACAGTCGCTGCGCCCGGTTTTTTGACCGAGGGTGGCGACCTGTACGACTCATTCCCGGAGTCCGAAGTGATTCGCGACGTAGGGAAAGTCTCCGACGTTATCGTCGAATATTTCCAAAGTCATGAATCGATAGCGACACCGAAACGTGGTCGACAGTGGCAAGTTGTTGACTAGCCAGGTATTTGAATAACAATGGACGAACTGCAAATCGAGGCAGCGGTTGCGTACGACAGTGACGGGCCATTCGCCACTACGGCGCTAGGCCTGCGTGCACCCGCAGCGAATGAATTGCGCATTCGCATTGTTGCGACCAGCCTTTGCCACACCGACATCATGAGCAAGAGCAAAGCGCTGTGCGCGTTTCCGATCGTTCTCGGCCATGAAGGTGCCGGCATCGTCGATGCGCTGGGCGACAAGGTGAGTGGTTTTGAGGTGGGCGATCACGTTGTCTTAAGCTACGACTATTGCGGCAATTGCCCGGCATGCAACAAGAATAAGCCCATGTATTGCTCCCACCATGGGGCATTGAATTTTGCCGGCGTACGGCCAGACGGCAAAAAGACACACCGCAGTGCGGGTAGCGAGGACGCTGATGTATTCGGGTCGTTCTTTCAGCAGTCGTCGTTCGCCACGTACGCGCTGAGCCACCCGAGCAACACGATTAAGGTGGATAAGTCACTGCCACTGGCAACGCTGGCGCCTTTAGGCTGCGGCGTCCAGACCGGTGCCGGAACGGTGTTCAATACCTTGCAGGTACAAGCCGAGTCGAGTCTGGCCGTATTCGGTTGCGGGTGTGTTGGCCTGTCTGCCGTGATGGCGGCCAAGATCGCGGGTGCGCGCCCTATCATCGCCGTGGATATCAACCCTGAGCGCCTGAAGATGGCAACCAAACTGGGCGCGACGCACGCGTTATTTCCCGATGACTTCGCCACGCCTGCCGAACTCAGCGAACACGTCAAATCTATCGCCGGCGCTCTCGGCTGCAACTACGCGATTGATACAACGGGTGTTCCTGCGGTTTTACGCCAGGCTTTTGACTGCTGTGGGCCATTAGGTGTTACCGCAATGATCGCGCCCGGTGTGCCTGGCACTGAAGTCACTATCGAGATGCTGGGACTACTCCCCGGTAAATCTTTACGCGGTGTTGTTCAGGGCGACTCGGTATCAAAAACATTTATTCCGAAGCTGATCGACCTTTGGCAACAGGGCCTGTTTCCTTTCGACGAACTCATCACGGAGTATCACGGCATCGATAATCTTGATGCAGCGGCTGCCGCTATGCGGCATGGCGACGTAATCAAGCCGGTCGTCATTTTTGATACGGATGCTGCGCAATGAGTACATTGCCTGACAACCCGGAGCTCGTCCTCACGCACGGCTGGATAGATGGCAAAGAAGTGGCGTCAGAGCGACTTTTTGCCGTGCTGGATCCGGCCACGCGGGCCGTCATCGCAGGAGTTGCTGACCTCGGTGCAACACACGCGTGTGACGCGATTGCGGCGGCGACTGCAGCATTTGCCGACTGGAAGGCGGTTCCTCTGCAACAGCGGGTGGACTGCATACTGCGATGGGCCGCGCTCATTGAAAAAGAAGCCGACGGCCTTGGCCGGATTGTTCACCTGGAGACTGGTAAGCCGCTGCCACAAGCGAACGGCGAAGTAATGCAATGTGCTGCACTGTTGCGCTGGTTTGCCGAGCAGGCACCGCAACTCAACGAGGCCGCGCCGGCAGCGGGCAATCCGGACCAGCGTAATTACTCGATCAAGCAGCCTGTCGGTGTTGTTGCCTGCATCACGCCGTGGAATTTTCCTGCAGCCGCGGTTATCGTAAAGGCTGGCGCTGCCATCGTTGCGGGCTGTACGACCATCGTCAAACCGTCCGAAGAAACACCTTTGATCGCGCTCGCTTTTGCGAAACTTAGCGCAAAAGCCGGCGCGCCGAACGGCGTTTTTAATGTTATCCCTTGCAAGGATCCAACACCAGTTGGCGACGAGCTTTGCCGAAGCAGCGACGTACGCATGCTTTCCTTTACCGGCTCCATAAAAATTGGCAAACAACTCTATGCGGCGTGCGGCAGCACGGTCAAGCGCATAGCCCTGGAGCTGGGTGGTAATGCCCCGTTTATCGTGTTTGCCGATGCGGACCTGGAGAAGGCGCTCGATGGCGCGATGGGAGCCCGCTTCTACAACAGCGGTCAAATCTGCGTCGGTGCCAATCGGTATTACATTCACAAATCTGTTTACGCCGAGTTTGCGAAGCAGCTCGCGGTCCGCGTTGCCTCGATACCAACTGCAGATATCGGACCAATGATTAATCGTGCCGCGGTCGATCGACTGAATGACCTGGTCGATAGCGCAATCGCGATGGGCGCCGAACTGCTCACAGGCGGCAAGCAGACCGACCCGGAAACACTTTTTTTTGCGCCGACGGTCCTCAGCAACATGAACGCCGCAATGCCAGCGCGCCAGGCTGAGATTTTCGGACCGCTTGCATGCTTGTATGAATTCGAAGACGAGCAGGAGGTATTACAGCAGGCGAACGCGACTGATGCCGGTTTATCTGCCTATGTATATACAGCGGATACAGACCGCTTGCAGCGATTTGCGGAAAGTCTTGAAGCGGGCGTCATCGGCGCTAATTCGGCCAATATATTCGCCAATGACCTGCCCTTTGGCGGGATAAAGCAGTCCGGCATTGGCAGAGAACACGGCAGGCATTGCCTCGATGAATACGTTGAGACGAAAAGCATTTGTCTGGGGTCGTATTGACCGACGCCATGACGATTGCAACCAAAAACTGCCGCAGCGCCTGGCAGCACATGACCGAAGCCAGCAAGGATGCGTCCATTAGAAACTTTGTGCAGTCCCTGGACATGAGTGACTACCTGGTGGAAACCGCGGATTTTCCTGAGGAAGTCCTGATCGCGTATAGCGCCTACAACATGGAAAAGAAGCTCACTGCTGCGCAAAAGAACTTAATGAATTCGAATCGGGGCGGCGCCCAGGGCGATTATCGCGAGGGCATGGCCGCGAAGATTGCGAATGTCATCGACTGCCTGACCGGGTATCCACAATCCAAACGCGCGATTATTACGATCAGCAACGAACCATCACCCCATCACAGCAGCGACGTTGGTGCGAAGTGCGTACGCGAGTTGCAACTGTATCTGGACGACGATGCCAAGCTCAGCGGCACAGTATTTTTACGCGCCCAGGCGGCGTTCCTGTTCCCCAAGAACATTCATATGCTCGGTTCGATCATGAGTGCGATCGCACAACGGCTGCCGAACAAGCCACCTCTCGGAACGCTCTTTTACCTGGCCGGCATTCTCGTGTCCGACCGCCGCTGATCATGCCTGCCATTGCCGCTGTAGATCTAAACTCCTTCTTTGAGAGTTCAGAGCCGGAGCAACGTCGCATCGCTGCAAGGGTCGACGAAATTTGCAGACATACCGGTTTCCTGATCGTCAGAAATCATGGCATTCCACAAGCGGTGATTGATACCGCCTGGTCGGCGACGCGGGCGTTCTTTGACCTGCCAGATGCAGAGAAACTCACCGTCAGATCGCCGGATCCGGGTTGCCCGCGTGGCTATTTTCCGATGGCATCCGAAGCGCTCGCAAAGTCTCTGGGAGTTGATACGCCGCCCGATATCAAGGAAAGTTTTGGTGTGGGCACGCTAACTGCTCCTGATCGTGCCGTTCCGGCGGACAAACTGGAGTTTCATTATGGGCCGAATTTCTGGCCCGAGCATCCGCCCGGAATTCGCGCGGCACTGACCCGCTACATGCAGGAAACACAAGCCCTCGGAGATCGCTTACTGCAGTTGTTCGCGGCGGCACTGGTCCTGCCGCAGGACTACTTTGCAGACTTTCACACCGATGCAATGTGTGCTCTGCGTTGCCTGAACTACCCCGCCACCGACGAAGCGCCTCGGGCGAATCAGAAGGGCGCGGGTGAACATGCCGACTACGGCAGCATTACGATCTTGAAATCCGATCCCAGGGTGCCCGGCCTTGAAGTACGGCTGCCGTCTGGCGAGTGGATCGCTGCGCCACTGGTGCCGGACGGATTTATCGTCAATATCGGCGACATGATGGCGCGCTGGACCAATGACCGTTGGGTCTCGACCTTACACCGTGTGATCAGCCCGGGTCAGCCGGGCGGCGGGCAAGGTCGGCGACAGTCTATGGCGTTTTTCTACAACGCCAGTTATGACGCGGACATCAGTTGCATTCCAACTTGTCAGGATGCAGACACAGCGCCCAGGTACGCCACCGTGCAGGCGGGCGAATACCTGGTGCAACGTTTCAGCTCGGCGCTGGAACCGGAGCCGCCACGCCGTTGATTCGGCACATCGCGTCCAGCGCGATGCTGATCGCGGCGTCGACACTCGCGGCGTAGTCAAGAATTGCAGTGCTCGCGGTCGGCTTGCTGATGACCGGGCATATCGTACCCACCGGGCAGCCCAGGAAACCCGCCATGTGAAACAACAGGCTGGATTCCATCTCCATGTTAATGACCTTGAGCTCGCCGACACGCAATGCCGCCAACTTGTTCTTGATGTCGGGCACCGTGTTTACCAGTCCATCAATGTAGCGGCCCGAGGCGCCATAGAAGCCCGGCGTTGCTGCTGTGATACCGACTTCGTAAGCAACGTTACGAGCTGCTGCGCAATCAACCAGGGCCGAAACAACCTCCGGTGTGGCGCGGGATGCGTACGGAATTAATTTTCCTCTGAATCGCGCGTCCCTCGGAGTGGCATTCACAAGGATTTCGAATGCGTGCTCCTCAATCGTGGTGACAATATTGTCGGCCGCTGGATGATCGTAATACATGCCTCCGTTATCGAGGCCCAGGCCATGTGTCGATATCGCCATGGTTCCCGGTTCGACATCGTCCTGAACACCCGCCGAGGTGCCGATGCGAATGAATTTGAGCGGTGTCGCGTCCGCACGACGTTCACTGCTGTCGAAATCGAAAGCATGCACCGCGTATGCCTCTACCAATGCGATTTCGACATTGTCGACACCGATACCGGTTCCGATCACTGATATTGGTATGCCTGCATAGGTTCCGGTGAAAGTGACGTATTCGCGGTTGCGAACCTCGCAGCGAATAGCGTCGAAACTCTCGGACACCCGAACAGCACGCGCCGGATCGCCAACCAAAAAGACATTCTCTGCCAACTCACCTTGCGCGAGGCCGAGGTGTAGTACTTTGCCATTGTTGACGACGATCTCTGAAGCCATAAACCTTTTCACCCGGGGATCAAGATGTGCGTTAATTGACGGGATTATACGTAGTCGGGACACGGATTTGTCTAAGTTGAAGATACTCATCATCGGCGGCGCCTCGCTGGACACACTCGAAGGCAGCAACGAACTCGTTCCGGGTGGCGCTGGTATGTATACCGCGATGGCGGCACACCGTAGTGGCGCCGACGTCACGCTGTACGCTCCCCGCCCGGTCCCGGTGCCCGATGAATTGCTTCCGGTAAACGACAGTTTGACCTGGCTCGGACCGGCCATTGCACCGGCCGATCTCGCGCATTTTGAGATTCATTACGACGAGGGCCGTGCAAACTATGTCGAGTCACGCTTCGGTACCGAGGACTCTTTGTCGACCGATGAACTACCGGATGATTTGTCCGACTTCGATTGTATTCATCTCATACCGCTCGGGGATTTTCGACGCCAACAGATTCTCCTGCGCACCTGCCGCGAGCGCGGAGCACGCCGAGTCTCCGTCGGCACTGCTCTGCATCTGATCAACGCACAACCCGCTGTAGCGAATGCAATACTGCAAGAGGCGGACATTCTGTTCATGAACGAAGAGGAAGCTGTACGCCTGTTCGGTTCCATGCCAGCGGTGCGGTCACGCGCTGACCAGTTGATCTTCGTTACCCAGGGCAGCGATGGTGCGACTGTTATCCAGGGTGAGACGGCAAGCCAGTTACCCGGCGTTGGCGCAGCCGTCGTTGACCCAACCGGTGCCGGAGACACTTTTTGCGGCGCAACTCTCGTCGGAATTGCGTCTGGCTTGCACCCGGTTATGGCCGCGCGACGCGCAATGCCATTGGCCGCTCAAATGACCGCGGCCATTGGTCCGGCCGCTTTATTACGACCGGAGGCAGCGCCGGACGCTGCGACGGATGGTCGAGTAGTCGTCAACGAGGTGCAAATACAACGAGTCGCACAACTGCTCAGGATGCTTACGGACGTAGCGCCTTTCCCGTTTACCGGTCCTGACCTTCCCGCAGCTGATCACCCGGCGGCACTCGACTACTTTTTCGCATCGACCCTGCAACAATTTGGCTTCTGGAGCCACGCAGACGGTCGCTACGTGCAACCGCTGGTCGCATCTGTCGATGGTGAAGAGCGCAAAGGCGCGTTCTATTTCTTCCGTGCCTACTGCCGATGGCTTGAGAATGACCCTGAGAAGCTTGCGCCAGCCGCCCAGGCAAAGCTCAATAAGTCTGACTTGCTCGCCGTTTTGCGCGACGACAATGGCGACCAGCCCGTACCCGCCATAGATCTGCATTTGTCGCTGGCGCGAAGTTATGGCTGCGACATGCTGGCGCTCGGCTATACGCCCAGGACACTTCTTGGAAAAGCAAATTCAGCCGCTGACCCGTTGCATACATTGCTTGCCGAGCTTGATCATGTCGGCGGCTACAAGGAAGACCCATTGCGCAAGAAAGCCGCATTGCTCGCGATTATTCTGCAGCAGAGACCTGAGGCGTTCCTGCGTACGGACAACAACGACGCCCCACCGATTGTTGACTACCACGTCATGCGATCCTGCCTGCGGATCGGCCTGATTGACGTACTCGACGCAGATTTGACCGCCCGGTTGGAAGGTCGAATGCTCCTGTCGGATACCGATGAGTGGGCCGTGCGCAGCGCAGCATTTGTCGCGATCCGACAACTCGTTGCAGTATCCGGAAAAAGCATGGGCGCGGTTGACTGGTTCTTGTTTCAGGCGCGCCAACGCTGCCCCGAGATGAGTGCTCCGCTTTGCAGCTCCTGCCCGGTCGATCCAGTTTGCGCGCATCGCAAAGCACTATTCCAGCCTGTGCGTCGTACCAGCTTCTACTAGCTCAGAGAAACGCGTATTTCAACGCGAAGATCGCGGCGATGACGTAAGCAGCAATCGAGCAATCACTCGCCTTGCCGCTGATGAGTTTGATCAGGATATAGCATATAAAACCTAGGCCAATGCCGTCTGCGATCGAGAAGGACAAAGGCATTGCGACCGCCGTGACGACTGCCGGTGCACTCTCGGTAATATCGTTCCAGTCGATGTCAGCAAGACTGCGGGCCATGATGCAGGCTACGAATAACAGTGCAGCCGCTGTTGCATAGGCCGGAACGCTTTGCGCGAGCGGTGCAAAAAACAAGCAACCGAGAAACAGCAACCCGCAGACGACCGCGGTGAGGCCGGTACGACCGCCCGCTTCTACACCCGCAGCACTTTCAATATAACTGGTCGTTGAAGACGTTCCGGCAACGGCTCCTACCACTGTGGCGGTCGAGTCGGACAGCAAGGCGCGCTTGAGACGTGGCAGCTTGCCGTCCTCGCCAATCAATTTGGCGCGTGTTGCAACACCGACCAGCGTGCCGGCGGTGTCAAATACATCGACGATCAGCATCGACAGAATCACGGTCACCATGGACCACTGCATCGCGGCAGCGATGTCGAGCTGCATAAAGACCGGCGCTGGCGATGGCGGCATCGCGACAAAACCGTTGAACTCGACATTGCCGGAAATCCAGCCGACCAGCGCTGCCCCTAGGATGCCGATAATGACTGCGCCACGAACTTTGCGCGCCGAAAGTGCCGCAATAACGACGAACGCGGCGATGCACACCATGGGTTCAAACCTGACCAGTTCCCCCAGTCCGACGAGTGTCGCCGGGTGATCTACAACGATGCCCGCATTCTTGAGCGCGATGAAGCCAAGAAACAAGCCGATACCCGCCGCCATGCCCAGCTTCAGATTTCGCGGGATCGCATTGATGAGCCATTCGCGTACTGGCGACACACTGAGCGCAACAAAAATCACGCCCGAGATGAAAACGGCACCGAGCGCAGTCTGCCAGTGATGCCCCATTCCCAGGACGACGCCAAAGGTAAAGAACGCGTTCTGCGCCATGCCCGGTGCCTGGGCGATCGGATAATTCGCATACAGGCCCATGACGATTGTGCCGAAAGCGGCTGCAATGCAGGTCGCGACGAATACAGCACCGAAGTCCATGCCGGCGTCTGACAAAATTGAAGGATTCACAACGGTGATATAGGCCATCGCGAGAAACGTAGTCAGGCCCGACATCGACTCTATGCGGACACTGGTACCGTGCTCATCGAGCTTGAAGTACTGATTGAGCGCGCTCATTCCGCTGTGGCTTGCGGAACGCTATTCCGGTATTGATCCCAGCCCGCGACCAGGGCCTGTACGACCGTATTGCCAATCAGAAACGCCGATTCGATCGCCGGTCTGCCGCCATCCGGATACGGCTGGGTGTGACTCCATGCCGCCGTTTGATCATCTGGCGGCATCGTGAAATTACTGGCAGTGCGTAGAACCAGGACACGATCCATGTCGACGCGACCATCGCGCGAAAGCCGCGTCAGGGCTGTCAGCGTGCCGCTATCCTCCATATTGGACGTCATAAAGTTGGCGTCAGTGCCACGATACAGTCGTATCCAGTCATTGGCCCATTGGTTCATAAATTTCCCATGCCAATAGGTACTGGAGCTCATCGTGTCACCGATGCTGACAAACGGCGGCCGCTGCGCCTCCGGGTAAGTATCGTAGTGTTCGCGGTAGGCTGCGATCCCTGGCGCATCATCGATCTCGATATCGCGTGTGATTGAATAGGCCCAGTTGACCAGCTGCGGGTTCAGCGTGTAGGCGATCGTATCAACTGTCCAGCCAGCCAGAAGGTCATCCGGGTTGGTCGTGGGACCGTCACCGCCCAGCGGAATCATGCCGTAAGCCCAGTCGTCAGGAATTTCGCGTCCATCGATTTCGTACAGCAGATCGCCATCAACCACGTGATTTGCCCAGGCGGCGGAACCCAGTGACAAGTCGGCAGGATCAGCCCCGGCGATACCCGCAATCAGCCAGTAGCTCTGCGTCAGATCGAATCGCTCATCGACCCCGAGCGCCATGATAGAGGCAGTCGCGTTCGGAATACCGCCACCGAGCAGGATCGCCATGACGCCGTCATTGTTCATGTAGAGCACGTCCTGACCCATGACAAACTCGTGTTCAATATCGAGTCCCAGGCGCTCCACCCACAGCTGCAACTCACCGGGCTCGTCACCCCGCGACTCGCCGCGCTCAAACATGGCCGCTACGACCACCTTGACCTTGACGGGTGTCAGGTCCTCATGGACGCTTGGCGTGTCGGATGGCGTGCAAGCTGGCAGCAACAAAGTACTGGCAAGCAATAGACCAATTGTAGCTGCGTGTCGAGACTGCGGGATTCGCATGACCTGTTCTCCGTCTTATTTGTGTCAGAATACGGCATGCTGAAAACGATTAGAAGATTGTCTGGCGGTTTAATTCTGCTCGCAGTCGCCGGCTGCAACGGCGGCGAGCAAATCGATCTGGTCGTAATCGGGCAAACCATTGTTACGATGGATGCCGATGACACGATCATCGAAGACGGCGCAATTGCTATAACCGATGGTGTCATTATTGCCATTGGCAAGCGCGAAGGCATCACCGCCAACTATAATGCCCGCAAGACCATTGCCGGCGCCGACCGTGTTGTGCTCCCGGGACTCGTGAACGGCCACTCGCACGCCGCTATGACGCTGTTGCGGGGCGTCGCTGACGATCTTACCCTGATGGACTGGCTGAATAATTATATTTTCCCCGCCGAAGTCGAGTTCGTCGATGCCGAATTTGTGCGCATAGGAACTGAACTCGCCTGCTGGGAAATGATTCGCGGCGGCACAACGACTTTTGTCGATATGTACTATTACGGCGATGTTGTGGCCGAAGTTGTCGATCGCTGCGGTATGCGTGCCATGGTATCTGCAACGGTAATTGATCAGCGCAGCCCGGACGCCGAGAGCGCCATGGACTCGATTCGCAAAGGCAGCGAGTTTATCCGGCGCTGGAAAGGCAAGAACAGTCGCATCACGCCAATTTTTGGACCACACGCCAACTACACATTGAGTGCAGAACAGCTGCGGGCGACGCGCGAAGCGGCTATCGAGCTCGGCGTACCTATCAGCATTCACATGTCGGAATCACCGTACGAATTACAATACTCGAAGGATACTTTTGGTATGACGAGCATTGAGATGTACGAGTCGATCGGTTTTTTCGATGGACCGACTATTGCGGCGCACGTTGTCTGGCCGACGCCGGCGGAAATACCCATTCTTGCTGAACGCAAAGTGGGCGTGATTCATAACCCGACTTCGAATATGAAAATCGCTTCTGGCATATCGCCGGTTACCGACATGCTAAAAGCGGGTGTGCGCATCGGGATCGGCACGGACGGTGCCGCAAGTAACAATGACCTCGATTTGTGGGAAGAGATGCGGCTTGCCGCGTTTCTACAAAAAGTCGAGCAGATGAACCCGGAAGTGTTGCCGGCGCAAACCGTGCTGACTATGGCAACCAGCGGCGGCGCAGCCGCTATCGGCATGGGTGACAAAATCGGGTCACTGGAGGTTGGCAAACGTGCTGATCTAATCCAGGTCGGCTTTGACGACGTGCATCATATACCGACTTTCGATGTGGTTTCGCACCTGGTATATGTCACCGATGAGCAAGATGTGGAAACCGTCATCGTCGACGGCGTAATTCTCATGGAAGAGCGTAAAATGCTGACCCTGGACACGACTACGATCGCGAAAGAAGCCCGCGAGCTTGCCACCAGAATTCAGGCAGCGCTCGCTGCAAGAAATCGCGACTAGCTGGAGATACGAAATGTTTCGAGATATTTTGGCCGGTATTGCAGGCGTCGTGATCGCAGGATCGATCGTATTTCTCGCAGAAGAACTGAGCCACATGTGGTACCCGATGCCAGATAACCTGGATCCGGGTGACACTGAAGACTTGCGTGCGTATATCGCGACACTGCCGCTTGGAGCTTTTCTCATGGTGATTGCCGGCTGGGTCGTGGCAACTTTTGTCGGCGCGGTAGTGGCTGATCGCATTGGCACGGCGAAGGCGTGGATTTATCCGACAGTCGTGGGCGGTTTCATGTTTGCCGCAACGACCGCAAACCTGATCCTGATCCCCCATCCGCATTGGTTCACGGCTGTCTCGCTGGTCGCGATACTCGCCAGCGCCTGGCTGGCGTGGCGCGTTGCCGTAGCCGTTAAGGCTTCAAGAGCCGCCGCTTAGTCGTTCAGGAAGCTGGTCCCGTAATCCATCGGTGCGAGCCCGAAGAAAGCGGCCAGCGACTGGCCGATGTCGGCGAACGATTCGCGTTTGCCCAATGGCCCGACTGCGACCTTCGCACCGTACGCGAGTACCGGGATGTGTTCGCGCGTGTGGTCCGAACCGGGCCAGGTCGGATCGCAACCATGGTCCGCGCAGATCATCAGTACATCGTCATCTGCCATCACGTCCAGCAGCTCCGGCAAACGCTGATCGAAATACTCGAGGGCGGCCGCATACCCTGGCACGTCGCGACGGTGGCCATAGAGCATGTCAAAGTCGACAAAATTCGTGAACACAATTGAACGATCACCGGCTTCACGCAGTGCCTCGAGAGTCGCGTCGAATAGCGCGGCATTGCCGTTTGCCTTGATCTTTTTCGTGATGCCCTGGTGCGCATAAATATCCGAGATCTTGCCGACGCTGGTCACCTCGCCGCCGTCGGCCACGAGCTTGTCAAGCAACGTATCGGCGTGCGGCGGCGTAGTCAGGTCGCGTCGATTACCGGTGCGTACGTAGGACGCTGCGTCAGCGCCAACAAACGGCCGGGCAATGATGCGTCCAATGTTGTATTCATCAACCAGCTCACGTGCGATGTCACATAAATCGTAGAGTCGCTCCAGACCGAAGGCTTCTTCGTGGCAGGCGATCTGAAAAACACTGTCGGCTGATGTATAGACAATGGGCTTGCCTGTTCGAACGTGCTCTTCACCGAGTTCGGCAATAATCACCGTACCCGACGAATGACAGTTGCCGAGAACCCCCGGAAGCTTCCCACGTTCGATTAATTTTTCGAGAAGCTCCGGCGGAAAAGTGTTCTCTTTCGCCGTGAAGTAACCCCAGTCGAATAACACCGGCACTCCCGCTATTTCCCAGTGGCCGCTCGGCGTATCCTTGCCGCTCGATAATTCTTCAGCAAATCCGTAGGCGCCAATGATCTCGACCTTCTCGTCGGCGCCGGCTGCGAACGACCCGGTACTGTCCCGGCCAGCATGAAACAGGCCCAGTTTCGCGAGATTGGGTAACTTTAATGGGCCAGCGTCCGACTCCGCCCGATATTGAGCGATATGTCCAAAAGTATCGGCGCCCACGTCACCAAACTTAACCGCATCAGCGGTAGCACCAACACCAAAAGAATCGAGTACTGCAATGATTGCTCTGCCCATACCAATACTCTAGCAGAAAACCGGCCGGCCTCTGATCGCTGACTCGATACTTATCTCCCTCATGGCTCGCTGCGCTGCGCTTTACCTCGGTCGACAAGTATCCCGTTGGCGATCAGTGACCTGCTTCTTCGTCCTTGGCTGCGCCGTGGTGTACTTCCGTCGGGACGAAGGTGCTTTCGCCGAAGTTTTCGAGGCGCGTTTCCTCGACGTAGAGTCCTTCTAGCGACATCAGCCAGATCAGCACGAGAATCGCGACTGGTGGGCCGAGAATGGCGAGTTTCAGTGCCGTTCTTTCCCATCCCATGTGCATGAAGATCCAGACGATGCCGCCTGCCTTAAGCATCATGAAGGTCAGGATAAAAAAGGTTCTTAGTGAACC
>JBBKWL010000122.1:0-12530 GCA_037968975.1 Woeseiaceae bacterium | reverse complement strand
GGGCAGTAACCGCGAAACCAGCAAGAGTCGGTTGCGCTATGCGATGAACAAATTGCGTGCCGCAATCGAGGAGCCGGCGGAGACATCATGAGCAACGACCGACACAACGACGAGAACGTCTCAGCCGCCTACCAGGAACTGGCGAATGAGCGTACGCCTGCGCATCTTGATAAGAACGTCTTGCGTTTGGCCCAAGCGACCGCACAGCGTCCACGCTACGCGCGCTGGATAAAGTGGGGTCGCCCGCTGGCCTGGGCGGCTACAGTCGCCTTGTGTCTGGCAATCACTCTCGAGATAACCCGTGTACCTACACCTGATCAGGTCTTGACGGAAGCCTTGCCAGAAGCTGTGCCGGAAACAGATGCCGCGGAAGTTGCTGCTCCAGCGGCAGCGCTCGCACCCGCGCCGGAGCCAGAGCCGAAAAACTACAAACGGGAGGAGGCGTTGGACCAGGACGCGAACACGCAACTCAAGCTCGCCGACGCGATTGCCTCTGAGAAAGTGTCGCCGGCCCGCAGTACTACAGCCAAAGCTGCCAATGAACCTCCTCCGGCAGGCCGGTTGCAACAATCTGCAGAACTTGCTGCGGAAGCGGAAGTCGAAGAGGTGACTGTCGGCTATGCTGCATCGCGCGCGGATGCTGCAGATATGCAGGCTAATGAATGTGCCGAGGAGGCCCGCTCGGAGCCAAAAAGCTGGTGGGAATGTATTACAAAGCTGGAAGCGGCGGGAGCCAAGGATGCCGCTTTACGTGAGCGTGAAAATCTCGAGGAGACATTTCCAGACTTCAAATTGCCCTGAAAATGCTAGAATCGCGGCCCCCTTCTATTAACTAGAACCCTTTTAACAAGAACCGCATTTCAGGAACCTACACAATGAAGTCACCTCTTCGCGTCACCATCACCGGCGCCGCTGGCCAGATTGGTTACCAACTCGCCTTCCGGATCGCTTCCGGACAAATGCTCGGCGCTGACCAGCCGGTCATTTTGCAACTACTGGAAATTCCGCCCGCGCTGCCTGCATTGCAGGGAGTTGTGATGGAGCTCGACGATTGTGCATTTCCGACACTGGCGGGCGTCGTAGCAACTGACGATCCTGACATTGCTTTCAAGGACAGCGACTACGCACTGCTGGTTGGCGCACGGCCACGCGGGCCCGGTATGGAGCGCAAAGACCTGCTCGAGGCCAATGCGCAAATATTCTCGGTGCAAGGAAAAGCGATCAACGACCACGCAAGTCGCGATATTCGGGTACTGGTCGTGGGCAACCCGGCAAATACCAATGCGCTGATCGCAAGCAGCAATGCGCCGGATATCGATGCAGGCAACTTTACTGCCATGACGCGACTTGACCACAACCGCGCGGCAGCGCAGCTCGCGCAGAAAACCGGCAAGCATGTGAATGACATTCAACGTATGACCATCTGGGGCAACCATTCAGCAACACAATATCCGGATATCAATCACGCCACGGTCGCCGGAAAAGCTGCGACCGAACTGGTCGATCAGCAATGGCTGGTTGACGAATTCATTCCGGTCGTACAACAACGCGGCGCCGCAATTATCGCTGCCCGGGGGGCATCGTCCGCAGCATCGGCCGCATCGGCGGCGATTGACCACATGCGTGACTGGGCGCTCGGCACGGCAGGTGATAATTGGGTGAGCATGGCGATTCAGGCAGACGGCAGTTACGGCATCGAACCCGGTATTATCTATTCTTATCCGGTTCGCTGCAGTGGCGGCAAGTACAAGATCGTTCAGGACCTGGCCGTCAGTGATTTCAGTCGCGAGCGCATGGATGCGACTGAAACAGAATTGCGTGAAGAGCGTGCGGCCATCGAATCATTACTTTGAAGTTAACCAGTGCTAGGTTTTAGGCGGAGGTAGTAGCTTGTCCAGTTTTATTGTCAGTCTGTTTTGGTTCCTGCTCATTTTCGGCGGCGGCATCTTTCTTGCGTATCAGCGCATCGATCTACGCACATCGACCGTTGCGGCCGGAGTCGCCGTTTTCGCCTATAGCTTTTACACCTTTGCCGGCAACGGTTACTGGTTATGGATGCTATTGCTGTGGGCGGCGTTGGCAGTTTTGATCGTTCCCAATATTGTCGACCTGCGGCGCGAGAAAATCACCAGACCCCTGCTGGCAATTTACCGCAAGATGTTGCCGTCGATGTCCGACACCGAACGCGAGGCTCTCGAGGCCGGCAACGTATGGTGGGACGGCGAACTATTCTCCGGCATGCCGGATTGGGATCGACTCATGTCTTTCCCGGCGCCCGTGTTGTCCGAGGAAGAGCAGGCCTTCATGGATGGCCCCTGCGAAAAACTCTGCGCCATGCTCGACGACTGGGAGGTTTGCCACAACCTCGTGGACATGCCCAAAGAAGTCTGGGACCACATAATCGAACATCGCTTCTTCGCAATGATCATTCCGAAGCAGTACGGTGGACTGGAGTTTTCCGCGTACGCGAACGCGATGGTAATTACAAAGCTTGCGAGCCGCAGTCCGACGGCTTCGTCAACCGTTGGCGTTCCGAATTCGCTGGGCCCGGCCGAGCTGTTGTTGCACTACGGCAGCGACGAGCAGAAGCAGCGTTACCTGCCCGGACTGGCCGCTGGAACCGAGATTCCTTGTTTCGCATTGACGTCGTCGGAAGCCGGTTCTGACGCCGCTGCACTGATCGACAACGGTATCGTTTGCAAAGGACAATGGGAAGGCGAAGAAATTATTGGTATTCGCCTCAACTGGAACAAGCGCTACATCACGCTTGCGCCGGTCGCCACGGTGCTCGGACTTGCGTTCAAACTGTACGACCCGGACCACCTGATCGGTGACAAGAATGAGTACGGCATCACCGCCGCTCTCATTCCAACCGATATGCCCGGCGTGACTGTTGGTCGTCGACATTATCCGATGTCGATCGCGTTTCAGAATGGCCCAACGTCTGGCGAAGACGTATTCGTACCTCTCGACTACATCATTGGCGGCCAGGAAATGGCCGGCAAGGGCTGGAAGATGCTGGTTGAATTGCTGTCAGTCGGTCGTGCGATCACCCTCCCGTCGACGGCTACCGGCGGCGGACAAGCCTCATCCTACGCGTCCGGCGCGTATACGGTTATTCGTAAACAATTCAATACGTCCATCGCAAACTTCGAGGGTGTTGGCGAGGCATTGACGCGCATCGCCGGGTATACCTACATCATGAATTCCGCGGTGTCGGTAACCGCCGGCGCTATCGATCAGGGCGAAAAGCCTGCGGTGCCGTCTGCAATTCTTAAATACCATTGCACCGAGCTCGGTCGCAAGGTCTCTAACGACACCATGGATATTCATGGTGGCAAGGCGATCATGATGGGGCCGAAGAATTACATTGGTCGCAGCTATATGGCGACGCCGATCGCGATCACGGTCGAGGGTGCCAATATATTGACCCGCAGCCTGATTATTTATGGTCAGGGAGCGATTCGCTGCCATCCATTCGTATTGCGCGAGCTGCGCGCAGCGGGCGATGAGGATCTGGAAGAGGGATTGATCGAGTTCGACAATGCCTTGTTCGGACATATCGGTTATGCGATCAGCAACCTGGCACGCTCGCTCTTTCTTGCTTTGACACACGCCAAGTTCAGCCGGGTGCCGCTCAATACTCCGACGCGCCGCTACTACCAGAATATCAATCGCTACAGTGCAGCGTTTGCGCTTGCTTCCGACTTTGCAATGCTCACATTGGGCGGCGAGCTGAAAAAACGTGAGTTGCTGTCGGCACGACTGGGTGACGTGCTGAGCTCCATGTACCTGGCCTCCACGGTGCTGAAGCACTTTGAGAACCAGGGGCGCCGTGCAACCGATTTACCGTTGGTCGAATGGTCGATTCGCACCCTGATGTACCAGGCTCAGGAGTCTTTGCACGCATTTTTGCAAAACCTGCCGAATCGCTGGGTTGCGACGGCACTTCGCGTATTTATTTTTCCGCGTGGCCGAACCTACTCTGCACCGTCGGACGAATTGGCACAGAAAGTGGTGGAATTGATGACCACGCCCGGCGAAGCAAGAGAGCGGTTAAGCCAGCAGGCGTATACGACCATAGAGCCGGGCAACCCGGTGGGCCTCTTGCAGGAAGCGCTGGTGCTGTCCGAGGCTGTTGCGCCTCTCGAGAAACGATTACGACAGGCATTCAAGGAAGGTCTGATCAGTTCCGAGTACCTGGGCGACCAGATTCCTGAAGCCAAGCGTGCCAGCGTTATTACCGCGTCGGAAGCATCCGAGCTGGAAAGTTATCACCAGAAGGTCAAGGACCTGCTGGCAGTCGACGATTTCGCGCCC
Organism: Woeseiaceae bacterium; assembly: GCA_037968975.1. GTDB lineage: Bacteria > Pseudomonadota > Gammaproteobacteria > Steroidobacterales > Woeseiaceae > UBA1847. The sequence continues at coordinate 8,210 of JBBKWL010000122.1, read as the reverse complement.
GACGAGTTGGTTCGCGCCGATTCCAAACCTGTGGCTGATACCAAAGCTGCAAAGAAGAAAAAAAATAGCAGGAAAAGTCCTGCTCGAAAGAAGAAAACAGAGCAGTAGTGCATGCCGGAACGATCGGGACCCATCTATGAAGTAAGGCTCTTCGTAGATCGCGATGTCGCGACCGATTGCGACCTTTGGCTGGAAGAGCATGTCCGAGAATCGTTGCAGGCGAAGGAGATCGCCGAATGCAATGTGTTTCCGATCGCGTCAGATGATCCCTCGCAAATTGGGCGGGTTTGCCAGCACGTACTTGCGTCTGACGCTGCGGTCGGTGATTTCCTGGATTCCTTTACTGCCCAGTTTGAAACCAAAATCGCGAACCAGTTCGATGCAAAGGCCGAGTTCACCGATCGTCTTTTGCGCGTCGATGACACCCACGATGTACCCCGAGATGAATCACCAGACTGCCTGAATTGCGGGACACATCTGCGCGGCCAGTACTGCGGCAATTGCGGGCAGCGTTCCCGTAGTCGTCTGATAAAACTCTGGGAGCTCATCTCGGAAGCATTTGGTGATCTTTTCGAACTGGATTCCAGGCTTTGGCAAACTGTTGTTCCTCTGATCATTCGTCCGGGTCAGCTCACCCACGATTATCTGCAGGGACGTCGAGCTCGATTCATGCCGCCATTTCGCATGTATCTTGTGCTAAGTCTGATTTTCTTCGTCGTCGCGTTCTTCAATCCGCGCGAGGAGCTAGGGCTGTTGTTTGAGATTCCTGACGAGCAGGAAGAAATAGCGGCAGCGCAGGAAGAAGTCGAAGATGGCGTTTTCGTCGTATTCAATGACAACGGTGACGAGGAAGTCGAGGACGACTGCGAAGTGGATATGGACGACACAGAGGGAATGCCAGACTTCCTTATGCGGCGATTCACTCCCGAGAGAGTGCGGCAGGTCTGCGAGCAGATCATTGCCGACAAAGGCAAGTCGCTATCCGAAAAAGTAATCGGCAATGTGCCAGCGGCCCTGATCGTGCTGCTGCCGTTGATGGCCCTGGTACTAACAGCGCTGTATCCGCTGTCGCGCCGTTATTACGTCGAGCACCTCCTGTTTTTCGTACATTTTCACGCCTTCCTGTTTCTGCTGCTGACACTGCAAATCGCGTTTGTCCGACTGATGACAGTACTTGGCGTCTACGAATTGCTGGCAACGCTCACCGTGGTCGCAAGCTCGATTTACATACCGGTTTATCTGTTCGTCGCGATGCGGCGGGTGTACGGTCAGAGCCGATTCATCACTTTCCTCAAATTTATTGTTCTGATGAGCGCGTATATCATCGGTTTTTCCACCATACTGCTGCTGACATTTGCGTTGGCAGCATTCTCGATCTAGGTACTTACCTATAAGGAGCCGCACATGGCCTTCAATAAACTAGCCCTTGTACTTTCGGTAGCATCCCTCGTATTGGTTTCCGCGTGCGGACAGCCTGAAGCAGAGGCACCAGCCCCGGCAGAGACGGTCAGCAAAGCGCCTGCGCCAAAAGCCGCAGCTGCCGATCCGGCACCTGGCCTGCCAAAAACGGCATCCGTACCGGGCGCCAGCGTGTTTTTCATAACGCCGGCGGACGGCGACACGGTATCGAGCCCGGTCACAGTCGAATTTGGCATTGAGGGCATGGTTATCGTACCCGCCGGAGTCAATGACGCGCATTCTGGCCATCATCATCTCCTCGTGGATACCGGATTCCCTGCTTTGAACCAGCCGATTCCCGCGGACGCGAATCATATTCACTTTGGCGACGGCAGCAAATCGACGCAGCTGACCCTTGATCCAGGCGAACATACGCTCCTGTTGCTGCTTGGCGATCACCTGCATATCCCGCATGAGCCGCCGGTTTCGTCGCAAACGATTACGATCACAGTCGAATAGACAGTTGTGACGGACGGCCTGGCCTACTAAAATCGGCGGGCTAGGAAAAAAACCAACAAAATGAACACATCTCCCCAGACAAAACGCATAGGAATAAGTGGTTTAGCCGCTTATGTGCCGCCGTATCGCGTCTGGCTGGAGGACTGGTGCGAGTGGACCGGCGACCAGTGGCCCAAGGTTCGGGAGGTCGTCGGGCGCAGTTTCAGGGTTCGTGGGCCCGAACACAGCGTCTACACGATGGCGGCTACTGCGGTCCTCAGGCTCATTGACCAGTACGACGTTGACCCGACGCGCATCAAGTTTCTGGGTCTCGGCACCGAGTCCAGTACGGATAATTCGGCCGGTGCGATCATCGTAAAGGGCATGGTCGACCAGGCGCTGGAAGCGCTTGGCAAGCCGCCAATCGCGAGAAGCTGCGAAGTTCCTGAGTTCAAGCACGCCTGCCTCGGCGGCGTTTACGGCATGAAAGGCGCGATCCGACAGTTGGCGCTCGACGGTGCCGGCGGACAAGCGATCGTTGTGTGTGCGGATATCGCAGAATACGCGCGCGGCAGTAGCGGCGAGCCGACACAAGGTGCCGGCGCTGTGGCGATGTTGCTGGAAGAGGATCCAACGCTCGCAATTGTTGACCTGCCCGGGTCCGGGTCCGCATCGGACTACCGCGTGATGGATTTTCGCAAGCCGATGTTGCGCTTTTGCGATCAGGGACGTTCGGAGACGAATCAGGTCAAGGACTTTCCGGTTTTTAACGGCAAGTACTCGACCACCTGTTATATCGACGAAACCCTGCAAGCACTCAACGACATGTATCGAAAGCGTGAACTGAATCCAATCGCCTATCTGCGTTCGCTGCAAACCGTGTTCATGCACCGCCCGTATCGGCGTATGCCGGAAACCGGTTGGTCGGTCGCGTACTTGTTTGCCTTGAGCCAGGGCAGCGCCGCAGATCGCGCCGAACTCGCGTCGTACTGTTATGAAGCCGGCATTGATGCGGAACGACTGCGAACCGAAATGATGAGTCAGCCCAAGGTATCGACTCTCGCTTCACCCGAACGCCTGCAGTATGAAATCTACCCACTGACGATGGCGGCGCTGCGGGTATTTCGTGCGTCCCGGCATTACCGGGTAGAAGTGCTCGACAAACTTGCGCTTGGCAGTGATGCGATGCTCGATCTGGGCAACCTCTACACCGCCGCATTGCCGGCATGGCTGGCGGCCGGTTTCGAACAGGCGCTCGATGAAGATCGGCTGCAGGCCGGCGAAGAAGTGCTGACCCTGGGCTATGGCAGTGGTGACGCGGCCGAAGTCATTCCTTTTTATATTGCGGACGGCTGGCGCGACGCAACTCGCGCCATCGGCTTCAGCCGAGTCATGGATCGAGCGGTTGATCTCAGCTATGAGCAATATAAATCACTGCACGCAGGCAGCATTCCTGCTGACCTCAGCTATGTGCCGAAAAACGAGTTTATCGTTGATCACGTCGGCAACGCAGAAGAGCGTCATTTCAGCGACCTTGGAATCGAATACTACCGCTACGTGGGTTAGCGGTGAGTGACTTAAGACCACTGGGTTTGTCATATTTCAAGCACAGAGGGTCGCATGGCCCTCGGTCTCATTGTTGTCTTATGTCGCGACGAGTTCCCAAGCAGGCACGGAGTCGGTATTCTGTAATGTCTGTATTAGACCCAATATAAGACCCCGTGAACAATAATAAGAACAACAGGTCGTTTCGTAGAAATCTCGGTACAGCGCTGGTCGTCGCGTTGCTCGTCGGCTGTGGCGGGGACAATGTGTTATTTTTTGAATTGGATGGCCCGCCAAACCCGACTGTTTCTGTACAGATCACCGCGGCGAATGCGAATGAAGTGATCGCGATTCATTCGCGAGCCACGGAATCCATCCTGCATCTGAGTACGTTTGGCGTCGATATTCTGGTTCGACTGGCCGAAACCGGCGAATTGATGACAACCCTGCCCTGCGATTCCGGTTCGGTGACCGTCACGCTGATGGACCTTGACGCCAGCGGCACGCCCAGTGCCGCCGATACCGCTGTTTTCCAGGTAGACAATTGCCTGTTCGGGGATACGGGCTATTTAAACAACGGCACAGTCGAAGTGTTGATCCGTAACTTCTTTGCACGGGCAAACGCTTCATCCAGAGCCAAGTTTCAGTATGACTTTTCGGTGTTCATGGTTAGCCGGGGAAATCGGTCCGTTTCGTTTAACGGATTACTGGAAGCAGAATTTATCGGCAATTCAACCTCGCAAATACTGGTTGCGACCACACGATTTGGCAATTCAGTATTCATTCGGGAAGAAACGCCGGCTGGTATCACGACGAACAACTTCCGGAATGTTTCAATTTCCAGAAACATCTCTTCGCTCGATGTTCTGACCACGTCTTCATCTATCGGCATAGAAAGCAGCGCGGTGGGTGGCGCATTTTCCTGCTCGACGAATAGCGCGCTCGACGGCATGTTGGCCAGTCTCCCGGACAGCGGTGAGTTTCAATGCAACGGTGGCAATGCGTCCTCGGCGCGCGCCACCGGCGCGGCCGGCGGTTCTGTTGAAGTCACGGTCGACGCTGAGGGCGACGGCAGTTATGACCCGGTTGCCACTATCCCCGGTGGCTCCGGCAACTGGTACGACTTCTTTCAAACCGAGTTTTTCTCGTTCGTTGGCAGAATCGCCGGTGAGCTTCCCGACGAAGAGCCTCCGGTGGTTACGCCGACCAGCGCGGCATTTGATGTAAACGATATCGTTGTGAGCCCGGATGCGGCCACCTTCTATATTGTTAATGATGCAGGACTGACGACGGTTAATGCAGCGACCCTGGCACAGATTAATCAAGTGAATTTGTCGGACCGGCCGAATCAAATCGCAGTCTCCGATGACGACAGTACTCTGTGGTTAGGTTTTGCGGACGCGCAAGAGATTCAGCCCGTTGATACCGCAACGTTGGTCGCCGGAGGACGAGTTGGACTGGGCGTGTCCGCCGGCTTCCCGAATCGATTCGCGGCCCGCATTCGGGTTGCACCCGGCGATCCGGACACCGTCGTTGTTGCCATGGACAATAACAACGAGTTGGTCGCCTACGTCAACGGTCTCGCGCTGCCCCGTATCATTAACGACGTAACTGCTCCGACCTTGTTCGAATTTTCAGCCGCCGACACGATCGTCGGCCACAACCATGTGGACGCAGAATTTCCCGGGTCCGTAGTTGCTGTCGATGCAACGGGTCTCTCCCTGACCACATCGTTACGAGAGTTCGATATCCTGCCGGCCAACGATGTCGTACTGGGTAACAACAACCTGTTCTCTACGACGGGTCGGGTAACCAGCCCCGAGACGCCATCAATCGAAGGGCAGATCAAGCTGGACCAGGTCCGGGCAGCCACCAATCAGGATGGTATTACCATCGATAAGGCTCAGGGGGTCGTCTACTTCTTTAATGCCACCGACTCACTGCTGGAATCGTACTACGAAGACACCATGGTCCTGCGAAGTGCACATACCATCACGACGGCAGGGACGTTTGTTCGTCTACTGGACGCTGGCGCAAACATACTGATAGCGTCGGACACTCAGATCAGCATCATCGACAAAGCCGCGCTCCGTCCGAACATAAACCTCAGCCCATGCGAGACAACGGACCTGAGTGGACAATCCACGCCGGGCTTCGTGGCCCAGATCAACTGCGCGTTTAACGATGCGATCTTCGACTCGTCCAGGAATGTCATCTATGCGACGTTACCAAGCTTCGCCGGCGTCAATGGCAATTCGGTTGCGATCATTGACGCGACGACCGGCATCATTCTAGACACAATTTTCGCAGGCTCGGAGCCGAGCAACCTGTCGATGACGGCAGACGGCAATACACTGTACGTGGCATTACGCGAAGCCACGAAATATGCAGTTATCGACCTGCAGGCTGCAGCTGCAGCGCCGCCAGTGGTACTGGAGTTGAACAGATTTAATCGCAAGCCGGTATTCGCGATCGACGTTGCGGTTTCGCCTACCAGCGCCAGCACACTGCTGGTTGCAGCCCGACAAGAGATCGCAGTGTACGAGAGCGGCACCCGACTGCGCGAGACGGTGGCGTTCTACGGGCCGGTTCGAGACGTACTGATTGATCAGGACGGTACTTCCGCATTCACGCAAAAATCCGGAGCGGCTGGCGACGTGCTTGGATTTCTGACGATCGATGCCGGCGGTGTGTCATTGACCGACGAAGATAGCTCCACTCTGCGCGCCGGCAGTCTGAAGCTGGCGGACGGCAAGCTCTATGACCGTGCCGGGGTTGTCGCCAACTCAACGAATCTCGGTGTTCTCGGCAATTGTGACGCGTCCAGCAATTTCGGCACGCGCCTGGTCGAGCCCAGCGAAAATTCGAACGACATTTTCTATGTTGATCAGTCGGGGGACAGCGTCCTTACCGTCTGTAGTGAAAATACATTCACCATTACCAAGCAGGTAAATGTGCCATTGGAAGGCAGCTTGAACAGCCCGCCCTTGTCACTGGAAGAAGCAGGTGCCAATCGGCTGGTCATGACGTCGAGCGACAAGCTGATTATTTTCCAGGTGAATACACTCTAGTTCCGGAAGATTACTTGCCGACAGTCGCTTCGCCTTCGCCACCGTATCGAGTGGCGAAGTAGCCGATAACGAATCCCACGATCGCGCCCTCCGCTGCGAACCAGAACGGTGAACTCAGCGCGCCGTCGGTACCGAATACACTGACCATCATGGCACTCATGGGTTCATGGGCGAAGAAAACCAGAACGAAATTCAGCCATGCGCCCAGGTACGTAGAGAGAAACCACCAGGGCAACGGGAGCTTAAGCAGTGGGTGAAAGGTGAAGACTCCGAACACGCCGATAATCGCCCCGAATGTCGTGTACCACAACAGAATTCCCCAACGCAGCAGCATGCCCGCGTCGGGCAGAAAGTGCGGTAGAAAAATAAATCCGGCGAGACCAACCAGAAAACCGATGCCCTTGCCGATCACTATACGAGTCATCAATGATGGATTTTCGAACATTATTTTCTCCCGTTTCGTTGCCGACGTTCAGTTCCTAATCCTGCCGTGATGAAAATCACCGTCGCCTCGCTATCGACGTCCGCGGTGTGCCACGTACCAGGCTCGTTCACTGCGTATTCCCCTGGCGCGAGTTTAGTGTCCAGGAAGGAGTGCATGTTAACCAGTCGACCTTCGCGCCCATCGTCGTGGTGCCGCTTTGAATAGCTCTCGTACCACGACATGTCACCCGTAAAAAGCGGTTCGACCTCGGCGGTCGCGCCTAGCCCCAAATGCAGTGGGTGTGTGGATAGGTTGGTCCCTGACATCTCCATCTCCATTGCTCTGAAAGTTATGTTTGTCGCACATTCTCGTGCGCGCCGCACCAGCATAGCATCCTGAAGAATCATGCAACCTTGTGGTTGAATGCAGAGCGTTAGCCCGACACTAAGAAATTCGTCAGCCGTGCTAGTTTGGCGCAACCGATAGCGACTTCTTCAGGTAGATACGACTATGCCTATCCGGGTAGTCGGGAAGCTCAGCAAATTTTTCGTAGCCGTTCGCAACATAAAATGCCTGTGCCTGAAAACTGAAAGTATCAACGTGCGACTTTGTGCACCCCAAAGCCGCCGCTTCAGTTTCGAGCCGCGCCAATAAAGCAGATCCCAGGCCGCTGCCACGATTGTCGGGGCCAACCCAAAGCAGCGAGACGCTCAGCCAGCTCCAGTTGATTCGGCCATATATTCCGCCCTGCATGCAGCCTGACTTGTCACGAGCAAAAAGAGCGATCGGTTGAAAACCCGCTTTCTCAACAAATCCTTCCGAGTGTTCGTTAAGACCCGCAGCGAGCTCATCCAAATACGACTGTTTTGGGTTGAGGTCGAGCTCTAAATCAAATTTGATCATATCTGGATACGCAATAACGCTGCATACTGCTAGGCGCGAGCCGCAAGTTTAATGATTTGGTCGTACAGCTCAGTAAATTCCCCATAAATATCAATATCTGCATCATAGAATACCTGTCGCATTGCAACATTTTTCGCAGCGTCTATCAGCGTCCGCTCGGTCGTTGCGGTCGCGAGTGATCGATTTGCTTCTAACAGTTCAACTACCATATGCAAATAACATGACGCGCCATCTGAATCACCCTTGGAATGATCCGAGAGGACATAGTCCGCAAAGACTGGAGCGTAGTAATTGAATGCGATTGACGGCATAGAGAGTAGATCTTCCTGATAATGAATAGCGTTATCTCGAAACATCTGTTCAGCTTCTTT
>JBBKWL010000121.1:0-39730 GCA_037968975.1 Woeseiaceae bacterium | reverse complement strand
TACTCCTGCACCGTCAAAGTCCAGATGTCGCCAGCGGCAATACAAGCCAATAGGAAACTTCGAGTGCGTAAACCATCGCAATCCACAGCAAGACATAAGGAACTACCGAGTTGACCAACTGCCACAAGGCTTTCGATCGACAAGGAGTTTGAAACCGCAACACATTGTCGCGGGAGAAGGCTGCGCCTGGCGTAGAATCGCGGTCGTTGATTTGTAAATGGCTTGCCACTTGAGCCTGAGCCTATATATGTAAAACGTATGTGGCTAAGATGCGGGTTTCTCGGCGCGCAGTCTGTACGATTGCGCACGGTAGTAGCCAGAACTCACTCCCCTGAACTCTACTTTTGCATTTACACAATATATGCGACTTCTAGATAATTACCGCAAAATCCAATCATAGCATTGAAGTGTCTATCAAACTGCCCCATAGCCACGCGCTGACTTTAGGCATGTCCAGGCCGTGCTTGTTGGTGTATTGCAAGTGCTCGATCGACTTGACCTTATGCTGCTGCTTCAGCCGGTCAACTTAATCGCCGGGTTGGGGCCTCGAAAAACTGAGCGTGATGGCGATCAAGCCAGACCAAGGGTGTATCCAATTCCTGGATCCGTTACACAAATCTATGCCTCTGCCCCTGGGCAAAAAGCAGGTTCGGCTTCGAGCGCTTCGCGTACTTGCATCACCCGCCTTTCGATCCGCGCGCGATCATGCGTGGATTCGATGGTGCGATCGGCCAGCTCGGCAATCCATTGCACCTGTTCACCGAGTGCTCGTCGGTGGCACGGGCTGACCGTCAGACTGGCGATGGTATCGATGCCACCGAGCATACGCGCCATGATGGCGACATTGCCGTCAGCACTGCACCGAATCTGGTCGAACGCCTCGGCCAGCATACCTTCAAAGGTCAGGCCTATGGTGATCACACGTAGCGCTTCGCCTTCATAGCGGTGCAGTGGCGGGAATTGGCAAACGGTCAGCCGAGTTAGAATCGCAGTTAGATAGTCAACGCACATCACGGCCGTCGAGGTGTCATTGACACCGGGAGAAAGTGCCTTCAAGGCGATATCGACGATTTGCCTGATACCGAAAGCGGGGTCCTGCTCAATCGTGCGACGCCGGCTGATGTTGTAAGCCCTATTCAAGGCAGCAATCATCTCTTGATCGGGCGGGAATGTCAGGGCGAGCGAGGCCAAAGCGGTGTTCTGCACAACGAACGCGCCGATGCCGCCTTCCATCCGCACGATGGTCTTGCTGTCCCGGGCCAAGCACAACAGGGCGTCATTATCCACGCTCTGTATGTAGCCGCTCGCGGCTGCCGACACAGCGTACCAGGTCCTCTCATCCTGTGGCTCAAGCACCTGGTTCCGTCCTTCATCTTCATCAGGCCCCTGATCCAGCTTTTCCGGAAACAGTCGATCAATGACCGCGATTGTTTCATGAGCAATCGAGGCGATGATGCTGGAAGCCTGGATCGACGAGGCGATGTGATGAATGAAGAAAATGAGGACGCCTACGCCGCCGAGTGCCATAAGAAACGCGACAAACACCGACAGGCTCGGCACAAAATCCGCGTCGCCCCCACGAATGGTACGCAACACGATCAGGCAATAGACGAAAATACCGGCGAAAGTTCCCAGCGTGACCTGCGTACCGCGGCTGCTCATAAAGTTTCGCAGGATGCGCGACGTGTATTGGCCCGAAACCAACGCCAGCGCCAGCAGGGTCATGGAGAACGTAATACCCATAACGGACATCATGGAACCTGCAAGCGTAGACAACATCTGGCGCGCGCCTTCCGCCCCGGCACCAAACAGGCGCGGCCAGTGGCTCAGCCATTGGTTGCTCCCGGTGGCGTCTGCTTCGATCAACGCTGCCGCGAATACAATACTGCCCATGACGATCAGGGAAGGCATAAACCAAAAGCTCGACCGTAGATTGCTCCAGAATTGTCTCAACTCATTCATGGATCGGCCTCCCGGGGGCATATGGTCAGCCATTGCTCACGATCAGGCGGATCGAATAGCCGCAATTTTCGTACAGCGGGGCAAGGTAAGCACGGGTTTCGAGCATCGACGTAGCCGCGTGCTCGCAATTGTTAATTGCCCTCAGCAAGACCACAAATAAGAATCCTGCGACCTACGCGGCTCGGTGACTTGCGGTTACGCAACGCGTATTTCAAGCGACCTTGCGGCCGCTGATTGCTGCATAGATGACCAGGATCACCGCGATCATGAGCAGGGCGTGGAGGAAGCCTCCTGCCGTGAAGGAGGTAACCAAACCGAGAATCCAAAGAACCAGAAGTACTACCGCAATCGTGTAAAGCATGATCTTCGCCTCTTGCGTGAGCGGCCGGCTGCGATTTTCACGGGTCGAAACTACTCACTCATGCGTCACATTACGCACTTTCCTATCGCGCGACGGTGCGCTACCGAACACGGGATGGCGATTTCGGAAAGCCTCAAGGCCCGTCGCACAGGCTTTCGCTTCTTGCTCCCACCCACTGATCGTTGCAGCAGAAGTGGGATCGACCTGAACGGAAAACGCCGGCAGTGCTAAAGCGTTAGGCTTTACGCTGTGTTCGATAGCGCACACTGGGGCCGACTTTAGGAGTATGGTAACTATTCACACGACCCGGTTAGTTCGATCGGGACGACGGTAAACAGCCCTTATGTCAGGCGTACTTTCATGGCCTCCCCGCACGATCCGCAGCATAACCACCTGCTCGCCGCACTGCCTGCAAGCGAGTTTGAGCGCCTTGCCCCTCATCTGGAATTGGTCACGTTGAAGCTCGGCGAAGTTCTCTACGAGTCTGGCGGCCAGCTGAAGCACGTCTACTTTCCAACCGATTCCATCGTGTCTCTGCTGTATGTCATGGAAAATGGTGCGTCGGCCGAGATCGCTGTAGTCGGCAATGAGGGAATACTCGGCATATCGCTGTTCATGGGCGGCGAGACGACGCCGAGCCGCGCCGTCGTGCAGAGCGAGGGAGTTGGCTACCGCTTGCCGGCGAACCACTTGAAACAGGAATTCAATCGCGCCGGACCGATGATGCATCTTCTACTGCGTTATACCCAGGCGCTTATCACGCAGATGTCACAGACTGCGGTGTGCAACCGGCATCATTCCGTCGATCAGCAGCTATGTCGCTGGTTGCTGCTGAGTCTGGACCGCCTGTCCTCCAACGAATTGACAATGACGCAGGAGTTGATCGCCAACATGCTCGGCGTTCGGCGCGAAGGAGTCACAGAGGCCGCCGGGAAGTTGCGGGACGCCAGAATCATTCAGTACAGTCGCGGACACATCAAAGTGGTGAACCGGCGCAGACTGGAACAGCATGTCTGCGAGTGTTACGCCGTCGTCAAGAATGAGTTCGATCGACTGCTTTCGGACATTCCACCGGGCAGAGCGTTCAGTTCACTCCTGTAGCTCCGCGCCTGAAATGGCGACTTCCGCAGCTTCGACAAGCGAAGGCGGATCACCACCTTATGCTGTATGTTCGCTGTTGCACAGACAGACCGGCCAGAATACTTACAATTGTCAATGGCAACATAAAACTGACCCCTTTTAGCCTGCAAGCGGCAAGATCAAATTGACCCCCTGACCCTAGATTCAGCTTGCTGACGTGAGTACGCCCGCCTTCTTCTTGTCTTTAAGCCGGTAGCTGTCGCCTTTGATCTGAACCACGTGAGCGTGATGCAACAGCCGATCCAGCATCGCCGCAGGATTTTACCCCGATACCACGGACGGTTGAGTTAAGTTCGATTTCTTCTGTTCGGTGATCTCTAGTTTCCGTCTTTGTCGAGGATTGTAGAAGCACTCGATGTAGTCAAAGATATCAGCTCTTGCTTCGGCGTGCGTTTCGTATCGACGACGATTGACCCGTTCCCTTTTTAACATTCCGAAGAAGCCCTCGCAGGCCGCATTGTCGGCACAACTGCCAACGCCGCTCATTGAGCAAGTCAGGTTGTGACCTTTCAGGAAGCGCTGATACTCGTCACTGGTAAATTGGCAACCGCGATCTGAGTGCAGGATCACCGGTTGTCTCGACTCGCGCTGCCACAGCGCCATCAGCACGGCCTGCAGCACCAGCTGCCGATTCTGGCAACGACTCATTGACCAGCCAACGACGATACCGGAGTACAGGTCGACCACAACGCACAGATATAACCACTGGCCACCGACAATGCGGACGTACGTGATATCAGTCACCCACCGCGTATTCGGCTTATCCGCCTTAAAGTCACGAGCCAGGTGATTCTCGATGTCGGCGGGTCGCGTGCCTGATGGCTTGCTGAGAAGCTTTTTCTTGCAGGGAATGCCCTGCAGGCCGTCCAGGCGCATCAGCCTGGCCACACGATTCAGGCTGCAACGTTCGCCTTCCTCACACAGATCATCCCAGATACGACCGGCACCGAAGGTGCCGTCGCTCTCAGCATGCAGTACGCGGATACGATCCAACAAGCGTTGGTTCTCTCCTGCGCGAAGACTCATTGGACGTTCCCGCCAGCCGTAGTAGCCGCTGGGTGACACTTTGAGACAACGACACATGAGACGTATCGAGTAGGCTTCGCGGCAACGATCAATGACACGGAACTTCACTTCCGGTCGCTTGCGAAGAACGCCGCTTCTTTTAAAAAATCCCGTTCCTTCCTGAGTCGATTGTTCTCGCGCTTCAATGATGCCAGCTCCTCATCTCGAGCGACGCCTTGACCCAAAAACGCTTTAGATCCATTCGTTGTCATCTCTCGTTGCCAGCGTGTGATCATGTTGGGATTGATGTCGAGCTCGCGCCCGATCTGAGACTTAGTTACATCCGGCTGACTGGCCAGGGCAACCGCTTCGCGTTTGAACTCCGCCGAGTAATTTCTTCTTTTTGGCATGACACTCCTCCACGGCCATTATCGGCCTTTTCAGATGTGTCCGCGATATCAGGGGTTAACCCGTACGGGCGTCTGTACGCTGTCCTACTTAGTGAAAGATTTCTGCAGCGTGCACAAAAAAAGTTTGGCGATTTTCAAGACCGAGGCGGCGCTGTTTTCGTTTGCATGCCGCGCCCCCCACCGCCAAAGCCACCGTTTGCGGTTACGCTATCGCCTAACGGCGAGGCTCGAAACTGCACATTAGGTCTCTCGACGCCGCGATCATCGATAACAGGATGAAGAAACGGTGGGTTGCCTGCCGAATGGCGGTTCGTTACGATCAAGCGATTGACGCGCGAACGTCGGGAACATCGCGGAGCTGGTTCGCCGCATGCCAATAAGCGTCAATTCTGTCGAGCGCGATCACGGTTGCTGCCGGTGCGGAACGTCATTCAGCCTGAGCTGCGCATAGGCAGGCCCCGAAGACGAAACCGCAGCCGGACAGGTAGATCCAAAACAGCAGCGCCATGATCCCGGCGAACACTCCATAGACGGCGTCCAGCGTCGCAAAGTGTCTGAGGTAGACGACGAATAGGCTCTCGGTCGTCTGCAGGAACACCGTGACGCAAGCAGCGGCGACCCAGACTTCGGCGAATCGTGGCCTGCGCCGTGGAGCCAATTTGTAGAATAAGGTCAGACTGAGAAACAACACCAACAGCGGGACAACAAAGCCCCACAGGGCGTAGACCCAGGAGCCAACATCGTTCACCGGAAAAAGCCACGACTTCCCAATACTCGCCAGCGCCGGGGCGGCCATACCCAGGAGGACAGCACCTGCAGTGACGCCGAGTAGCGCCATGCCTCTCAGCGGCAGCCGCCACCAGCTGTATGCGTCGTCGCCCCAGGCGCGGTTTGTAGCACTAACAAGCGTGGTGAAGGATTGGAGCGCAACCCAGACCAGGATGACGAGCACGACTAGCCCCGCCCGCTCGCGCGCCTGGATCACTGCAGTAATGGCCCCCAGGATCCGCGCTTTCATCTCGCTTTCGAGAGGCACGTAGCCTTCCATGTACGTGACGATTGCTAGCCCTGCAGTGTCCCGATCGACAAAAAACGACGCAAGGGCGACGAATAGAATGATTAGCGGGAAAAGCGAGAAGAACGCGTTGAAGGCGAATGATTCCGCCCAATGTGTTCCACCAATCCGCAGAAACTTTTTGGCTGCGAGATAGGTTACGGACCAGGCCCTGTGAGATCTTTGTTCAAGTCGCAGTGGCATAGCCGGGGCCCTCCGTCCATCGTTGTCCTCGGCGCTGGCGCACCATCTTGAGCAGCCCCGGAATTTCGGAAGCCGGATCGATCGCAGTCATTGCGGGCCTTCGCTGGCGGCGGCCGGACCAGCGCTCGCGTTGACCGGGCTCACTTCGCCCTCGAACTGCCGGAAGTTCTCGCGGAAGAGCTCTACCAGGCGCCTCGCTTGCTCGTCGTATGCGCGCCCAGCACTCCACGTCCCGCGCGGGTCAAGGAGCTCCGACGGAACCCCGGCGCAGGCCGGGGGGACTTGCACGCCGAAGACCGCGTCCATCCGCGTCGGCGCCTGCCGGATCGAGCCATCGAGTGCCGTTCGCATCGATTCCTGGGGCATCACGTTCTCCGAGCATCCTTCAGCCGCTCCAACGTGCTCTCGAGGGATCTCTTCATCTTATTGGCCGCGCCATCGACGGCGTCGTCCAGGCTAGCGGCTTGGTGCGTGACGGCGGTGGGCTCGCGACCCTCGAGGCGAACCTCCATCAGACAGCGTTTGTCGTCTTGGCTGCTCTTGTCGCCGTTCTGGTCGCTCAGGTGAACTTCTACCCGTGTGATCCGATCGTTGAATCGGCTTAGGGCGCGCTCCACCACGCCCTTGACGTGCATGCCGAGTTCCTCGCGCCCTTCGATGTTGCTGTCTGTATTGATCTGTATTTGCATCGCGTTCTCCTTGGTGATCCGTGTTTGCTCAGTATCGGTAGATCGCAGCCAGCCCCGTGCGCGATGGCATCCGCTCAGCCGGAATCACCAGCACCGTTCCGCCCTGCTTCGCGACCAGCTCGCCCAGGTCGTCGAGCAGGTCATCGACGTGCGTATCGCTCCGGTTGGCGAGCTCGACCCGACCTGTTGCGCTATCGAGCCGGCCTGGGATCTGGCGATCGGCATCAACAAGCAGCGTCTCGACCCGGCCGGAGGCAGCGGCCTCTGCTACTTGCGTCAGGTCGTCACTTCCAACTCCCTTGGAGCGGGCTTGCTCGAACTGTTCGCGTAGGGACGCGATCCGCGCTTGATATTGAGGCTCGACGGCCTGCCAGGCGAGCGCGCGGAGCTCGTCGGCCGGCAGGGAGTCGGGGTTGAATCCAATACCGTCGGCGACGAGAAGCGGGTTCTGGCTGACCTGGTGAAAAAGGTGGTGGTGTTCCGGCAGCGCCGCCAGGATCAGTGGCAGGCCCGAGGGTTTGGTGTAGTGCTCCAGAACCGCGCGATCGACGGCGCGGAAGAACCGCTCCGCGTCAATGTCTGCCTCGTCCGCCTTTCCGCCGTGGCCGTGGTGCATTCGGTTGCTTCCCCCGCCGACGCCGCCGTACGAGGCCACCGTCTGGTGCGGTTCAGTTTGCTCCCCACCCAGAGCGTCCGCGATCGTCCGCGGTACCCCCGGAATCAGATCGAGCTCATCAAGCGCGTGTCGGTTACCCTCGAACAACCGAATCTCGTCGAGGCTCAGTGCAAGGACTTGGTAGCGATCGACCGACTGAAGGAAGCGCCGCAGCGGCTTGATGTGGAAGCTGTCGGCGACCACGACCAATTCAGCGACCGACTGCGGAATTCTCAGGGCCCGAAAGATGCTGGCCTCGCCTAGAACGGCCAAGCCATCGAGGGTGTGGTCCCAGAACTCGGTGTCGTGTGCGAGGGCTTCGAAGGGTTCCAGCAACAGTCGCGTCTCGGCGGTCGGATACTTTTGGAGGAGCGATGCTTCCAGCTCCTTCACCAGGTTCCGAAACCGAATCGGATCCTGCTGGTTCTCTGGATGCCGCCGATGAGTCGGCTGGTACAGCGAGAGACACGGCGGTTCGTGGTCGGACGAGAATCCGGCAAGCACTTCATTTGTAAGTCCGATCATTGTGGATCTTTTGATCATGAGTCTCTCCGTCACACGTGCGCGCGCCGCAAGAAAAGCGTATTCCCAATCACCGAAACCGGGCTGAAGCTCATCATGGCTGCCACGATCATCGAGGACACGAGCAGCCCAAAGAATGGGTAGAGAACCCACACACGCGGCGCGCACGTCATCTAAAAGTCGCAACCATGTCCACTCATATCGCCTCGCGTCTACGTTTGTCTGTACGGTAGGAAACACTGCGTAAAAACGTTATGTGCAGAGTTTACGGGAGCAGTCATAGTTGGACAGTCCGACGTGCGATGCGGGCGACGCCTGTCCCTCGGGTAAGTAGCCCTGGGGAATTGCACCACTTGTTGGCGTTCTTGCCGCCTTATATGCCGTTAAAATTGGCACAGCGTATGTTCGTGTACGCTCGAACTGGATTTCGAGGTTAATCGACAACGAACCTCTGCTGTTTATGGTCGGTGGCGAAATTCTTCAGGATAAGATGAAGACGAGAAAACTGCCCGTGCACGATCTCACAGCCATGTTGCGCGAGGCAAATGTTATCTACTGGTCGAGATCAAAGCCGTCGTTCTGAAGTGTACTGGCGACATCATACTCGGAGCGAATTTATTCAAACTTAGATTTTATGATCACGACATCCGTATAATTCGGTGAGTTGGGGATAACGACGCGTCGCCCGTCATTCGTCTCCAAATATGCAGCTCGGGACTCCATATTCTCTACCGCGCCCTCGTGAGCTCCCCTGACAACCTGCCTGAAGCCGCCAGGAATACTATCAACCCAGCCCGTTCTTCAATTGCTATAAATGTCACTTAACAGTTGGCCCGAACCTCTCACCAGACACCGCGATGCCATAAGAGTAACAATTGCATCCGTTTGAACAATTTACTTCAAGCAATTGACTAAATCCGACATCTCAACAGACTTCCACTCAGCGGTGCCAACCGACAGCTCTGTGCCGCTTTTAAGATGACAACTCTTACTGCGTACCAGTCATCCTTAAACCCGACATCTATGTCATATTCTGAATTGAGCATTGTCGATTGTTGATTTAACGACTACAGGATAACTACCCTGCGATGGGCGATTCGCAGTTTGTCACGATGCGGAATTCTGCTGTGAAACGTATTGCGAGCTGATTTCGTTCGTCAGCCACACGTCTCTTATTCTGAAAAAGATGTGGCGCGATCTTTGCATTACTTTATGTACTGCGTCGTCGGATGAGCGGGCGGACTTCCGGGCACGTCGCAATCAGCGCTGCATCAATCGAGTAGAGATTTGGCATTGTCAATCAATGCAATCAGGAGGATAGACCTCAGTGAGCGATCCGACAAACAACTCCAAAGTGCGGAGTATCGATATCGATCTAATTTGCGAAATTCAGGCTGTAGAGGGTTCGCCACTGGTGTCAATCTATATTCCGACAGAGAAGGTTGGCAGAGATACTGAGCAAAACCATATTCGTTTTAAGAATCAACTTAAACATCTGGAGGCACAACTGGATACTGATGATCTACGTGCCCTTGGCGACCAATGGAAGGCGCTGTCGCTGCTGGAAGATAACTACGAGTACTGGCAGCACACTGGCCACGGAATGGCCTGGTTCGTAAGTCCGGAAAAAATGTGGCACGTATCGTTGCCGGTAGCGCCTGTAGCGCACGCAACGGCTGGCCGACATTTCTATATCCGCCCGCTGTTTGCGGCGCTGGACGAGTCGAACAGTTTCCGGCTCCTTACTATATCTTTGAATCAGGTCCGGCTATTCCGGGGCGATGGCTACGGTTTACAGCCAGTAGATCCGCCGGCCGGGACACCAGCGTCGTTAATGGAGCTACTGGGAGAGCGCGACAATGATGCGGCTAATCAGGCGCATTCCTCAAGCTCACGGGGGTCCCCCGGAAACGATCGGGGACCAATTTTTCACAACCAGGACGAAGGCGAGCACAGTAAGGTGCGCATTCGTAAATATCTGTCACAACTCGCAGAAGCACTTGGCGACAAAGGGTGGGCCGGAAATGCGCCGGTTGTGTTGGCCGGCGTCGCCTATGTCACACAGATGTTTTTGGAGGCAAAGTCTGCGCAGCTTAACGTGATCGGTTCCGTTGACGGCAACGTTGATGACGCAACGAACAAGAAATTGCACGAACGCGTCTGGCCAGTCGTACAAAACCACTTAAAGGAGCAACGTGAGCAAGCATTGCAAGAGCTTTTCGACCTGGATCCGGAGCGGGTTGCCCGAACTGTAGAAGACGTAGCAGCGGCTGCGCTCCAAGGCAGGGTTGACACGACGTATTACGTCCCGGCTGTTGATATTCTCGGTATCGTCGATATGAAATCGCTATCGGTTCACAGAATCGCCACAGGGAACGGCGAGAAAGACGATGGCCTGCCGACTCGGGACCTCGTCGATGTAGCGTTGCAGCAGACGTTAGCGCAGGGAGGAACTGTTTACGCAGTGAGCGAAGAAGAGTTGGGCCAGGTGCCCGGTCAGCCAGTAGTGGCACGACTGCGATATTAGTTAAGGAGAAGGACAAATGAACGAACAGATCAGCCAAAAAGAACTGCAAGAGAAGTGTGACAATGACCGCTGTCACTGCGTACCAGGTCAGGAGACGGCGGTGGTGGACGGCAAGTCCGTGTACTGCTGCGAAGGCTGCCATACCGGCAGCGGTTGCACCCATGACGATTGTAATTGCGCTGGCCTGAGCTGAAAGTGAATCGACGCGGCGGTCGTGGTTAAAAGTCACGACAAGCAAAATCCTAAAGAAACGTCGTCTCAGGCGCTAGGACGCTACGTCGTTGGATTGATGATGATGGAGGTTGAGGGCAGGGATTCCACCTCATTCAAAAAGCTTGTCGCACGCGCAGTCGAGCGTTTCGACGGTATGCTCGCACACGAGCCCCAATTGCGTACAGCCACGTTCGTATTCGAAGGGCCTCATCTTACGCCGGGCGCCGGCACCTATGCCCCGCTGGATTTTCTGGAAATTGGTTTGGCAGAAAAGCTCGAACGAAAAATTCATTTTCTCTTGATTATTACCGAGATCGATCTGTCATCGTCCTCCCTCGCATATACGCTGGCGCTTCCGAGCCAACTCACCAATATCGGGGTGATTTCCACAAAACGCCTCAACCCGGACTTTTGGGGCGACGCACCGAACGCCGAAGTTGCGTCAGCCCGGCTCACCTCTCTCATGTTGCATACCTTTGGACACCTGCTCAATCTTCAACATGAACAGCCACCGACCAATATTATGCACGCCATCGAGAGTGTCGAAGATCTGGATTGCATGACCGTGCTTGAGCCAGAGCAGATTGAGGCCATGCGAGAAATATTGCCTCGCGAAGCACATGAAGACTCAACTCGAACAGGCCGTGTCGCTTTCATTCTTAAGGTGCTGATTAAAGATGCGCGCGCGATCACGCGCGCAATCGGTCAGGCCAATCCGTTGCGCCTGTTAACCAAGATGCCAACGATGATCGCCGCTGCGTTATCCGTGATCGTGGTGCTGCTGTTCAGCACTGAGACCTGGGATGTCGCAAGCGCAGTTTCCGTGTCACAGCTAGTATTATTCTCATCCGTTTCGATCGTAGCGGCACTCTTCGTGCTCTTTCGTGCCTTTGCGTTCGATGTGCTTCTGAGCCGAGACCGTGTGCTTACCGAATCTACCGTTGTCACCGCATCCGCTACAATATTAAGCCTGTTGTTTACGCTTTTGCTTATGTACGCCTTCTTCGTCGGCTTGATGTATGTGGCTATTGTCACCGTCTTTCCTGAGCGGCTGATGGAATCCTGGCCAACCGTCTCAGCCACCAACCCGCTGGATCATGTCAAATTAAGCATGTTTCTGGCCTCGATGGGTGTGTTGGCGGGCTCGCTGGGCGGCCGCTCTGATAGCCGTGATCTGGTTCGCGGAGTTCTGTTTATCACGGAAGAAACATAGGTACGTTACTTTCGAAGCCACTTCTAAGGCGGGGCAAAATTCCCTCGTAGTGACTTTTGGGCCATCTGGACTTCAAACCCCTCTTCGACATCAGCACCCAGAAAACTCGATACGCGCGCGTTCGCCGCGGCCTGGGATGGCGAACATTGAACGTCGCGAGCGCTTTATATTGCCGTCTCAGCCAAAAAAATCCCGTAACGCCGCGTCGACGAGTTCCGCAAACACTACATTGATGCGGTTGTACTTCTACTGAGAAGGCTCTTTTCGTTGACCGGCACCTCGACCCAGGTAGGTGGAAATTTGCTTACCGATCGCTGATTTCAACACCATGAAATTTGTTTTGCCGACGTGCTTTTTATCGAGCCCACGAGCTTGCGGATTAATTGATCGTTCACTACGAATTTGCCCGACGTCTGTCTTCACACGTGGATCGAGCATCGAAAGGGCGACTTGGTGCTGTCGAAATTTGGTAAGTGGGATAGGCGATGCAAAAAGCGGCCATTACTGACTCAGATTGCGGGGCAAATCAACACCATATCAACCCCTTGAGCATCATGGCGCCATGCCCCCTACCATTTGAGCTGACCCGCCGCGATTTCTAGAATACTGCCTGTCACTCCAGGCATTTGGGGGTACCTTTCGGCTTAGAAATACATTTTATATTATTTAACAATTATTTAGACATCACCAATGGCTCCGGGCCGGGGAGCCAAATTGCAAAAGGCCCCTGCAAAGGGGCCTTTTACTTTCCTGCAGCGGAAACCTGCCAGATCTCAGACTGCCTACTCCACGTCGAAATCGAAATATCGATTCGGAAACGGCTCATCGGTGAGCGTGTAATGCCACCACTCGTTGGCATACGGGCTGAATCCGCTAGCCACCATTGTGGACCGCAGCAGCTCGCGGTTTGCAGTGGCTTCGTCGTTGACCAAGGGCGAATCGTGATGCGAGATCTCGCCGAAGAAGTCCCAGTGGCTACCCATGTCAAGCTCCGCGCCCGTCTCCAGGTTGACAATGGTCAGGTCGAGCGTACTGCCGCGAGTGTGTCCTGATTTACGGGCAATGTACCCCAAGTCGAAAAGGCGGTCTTTCGGCAGGTCCGGATAGTACGTCGACTTCGTCAGCGTATCCGCAGGATCCGCTGCCCACCCGACGAAATCGTCAACGGCTTTCTGCGGGCGATAACCGTCGAAAATTTTCAGGCCAAGGCCCTGCTCATTCAGCGAGCGCTGCACATCAATCAATGCAAACGCAGCCTCGCTGCTGATCAGAATCACGTCATCCCTGTAACCATCGACACGTCTGCCCATAAAATTATCGTCACTGAAATAGCGGACATCCAGCACGACTTGTGGGACAACCTCATGCACGTAGACGAAGAACTGGCGGCCAGTGTCATCCTGACGTGCAGGTTGGACACATCCACCGAGCAGCAAGATACCCAGCAATGACGCGCATAGCTTCACAGGCGAGATACTGTGCACAGGTCAGCGTTTTACCGCGATGCCCATTACTTCAAAGCGGGCACCGAACAAGAGATCTCCGGAACCTACGAAGGCCCGCGCGGGATACTGCTTCGTGAAATAGGTTTTATAGACATCATTAAATGCCTGATAGTGCGCCACATCTGAGCAAAAGATCTGCACGGAGACGAGGTCGTCCATCGTCATGTCGGCAGAAGCCAGGGAAGTCTTGATCGCATCCATCACTGCGCGAGCTTCCGCTGCCGCGTCGCCCGGAATCTTGCCATCAACCAGCCCGAGAGCACCCGATAGATAAAGCGTATTCCCCACCATGACAGCACCGCTGAAAGGAGGGACATTCTCATCGCCCGCAGACCGCCCGTCGAAATACGCCCGTTGTTCGTGCGCGGCGAGACCGCCGGAAGCGAACACAAGTAAGCCTGCCAATAACGGCAGGCAGATACGTCCAGTCTTTTTCATTTTTTTCCCCTGTGATTGTAGTCGGATCAAACGGCCGATTGATTGCCCCACTTTCCAGGTGGCGGCGACTCAGTCAAGTCAGCGCCAGTTTATTCACTATTGATGACGCTGTGAAGATGCGCTTTGAATTGTGCGCCAACTTCCGCGTGTGCCATACCGTAAGCAACCGTCGCCTGCAGATAGCCCAGCTTGCTGCCGCAGTCGAATCGTTGGCCCGCGAAAGAATAAGCGAATACTTCGCCACTTTGCAGGAGATCAGAAATCGCATCCGTAAGCTGGATTTCGCCGCCGGCGCCTCGCCCGGTCGTTTCCAGTTTGTCAAAAATTTCCGGCGACAGAAGATAGCGTCCCACGACGGCGAGATTGGAGGGCGCGTCCTCTGGTCTGGGCTTCTCGACAATCTGCGTTACACGAAGGCCTGCAGCTGTTTCATTGGTCGCGACGATGCCATAACTCGAGGTATTTTCCGGGGGTACTTCCTGCACGGCGACGACGCTGCCACCGTGTCTGGCATATTCGTCCGCCATCTGCCGCAAGCAAGGAACTTCCCCTGCTATCAGATCGTCGGCGAGGTGGACAAAAAATGGCTCGTCGCCGATCACCGATCGCGCGCACAATACGGCATGCCCCAATCCCAAAGGCTCTCCCTGGCGAATGTAAACGCAGGACACGCCCTTGGGCACAATCCCCTGGATAGACGCCAGCAAGTCGTCTTTACCATCCAACGCGCGTTCGAGCTCCGGATCGGAATCGAAGTGATCTTCAATCGCCCGCTTGGATGAGCCAGTCACGAATACGAGTTTGGTCGCACCTGACAAGACCGCTTCTTCAACCGCATACTGAATAAGTGGCTTATCGACTATCGGCAGCATTTCTTTGGGACTGGCTTTCGTGGCCGGCAGAAAACGAGTTCCGCGACCAGCGACGGGAAACACCGCCGCTTTGACATGTTTAGGCAATTTCTGACCCCGACTGCAAAAGGTATGCGCATCATAGCCAAAAACAGCGGCCGATAAAGCCGCTTATTTCGCAAGAGCTACAGAAGGTCATAACGCCGGCCGCACCGGATCAACCGGGACGGCCGGCATGCGCAATGCGGGGCGCGCTATTGCGACTTCTGGCCTTTACCATCCACGAGTATATTCTGCCGATTTATCTCCACTGTACGTGCTCCGATACCCTTCACCAGCGCAAGATCCTCAGCAGAGCGAAAAGGCCCGTGTGCTTTCCGGTATTCAACGATAGCAATCGCTTTAGAAATGCCGACTCCTTGCAGCTCCGCAGAGATTTTTTCTGCATCCGCAGTGTTGACGTCTACCGGCCCCGCATACACGGCATACCCGAATAACAACACGGCACCTGCCAGTCCCAGCCTTGTTCTATTCATCTCAAGCTCCTTTTCCGTCACGCTCCTCCCAATTGAGGAACTGGCAGCATGATAGAAGCAGGGAAAAGAAAACGGTCTCGCCAAATGTTGGGAGATTGTTGTGAAACGGATCAGGAACTGTCGCTCCGCTGCAGCAGCGAGTCGAACTTGATCGTCGTAAACGGCCTTTGTGTTTCCCAGTTGCGGCAACTTGGGCACTGCCAAAGGAGGCGCTGGCTGGAGAACCCGCATTCCTTACACTGGTAACGAGGGATGGTCGACGCCAGCTTGCAAAGGGCAGCCCGCACTTTGACCAGTGCGGCTTCACTGTCGCGCGGCTCCCGATCCCTGACAGACTGCAGGTCGACGAACTCGTTCAACATCGGCTCCGAGAAAATATAGCTCTCCACACATTCGTCAATGATGCTGATCCCGCCGATATCATTGACGATGGCCGTATAGGCAACATCTTTTCTCATTTCGGGGCTTTTATCGACGTGACTCCGCAACAACTTGTCGAGCTGATCTACCGAATTTTCGCGACGGTGAATATCAACCAGCGCCGGCAGCGCTTCGCTGATCAGGTAAGTGTTTTCGTCCACAATACGGTGATAAAGCCGCAATGCTGTCGCACTATCGTCGGTGGCGCTGGCAATTTGTGCACGAGTGAGTGCGCCACGCTGCGTTCTCGGTCTT
This sequence comes from Woeseiaceae bacterium, assembly GCA_037968975.1. GTDB lineage: Bacteria > Pseudomonadota > Gammaproteobacteria > Steroidobacterales > Woeseiaceae > UBA1847. The sequence continues at coordinate 23,770 of JBBKWL010000121.1, read as the reverse complement.
CCGCTTTGCGCGCGTTTGACAAAGGCACGTGCTGTTTTGTAGTCCTTTCCGGCGACGGCCTGTTCCGCGAGCTCACAATGGTAATGCGCGATCTGCAGCGCCAGCGTCTGGCCGCTCAGCACTTCAAGCTTCTGGCCAGCTTCTATTGCACGCTGCCATTCCCGCTCCTGCTCATAGATCCGGCACAACTGCTCAAGCGCCTCTACCTGATAGCGCGAGCCCTGCGACAAGGTTGTGAAAAGATTCTCAGCTCGGTCAAGGAGGCCAGCGCTAAGGTAATCCTTGGCCAGCGAGTACAAGGCCTGGTCGCGCTGCTCATTGGCGAGGTCAGGCCGGGCAATAATGTTCTGATGTATACGGATGGCACGGTCAACCTCACCGCGTCTGCGAAACAAACTTCCAAGGGCGAAATGCGTCTCGATCGTTTTGTCATCTACGCGAACCATCTTGAGGAAGTGTTCCAGCGCCTGGTCGGTCTGCTCATTCAGCAGAAAATTCAGGCCCTTGAGATAGTCCACATTCAGCGGCGGTGGGGCCTCACCATTTTCATTGCGCTCATCGAAACGGCCGAGCGCCCAGCCCGCTGCGGCGAGTAACAGAAACAGCCCCGCCAGCAGGAATGTTGATTCAGTCGGCATCGACCATCGGCAAACTGCGGAGGCCGGAGACCTCTGCTTCGGAATTTCGCAGCGCTCTTCTCAGCTGCCGCCGCTCATTCACCAACCGAAGTATGAAGACGGTCGTGCACAACAGGCCGAAAATCCAGCCAAAAACGAAGGTAACCGCGAACGCGAGTGCGACGGAGGGGCGGACCTGCGTGAAGAAGAGGTCTAGATCGACAAATCCGGGATTACTACTGGTGAAGACAAGCATGATCGCGAAGATGGTTACTATCACGATCCCGATGCCAATTTTTTTCAGCACACGCTTACTCCGCTAATCTGAGTGCCATCGATCCGGTATTCCGGTGAGAATCACCAACAGTGCATTGCTTTAAAAAGACCTGACCTGGAAGCTAATTCTTGATGGGCAAGTGCCGGCTGGCATTGACGCGATCGCGCAGGTCCTTGCCAGGCTTGAAGTGCGGTACATATTTGCCGGAAAGCGCGACCGCTTCGCCGGTTTTCGGATTTCGCCCAATTCGAGGCGGACGAAAATGCAGCGAAAAACTGCCGAAGCCGCGAATTTCAATCCGTTCGCCCTGCGCCAGGGCATCACTCATCAGATCCAACAGATGTTTGACCGCAAGCTCGACGTCTTTCGCCGGCAGATGTTTCTGCTTTCTGGCGATCATTTCTATCAGTTCTGATTTTGTCATAATGCGTTTCGCTGACTTTTCGTTCTACTTCGCCGCATAAGCTACCGAATATTAAGGAATAATAGCCCGGACCGCGAGGCCCGGGCTAGCTTTTTTACGTCGAACCACCCGACATTTTTTCTTTCAGCAGCTCACCGAGCGTCGTACCGCTGGTACTCGCGCCTGTTTCCGACTTGTAACTCGACAGCGCTTCCGCTTCCTCATGAACTTCCTTCGCCTTGATCGACAAAGCAACCGAGCGATTCTTGCGATCGACATTGGTGAATCGTGCTTCGATCTCATCGCCCACCTTGATCATCGTCCGGGCATCCTCGACCCGGCCGCGAGCCAGTTCCGAGGCACGCAGCGAACCAATTACGCCATCACCAAGATCGACTGTCGCACCACGTGCATCCACTTCGGTAACGTTGCCCTTGACGACCGAGTTCTTCGGATGCTCTGCGAGCCACGCTGAGAACGGGTCTTTGTCTAGCTGCTTGATACCGAGCGAGATGCGTTCCCGTTCAGAGTCGATGGCCAACACACTTGCTTCCAGTTCCTGGCCCTTTTTATAGTTGCGAACCGCTTCCTCTCCCGGGATATCCCAGGAAATATCTGAAAGATGCACGAGTCCATCAATGCCGCCGTCCAGACCGATAAAGATGCCAAAGTCTGTAATCGACTTGATCTGACCACTGACCTTGTCGCCGCGATTGACCGTTGCGGAAAATTCAGCCCAGGGATTGACCTTACACTGCTTCACGCCGAGTGAAATGCGACGGCGCTCTTCATCGATCTCGATGACCATGACTTCAACTTCTTCGCCGATCGATACCACTTTAGCCGGGTTGACGTTTTTGTTCGTCCAATCCATTTCTGAGACGTGCACCAGGCCTTCGACGCCTTCCTCAATTTCCACAAAACAACCGTAGTCGGCGATATTGGTCACCTTGCCAAACAGCCGTGTGTTGGGCGGATATCGTCTCGCCAGATCATGCCAGGGATCGTCACCGAGCTGCTTGATACCAAGTGAAACTCGCTGTCTTTCCCGATCGAATTTCAGAATCTTGATGTCAATTTCATCGCCGACATTAACGACTTCTGACGGATGCTTAACGCGTTTCCACGCCATATCCGTTATGTGCAGCAGACCGTCAATGCCACCCAGGTCGACGAACGCGCCGTAATCAGTGAGATTCTTGACAATACCTTTGACCGTATTGCCTTCCTGCAAGCTCTCAAGTAACTCTTCGCGTTCCGCGCTGTATTCCTGTTCGACGACGGCACGACGGGATACCACAACGTTGTTGCGTCGTTGATCCAGCTTGATGACCTTGAATTCGAGGCTCTTGCCTTCCAGGTATGCCGGATCGCGTACCGGGCGAACGTCCACAAGTGAACCCGGCAAAAATGCGCGTACATTGTCGATTTCGACGGTAAAACCGCCTTTCACGCGACCGTTGATCACGCCGGTGACCACTTCGCTCTTCTCGAAGGATTTCTCCAGTTCGATCCAGGTCCGGGCGCGAACAGCTTTTTCACGCGAAAGCTTGGTTTCGCCAAAGCCGTCTTCAACAGCATCGAGTGCAACCTCGAATTCGTCGCCCACGGAAATGTTGGCTTCGCCTTTGTCGTTTTGAAACTGTTCGATGGGAATGACGGCCTCGGACTTGAGGCCGGCGCTGATGAGTACAACATCATCATTTACCGCGACAACGGTGCCCGTGATAATGGCACCTGATTTTAAATGTTGACTGGCGAAACTTTCTTCAAATAACTCTGCAAAATTTTCTGACATGTGATTTAGACCAAGAGGATGTTGGCATCCTCGCCCTTACGTTCTGCCACATCCTGCGGCGAACGGCTATTGATAAAAAAAGAGCCAGACTTCTTGTCCGACTCGACTAGGTATCTTCCGCCAGCCCGAGGTCGCGCGCCCACTCCAGTACTGTGTGAGTGACCGCCTCAATCGACAAATTGCTGGAATCCAGCAAACGAGCATCTGGTGCAGCCCGTAGCGGAGCGACCGATCGCTCGGTATCCCGCCTGTCTCGTTCCTCGATGTCCCGCGAAAGGGCGGCAAGGCTAACATCAATACCCTTGTCTTTCAACTGCTTATGGCGCCTTCTCGCCCGCTCAGCGGCATCAGCAGTCAGGAAAATCTTCAGTGCCGCATCGGGGAACACGGTGGTGCCCATATCCCGGCCATCAGCGACCAGCCCTGGCGACCGCTGAAAGCGTTTCTGGACGCCGAGAAGCGCCTTTCTGACGCCAGGCAGCAACGCGATTCGGGAGGCAAGGCGGCCGCAGTCCTCGGTACGCAATTCGTCGGTCACATCCCGGCCATCGAGCCAGACCTGCTCGCTGCCGTCTTCAGCGGTCAGAAACTCAACCTCCATCGCACTGGCAATGCGGGCGATCTCGCCCTCAGATGCATCCATACGGCCCAGCTTATCGGCCGCCAGGGCCGCCAGCCGGTAAAGGGCGCCGCTGTCCAACAGATGCATGCCGAGGACCAGGGCAACTTCCCGGGCAATAGTGCCCTTCCCGGAACCGCTGGGCCCATCAATCGTGATGACAGGTGGGTCACTTCTGCTCATGACAGCGCCTGGACTGAAATGCGCGCATTGAGCCCACGCAGGAGCGCGTCGAAACCCGGAAACGAGGTCGCTACCGTATCCGTATCCAGGACGGTCACAGGCCTTTTTGCAACGGTGGCGCCTACCGCCAGCGCCATCGCCACCCGGTGATCGCCGAAACTTCGAACTTCACCTCCGGCCAGCCTGCCGCCTCGTACGACGGCGCCGTCCCTGCTATCGCTGACCGTAATACCAAGCGCTCGCAAGCCCTCTGCCATCGATGCAATACGATCGCTTTCCTTCACGCGCAACTCACTGATGCCCGAGAAACGGGTCTCGCCCGTCGCGCACGCCGCCGCGACGAATAACAGCGGAAACTCATCGATGGCCAAGGAGACTTTCGCCGGGTCCACATGAATACCCTGCAGTTCGGACGGGCGCGCCGTGAGGTCAGCTACGGGCTCTTCGCCAAAGTGTCGCTGGTTGCTTAGCGAGATGTCAGCACCCATTTCCTGCAATATGTCGATAACCCCTGTTCGTGTCGGGTTGATCCCGACTGCCGGAATTGTAATTTCGGCATCAGCAGAGAGAATGGCTGCCAGCATCAAGAAGGCGGCTGAAGAAAGATCAGCCGGAACCGCGATTTGTGTGCCACGCAGCGACTGGCCACCTTGCATCGAAATTCCGCCATTCGTCGAGGTCAGCGTTGCGCCCATCGACCGCAACATGCGTTCCGTGTGATCACGAGTGACCGATGGCTCGGAAATGGCCACTTCGCCGCTCGCATACAGGCCGGCAATTAGCACGGCGGATTTTACCTGGGCACTTGCCACCGGCAATAGATAGTCAATTCCCCGGAGGGCGCAACCCCCCTTGATCCGGAGTGGCGGCTTGCCGGCACGCGAAGTAATTTCAGCGCCCATATGTGACAGCGGTTCCAGCACTCTTCCCATCGGCCTGCGGCTCAAAGACTTGTCGCCGACGAGCGTGGAGGAAAAGGTTTGCGCTGACAACAGCCCCGCGAAAAGGCGCATCGCGGTTCCCGAATTGCCCATATCCAGATCAACACCAGGCGCTTGCAGGCCCGTACCCGCCGTGCCTGCGATCTTAAGTTCGGTCGGCTGAGCGATATCGATTGCGACGCCCATCGCCCGTAGTGCAGCGAGTGTGGCCAGGCAGTCATCACCCGCCAGAAATCCACTGACGTGTGTCGCGCCTGATGCAACGCTGCCGAGCAGTAGAGCCCGGTGGGATATCGACTTGTCGCCCGGAACGATGACGGTCCCGCTTTTCAGCGTTGACGGTTCCACAAGGAAATTCATAGCGGTGAAATCCGGCTATTTAATCGCTTTAGGGTAGGCGCCGACGATTCGAAACAGGGAACTGTTCTGCTCCAGTTCGACAAGTGCTTCTGACAGTGGTGCTTCTTCAGCATGTCCGTCGACGTCGATAAAAAACACGTAATCCCAGTTTTTGCGGCGCGAAGGGCGCGATTCAATGCGTGACATGCTGATGCCATGATTGGCGAGCGGTTGTAGCAGACCGTGTAGCACCCCCGCCTCTCCCGCCGTTCCAGACGTGGAAATCAGAATGGTCGTCTTGTCCTCGCCACTCGGCGCCAACAGCTCGCGGCCAATGACGAGAAACCGGGTGGAATTGTCCGCGAGGTCTTCGATATTGCTGACCATTTTCTTCACATTATATACTTCTGAGGCAGCGTCGCCGCCTATCGCTGCCGTACCTTTTTCGTCACGTGCCCGGCGGGCGCCTTCCGCATTGCTGTTTACACCGATCAACTCGACATGCGGCAGATACTCCCTTAGCCAGCCGCGGCACTGCGCAAGCGACTGCTCGTGCGCACAAATCCTCTCGATGGAATCGATCCGCTCCAGGTTGCCTAACAGGTGCTGCTCGATCCTCAGTTCAATTTCGCCGCCGACTTTCAGCGGCGATGTGATGAACATATCCAGGGTGTGGTTAACGGTGCCTTCCGTCGAATTCTCGATCGGTACGACGCCGAAATCCGCGGCACCGCATTCGACTTCCTGAAATACCTCGTCGATGGTGGAAAATGGCAGCCCGCGGACTGAGTGTCCGAAGTGTTTGAACACAGCCGTTTGTGTGAAGGTGCCCTCGGGACCCAGGAAACCAACTTTGAGCGGCTCCTGCTGGGCGAGACATGCCGACATGATCTCGCGGAAGAGGCGCAGAATTTCCTCGTTGCGCAACGGACCCTGATTGCGTTCCAGAACCGCGCGCAATACTTCCGCTTCTCGCTCCGGGCGGTAGTAATCGACGGCAGCCGCAAGCGGTCCTTTGGAGATACCAACCTGCTGCGCGAATCGTGCGCGTTCGCTGATCAGCTCCTGAATTTTCCTGTCGATGTCATCAATTCGCCGGCGGATGGAAGTCAGATCCGGCGGCGACCCTTCGGTCTTGGATGCACTTGCCAAGTCGGCATACTCACGGTTTAAGTAACTGAGATTGCTCAGGATATAGGCTTACCAAGATTTCGCAATGCCAACACGCCCCGAATGCCTTTCAATGCCGCGATAGTGTCATCGGAAACTGCCCCGTCAAGGTCCACAATCGTGTAGGCGAGGTTCCCGATCGACTTGTTCAGCAGGTCCTCAATATTCAGATTGGCGCTGGCGAGCAGCGTAGAAATCTGGCCGACCATATTTGGCACGTTGGCGTTGGCAATAGTGATCCGATGCGCATCCGTTCTCGGCATCGAAGCCTCCGGGAAATTGACAGAGGATCGAATGTTGCCGTTTTCCAGGTAATCACGAAGGTTTTCGGCGACCATCACGGCACAATTCTCTTCAGCTTCCACGGTCGACGCACCCAGGTGAGGGAGCGTTATTACCTTACTGTGTGCGATCAAAGCGGGCGTTGGAAAGTCATTGACATAGGCGTGCAGCTTGCCGCTGTCCAACGCCGCAAGCACGGCATCGTTATCGACAATGCCACCGCGCGCAAAATTGACGATGACACCGCCATCGTCCATAAGCGCGATACGCTCTGCGTTGATCATTCCCTTGGTCGCATCTATTAATGGCACATGCGCAGTGATGAAATTTGATTGTGCGAATAGCTGATCCAGCGTTTCAACTTTCTGTACGCCGGACGACAACTGCCAGGCACGTTTAACCGTTATGGCAGGATCGAAGCCGACTACTTTCATGCCGAGCGCCAGCGCCACGTTGGCGACTTCGACGCCGATCGCGCCGAGGCCAATGACTCCAAGCGTTCTGCCTGGCAATTCAAAGCCTACAAACTGCTTCTTGCCTGCTTCGACTGCTTTGTGTAACGCGTCGCCTTCGGCGTTCAGACCTTTCACGTAATCCCGGGCGCCGCAGATATTTCTCGCACCTAAAAGCATGCCTGCTACCGCAAGTTCTTTCACCGCATTGGCGTTAGCGCCTGGCGCATTGAAAACCGGTACACCGCGCTCACTTAGCTGCGCAACCGGAATATTATTGACACCCGCTCCCGCGCGACCAATCGCAGCGACTGATTGCGGTATCTCCATATCATGCATGTTAAAAGAACGCAGAATGATGGCGTCGGGATCCGTGACGGCTGATGCTACTTCATAGTGGTCGCGCGGCAGCTTCCGAAGCCCCGCCACGGCGATATTATTCAAGGTCTGTATTTTGAACATTGCCTGCTGCTTAAGTTGATGGTGTAAAGAAATTTAAGGACTAAGCGTGTGTGCGCTCGAATTCCTGCATGAAACTGATCAGTGCGTCCACAGCTTCTTCAGTAACCGCATTGTAAATTGACGCACGCATGCCACCGACCGAACGATGCCCCTTCAGATTGGCAAACCCTGCGGCATCTGCGTCGCTGAGGAACTTTGCGTCGAGGGCACTATCAGCCAGAATAAACGGAACATTCATACGCGAACGACAATTTTCCTGAACGGGATTGCTGTAAAAGCTGGACTTGTCGATCGCGGCGTAGAGCTTAGCGGCCTTGCTGCTGTTGATACGTGCAACTTCATCCAGTCCACCGATTTTCTTCAGGTACTGAAACACCAGTCCAGCAACGTACCAGGTAAATACGGGCGGGGTGTTGCTCATTGATGCGCTTTTGTCGTAGACAGAATAATCCAGCAGACTCGGCGCAATGTCGCGAGCTTTTCCCAGCAGATCTTTCCTTACGATCACCAGCGTGATGCCAGCAGGCCCGATGTTCTTTTGCGCACCGGCATAGATCACACCAAACCGCTTCACATCCACAGGTTTCGACAGGATGTTGCTGGACATGTCGCAAACCAGCGGCACCCCATCACTTGTCGGTACGAACGGGAACTCGACGCCTGCGATGGTTTCATTATCACAGTAATGCAGGTACGCCGCGTCCTTGCTGCACTGCCAGGTTGACTGTTCCGGCACGTAAGTAAAATTCCGGTCCGAACTGTCAGCGACAACTTTGACCTCACAAAACTTGCGGGCTTCGCCAATTGCCTTTTTCGACCAGCTGCCGGTCTGGACGTAATCCACCGCCTGGCCAGTTGCCGACAAATTGAGTGGCACCATCGAGAACTGCAGTGTCGCCCCACCCTGAGGGAACAGCACACTGTAGTCCTCCGGGACCTTTAAAAGCTCGCGTAGATCCTGCTCAGCGCGTTCCGCCACTGCGACAAATTCCTTACTGCGATGGCTTACCTCCATTACTGACATACCAGTGCTATTCCAGTCCGGAATATCAGCACGAATCTGCTCCAGTACAGGATCAGGAATTGCGGCGGGGCCGGCACTAAAGTTGTAAACGCGGGACATTAGCTGAGGTCCTGTTGGGATGAAATCAGAAACTTTGGGGATGAATTGTTGAAACGATGCGTCGGTGCGTTGCCGAGCTTACTCGACTTCGATTTCGTCTTCGATCGACTCAATGCGTGCCAGACCGACCAGCCTGTGACCCTCTTCCACTCGGATGAGCGTCACGCCCTGCGTGTTCCTGCCGATGATAGAGATGTCGCTCACCGGTGTGCGCACCAGCGTGCCGCCGGAGCTGATTAACATGACCTCATCGTCCTCCAGAACCTGGATTGCACCGACAGTACGTCCGTTACGTTCGGTGGTCTGAATGGCGATAACACCCTGTCCGCCACGGCCCTGAAGCGGGAATTCGTCGACAGACGTTCGTTTGCCAAAGCCGTGTTCTGTCGCGGACAAGATCATCCCGTCGCCGACAATAGTCAGTGCGATCACCTCATGGCCGGGCGGCAACCTGATGCCGCGTACGCCCGCGGCCCCGCGGCCCATAGCGCGCACATCATTTTCACTAAAACGAATCGCCTTGCCGTGACTGGCGACCAGCATGATTTCTCGGTCGCCATCGGTAATGGCGACATCGACAAGTTTGTCGTTATTGCGCAGATCCACAGCAATGATGCCGTTCGTGCGGGGACGAGAGAACATGCTGAGCGGCGTCTTCTTGACCGTGCCGCCGCTGGTTGCCATGAACACAAAACTTTTCTGGTCAAACTCCCGAATCGGCAGCACAGCATTGATTCGTTCGCCTTCCTCCAGCGGAAGCAGGTTCACGATAGGCTTGCCACGCGACCCGCGGCTCGCCTGGGGAACCTGGTACACCTTCAGCCAGTACATCTTGCCGCGACTCGAAAAACACAGAATCGTGTCATGAGTATTGGCGACGAACAGGTTATCAATAAAGTCTTCGTCTTTGACCTTTGCAGCCGAGCGGCCCCGCCCGCCCCGTCTCTGCGCCTGATAGTCATCTACTGGCTGCGCTTTCGCGTAACCACCGTGAGACAAAGTCACCACGACTTCTGCCACCGGAATGAGATCTTCATCCTGCAGGTCGGAGTGGTCCTGGTTAATCTCGGTACGGCGTTCGTCACCATAATTTGTGCGGATTTCCTCGAGCTCTTCACGGATCACGCGCAGCAGCTCGTCAGGATCAGCCAGAATATCGGACAGGTTCTTAATGACATCCAATAAATCTTTGTATTCTTTTACTATTTTTTCTTGCTCAAGTCCGGTCAGGCGATGCAGTTTGAGATCCAGAATTGCCTGCGCCTGAACCTCGGATAATCGGTATTTGCCATCCACGAGACCGAAACCGGTGCCCAGCGCATCGGGCCGTGTATCGGTTGCCCCTGCCCGGTCAAGCATTTCGGTGACAGCGCCGGGCGGCCACACCGTTTCGACCAGCGAAACCCTGGCTTCCGCCGGCGATGCAGATGCCTTGATCATCGCAATGACTTCGTCAATATTCGCCAGCGCAACAGCCTGACCTTCCAGGACATGGGCACGATCTCTCGCTTTACGCAAATCAAAAATGGTTCTTCGGGTAACGACTTCGCGTCGGTGCGACAGGAAAGCCTCAAGTATCTGCTTGAGGTTTAGCAATTTCGGTTGCCCTTCATGCAGGGCGACCATGTTGATGCCAAACACGCTTTGCATTTGCGTATGTTTGTACAGGTTGTTAAGCACTACATCGCTCATCTCGCCGCTGCGAAGCTCAATCACGATGCGCATGCCGTCCTTGTCGGATTCGTCCCGCAATTCACTGATGCCCTCGATGCGTTTGTCACGGACGAGATCGGCAATCTTTTCAATGAGGCGGGCTTTGTTCACCTGATACGGCAGCTCTGTGACGATAATGGCTTCCTTGCCACGCGTATTCACTGCTTCTACGTTCGTTCGCGCCCGCATATGCACGCGCCCGCGACCGGTCTTGTAGGCTGAGTAGATGCCGGCTGCACCGTTGATAATGCCGGCCGTAGGAAAATCCGGCCCGGGGACGTGCTCCATAAGTCCAGGCACATCAATGTCGGGTGTCTCGATCATCGCGAGGCAGGCATTCACGATTTCAGTCAGATTGTGCGGCGGAATGTTGGTGGCCATGCCGACGGCAATGCCCGACGAGCCGTTGACCAGCAGATTGGGAAATCGCGTCGGCATGACCGACGGTTCGGATTCGGAACCGTCGTAATTCTCGGTGAAATTGACGGTCTCTTTTTCAATATCGGCGAGAATTTCATGCGCGATTTTCGACATCCGGACTTCGGTATATCGCATAGCAGCCGGCGCATCACCATCTACGGAGCCAAAGTTGCCCTGCCCGTCGACCAGCATATAGCGCATGGAAAAAGGCTGCGCCATACGCACGATCGTGTCATAAACCGCAGAGTCGCCATGCGGGTGATACTTACCAATGACGTCACCCACCACTCGTGCTGATTTTTTATATGACTTGTTGTAGTCGTTGCCGAGTTCCCGCATTGCGTGCAGCACGCGACGATGTACCGGTTTCAAGCCGTCGCGGACATCGGGCAACGCACGTCCGACTATGACGCTCATCGCGTAATCCAGGTACGACTGCTGCATCTCGTGTTCGAGACTTACAGACAGGACTTCCTGAGCAACTTCAGACATACAGATTCACCTTGCCGGGAAATTCCGTGAAACAGGGCCGGAATGACATACAGCAAAAATAGGGTGGTTTAAGTGGAAAAATCCTGTTTTTTTTCTGGCTGGAAAAGCGCGCCAGGGCGCCTGAAACCTGCGTGGAATAGTAACACACCGGACCGCATAACTGCAGCGTTTGAACGTCGTAATTCCGGACTTTGGTAGCGCCATTGAAGGCCGCTATACTGAGCGGCCTTTTGCCCCCTGGGCGCTAATCGTTGTTGAGGATATGCAGCCCTGTGACATCTTGATTCAGGCCGCGTGGTGCGTGCCCGTGGAACCGGCGAATACTGTTTTTCGTGACCATGCCGTCGTGGTCACGGACGGGCGCATTGTCGACTTACTGCCGCAATCAAGCGCCCGCGAAAAATATGCGCCGGGCGCGACAATATTGCGACCCGACCATATTCTCATTCCCGGCCTCGTCAACGCTCACACGCATGCAGCCATGACGTTGTTTCGGGGCCTCGCGGACGATTTGCCGCTGGAGCGTTGGTTACGCGATGGAATCTGGCCCGCGGAAGGCCGCTGGGCCGGCGCGGAGATGGTGCGCGACGGCACCCGCCATGCCATAGCGGAAATGCTGCTGTCTGGCTGTACCTGCTTCAGCGATCAGTATTTTTTTCCGGAAGTGGTTGCCGAGACGGCAGCCAAAATGCACATGCGTGCCATGATCGGAACGCCGGTCATCGAATTTGCCACTGCATGGTCAGAGAATGCGGCAGATTGTCTCGCGAAAGGTACAGACCTTGTTCACGATCGATATGTGGATCACAGCCTGATAGCTACCTGTTTTGCGCCGCACTCCGTCGGCACCGTCACCGACGAATCCTTTCGCTCGCTGCGCGTGCTGGCCGACCAGCTCGATCGGCGCATCCAGCTTCATTTGCACGAAACAAAGGCCGAAATAGCGGAATCAGAGAAAGACTGCGGACTCCGGCCCATTGCCCGGCTGAATGCGCTCGGCCTGATAAATGCATCTCTGCTTGCCGTACATGCAGTGCACCTGACAGACGACGAGATCATGACCATCGCCGCCCACGGTGTCGGCGTGGCGCATTGCCCGAGGTCAAACATGAAGCTGGCCGACGGCATTGCTCGAGTGCCGGATCTGCTGGCGGCGGGCGTAATCACCGGCATAGGAACAGACGGTGCGGCCAGCAACAACGTGCTCGACATGCTGGGCGAAATGCGCGCAGCCGCCTTGCTCGCCAAGGTATCCGCGGACGACGCCACTGCCGTGCCCGCAGCCACCGCCCTGCGGATGGCAACGCTCAATGGCGCGGCTACGCTCGGACTTGCTGAATGCATCGGTTCCATCGAGTCAGGCAAATGGGCAGACCTTGCCTGCATCGATCTGATGCATTTGAATAGCCAGCCCGTGTACGATCCCCTCTCGCAGCTCGTGTATACAGCACAATCACAGCAGGTAAGCGACGTGTGGATTGCCGGTCGGCACCAGGTCGCAGGCGGCGTACTGCAGAACATCGACACAAACGAAATACTGCGCCGAACGTCGGAGTGGCGTGATCGCATTGCTAACAGCTGAGGATATCGGGAAATCATGAAGGTCGCAGACGAAGTCACCGACGCGAATGTGGATGACGGTGAAATAGCAAAATTCGACGCACTGGCCTCGCGCTGGTGGGACCGGGAGGGAGATTTCAAGCCGCTGCATGAAATCAACCCGCTTCGCCTGGACTATATCCGTCAGCGGACGCAGCTTTCCGGTAGCAAGGTACTGGACGTGGGCTGCGGCGGCGGAATTCTGACGGAATCGCTCGCGGCGCAAGGCGCGGTGGTGACCGGCATCGACATGGCGGAGAAGCCGTTGGGCGTTGCGAGACTGCACCAGCAGGAGTCAGGCGCTGACGTCGAGTATCTGCAAACGACGGCAGAGGTGCTTGCTGCGGAGAGAGCCGGCCACTACGACACGGTTACCTGCCTTGAAATGCTGGAACATGTCCCCTCGCCTTATGACGTCATCGCCGCGTGTGCAACGCTCGTCAAGCCGGGCGGCAACGTATTTTTTTCAACCATTAACCGCAACCCCAAGTCGTTTCTTTTTGCCATTGTTGGAGCGGAGTACGTGCTGCGCCTCCTGCCGGCAGGAACTCACGAATATGAAAAATTCATTCGACCTTCAGAATTGGAGGCGTGGTCCCGGGGGGCCGGTCTGCAATTGGCAGGCAGTATCGGCCTGCACTACAACCCGTTAACCCGTGAATATTCGCTGGGTCCTAACATCGACGTAAACTACCTGCAGCATTTCCAGCGTCTTCCGGCAGAGTGAACTTGCGCGGATGAAGTATGACGCCGTACTTTTTGACCTTGACGGCACGCTGGTCGATACCGCGCCCGATATGGTTGCCGTCTTGCTGGACATCCAGAAAACCGAATGCCGGGAACCGGTCGAATATGCGCACGCTCGCAACTACGTGTCACACGGCGCCGCCGGGCTAATCGGGCTTGGCTTCCCGGGCGCTTCGCCGGCTGACCTGGAACGGTTGCGACTGGAATTTCTCGAACGATACGAACAGGCAGTGTGCATTCATTCCACCTTGTTTCCCGGACTTGACGTGCTGCTGGACAGATTTGACGACGGCGGTATTCCCTGGGGAATCGTTACCAACAAGCCGGAGCGAATGACCACGCCGCTGCTGATTAACCTTGGTATTGCAGAACGCTCCGTCACTACCATCAGTGGCGATACCATCGCCGAACGGAAGCCTGATCCTGCACCACTTTTGCTGGCTTGCGCTGAGGCGGGGGTATCACCGCAGCGGGTGATTTACGTTGGCGACGCTGCACGTGACATCACGGCCGGCCGCGCTGCCGGCATGTTCACCGTCGCCGCTACCTACGGTTACGTCTCCGCTGAGGAAGACCCTGCCGCCTGGAATGCCCACGCGATCGCTGCAAACACGGAAGAATTGGCCCGCCTCCTTCTGAAAGCCGTTAATCTGGTTACCTGATGAAGACGATAAATATCGATCCGGAGCTGTTGCAAACGACCGGAGCCGCCGTGGGTATCGGCCTCCTTCTCGGCATCTTCCTGACCTGGTTGCTGATGCGAATCAGGCGCAAGCGTCTGGAAGATGACATTCGCTTACTGCAGTCCCGGATAAAGGATCAGGATGAGCTGCAGCAGGAACGGGACGCGGCCTACGAAGCGGCGTCCTCTCGCTTGACCGGCGCTTTCTCCGACCTTGCCAACCAGACGCTCAAAGCCAACAGCGAAACTTTCCTGAGACTTGCCGAACAGAATCTTAGCGCTCACCAGGAACGCGCCAAGCGTGAGCTTGGCAACCGCGAGCAAGCCGTCGAAAACCTCGTGAAGCCAATACGCGAAGCGCTCACCCAGTCGCAGCGGCAGATTTCCGAACTTGAGAAAGCCAGAAGTGAAGCTTACGGCAGCATTCGCTCACAGCTGGAAACCATGCAGATTGGGCAAAAGTCCCTGGCGCAGGAAACTCAGAACCTTGTCAACGCGCTGCGCCGCCCGGAAGTTCGCGGCCGCTGGGGCGAAATAACCTTACGTCGGCTTGTGGAACTTGCCGGCATGGTCGAACACTGCGATTTTCAGGAGCAGGTGCATTCCAGCGGCGACGATGCAAGCATTCGTCCTGACATGATTGTGCGTATGCCGGATCAGCGCGAACTCGTCGTAGATGTCAAAACACCGCTGGATGCCTACCTGGAGGCGGTGGAAGCGAAAGACGACGCGCAGCGACAACTCGGCCTGAAGCGACATGCGCGCAATGTGCGTGAACACATTCGAAAACTGGCGAGCAAGTCTTACTGGCAGCAATTTTCCAAAAGTCCGGAATTTGTCATTTTGTTCATTCCCGGCGACCAGTTTTTAAGCGCTGCGCTGAATGAGGATCCCGATCTCATCGAGAGCGCATTGTCACAACACATTATTCTTGCCACCCCGACCAGCTTTGTCGCTTTGCTGAAAGCTGTGGCCTACGGTTGGCGGCAATTGGCACTCGCCGATAATGCCGAGGAAATTCGCAAGCTCGCAGAAGACCTGTACGGTCGCCTGAGCACTTTCGTCGGGCATATGAACAAGGTTGGCCGCCAGCTGGCCAGCAGTGTCGAGAACTACAACCGGGCTGTGGGTTCACTGGAGCGTAAAGTGTTGCCCGGTGCTCGCAAATTCGTCGAACTCGGCATCCACCCCAAAAAACACATCGAGCCGGTGGAACCACTGGAATCACTGCCTCGAACAATTGTCGATCCCGAACCTGATGAAGACGACGAGCCTGACAAGCCGCGGCTCCAGTAGCGCTGACAATGACAAACAAGGAAAAGCAGTTGAGCGGAATTCCAAACGAATATGCGTACAGTGATGACATCCTGGCCGGACGCGTGATCATGGTAACCGGCGCCAGTGATGGCATCGGTCGCGCGCTTGCGTTGCGGGCAGCAACGCTTGGCGCACAGGTCATCCTGCATGGCAGGAATACGAAAAAGCTGGAGCAAATTTACGACGAGATCGAGGCGCTGAGCGGCGCACCCCGCCCCTCCATTGCTGTCCTGGATCTGGGTGTTGCGGATGGTGAAGCCTACTCGACACTGGCAGCCAGTATTGAGTCCGAGTTCGGCCACCTCGACGGACTGGTGAACAATGCCGGGATTCTCGGTGAACGCCTGTCTATCGAGCAATATGACGCCGCCGAATGGCAAAAAGTGCTGCACATCAATCTTACCGCCGCTTTTGCGATGACCCAGGTCCTGTTGCCCCTATTGAGGAAATCGGCAGATGCCTCGATTATTTTTACCAGCAGCGGAGTCGGACGTGTTGGCAAGGCATTCTGGGGCGCCTATTCGGTGTCGAAATTCGGCACCGAGGCACTGAGCCAGATTCTGGCCAGCGAGATGCAACATGTGCCGCTGCGGGTAAATTGCATTAACCCCGGCCCGGTAAGAACGGGCATGCGACTGGAGGCCTATCCGGCTGAAAATCGCGACGCGATCGCAGCGCCGGAGGACGTACTCGATAGCTACATTTATCTGCTGGGACCTGACAGCCAAGGCGTGACCGGCCAAAGCCTGGATGCGCAGTGATAATTAAGGTCAATTATTCTTTCTAAGTCTCTTATTTTTCGGTCTTTTCTT
This sequence comes from Woeseiaceae bacterium, assembly GCA_037968975.1. Lineage (GTDB taxonomy): Bacteria > Pseudomonadota > Gammaproteobacteria > Steroidobacterales > Woeseiaceae > UBA1847. The sequence continues at coordinate 7,322 of JBBKWL010000121.1, read as the reverse complement.
TTGATGATTGCGTGGTGCAGGCGATATAGCATCAAGCGGCAGCTTCAGACCCGCCGCGCGGTAGAGGAGCCGTACCTTGCCTGGCGCCAGAATCTCAAACTTTCCGCGCCTGAGATTCCGCGGTAATTCGATGGGACCGTAAGCGAGGCGAATCAGGCGGCTGACCTGGTAACCGATGGCCTCCCACAAACGGCGGACTTCCCGATTGCGACCTTCTTTCAAGGTAACGTGGTACCAGCGATTGGTACCCTCCCCGCCTTCCAGCTGGACTGAATCGAACAGAGCCGGACCATCTTCGAGCATGACGCCTTCGCGGAGTCGCTGCAGTTCCTGGTCTTTGGGCATGCCGTGCACGCGCACGGCGTAGCGACGCAGCAATTCTGCGGACGGGTGCATTAGTCCATTGGCTAGCTTGCCATCCGTCGTAAATAGCAACAGACCGGTGGTCGTCATGTCGAGTCTGCCGACGGTCACCCAGCGAGCCCCTTTAAGTTCAGGCAGGGAATCGAAGACCGTCCGCCGGCCTTCCGGATCGGACCGACTCGTGATTTCATTATCAGGCTTGTGGTAAATCAGATGCTGATGAGGCTGCTTGTGCGACTGCACCCGGAGAACGCGGCGGTCCAGCTGAATTTTTTCGGCGCCGCTGACCTGATCTCCAAGCTGGGCCCGGCGACCGTCGATCGTCAGTCGGCCCTCCCGTATCCAGCCCTCAATTTCCCGGCGCGAGCCATGACCTGCGGCAGCCAGAATTTTCTGTACCCGTTCTGACATGCGGCGAAACTCAGGCGCCGGTCATCGATGCGTCGCTATCCTCATCATCCGCCACATCGCCGATATCACTTTGTTCTTCGCTATTCGCAGCATCAACTGCAACGGCCTGACCCGCGGGTGCGGGCCAGCGCGTTGCCTGCAAGGGCTCGAAACCCTCTTCCGGTGCCATTGGCTGCTGTGGATCGGCGTCATATGCTGCTTCTGTATCCTGGTCCACAGTCTCATCGTCAAGGTCGGGGAGGTCCGGCGGATGCGAATCCTTATCCCCCGAATCTTCATTGTCCGGGCCTGCAACCGAGGGTAGGTTCATCAACTCTGCAGCTTGCGGATCTTCGTCGAACCGCTCGTCACCCTCTACCGCTGGCAAATTGAGCTGAACACGCAGGCTTTCCCAGTCGGAAAGATCGGCAAGCGGTGGCAGGTCGTCCAGCTTTTTCAGGTTAAAGTAGTCGAGAAATTCCTTAGTCGTCCCAAACATTGCCGGCCGGCCCGGGACGTCACGATGCCCGACAACGTGGATCCACTGCCGCTCAAGCAAGGTGCGAACGATATTGCTGCTGACCGTGACGCCGCGTATCTCCTCAATTTCACCACGGGTCATGGGCTGACGATAGGCGATGAGTGCCATGGTTTCGAACAGCGCCCTTGAATATCGTGGCGGCCGCTCTTCCCAAAGTTTGTGCAACCGCTCAACCATGCCACTTTCAACCTGCATGCGAAATCCGGACGCCACTTCTGCGACCGTCACTCCTCGGTCCTTGTAGTCCTCGATCAAATTACCGATTGCCTGCCGAATCTCGGGCTTTTCCGGCTTCGAGTCGTCATCGAACAGGTTTTGGATCTGGTCAATGCTGAGTGGCCGCCCGGCAGCAAGTAACGCGGCCTCGACGAAATATTTTATCTGGGTATCGTCCATGTCGATCAGTCTCTGGATTTCATATCGTTGTCGTCGGCGGCGTCTGCCGGCGCCTGCTGTGAATCGACGTTCAGGCCCTCGTCTGCAACCAGTCTCACCGAGGTTGAGCTACGGATGTGCAGCGGCGCAAATGCTTCCGCCTGGACGACTTCGATAACGGTTTCACGAAGGAGCTCCAGGATTGCGATGAAGGTAACAGCAACGCCCATTCGCCCTTCTTCCGGATCGAAGAGATCGCCAAAAGAGCAAAAAGACTTGCCTTTGATGCGAACCAGGATCTCTGACATTCGTTGTCGTACTGACAGCGGTTCGCGCTGAAGCTGCAGGTTGGAAAACATCTCTGCGCGCCGCAACACATCATGAAAGGCGAGCAACAATTCTTTCATCGTTACGTCCGGCAGATTTGACGAAACCTGCCGCTCCGGTGCCTCGACCGACGCTATCTGTATGTCACGTTCAAGTCTGGGTAAATCGCTGAGGTCTTCCGCCGCCTTCTTGAAGCGTTCGTATTCCTGCAATCGACGGACCAGTTCAGCGCGCGGATCACTCTCCTCGTCTTCTTCTGCAGGCGGTCGAGGCAGAAGCATGCGGGACTTTATTTCCGCCAGCATTGCGGCCATGAGCAAATATTCACCGGCGAGTTCCAGCTGCATCTCTTTCATCAATTCGATGTATTGCACGTACTGAAGTGTGATTTCTGCGATTGGAATATCGAGGATGTCGATATTCTGGCGTCGAATGAGATACAGCAGCAGATCAAGCGGACCCTCGAATGCCTCCAGAAACACCTGCAACGCATAGGGGGGAATATAGAGGTCTTGCGGCAGTTCCGTTACCGGTTCGCCGTCTACCACCGCAAAAGGCATTTCACTCTGCGCTGGCTTCGGCTCGGTCGCAGCTACGGGTTTTGGCGCGTCTTTCGCTGTCAATACGGTGAGTTCAGGTTTCATGGGCGTTCCGGGCAATAGCGGCGCATTTTAGCCCATTTACCGCTGGCGTGGTTCAAATCTCGCCGATTGCACTCAAGCGAAAGAACTGATATCTCCCAGCCCTTTGCGCAGCACCTTTACCGATCCCGCTGACAAATCGATAACCGTTGTCGGTTCGTATCCGGTCGGTCCACCGTCAACGATAAGATCTACTTTCGAACCAATTCGATCTTCGATGTCATTTACGTCTGTCAGCGGGAAATCGTCGCCGGGCAGTGACAATGTGGAGCTCATGATCGGCTCACCGAGTGCTCCCAAGATGGCATGTACGATAGCGTGATCAGGCACTCGCAGCCCAATGGTGCGGCGCTTGGGATTCTGCAAACGCTTGGGCACCGAACGCGTCGCCGGCAAAATGAATGTATAAGGTCCCGGCGTCAGAGACTTAATGAGGCGATACGACCAGTTTTCAACACGGGCAAAAACGCTTATTTCAGACAGATCAGTGCAAACTAACGTGAAGTTGTGCGTTTTGTCCGTACGGCGGATGCGGCGGATGCGATCCATCGCCCGTTTATCGCCGATATGACAACCGAAGGCAAAGCTCGAATCTGTAGGGTATGCGATCAGCCCGCCATCACGGATACATTCGACAACTTCTGCAATGAGTCGCGTTTGAGGGTTTGCAGGATGAATGCTGATAATTCGGGCCATCCGCGGATTGTAGCGACCTGATATTGCCGCCGCTGTGATATTTCAGCAGTTTCGACCGTCGTTCTTTTTGGGCTATGATTCCGCCCCACGTTTCTGATCCCTATTGCGAAAGACACTATGCAACTGCTACTGGACTACATTCCCATCCTGGCATTTATCGCCGCCTATTTTTACAAGGATATATTTTTCGCCACCGCCGCTCTTATGGTGATCATGCCATTGGTCCTGTTGTTGCAATGGCTGTGGACGAAAAAGCTGAATCGCATTTACGCTGCCTCAACTTTGCTGGTGCTTGTCCTCGGCGGGTTCACCCTGGCGTTTCGCAATCCCACGTTTCTTTATTGGAAACCGACCGTGCTCAACTGGGCCTTTGCGATTGCGTTCCTGGGGAGTCAGTGGATCGGCGAGAAGCCGTTCGTTGAACGGATGCTCGGCAAGGCAGCAGATTTAAGAAAAGCGCAATGGATCACGTTAAATCAAATGTGGGTTGTCTTCTTTGTGTTTGTGGGGGCGGTCAACCTTTACGTCGCCTATAGTTTCAGCGAGGCATTCTGGGTGAAGTTCAAGTTATTCGGTATGCTCGGGCTGACCCTTGTATTTGTGATCGCGCAAAGTGTGTGGCTGAGCTACGCGTCGCGAGTAGATAAAGGGACCCCAACTGATACGGAGATGTGACCATGTGGTATGCAATTATGAGTGAGGACGTCAAAGACAGCCTGCCGCTTAGAGCCGCAGCAAGGGATGCACATCTGGCGCGATTAAAAGCATTGCATGCGGACGGCAGGCTATTGGTTGCCGGCCCCCACCCGGCAATTGACGCGGCTGACCCCGGGCCTGCCGGGTTCACAGGTAGTCTTGTCGTGCTCGACTTTCCATCATTGGAAGAAGCCGAAAGCTGGGCAGATGCAGATCCCTACGTCAGCGCCGGCGTTTATGCCAAAGTGACGGTAAAACCGTACAAACTCGTCTTACCGTGAGTGCCAGCCGCATAGCCGCCATCGAGCAAATGCTGAATGCGCGCTTTAAGCCAACGGAACTCAAGGTGCGGGATCAGAGTCAACTACATGCAGGCCATGAAGGTGCCCGGGATGGCAGGGGCCATTTCGACGTTACTATTGTTTCCAAGGACTTCGAGGGCCGCAACCGCATAGATCGTCACAGAATGGTTTATGATGCGTTGCATCAGATGTTACAGACCGATATTCATGCGCTCCGGGTCAAGGCATTGGCTCCGTCGGAGCAGTAAGAAATACTTTCTTAATTCATATCTTTTTTTAATTTGCGAAGGAATTTAGCTATGGACTTTATGAACGGTTCCCGTGTCCGCGGAACGCGCTTGAGAGCTACGTTGCTCTGTATTGCCGGGAGTTTGATTTATACCAGCGCCTCGGCCGATACTGTATTCACCGTGAACGGCGTTGATGTCGATAGTGCGGTGGTGGACCTGTACTTCCAGAGCCGTCTCGGTGGTGCTGAAGCCCAACCGACACCGGACCAACGCGAAGCACTCATCTCAGAGCTGAAGAATATTTTCATACTGGCAACACAGGCCGATGCCGCGCGTATCGCTAATGATCCCAAAATCGCGGCGCAGATCGAATTGCAGAAGAGAAGCGTTGTTGCGCAGGCCGTTGCGGCAGACTTCTTCGAGAAAACAGAAATTTCGGACGAAGCCATCAAGAAAGAATACGAAGAACAGCTTGCAGAATTTCCGCCACTGGACTTCAAGGCGAAACATATTCTGCTAGCCACTCAGGGCGAGGCGACCGAAGTTATCGCAGAACTGAATAACGGCGGCAATTTCGAAGCCATTGCAAAAGAGAAATCGACCGGGCCGACCGGACCGAATGGCGGCGAGCTGGACTGGTTTTCTCCAGGCCAGATGGTGCCGGCTTTTTCGGATGCCGTCGCTGAGCTGGAAGATGGTCAGTTTACGGCCGAGCCTGTGCAAACACAGTTCGGCTGGCACGTAATCTTGCGCGAGGCTTCTCGAGAATCCTCACCGCCCACGCTGGAAAGTGCGAAAGATCAGATCAAACAGAAATTGCAAAACGATCGTTTCCAGTTGCATTTGGAAGAGCTCGCGAAAACAGCAGAAGGTTAGTCGCGCCGAAACTGATGGCATGAGTACTGCTCGAGCGCTTCATCGGCTCGAGCGGTCGCCCATTTTTCTGTTTCTTCTGCTGTCACGACATCCGACTGCATTGCACTGGTCAGCTTGACGATCCTGTCGACAAACAACGTCCTCACGACTTTTTCATTACTGGCTCTTGCTTCTGCTCTTTGACGAACCTGCACCAGGATGATTACGAAGAAAGGCGGCACCCGCCAGGGATACCAATAATCCCGGGGGAAACACTTCCAGAAAAGTCATTGGTACGCGGAACATCGGATTCGAGTACTGCTCCCTGAATTGCATGGCATCCGCCGTCGCTTTGGTGAGTTCGGCGTCTGACGCTCCATCAAGCCTTTTTGCTTCGACCATGGCGCTACTGTAAGTCTCAATAAAACGGTAGTCGTTTATGGCGAGGTATAGTTCCCAAATAGCCACATAAACGATGCCAGCGACAACTGAAATGCCGAGGCCAATTTGAAACGCGGTGCGAAAACTGATGACGCCGCCCAAGGTATCTTCGCGATACTGCCTGATAGCCACGAAGATCATGCTAAAGGCGATAAACATCACCAGAAACCCGAGCCAGGCCTGCCCGCGCCCGTATTCCAGGCTGATCGTGTTGATCACTATGATGATGAAACCGGCGACAGGGCCGTAAAGGAAGATCAGGCGCTTCATCGGTTTGCTCCCGTGGACGTGGTGAAGATCGTAGCTGATCTGCGAGCGCAGTCATCATTCGAACGGGTGAAATTGGGAATTCAACCTTTTGGATGACGATTAGGGAATGATCTGCAGGTTTCTCGCTTTCCGAATGGCCTGAGTTCTGCGTGAAACTCCCAGCTTTTGATAGAGATGTACCAGATGCGACTTGATGGTATTAGTCGACACGAACAGTCGCGTCGCAATTTCGCGATTGGTGTCACCTTCAGCCAACAGCTCAAGTACGACCAGCTCTTTGCTGGTCAAACCCAATGTGTGAATGCCTCTTTCATTATTCTCAAAGGCAATGATCGGCGATCGGTCGCGCCAGCGGGTGCCGATCCAGATTCCGACGCCAGTCGATATAGCTGCAACGATGACAATATATATTTCGGTGGAGAAAAGACGAACCGCGTATTGATTCTCAAGCCAGCGTAGAGCGAAGGCGCCAAGTGCCAATGCCGCACCGTAAGCAATTGTAGTTTTATTCATTCGCGGCCGGCTGCCATCGCAGTGAGATACGTGAAACCACACCAGTCTATCTTTACTTAATCTCGGCTGACTTAACAATAAGGGCGCCAATTGGCGCCCTTATATTTTGCAGTGATTTTAACTGTGAGACTGGTCACAGCATCCTCTTCATCTCGTCCCTATAGTTGCTTCGAGTCGTCTCTAATCGCTCAGGGGCGACTTCTCCAACCCTCGCATCTCCCTAGTGTGATACGAGACCTAAGTCGGCAGGGACGCCGACTTTTTTATTTCCGCGATTAACGCTCACCAACTCTCACCTGCGGATCAGCAACCAAGATGCCGAGGCCGCGATACTGACGCCCCGTCACTGAAACCTGGTCACCCACCGTCGGCACCGAATGCCTGCTCAGCAGTGCGTTGTAGTCGACGCGCATGCCGCTGACCAATGCAATACCACTGGAAGCATCGACGGAATCAACTATACCAGTCAATAGCGCCGGTGATCCTGGACCAATTTCTGCCCCTGCACCGACCACGGTGGCATCGACGATTCCTCCGGAATCAATGTCAATGGCGCCGTAAACTTCTACTGAAGCGCCTTCCCGCAGATGATTCGTCAAAGCCCGATCAACAAACACTGTCTGACCAAGAACAGAGACGAAGTCGTCGCCGACATAGTCGAGTTCGCCGACTAGAAGTAAAT
>JBBKWL010000120.1:0-3082 GCA_037968975.1 Woeseiaceae bacterium | reverse complement strand
GATGAAAATTCGGGCGAGAAACCCCGCCGCCAGAATCGCCAACGGCACCACGAGCCAATATGAAACTTCGAGTGCGTAAACCATTGCAATCCACAGCAAGACATAGGGAACTACCGAGTTGACCAACTGCCACAAGGCTTTCGTTCGACAGGGAGTTTGAAACCGCAACACATTGTCGCGGGAGAAGGCTGCGCCTAGCGTGGGATCGCGGTCGTCGATTTGTAAATGGCTTGTCACTTGAGCCTATAAATGTAAAACGTATGTGGCCAAGATGCGGTATTCTCGCCGCGCCGTCTGTACGATTGCGCACGGTCGTAGCCAGAACCCGCTCCCCTGAACTCTACTTTCGCATGTCCGCGTAGGCCGTATTTCACTCGAATAGCAAATGCAAGTCGCGATTACAGCGGGCGCCAAACAAAAGAGGACTACTGCCCTATTCTCGCGGGCAGCAGACGGTCAAGATTCAGCAGCGCGCTCACTCGCGCGATCTGAAATTCGCATCGGACGGTAACACCCAAAACACGATACATATCATGTTTGCGTAATGCCTTGCGGTAGCATGATTGTTACGTCGACGCTAACAAACTCGACCTGCTGTAGTTTCAACGGTAGGTAGTCTGCTAGCGGCCTGTTCCTACGCCTTGGCGAGCAATTCATGACAATTTCGACCGGACCGAGGTGTGGCGGTACAATGGAACTATTCTCAATGACTAAATTGGATGCGACGACGTGATTGATTTTTCCTTCGAACCGTATTTGCGCCTGCTTGCAGCCTTCCTGTTGGCACTGCCCATCGCTTGGGATCGGGAGCGAAGCAGCAGGATTATGGGATTGCGAGCTTTTCCACTGGTGGCGGTCGGCTCCTGTGCCTACATATTGGTCGGTCAGGCGTTTATTGGGGGTAGTGAACCAAATGCGATGGCGCGCATTGTTCAGGGCCTTATGTCCGGCATTGGATTCGTGGGAGGCGGAGCGATTTTGAAGAGCAAAGATCACATATCTGGTACCACATCCGCAGCCAGCATCTGGGTTACCGGCGCGCTCGGGGCAGCAGCGGGATTTGGGTATTGGGGTTACGCGATCGCGTTGAGCGTGATCAATATTGCAATTGTTTTTGGTATGAGTTTCGTTAAGCCACACGTCATTGACGACACAAACAAAAAATAGGGAACGAGGATCCCAAAAGCTTACAAAATTCCAGTACCAGGCTTGTAGGAACCACGCAGCGATTGCTTCAGCCCGGCGATATCGTCGTTCTCATTGGGTTAAACAGCGTATTCGCGCATGACGATCAGTCAGTTGCTAACTAAGTCATTTACACGATATATGCCGACTTCTTGATGATTGCCAACGCGGTCGTTTACTACAACAGCCTCATATTATCGGAGGTCCTGGGTGAGCTGGAATCGCAACAAGCGCTCGTTACAGCAGAGGATCTCAAGCGCATCTCGCCGTTGGCCTGGCAGCACATTAATTTCTACGGCCGTTACCAATTCGACTCGGACACGCCACCGGTTGATATTGCGGAAATCGGCCGGAGGCTAGCCTCTAATAGCCTCTCTACACTACCAAAAGTCCAGGCTCACTAGTGCAGATTTTCGGCGGTTTGGGCCAAGAACCCCTCCAACAGAACCAGGCATGCCTAGACGAGGCGCAGGCCCGCGCCGACGCGTTGCTCGCCGAAGCTCTTTCAGTTCGTGGGCTGAGCGCTTCCATTCCTACTTTCTCGAGATACGCAGCACACGATTCAGAGCGGGCAAGAAACATAAGCATGCGTTCCAGTGAACGATGACGGTACCGGGCTTGACAGCATCGTGGCAGCGCCATTACCGTCTGCAGCATGCCAAAATTCAAAGCTCCCAAGCCAGCCGTCTATTGGACCCTCTGTACGGGTGCGGCCACAGTTGCCGTCCCCGGATCGGCGACCGGCGATAGCATCATCCAGGCTGAGCCGATCTCCCTGGAACGCGTCTTCAACATACTTCAGGACAAGTTAATCACTTGGTTTGATGGTGCAGTTGCACTCCTACCGAATTTTCTCATCGCAGTTGTTATCCTGGTTCTTGGCTTCGCAATCGGTTCGATCACTGAAAAAGTCGCCAGGAAGTTCTTTGGCAAGGCCATCGATTCCACGGTCATCGTCAACCTTCTCGCGGCGATCATCAAGATCCTCATCATAGCGGTCGGCTTCTACATCACGTTGGACCTCATCGGTCTCCAGAAAGCCGTCGTCTCGCTCCTCGCTGGCGCCGGTATCCTTGCCCTCGCCATGGGCTTTGCTTTTCAGGATGTTGCCGCAAACCTGCTGGCAGGCGTGCTCATGGGTATTCGTAAGCACTTCGAGCCGGGCAATCTGATCCGATCAAACGGTCAGCTCGGCTTCGTCCAGGAACTGAACCTGCGCAACACCGTGATTCGTAACTTCTCCGGGCAGATTGTCTACATTCCCAACAAAGAAGTCTTCGAATCAGTCCTCGAAAATTTTTCGGAGACCGGCGAACGCCGTATCGAGATTGACGTCCACGTCTCCTATGGCGAGGACCTCAAGCACGTCTCTGAAGTTCTCAAGAGTGCGATCGAAGGCGTCTCCTCGCTGAAAGAAAACAAACCGGTCGATGTCTTCGCGCTTGAATTCGGAGATAGCTCGGTCAACTTTTCCGTCCGCTACTGGGTTGATTATCCCTCGGACAAGATCGGCTACCTGGAGGCGACGGACGCCGGGATCAAAGCGATCAAGGAAGCTTTCGACCGGGAAGACATCCTCATCCCCTTCCCCATCCGCACGCTCGACTTCGATGCCAAAGGGGGTCTCAAACTCTCGGATTCCATTGGCCCCGTGTTCGCGCAGCCCGAGGGGAATTCCAACAACGACTAGATTGGAGCGCCGTCTCGGTACCTGCGTGATGGATGGCAACCCGATCGCGAGCTGCGTACCGGACGGCGCGCCGGGCTACCGGATTGACCCGTTGCCTGACCCTCGGTGTCTGATCCTGAGCGGCCAGGGATTCGCGTCCCTCTTGCTACCGGTGCAGGTCCAGGACTGCACGGCGTCGATACCGCCGGACGCGACGTGCCCGGTTCC
>JBBKWL010000119.1:0-2940 GCA_037968975.1 Woeseiaceae bacterium | reverse complement strand
AACGTGTGGGAAGAAATCTCCGACGGGCTCGATTACATGACCGTCAACAAGCACGAGACCTCCACCCGTGCTTATGTCGGCGCGTTCAACTTCAAGGGCGCAGACCAGCAGAAGAATGTTGGCAAACTGTCTGGCGGTGAACGCAACCGCGTCCATATGGCCAAGATGCTGAAAGAAGGCGGCAACGTGCTGCTGTTGGACGAACCGACCAACGATCTCGATGTCGAAACATTGTCCGCGCTTGAAGAAGCTATCGAAAACTTCGCAGGTTGCGCCGTGGTCATCTCGCATGACCGCTTCTTCTTGGATCGCCTCGCAACCCACATCCTAGCCTTCGAAGGCAACAGCCACGTCGAATGGTTTGAGGGCAACTTCGAGAGCTACGAGGAAGACAAACGGCGCCGGATGGGCGATGCGGCTGATCGGCCTACGAAGTTGCAATACAAGAAGCTGACCCGGTAAAATTCCTGTCTTCATCCCGCAAAGTCATCCTCTTTGGGGATAGTTTGTCTTTCGGGTTAACAGCTACTTAGGCTTCTCAAGCGATAGCGGCTCCATGAACGGAGTCGCATCCAACATCGATAGTCATCTGAAGGCCGCGCTTTTCACGCTGGCCTACTTAGCTGCCGCCAGTGGCGCGCTTGTTTTGACCAACGGGGAGTCTGGCGTCGCGGCCATCTGGCCAGCGAGCGGTATCGGCTTGGCCGGCGCATTGCTGTTGGGCAGGACAGCTCGCAAGACGTTTTACTGCGGCATATTTCTGTCCGGCGTTCTTGCCAACATCATCATCGACGCAACACCCTGGATCGCGTTTGCGTTCAGCATCGCCAACGTCGCTGAAGCAATGGTGGGACGCTATCTGGTGAGGCGCTTTCAGATACTGACGAGAGACTTCGCTTCATTCCACACCATGTCCATCGCAGGTGCGGGTGCCTTTGTTGTTTCCATGTTCAGCGCTTTGACGGCTGCAATCCTGACCTCGACATTCGGCCTCGGCTTTCTTTTTTCCTGGGCGTCGACGGTCTTCTTCGCTCTCATCACGATTACGCCCGCGATCATGTTTATCGCTGTCGATGTGCGAAAGCATGATCGATCTGCCGTTTCGTTGATTATGACAGCCATCCTGATTGCCTCGACGGGCGTGCTGGCCTTCTGGCAAACCGATGTACCGCTCCTATGGCTGACCATCGCCGCTGCTGGCTTTGCTACCTATCGGCTTGGGCTGACCGGAGCGGCGTTGAGCTTGCTCGTGCTGACCTTCACAGGTGCAATCTATTCCTCAGCCGGAATTGGCATCACAACGCTCGACAATTCGTCCGTGAGCAGCGCACTGTTCCTACAGTTTTATCTGACTGGTGTGCTTCTGGCATTGTTACCGCTCGCCTCTTTACTGAGCAGATATCAAACGACAGTCAGCGAATTATCTCTCGCCAAAACCGATGCAGATCGGCAGGCTGCCGATGCTCGGCGCATGGCAGAAACCGATTTCCTCACCGGGGTGGCAAGTCGTGCGAAGGTCCTCGCATGTCTGGACGACGAGATCGGTCGCGCGTCGTCGAGTGGCGATGATCTATCGATCCTGATGATCGATGCCGATCACTTTAAAGCAGTTAATGATCGTTTCGGTCACGCGAAAGGCGACGTTGCCTTGGTAGCGATTGCCGAACAGGGGCAAGTGGTAGCACCTGCAAAGGGACACTTCGGGCGCATCGGCGGCGAGGAATTTCTGCTCGTGCTGCCGGGCCTGGACCTTTTAGCGTCGGTCGAGATTGCCGATGATCTGCGAGAAGGGCTGGAAGAAGTCGACTGGACTGCAAATGGACTTGTCCCAGTCACTGTGAGCATTGGTGTTGCACAATATCGCGTGGGCCAGGACTCGTGCGATCTGATGCGGGACGCCGATACCAAATTATATAAGGCCAAGCGCGCTGGCAGAAACCGGATGTTCGCGGGCCAACTTTCGGCCAGGGACTTTCCGGAGTTGATCGGAACCGCTTGAAGCTGAACTTAAGTCCGCTGACAGCGATTAGGCTCACGAGCCCTCAAGCGTGAGTAGCGCAGCAAACCCGGATAAAACGGTCGCTCCGCGCATTACACCTCCATGGCAATCACCTCCACTATCCGCAATCATCTCTGGTCCACCGGCACATTCTTATTGGTTTGCGCCATTGGTTATGGCGCACGGCGCGCGATCGGGACGATATATTCGACCGCTGAAGCGACGCAGCTGATCGATGCTCTCAGCCGCGCGGGGCTTTATCTTGGCTCTGCAATTGTCACCGCGTCGGCAACCATCCTTGCCCTCATGCTCACATTAATCGGGATGATGCGGCGAATGGAGAAGACATTCGACGATGAAACTTATCGCGACGTCGATCTGATTGCCCGGCTCGCAACGGCTTCACTATTGCTGAGCCTGATGGTGCTGCTCGCCTTCACACTGCCCGTGGGTGAGTTCGAGAAACTGCCGCAGGATTGGTTTGTTCACCTGTACAACGGGTTGTTTGCTGCTTGCGTCATCATGGTGGGTCTCGTCGCGGCGACGGTCTCTGTGCTGTATCGCACGGTACGCCGCGTCATCATCGGCCTGACTCCCGGAGACGACGTCTAGTCTTACTCAGAGGGCCGCCCAACGCCCTTGCCTCCAAATTAAATATGTCAGCGCGCCGAAATGCGCTGCCTGCGTTGCCCTGCCTGAAGCGCTGAGCAATGCCGGTCTTGCTACGATGATTGTGGCATTCAGACTGCCTTTGCGCCGCGCTTCGCCCTTCACAGCCCGTTCAAGTTCGTTCAGCTAAAACAGCCTCAACATGAACGACAGCCTAAACGAGTGGTTCAGTTAGGGGTCAGAACGAATCGTTACAAATAACGACATCGCAAGCAAATTGTTACACATCAGGGCCGCAGCACTCGGGCGGCATTGGTCAACACAGGAGATGT
>JBBKWL010000118.1:0-85938 GCA_037968975.1 Woeseiaceae bacterium | reverse complement strand
GAATTGCGAGGTTTAGTTTCACGAGCCGGACTAACTCCTTGGGTCAGCCGTCCAGATGAAGATCATTGTATAAGGATACGGCCAGCGAGCGACTTATCCCGCGTACTTTTATCAGGTCGTCGACGCCAGCGCCGATCACCCCCAGAAAGCCACCGAATTGACGCAACAGCTCTCGCCGCCGCTTCGGCCCAAGGCCCGGTATCTCCTCAAGTCGCGATGTTTTTCGAGCTTTCGCTCGGCGCTGCCGATGCCCGGTGATTGCAAAGCGATGTGCCTCGTCACGAATTTGCTGAATCAACAGCAATGCTGGTGAGTCTGGCGGCAGCATCAATGCGGTTTTATCGCCAGGCATAAACAGTTGCTCCGCACCCGGTTTGCGGGCACGTCCCTTCGCAACCGCTACAACTCGCAACCAATCCAGCTCCAGGTCTTCGAGTACCTTCATTGCTTCGGCCAGCTGCCCTTTGCCACCATCGACGAACAACACGTCGGGCATCGGCACTTCCCCTTTTTTGACGCGCGTGTAGCGGCGTCGCAGCGCCTCCCCCATCGCGGCGTAGTCATCTCCGGCAGAGTCTGGCGTCAGGTTGAAGCGACGGTAATCGCTTTTTAAGGCACCAGCCGTGTTGAATACGACGCAGGACGCAACGGTCGCCTCTCCCGAGGTATGGCTGACATCAAAACACTCGAGCCGTTCAAGGCCACCTTCCACTCCCAATACGTCAGAGAGTGCGGCGAACTGTCGCTTGATCGTCGCATTGCTGGCAACCTGCAGATTGAGTCCCTGTTGCGCATTGGTGCGCGCCATCTCCAGCCACCGCAGTCGGTCGCCGCGCACGCGATGTTTTATTGCAACCTTGTAACCGGCACGATCACTTAACTCGCTCTGCAGCAATTCAGCGTCTTCAATTTCCGACTCCAGGATGATTTCCGCAGGTACGTCACGACCGAGGTAATACTGCGCGACAAAACCATTGAGAATTTTCGCCTCGTTGGTTTCACCGGCAAGTCGCGGAAAATAATCGCGACTACCGATTATCGCGCCATTGCGAATGAACAACACTGTTACGACATGGATCGCGCCATTCGACGCAAAGCCAAGGATATCCAGATCCTTGGTCGACGTTCGCGTAACCAGTTGCCGGGCTTCGACTTCTTTCAGCCGCGCGATCTGATCACGAAATCGCGCCGCCAGCTCATAGTCCTGTTGCGCCGCCGCCGCTTCCATGCGTGTGACGAATCCAGCGACGACGTTCTGGTTCTTGCCGTCGAGAAAGTCGATTGCGGCGTCGATATCAATCGCATACTGCTCCGGGGTTATAAGATCGACGCAGGGGCCGGTGCAGCGTTTGATCTGATACTGCAGACAAGGCCGTGATCGATTCTTGAAAAAACTGTCCTGACACTGCCGCACCATGAACAACTTCTGCAGCTCGTTAAGTGTTTGCCGCACGGCGCTGGTGCTGGGATAGGGTCCAAAATAACGCCCTTTGCCCTTGCGTGGACCCCGATGAAACTGTAGTCGGGGAAATTTGTGCTTGGTTGAAACATAGATGTAGGGGTAGCTCTTATCGTCGCGAAGCGTGACATTGAATTTTGGCTTGTGCTGTTTGATCAGGTTGTATTCAAGAATTAACGCCTCCGCTTCCGTATTAGTGACCGTCACCTCCACCTTGCAAACCAACTGCATTAGCGCCGCTGTTTTCGGCGATGTCTGGGTGCGATGAAAGTAACTGGAGACGCGTTTCTTCAGGTCGCGCGCTTTGCCCACGTACAGCACTTTGTGCTTCGCGTTCAGCATGCGATAAACGCCGGGGCGATGCGTCAGGTTGGCGAGAAACGACTTCGCCTCGAATTTTGATTCGTCAGCCACGACCCTGGTTATCCACCAACTGCCTTGCCTGTGCAAATACGTCGTCAAACATCGCGACCGTCAAACGCCGCGTGTTGGTGTTGTAACGACTGCAATGATAGGAATCAAGCAACGTAAAACCTTCTACGTCGTGTTGCGCCGAATGGCCGAACTTGAAGTCCGCTTGCCGCCCGCCACGGGCTTTGACGATTGCCCGGTGCGCGATTCCACCCAGTGCCAGCACCACCGCATTCTTTGGCAGCCGCTGCAGCTCTATTGCGAGAAACGAATTGCAGGTGTTTATTTCAGCGCCAACCGGCTTGTTGTCCGGCGGCAAGCATTTGACGGCATTTGTAATCCTGGCGTCCGTAAGCTGCAGGCCGTCGTCAACGCTGACAGACTGATCTGTTGATGCAAAGCCATACTTGTGCAGCATCTGATATAACAAAATTCCCGCATGGTCACCCGTGAATGGGCGCCCGCTGCGATTCGCACCGTGCATGCCCGGCGCCAGACCGACAATCAGAAAACGTGCCGCAGGATCGCCAAATGGCGGCACCGGCCGACAGTAGTAGTCCGGATACTTCTCGTTTACCGTGTCGAGAAACTCGGCCAGGCGCGGACACTTGCGGCAATCTTTTTCAAATACTGACTCGTCCAAGCCTACTCTGCCATGTGCCGTATAACTGCATCGCCAAACCCTTTGGTGCCGACCAGTGTCGCACCTGGGATTAATTGCTCCAATTCGTTTTCGACTTCTTTCTTGTCATGCGGTCGGTCTTTTCGAATCGGCTGGTGAATTGCCTCTCGCAACCGCGCCAGATCGAAAGTAAGCTCACCATTGGCGATCGTCTTTGCAACGCCCTGCATGATCAGGTCCGCCGCTTCGGTCCAGCCCATGTAGCGCAACATCATTTCGGCCGACAGGATAAGCGAGCCCGGATTGACACGATCCTTGCCCGCAAACCCGGGCGCCGTTCCGTGCGTTGCTTCAAAGACACCAACGGAGTCGGCCATGTTGGCACCCGGCGCGATTCCGATACCGCCAACCTGCGCGGCCAATGCGTCTGAAATATAATCGCCATTCAGATTCAGCGTTGCGATGACGTCATAGTCTTCCGGCTTCATCAGGATTTGTTGCAGGAAATTGTCAGCAATGACATCTTTGACGATAATCTCGCGACCGCTTACCGGGTTGGTAAATGCAACCCACGGTCCGCCATCTTTCTCAGTCGCGCCGAATTCTGTTTTTGCAACGTCATAACCCCATTGGCAAAATGCGCCTTCGGTGTATTTCATGATATTGCCCTTGTGCACCAGGGTCACGGAACTTTGGTCTCGCTCGATACAGTATTGCAGCGCTTTTCGAACCAGTCGTTCCGAGCCTTCTCGTGAGACCGGCTTGATACCGATTCCGGAACTTGCCGGAAACCGAATTTGTGTCACTCCCAGCTCTGATTGTAGAAAATGAATCAGTTTCTTGACCTCTGCCGAGCCGGTCGGAAATTCGATGCCTGCGTATATGTCTTCGGTGTTCTCACGAAAAACCGTCATGTCCACGAGATCCGACTGCTTCATCGGAGTCGATACGCCCGGAAAATAGCGAATCGGCCGCACGCAGGCATACAGGTCCAGGGTCTGGCGAATCGAAACATTCAGCGAGCGGATCCCGCCTCCTACCGGCGTCTGCAGCGGCCCTTTTATGGAGACCAGGTACTTGGTCAATGCGTGCAGGGTTTCATCGGGCAG
This sequence comes from Woeseiaceae bacterium, assembly GCA_037968975.1. GTDB lineage: Bacteria > Pseudomonadota > Gammaproteobacteria > Steroidobacterales > Woeseiaceae > UBA1847. The sequence goes on along the minus strand of JBBKWL010000118.1, from coordinate 82,337 downwards.
ATACTGATCATCCCCGTATTTTTCCGCCGCGGCCTGACCCGCATAGACCTGCATCCATCGAATTGCGCGTTTGTCGCCATACGCAAGAGCAACGGCCGCTTTCACGACAGCAAGCATGACAGGCGTCACATCAACCCCGATGCCATCACCTTCGATGAACGGAATAATCGGACACTCGGGAACGTTTAAGCTGTGATCACGGTTCGCCGTGATCGCTTCGCCGTCGGCGGGGATCTGAATATGTTGGTACTGCATGCAGGAGCCTTTATGGTGTCGATGCGTCGCAAAGGGCGAGCATTGTACCCAAAAAGACGTCAGTCGGCCTGATGCAGGCCTGCAATACGCATGGCAATTTCCATCGCCTGTTCGTAGTTCAGCCGCGGATCCACCGTCGTCTTGTACGCCCGGGCGAGATCGCCGTCGGTCAAACCACGCGCGCCACCGGTGCATTCCGTAACATTCTCACCAGTAAGCTCCAGGTGCACGCCGCCAAGATAACTGCCCATTTCCTGATGGATGCGAAACGCGGACTCCACTTCACTAACAACGTTTTCAAAACGGCGGGTTTTCGTGCCATCGGCGGTACTTTCCGTGTTGCCGTGCATCGGATCACAGACCCAGAGTACCGGGGAACCGGTTTCCCGGACTGCGGTTATCAAGTCCGGCAGATGGTCCGCTATCGACTTCGCGCCAAAGCGATGAATCAAAGTAAGCCGACCTGGCTCGTTGTGCGGATTCAGGACCGCTATCAGGTCCTGCAACCATTCACGCGTCATCCCTGGTCCGACTTTAACGCCCATCGGATTTGCAATACCGCGGAAATACTCGATGTGCGCGCCGTCCATTGCTGCAGTTCGCATTCCGATCCACGGGAAATGTGTGGTCAGGTTGTACCAGCGATCGCGGCGCTCCAGGAAACGCGTTTGCGATTGCTCATACAGCAAGTGCAGTCCTTCGTGCGCCGCGTAGATATCGGCGCGTTGCGTGCGATGCAATTCGCGTCCGGAGACGGTTTCGAGGAAATCGAGAGAATTGGAGATCGACTTTACGATGCCGTGGTATTCGTCGGCCATCGCCGAGTGCCCTACCCAGCCAAGATCCCAATATTCCGGATGGTGCAAATCGGCGAATCCGCCATCAATCAGCGAGCGTACAAAATTCAGGGTGAGTGCAGCTCGTTCATAGCCACGCAGGATAAGCTGAGGATCCGGCACTCGATCTGCCGAGGTAAATGGGTTGCGGTTTACAAGATCGCCGCGAAAACTTGGCAATGACGTGCCTTCCCGGGTTTCGGTATCCGCAGATCGGGGCTTCGCATACTGCCCCGCCATGCGGCCCACCCGTACGACGGGCTTCTTCATGCCGTACAGCATGACCAGGCTCATCTGCAGCAGAATCTTGAGTTTTGCAACGATATTTTCCGAGGTACATTCGTCAAACGTTTCGGCGCAATCTCCGCCTTGCAGGACAAATGCCTCGCCACGTTGCGCCTTCGCAATTTGCTCCTTGAGCGCGTCTACTTCCCATGAAGTCACCAGTGGCGGCAAGCGACTCAGGTCGGCCACCGCCCGATCAAGTTCAGCCATATCGGGATAACTTGCCTGCTGTGCCGCTTGCAAACTCTGCCAGCTCGCGGGATGCCAATCAGCTTTGTTGATAGTTCTGCTCACATTTAATCCTGAGAATCGCATCAGCCTACGCGAAATAGGCTCGCCTGAAGCGCGGACTATGCCACGCGCTTCAATAACGCTGCAAAAGTTACTTATGTAATCAGTAGCTTATATCAGTGTGGAAAGCTATCCGGGAGAGAGGCACAATGCGCGCCACACAAGCGTCGGTTGCAGCCGGCCTTATTGGTTTTTGGAGACCTCCCCATGCAGGATATTCTCGTACTCGGTGCCGGCAAGATCGGCGCTCTGATCTCGGGCTTGCTATCTGAGTCCGGTGACTATCGGGTCCAGCTCGCCGACGCCAAAGCGGGCGTCGCAGCAAATGTAGTGAACGCACACAGCAATAAGAACATTATTGCATTTGACCTTGACGCCAGTGACGCGGACAAACTGACCGCCCATGTCCGCAAACACAAGCCGGTCGCTGTTGTGTCGGGACTTCCCTACTACTGCAATGTGGTCGTCGCTCAAGTCGCGCGGGATGAGGGCCTGCACTATTTCGACCTGACCGAAGATGTTGCGGTCACCGAATCAGTCCGCCAACTTGCCGAGGGCGCGACCCAGGTTTTTGCGCCGCAATGTGGTCTGGCGCCCGGATTCATCAGTATCGCTGCGAACGAACTGATCCAGCATTTCGACTCGTTGAAATCGGTGAAACTGCGCGTCGGTGCATTGCCGCAGCATCCTAATAACGTCCTCAAGTACTCGCTGACCTGGTCGACCGATGGCGTTATTAATGAGTACGGCAATCTTTGCCAGAGCATCGTCAATGGCAAAGAGGTTGATGTCCTGCCGCTCGAGGGGCTGGAAGAAATCGAGATCGACGGGACTCGCTATGAAGCCTTCAATACCTCGGGTGGCCTCGGGTCTCTCGGGGAGACCTACGGCGACAACGTCACAACCATGAATTACAAGACGATTCGTTACCCCGGCCACTGCGAGCAGATGCGACTGCTCATGAACGGCCTGAAGTTGAATCACGATCGCGGCACGCTCAAGCGCATTCTTGAAAACGCTGTGCCGCAAACTTTGCAGGACGTTGTCGTTATCTATGCGGCTGTAACCGGCTTGCAGGATGGCGAGTTTCGCGAAGAAAATTACGTCAACAAGGTGTACCCGCAAATGGTGGCTGGCCGGCTGTGGTCCGCAATTCAGATCACAACTGCTGCTGGTATTTGTTCCATTCTGGATATCGTTTTATCGAATCCGGGCGCATATCAGGGCTTCATCGCACAAGAGCAGTTTCGGCTTGCCGACGTGCTCGAGAATCGCTTCGGTAGATTCTATGCGCATGGCGGCACTAACAAAGAATCAGCAGAGCGAGTTGCACGCGGTGAAACCGGCCGGCAACGCGCCAGCGGAGAATAGACAATGAAAAAGATACTCGACAGTCTTGGCCTCGAAGCCGTAAACCCAGGCACATGGTTCGGTAGCGAAGCCGCAGAAGACACATCCGCAGCGCTAATCGAATCCATTAACCCGACAACGGGAAAAGTGATTGCGAGCGTGCGCAGCACCACAGCCGCGGATTACGAACGCGTAATCAAGATGGCGCAGGAATCGTTTGCGATCTGGCGCACCCTGCCTGCTCCAGTGCGCGGTAACGCAGTCCGCCTGATCGGCAATGCTTTGCGCGACCATTGCGAAGCGCTCGGCAGTCTCGTTACGCTCGAAAATGGCAAGATCAAGGCCGAAGGCGTAGGCGAAGTTCAGGAAATGATCGACATCGCCGACTTCGCAGTCGGCCAGTCGCGCATGCTGTATGGCAAGACCATGCATTCGGAGCGGCCGCAGCATCGGATGTACGAGCAATGGCACCCACTAGGCATCGTTGGCACCATCACGGCGTTTAACTTCCCGGTCGCCGTCTGGTCCTGGAACGCGTGTATCGCGGCGATCTGTGGCAACGTGAACATCTGGAAGCCGTCGCCAAAGACGGCCTTATGTGGCGTCGCGGTGCAAAAGATTGTCAACGCGGCGCTGGCATCCGAAGGGCTGCCGCCGGTGTTCTTCCTGATCAATGACGAGAGCAATGAACTCGCCCAACAGTTTGTTGCGGACAAGCGTGTCAATCTCCTGTCTTTCACGGGCTCTTGCGAAGTCGGCAAGAAGGTGGGCACTCAGGTCTCCGGAAGAATGGGCAAATTCCTGCTCGAACTCGGCGGCAATAACGCGATCATCGTTGACGAGCATGCGAACCTGGATCTGGCTATTCCTGCCATCGTTTTCGGGTCCGTGGGAACGGCCGGACAGCGCTGTACGACTACACGGCGTGTGCTGATTCAGCGTTCGCGCTTTGCTGAGCTCAAGGACGCGTTGGTCAAAGCCTATGGCCAGATTCGAATTGGTGATCCATTGGACAGCGATACTTTGATGGGTCCGGTGATTGACCCATCTGCGATTGAAAAAGTCGAGGCTGCCTGTGCGGCAGTCAAGCAAGCCGGCGGCGAAGTGCTGTGTGGCGGCGAGCGACTCGATCAGCCAGGCAATTTCATAACGCCGGCCATTGCCGTCGTCGAGAACGACTGGGACATTGTACAGACTGAGACCTTCGGTCCCATCCTGTACCTGATTGTCTACGACACACTGGATGATGCGATTGCCATGCAAAATGGCGTCGTCCAGGGTCTCTCGTCGTCAATATTTACCGACAACCTGCAAAACGCAGAATACTTCCTGTCCAGTGGCGGGTCCGATTGTGGCATCGCGAATGTCAATATTGGCACCTCTGGTGCGGAAATAGGCGGCGCCTTCGGCGGTGAGAAAGAAACCGGTGGCGGCCGGGAGGCAGGATCCGATTCCTGGAAGGCGTACATGCGCCGACAAACGACGACGATCAACTGGGGTAAAGACCTGCCTCTGGCGCAGGGCGTCAACTTCGACCTATAGCGACTCGAAGCGATTGGCATCCCGGTTCTTGCGCACTGCGCCAGCGGGGAACACTTGCCCGTTCATGGCGATGTATACGCCTGGCTGACAAACCTGCACAGCGGCGACGGCCATGCCAACGTTGAAAACGGCGTCGGTGGTTCGAAACCGGGCCGGCGTCAGTGCGCCGGTTAGCACGATTGTTTGCCCCGGCATGTCCGTAAGCGCATCCGCAGTCTGCGGCATTGTATCCGTGCCGTGTGTGATGACGTACTTGTCTGCATCGTCGGCGGCGATATAGTCGTGCAGTTTTTGCCGATCGACGGCCGTCATTTCGAGGCTGTCTTTTTGCAACAAGGGAATGACGTCGTATTCAAATTCAACCAGCCCTTCGGTCAATACCTGCGTCAACGGTGAGTCGCCAACTTCAAACTGACTCATGGCGTCGAAGTAAACCTTGTCGATCGTGCCACCGGTGGTGATAAATCGAATGAACATGCGCGCCTCTCAGGGAATCGATACTGTGATCTCAGCTCCACCAAGATCCGCCTGGCTGATTGTAAGCGTGCCGCCGTAAGAATGGGCAATGTCTTTTACGATCGCCAGACCGATGCCGTGACCCGGCGTCGACTCGTCCAATCGAGTTCCTCTTTGCAGTAGCACATCTGCAGCGTCAGCAGGTATTCCGGGCCCGTCATCCGCAACCGTCAGTACCATTCCCGTGGAGGTCCCATTGGCGGCCGCAACAGAAACACGCACTTTCGATTTGCACCACTTGCAGGCGTTGTCGATCAGGTTGCCTGCAAGTTCCAGAAAGTCACCCGTATCGCCGCGCATGCTCGCATCCGAATTGATCGTCAAATCGATGTTCGGATCCTTTGAGTGATGTACTTTGCGCAGACCTTCGACCAGCTTCCTGAGTTCGCCCGCGACGTCAACACGGGAAAGCGCTACGTTGCCAGCAACCGCTGCCGACGGTTTGCGCAGTTGATATCGCACGATCTCATCCATGCGTTCAATCTGTTCGTTTGCGCGCTTCTCGAATTCCGCCTTGTCGCGCTCCGTCAACAGTGCCCGAATTGCAGCCAGAGGCGTTTTCAAACTGTGCGCCAAATTATCCAGCGTGACGCGATATCGATCGGAGCGTGCACGTTCATTGCTGATCAGCAGATTGGTATTTCGCGCAACGCCTTGCAACTCGGTCGGATATGCATCCGACAGCGAAGCTCGTGAGCCGCTTTCAATAGCTTCGATCTCGGTTTCGATCTGGCGCAAAGGTCGCAGCAAACGACGCATGAGTACGGAAATCGAGAGCAGCATTATGAGGGCGACGGCGGCGAACCAGCCAAATAACTGACGTCGAAAATTCGCGAGTTGTGCATTAAATGAATCCAGGCTCTCAGCGACCTTGAAAACGAACGGTCGCAACTCGCCATCCGGAAATTCCCAGTGCACTGCGATACTGTAAGTCAGCAACGGCGTACCGTCTTCCAGAAATTCTTCCGCGAAAAACTGATCACCACCCTGCGGCGTGACCCCAGCAGGTATCTCCAGTCCAAGCGCCGATCGCGAGCGCCACACAAAGGCGCCTTGCGCACCGCGAATCTCAGCGTATAAACCGGAGCCGATGTTGCCAAAGCGCGGCTCGGGCATGTCGGGTGGCATTTCCAGCACGCCATCCGCTCCCGGTTCGGCCGCGGCCAGCAGCGACATCAGATGACCGTCGAGGATATCCTGTCGCGCCTGTTCACCCGCGTGCCGGAACGCAAAATCGAGAACCGCAATCGTTGCGCCGAAAAAAAACAGCAGCATGACGCTAACGGAAACCAGCAAGCGTGCGCTAAGTGATGACATTTGATTGCTCAGACGGACTGATTGCGTTCCAGACCAAATCGGTAGCCACGGCCGCGCAAGGTTTCGATCGGCTTAATAGCATTGTCAGGATCAAGTTTTTTGCGCAGGCGGCCGACGAACACTTCGATTACATTGCTGTCGCGCTCGAAGTCCTGATCGTAAAGTCGCTCGGTTAGTTCTGTCTTCGAAATAACCTGACCGGCACGCACCATGAGGTACTCGATGATCTTGTACTCAAAGCTGGTCAGCTCCACCACGCAGTCGTTTACTTTGACTTCCTGGCGGGAAAGATCCAAAGACACCGGTCCGGCGATTAACTCGGACGACGCCCATCCGCCGCTGCGCCTGAGCAACGCGTTCACGCGCGCAATGATTTCCTCAAACTGGAACGGTTTGACAACATAGTCATCCGCACCCGCATCCAGTCCACCGACCTTGTCTTCCCAGCGATCGCGCGCAGTGAGAATCAATACCGGATAACTCTTACCTGCTTTTCGAACTTCGCGAATAATGTCGAGACCCGACATTCCGGGCAAACCCAGATCTATAATGGCGAGGTCGATCGGGTACTCGAGCGCAAAGTACAAGCCTTCTTTTCCGTCCGCCGCCTGTTCCACGGCGAATCCCGACTTAGCCAGTTGCACAGCAAGGGTTTCTCGTAAGGTATCGTCGTCTTCAATGACCAGCAATCGCATGATGCTTACCCGTTACCGCGTCTGCGGCCCTGGATTGTGTGCGTCTTCACCTTGCCATCCTTGGTGAGTACTTTGATGTGGTGCACTTCCCTGCCGTTCTTGATCCGGGTTTCCGCACTGATGATGCGGCCGTCCGTCTGTCGCCGAACTTGTTCTACGGCATCCGACAAACTCTTGCCGCCATTTTGTGCCATCTGAAATTGACGCTCGCCGTCAACGTCCTGCGCCTGCACAGGCGCCGCCGCCAACACGCTCGAAATCAGAATTATAAGTAGGAAACGCACCGTAATTATCCCGTCACTGGAGCTGCCGACAAGTCTCGTATGTCGGCAGTCCAATTGCAACGGAGTAGTTCACAGACCTTAACCAGCCGGCCGTATGTCGACGCGGATGCGGATCTTGCGGCCCGGGTCTCTGGGCATGCGCGTAGCATATTTCTGGCCATGATATCGATACACAACGTCATAACCGTCAATCCGTTTTTCCTGGTGGTCACGATACTGTGTTTCGCAGCGCTTCACTGGACGGGAATGCCGGGTCGTCCCGTGGCTACCGTTCTTGTAGGCGCTCTGATTGCCGATTGTTGCGCCGATCATCGTACCCGCAACGGTCGCCGCGTCATTGCCGCGGCCGCTGCCTATTTGGTGCCCGATTACGCCACCGAGAATCGCACCGGTCAGGGTCCGGATACCTTCGCCCTGTGGTCGGTGATTCACGGTGTAATATTCGACGTCATCCCAACATTCTTTAACCGGGGTTGAAACCGTTACGTAGCGAACGATCGGCCGCGAACTAAGTACGTCCGCATAGTCGTATACCGGACCGGACTTGCGATAGTCGTGCTTGTGATGCTCCGCAATCGACGGGGTTGAGAGGCCGAGCAGCAATGCCGCTGTGGCCAGTCCTGCTATATTTCGTTTGCTCAACATGATCTTGTTCCTTATAGATCGCTTGACTGACCCTTTGCCAGCCTGGAAACAAGATTAGCGCCCGGCCAATGAATACTGGCTGAATGAAAGCGCCTTTAAACTGAACCCCAACTGAACTGCTGACTAGCCCTCCTGCGAGGCGATACGGCGCTTGGCGGCACGCCATTCCTGGTCCAGAGATTCGAGCGAATGCTCCTTCAACTGACGACCGGACGCAGCGACGGCCTGCTCCATGTCGCGAAAGCGTTTCTCAAACTTGTAGTTGGCTGCCGTCAGGGATTGCTCGGGGTCGATATCCAGGTGCCGAGCCATGTTGACGACCGCGAACAACAAATCGCCAAATTCTTCGTCGATATGGTCACTGTCCCGGGCACCCACGGCAGCTTCGAGTTCCGCCAGTTCCTCATGTATTTTTTCTCGCACGCCCTCACGATCAGGCCAGTCAAACCCCACCGTCGCCGCACGGTCACCGAGCTTTTCGGCCCGTTTGAGCGCCGGCAAGGCTTTGGCGACGCCGGCCAGCGCACTCTTATCCTCGTGAGCAACTCGCTCACTGGCCTTAATCTGTTCCCAACTGTCGGCGACCGGTCCGGCTTTGCGCTCGGCTTCGGTACCAAATACATGCGGGTGACGGCGCAACATCTTGGCGGTGATGCCGGAAGCGACGTCATTGAAATTAAATTCGCCCGCTTCTTCCGCCATTCGGGCGTGAAATACGACCTGGAACAATAAGTCTCCGAGTTCATCTCGCAGTGCCTGCAGGTCCTGTCGCTCAATTGCGTCTGCCACCTCATAGGCTTCCTCGATCGTGTACGGCGCAATCGATGCGAAGTCCTGCTGCAAATCCCAGGGACAACCATTCTGCGGATCGCGCAGCGATGCAACAACTTCAAGTAATTTCTCTATTTCATTCATAATTAATTGTTTTTTAACCTATTAGTAAACTCTATTATCATCATCGCTGTCGCACCCCAAATTCGATGCTGTTGATAATGGAATTCCACCATGGGCACCGTCTTGCCGTGCAGTCTGCGTTCGACTATGCGCCGATTGTCGGGCTCGAGCAGAAACGACAACGGCACTTCAAAGGCATACTCCACTTCGGTCCGATCCACTTGCAGCACCGCTGCTGCCGCGACCAGGCCAACGATAGGCGTCACCGCATAGCCGGTGATCGTCGGCATGGCTGGAAGATAGCCCACCACAGTGATGTGTTCGTCGCCAATACCCACCTCTTCCCGGGTTTCACGCAGGGCGGTGCAAGCGATGTCCTGATCTTCAACCTCCATACGCCCGCCCGGAAAGCTGACTTGTCCGGCATGGTGCTTCAATTCAGCAGATCGCTGTGTCAATAGCAGAGATAGCCCCGTGTCGGCGCGATCAAAAACCGGTATCAGGACACCTGCCGGCGTCAGTTTTCCGGTCAATTGCTCGCGCAGACTCTCCGGCCAGTGCTGACTGCCCGGCAACTCGATGGTATCCGTCGGGTCGGCAGGTAGCGCAGTATCAGCAAACTGGTGGCGAATGCTGCCGGTCGTGATGATGGGTGTTTGGGCCACGGTTGGCAGACTTAGTTCTTGATGCCGCCTTCGGTAAGCGCAGCCGGGTCCAGTAAGCGGTCCAATTCGTCTTCAGTCAGGTCGGTCATTTCCAGTGCGACTTCTTTCACCGGGCGGCCTTCCGCATACGCTTTCTTGGCGACTGCAGCACCCAGCTCATAGCCAATAACCGGGTTCAGAGCGGTGACGAGAATGGGATTGCGACCCAGTGCCCGATTAATGTTGTCGGTGTTCACTGTGAAGCCCGCAATCGCATTTTCGGCCAGGCTGGTGCAGGCATTTGCCAATATTTCGATGCTCTGCAGGAGGTTGTATGCCACTACCGGCAACATCACGTTGAGTTGAAAATTGCCGGATTGTCCGCCAATCATAATGGTCGCGTCGTTGCCGATCACCTGGGCACAGACCATCGCCACGGCTTCAGGTATTACCGGGTTTACCTTGCCGGGCATGATGCTCGAGCCAGGCTGCAGAGCGGGCAATGCGATCTCGCCAATGCCGGCCAGAGGACCAGAGTTCATCCAGCGCAGGTCGTTTGCAATTTTGGTCAGACTTACAGCCAGCGTTCGTAACTGCCCTGAAATTTCAACCGCCGTGTCCTGCGAGCTCATGGCCTCGAATTTGGAGGCTGCGGGACTGAACTGAACTCCCGTTTGCTCGCTCAATAAAACTGCGACTTTGATCCCGAATTTAGGATGCGCGTTGATGCCGGTTCCGACTGCAGTGCCGCCTTGCGCAAGCGCTGTCAGGCGCGTCATTGAATCGCCCAGCCGAGCCGTAGCATTGTCGATTTGTGCGCGCCACCCATCAAGCTCCTGTCCCAACGTTACCGGCATCGCATCCATCAAATGTGTTCGACCGGTCTTCACAATATGCCTGACCTCGTCTGCTTTTTTCTCCAACTCGCCCGACAGGGTACGCAGCGACGGCAGCAAATGGTCGTGGATCGCAACCGCGGCGCTGACATGCACGCAAGTCGGGATCACGTCGTTGCTACTCTGACTCATATTGACGTGATCGTTGGGGTGCACTTCCGAGCCCCGGTCAATGCTGGCCAGATGTGCGATAACTTCATTGGCATTCATATTTGAGCTGGTTCCGGACCCGGTCTGAAACACGTCGATGGGAAACTCTGCGTCGTGCTCGCCCTTCGCCACCGCCAGCGCGGCCTTCTGAACTGAGATCGCCATATTTGTGCCAAGTAGACCCAGTTCTGCGTTGGCCCCGGCGGCAGCCCATTTCACCAGCCCAAGCGCGGCGATGAACTGCCGCGGCATCGTGAGGCCGCTGATTGGAAAATTATTTACCGCCCGTTGTGTCTGGGCACCCCATTTCGCATTTGCCGGCACCTTCAGCTCACCCATGCTGTCTTTTTCGGTGCGAAATTCCTTGTCACTCATTACCTGTCTCGTCGTGTCCTGTGGTGTATGATTCGCGCTTTGCGCGCAAGTCTACACTGGTTTCCCCGACATGAAAGTCTCCACGCTCAAGGCTCTGTCACCGGCCGACGGTCGCTACGCCGACAAGGTCGCCGGGCTACGCGACATATTCAGCGAATTCGGGCTGATACGGTTTCGCGTCCTCGTTGAAGTGCGCTGGTTGCAGTGCCTCGCCGACGACGACCGGATCGCCGAACTCGCACCCATCTCCAGCGTCATGAAGGATGTCCTGAACCACATCGTTGACGATTTTTCTCTCGATGATGCGGAACGCGTCAAAGCCATTGAAGCGTCCACCAATCACGACGTGAAGGCCGTCGAATATTTCATTCGCGAGCGGGTGGGCGACGGACCAGAAACCGCAACGCTGATGGATTTCTTGCATTTCGGTTGCACCTCCGAAGACATCAACAATTTGTCGTATGCCCTGATGTTGCGCACTGCGCGCAATGATGCCGTATTGCCACAGATGCGCGAGTTGCTCGGCAAGCTCCGCAACATGGCGCACGCACATGCGGAGGTGCCGATGATCTCGCGAACGCATGGTCAGACTGCCAGCCCAACGACGCTGGGCAAGGAGCTCGCCAACGTTGTCGCCAGACTCAATCGAGCGCAGCAACAGTTTCGTGACGTTGTCATCCGCGGCAAGTTTAATGGCGCGGTGGGTAATTACAACGCGCATCTTATCGCTTATCCAGACGCGGACTGGCCGGCCATCTCCGAACAATTTATTGCGTCGCTCGGGATTGAGTCGAACCCGTATACGACCCAGATCGAACCACACGACTGGACTGCCGAGTACGCGCACAGCCTGATCCGTTACAACACTATTCTTATCGACCTGTGTCGCGACCTGTGGGGATACATCTCCCTGGGTTACTTCACGCAAAATGTGGCCAAAAGCGAAGTCGGCTCATCGACCATGCCGCATAAAGTCAATCCGATAGATTTTGAGAACGCGGAGGGTAACCTCGGCCTCGCCAATGCAATGCTTGCGCATTTCGCGGAGAAGCTGCCGATCTCTCGCTGGCAGCGTGACTTGACGGATTCTACAGTCCTGCGAAATTTCGGTCTCGCCGTTGCTTACCTGACCATCGCCATAAGTTCAGTGCAAAAAGGGCTCGGCAAATTACAACTGAATGAGGTGCGGATACAGCAGGACGTCGAGAATGCCTGGGAAGTCCTCGGCGAAGCCGTGCAAACGGTAATGCGCCGCTACGGAATTCCAGAGCCGTATGAGAAACTTAAAGCACTGACGCGGGGGCAAGCCGTCAGTAAGGCGCTCCTGGCCGAGTTCATCGCGACCCTCGAGATCCCTGACGCCGAGAAGCAACGACTGCTCGAGCTTACTCCTGAGGGCTACATCGGTCTGGCAGCATCCCTGGCGAGAGACATCTAGCGGAATCCTGATTTTGGCGGTCAGGCCTGTTCCCGGAATACCATATGCGAATATTACAGCGGGCTTAATAACCGTATGGAATCGTCCGAACGGCAGCCCCGATGCGGCATGTAAACCATTTCTAATTTCAAGCTCGATGCCAAAACGTGACGCAGTTGGCACGGCGGGTCCTGTACAGACGGTAAGATGCTGCAGATGGAACAAGCTCGGGAAAAAGGCAAACGGTGGGTGATCTCGACGCGCGATGAGATGCGTCAAGCCGCTATAGAAGTCGCTCGCGAGGCCAAACGCAAGGTTTCCATTTTCACTCACGATCTGGAGCCGGGCATTTACGACGACCCCGACTTTCTCGAAGTCATTAAACGCCTGGTTCTTTCACAGACCTATTCGCGCATTCGAGTCTTGATCGCGGACCCTTACAACGCCATAAAAAACGGCAATAACTTTGTGCATCTGGGACGGCGTCTGAATAGTTACATCGAGTTCCGCCACGTTCGTGAAGACTTGCAAACCCACGCGGAGGCATTTTGCATCGCCGATGAAACCGCCCTCGTTTATCGTCTGCAGGCCGGACGCTGGGAAGGCATTGCTGACACCTACGAGCCGCCAGTCGCCAAATTGTACGGCAAGATGTTTGACGAAATCTGGCTGGCGAGCGAAGTCGAAACGGAATTCCGCCAGATCGGCATCTAAAAACCCGTGACAGTTTACTCTGACACCCATTATTTATTGGGGTCAGAGTAAACTGTCACGGGTTTTTTTTGGGTGCCAGAGTAAACTGTCACCATGAATCTGGATATCAACAACAGACGTGTGGTGCTCGGCCTCTCCGGCGGAGTCGATTCTGCCGTTGCCGCCCTCCTGCTTAAGGACGCTGGCGCCGACGTACACGCACTCCACATGACCAACTGGGAAGACGACGACGGTTATTGCACGGCCGCAGAGGATTTACAGGACGCGCGCCTGGTATGCGAGCAACTCGACATCCCGCTGCACCCTGTCAATTTTTCGCAGCAGTACCGCGACCAGGTATTTGAGTACTTTCTGGATGAGTACCGTGCGGGTCGAACGCCGAATCCCGACGTGCTTTGTAATCGCGAAATCAAGTTTGGCGTTTTTCGTGATCACGCCAAGCGACTTGGCGGTGAACTGCTGGCAACGGGGCACTATGCGCGCTCGGGCAGGCACAACGGTGACGCTGCTCTGCTGAAGGCAGTGGACCTGAACAAGGACCAAAGTTATTTTCTGCATGCCGTGAGTGCAGAGGCGCTGGCCGAAACCGTATTCCCGCTTGGCGAATTGCATAAGGGTGAGGTGCGCCGCATCGCACGGGACCGCGGCTTGCGCATCCACGACAAGAAAGACAGCACCGGCATCTGTTTTATCGGCGAGCGACCGTTTCGAGAATTTCTCAGCACTTATTTGCCGGCCAATCCAGGGCCCATACAGACGCCAACTGGCGATGTCATCGGCGCTCACGACGGTCTGATGTACTACACGCTGGGCCAGCGCCAGGGACTACAGATCGGCGGCCGCAAGGATGCCAGCGACGAGCCCTGGTACGTCGTTGCCAAAAATATGTCGGAAAACGTCCTGATCGTCGCTCAGGGTGAAACTGACCTGCTGCTCAGTGACAGCCTCGTTGCCACGGATGCCAGCTGGATTGGCGCTGCGCCCGAAAATCTTGGGCCAGGCCTGAAATGCACTGCAAAGGTGCGTTACCGGCAAGCCGACCAGACCTGCACGGTTCGTGGAGATGGCAGCAGACTCGAGGTTCAGTTTGACGAGCCGCAACGAGCGGTAGCGCCCGGCCAGTTTATCGTCTTCTACGCTGGCGATCGATGCCTTGGTGGAGCTGCAATTGACAGCATTTTGCTGAGCGAAGCGGCGGCCCATCGGCTATAATTCGCGCCCCACGGTCGGCTGGCCGTGGCTAACTAAATACTCCCGGAGAGAACAGATGACAGACAGCTTCGGCGCGCGCTCGACGCTTGCAGTTGGTAAGGATAAATTCGAAATTTATCGCATTGATGCGGTAACCGAGGGGCATGTAGAGCGTTTGCCCTACTCCCTCAAGATCCTTCTGGAGAACCTCTTGCGGCACGAAGACGGCCGCGACGTAACGCGCGATGACATCATCGCACTTGCCAACTGGGACCCGAAAGCGGCCCCCAGCACGGAAATTTCGTTTACGCCCAGCCGCGTCATCTTGCAGGACTTCACAGGTGTGCCGGCAGTTGTCGATCTGGCCGCCATGCGCGACGCCGTTGTCAAACTCGGCGGATCGGCTGACAAAATCAATCCGCTGTCACCCGCAGAACTCGTCATCGACCACTCGGTCCAGGTCGACAACTATGGGTCTGCGAACTCGCTCGATCTAAATAATAAAATCGAATTTCAGCGCAACGAGGAACGTTATTCATTCCTGCGCTGGGGTCAATCCGCATTCGAAAATTTTCGCGTGGTCCCGCCGAATACCGGCATCGTTCACCAGGTCAACCTCGAGTACTTAAGTCGCGTCGTGTTTGATACCGATAAAAATGGCACTCGCAGCGCCTACCCGGACACCGTCGTCGGTACCGATTCACACACAACCATGATCAATGGTCTTGGTGTTTTAGGCTGGGGTGTTGGCGGAATTGAAGCCGAGGCTGCAATGCTCGGCCAGGCAATTACCATGCTGATCCCGAACGTAGTCGGATTCAAACTCAGTGGTGCCATCAGGGAAGGCGCGACCGCCACTGATTTGGTTCTCACTGTGACTGAAATGCTGCGTAAAAAAGGCGTCGTCGGAAAATTTGTCGAGTTCTTCGGCGACGGTCTGGCG
This sequence comes from Woeseiaceae bacterium, assembly GCA_037968975.1. Taxonomy (GTDB): domain Bacteria; phylum Pseudomonadota; class Gammaproteobacteria; order Steroidobacterales; family Woeseiaceae; genus UBA1847. The sequence continues at coordinate 67,097 of JBBKWL010000118.1, read as the reverse complement.
CATTTGCCGCTTGCCGACCGCGCGACACTCGGCAACATGTCACCGGAATTCGGTTCGACTTGCGCGATTTTCCCGATCGATGGCGAAACACTGCGTTATCTCGAACTTTCCGGCCGCGACGCTGACCACATCACAATGATCGAAGCCTATGCCAAAGAACAGGGGCTATGGCGCCACGACGGACAGCCGGCTGCGCTTTACAGCGATGTTTTGGAACTGGACATGAGTACGGTTGAACCCAGCATTGCCGGTCCCAAGCGGCCGCAGGACCGCATCGCGCTGAGTGTTGCCGACAGCACCTTCGAGAAGCATCTTGAAGCCGCCATTGCGAATCGTGACGGTGGTGGGTCGGCGATGGCTGAACTGGACGGCGAACAAGTTGAAATTCGCGATGGCGCGGTATTGATCGCTGCCATTACGAGTTGCACCAACACGTCAAACCCGGCTGTCATGGTTGCCGCAGGTCTGTTGGCCCGCAATGCCAGGGCGAAAGGCCTGCATACCAAACCGTGGGTCAAGACCAGTCTGGCGCCCGGCTCCAAGGTTGTAACTGACTACCTCGAGAAATCGAATCTCCTCGACGATCTCGATGCCCTGGGTTATTACACTGTCGGTTACGGTTGCACGACCTGCATCGGCAACTCCGGACCATTGAAACCGGAGATCGCAGCGGCCGTGAAGGAAGGCCAAATAATCGGCACCAGTGTCTTGTCCGGCAACCGAAATTTTGAAGGTCGCATTCACCCGATGGTGCAGATGAATTTCCTGGCATCGCCACCGTTAGTGGTCGCATATGGTCTTGCCGGCAACCTGGACGTCAACTTGTTCAATGATTCGCTTGGCAACGATGGCGACGGCAACCCTGTCTACCTCAAGGATATCTGGCCCAACCAGGCAGAAATTCAGGAAGCGATCTCAGCCAATATCGACTCGGCGATGTTCAAGTCCAGCTATGACAGCGTTTTCGCCGGGGACAGCAACTGGAATTCGATCAGCTCACCAGAGGGCGAAATCTACACCTGGGACGCAGATTCAACATACGTCAAGAACCCGCCATATTTTGAAGGCATGACAATTGGAACATCCCCTGTTGAAAATATTCACGGCGCTCGTGTCCTTGCATTACTTGGCGACTCGGTAACAACCGACCATATTTCACCGGCGGGCAGCATTGCTGCAGACGGCCCGGCTGCGGAATACCTGCGCTCAAAAGGTGTCAAACCGCATGATTTCAATTCCTTCGGCTCGCGGCGTGGCAATCATGAAGTCATGATGCGCGGCACCTTCGCAAATATTCGTCTGCGCAACCAACTCGCCCCGGGAACCGAAGGTGGCTGGACCCGGCACCAACCCAGCGGTGAGCAAATGTCGATCTTTGATGCTTCTATCAAGTACAAAAAGGACGCTACGCCATTGGTGGTCATTGCAGGGTCTGAATACGGTACCGGCTCGTCACGTGACTGGGCAGCGAAAGGTACATTGCTGCTGGGCGTTAAGGCCGTCATCGCCAAGAGCTATGAGCGTATTCACCGCTCGAATCTGATCGGCATGGGCGTCTTGCCATTGCAATTCAAGGACGGCGAAGATGCGCTCTCGCTCGGTCTCGATGGCAGTGAAACGTTTGATATTTCCGGCCAGACCGACGCGAACGCAAAATCCGTGACGGTTACCGTAACGTCCGAAGACGGTGCTACCAAAAGTTTTGAGGCGCTGGTAAGAATCGACACGCCGAAAGAACGTGATTACTACGAGCATGGTGGCATCTTGCAGTACGTGTTACGTCAGTTGGCAGCCTGACAGAGTGACTGTGAACGATAAGAGCGCAGCAAGTATTCTCAGGCGACCGACCTGGTTACGTATCGCAATTGTCGTTCTCGCACTGCTGATCGTGCTCTACAGCATTCTCGGCATCTACTGGTCCCGTGCTCCCGATGCTTTTTGGGTGAATCGAAGTGTGGATGACGATCAGGTGGTCATCGGCTACGCCACGACCGATACACTGATCCGGGTTGCAGAAACGATGCTGGACAAGCCTGGCGGCTACCTGAGTAATGACGTTTTTCCACCTGGCGTTTTTCTGGACAACACGCCGAATTGGGAACTTGGCGTGTTGCAACAGGTTCGCGATTTGGCACGGGTGATCCGTAACGACTACAGTCGCAGCCAATCGCAATCTGTCGAGGACGATGAGATACGAGACGCTGAACAGGCATTTTTTATTGCCAGCGATTCCTGGATTCTGCCAGCGAGCGAGTCTGAGTATCGCAACGCCATAGAAGGCTTTACCTCATACCGCGATCGCCTGGGCGACAACAGCGACAATGCCGCTCAATTCTACGCGCGCGCCGACAATCTCAGGGAATGGCTCGCGCAGGTCGAAAAGCGACTGGGCAGCATCACGGGTCGTCTTGGTGACAGTGTTTCAGCCACCCGCATCAATGAGAACCTGGCAGGTGACTCGGCCGCAGAAGCCTCAAACCCGCAGCCAGACAGTATTGACGTGACGACTTCGTGGTTTGAGGTTGACGACGTCTTTTTTGAGGCCCGCGGGACTGCCTGGGCGTTGCTGCATTTTTTCCGCGCCGCCGAACTCGACTTCGCGAGCGTGTTGCACGACAAGAATGCCCGCGCCAGTGTGCGCCAGATCATCCGCGAACTGGAGGCCAGTCTGCAAGCGTTGAGCTCGCCCGTCATACTCAACGGCAGTGGTTACGGTTTTTTTGCCAACCATTCACTGGTCATGGCTAACTATTTGGCGCGCGCCAATTCCGCGGTGATCAACTTGCGGGAATTACTCGATCAAGGGTAATTAGTTACTTTAAGAAACCTGTCTATCTTATTGTTTTAATTGATTCCTACCCAGACGGGCACTCGATTCCAGGACTCCGTCAGCGCCCGATCCAGACGTTGGTAGTCAGGCTCAAATTTGCCGACTCGCTTCCAAAATCGCGCTGAATGATTCATATGCCGCGAGTGACACAACTCATGGATCATCAAGTATCGAACGGCATCCGGATCCAGGAACAGCAAGCAATAGTTGATACTGATAGTGCCCGTGGAGGAATGGCTGCCCCAGCAGGTTTTCTGGCCGCGCACGTGCATCCTGGTGTAGGGATTGTCAGTGACCGCCGACAAGGTACGCAGCCGCGGTCCGAATTCTGACTTCGCGACCACTGCCAGCCAGCGCTTGAGTGCCGCAACACATAGCTTGTCGTCGCCTGTACGGCCGCTTAGTACCACCGTGGTCCCGGAACTCCGGTAGCGCACTGTCGCAGCCTTTGACTGGCGCTCGTAACGAACCCGATATTGCTGCCGAATAGCCGCTAATTCGACAATCGCCGGCAGCATGAACGGCTCGGGCGGGTGAACCTCGGCAAACGATGCCCGGGCGTCGTTGATCCAGTCAGAATGTTCGCGAACAAATGCCTGCACCGCCTCGGGACGAGTTCGCGGCGGCACCACAACCTCAACCCGTCCACGCGGGAATACTTTTATCGACAGGCGCCGCGCGCGTTTGTTTTGTCGTACAGAAAAGCCCGACGAATCGCCGGGCTCTTCACTATCTGAAAATAACGCTAATTGACGGGCCGAATCTTCCACAGCCCTATTCTACGGTGCTTTACGGCCTCTCGCCGCTAAATCGAACCGCGTCTGCCATCGACATCTCGCCGCTGACACCGCCAACCTCTGCTGTGTCACTAATGTAGAGTTTGACGACTTTTTCGACGCGAATCGTGCCGTGTACTTTTGAGCCTGGGCCGATGACGACTTCAGGAACGCGGGCCTTTTTCTCGTTCCACCCCCAGCCTCTCGATTTCTCAACAATGATGTCGCCCATGACTTCGGCACCGCCACTGAGATCCACATCGCCGGAGACCGTTGACACATTGCCGCCGACGGTGCTGGCGTGTAATTCAATTTCACCATTGACGTTGCTGACGCCGCGACGAACGCTACTGCCTTTGCCCAGGTCGATTTCACCGTTTACTGCTTCGATTTCACCGTCCACGGTCACGTTATCCGCCACATCGATCGCGCCGTTGACGGTACTCAACGACTCTGTCTTGGTACCGGAATCTACACGCACGCCGCCATTCACGGTCTCGACATCCTCAACGCTGGCATCCGAACCGATGCGAATTCGGCCATTGACGGTGCTCAGATCGCCAGTCACTATCGCACCAGAGCCGACCGAAATGCTGCCGTTGACAGACGATTCACCGCCAGACGTATTACCATCGCCAATTTTGACGCTTTTGTTGACGTTATGCGCATCGGCAGGTGCGGCGATACTTAAAGCCAGTACTGCCAGCAAAGTCACCGTGATCGAGCTCTTGGAAAGAATTTGTTTCATGGTTAAATCACCCCCTGGGAACGTTATAACCTTTAGATACCGCTCACCCTCAAACGGTTGCAATCTGCATGCCCCACCCTCTGATAGATATTGGTGCGAACCTCACGCACGACAGCTTTGCGGACGATCTGGACGATGTCTTGGCGAGAGCTGAAGCTGCGGGCGTCGGTCGTATGGTGGTTACCGGAAGTAGCGATCAGGGCAATATTGACGCCGCGGAACTGGCCGAAGCCTACCCGGGCCACCTGTTTGCGACCGCAGGCATGCATCCGCATCACGCCACTGACTACAACGATGCCAGTGACGAACTGATTCGCTCCTTGCTGCTGCGAAAAGAGGTCGTTGCCGTTGGCGAGTGCGGCCTGGATTATTTTCGGGACTTTTCGCCGCGCGATGTGCAACAGGAAGTCTTTCGCTCACAGCTCGATATCGCGGGCGATACACGCATGCCGGTGTTCTTGCACCAGCGCGATGCACATGACGACTTCATTGCCATTCTGGAACCCGCCATGGCGAAGATTCCGCGTGCCGTTGCACACTGCTTTACGGGTGACGGCGCAGCCATGCGTGAGTACCTGGCGCTGGGGCTATGGATTGGAATTACGGGTTGGATCTGTGATGAACGTCGCGGCTTGCACCTGCAGGAAATCGTTGCTGAAATTCCGGACAACCGATTACTCCTCGAAACAGATGCGCCCTATTTACTCCCCCGAACTCTGACACCAAGACCGAAATCACGACGCAGCGAGCCCGCTCATTTAACAGAAGTACTCAGAGTTGTCGCTAACGCACGTGGTCAAAGTGAACAACATGTCGCCGCAATCACGACAGCCAATGCGATAGAATTTTTCGCGCTGCCGTGAATTTTTCGCGGGTCCCTTCCGCTCTTATTTCATCGGTCGCCACATCAAAAGATCCGTATACGAGGTCGCGCCCATCTTGAAGTCGACTTTGCCGATGGCGGCGAATCCGTTGCGTTTATAGAAGCTGGTCGCCCAGTCGGCGAATTCCCAGGCGGATAACCAGACCCCTGCAGCGGCCTTTTCTTCCGCAACCGCGATCACGGCTGCTAGCAGGTGGCGTCCAAGTCCGTGTCGTTGCATGGTCGCCAGCACGTAGAGTTGCTGCAATTCGATCGCGTTGCCGTCACCACCAGACACCGGGCACGCCGCTTGTCGAAGCTTTGCCATTCCCGCCGGCTCGTCGTCAACGAAAGCAAGAAAATAAAGGCTGGTACCGTGTTCGATCTCATTGCGAATCGCGGCAACAGTAAAGTTCTGGTCGATGTGTGATTGGAGATCTGCAGGGTTCGAGTGATCCCGATAGGCATCGCGAAAAGAACTCGAGCCAATTTGCGCCAGGACATCGACCTCTGATGTGCCGGCTTCGAGAACTGAAATATTGTCTACCGCCACCCTGACAGGCCCGTCAGACCTCACGTCTGCCGAATATTTCGTCGACTTGCGACCCCAGTGCCGCTTTGCGAACCAGGTCCCAGTGTGGCTTAAAGGCTTCAACCTTAAATTTGCCGGCGGCCTCGTCGGGTTCGCCAAAATCTGCAAGCAATTGATCAATGTTGGCAACCAGTTGCGGTACGCCCTTGGTAAATTCCGCCTCATCGAGAAATATCACCCGCCCCTCGACCGGTACCTGGCGAACGATATGCCTGACAGCAGCGATTCGATCGTACAAAGCCGGTTGGGGATTGGAAAACGTAAAGCGATGTTTGTTGCTGATGACAGTCCACTTTTCCATTTTGTCGCTACCGAAAACGGTACCAGCGACGTCTTTGATATCAATGATCAGTAAGCCGCGCGCCGTCAATAACATGTGATCGATCTGAATTTCGCCGTCATCGCCATTCGGTATCAAAATTCCGTCGACGCGATCGTAACTGATTTCATCAAGCGCGCGTTGCAAGCGGTCACCACCAATGCTACGCCGGTAAATCAACCACGCAACCAGCAGCACCACTATTGCGGCACCTGCATACATCCAGGTGTTTTGATCAGCTGTTAAAAAATCGATCACGCATCGCATCCGTCAGAGCGTCAAGCATGGGAACGATAGTAACCGAATGGCTCGGCCTGGACAGAATCGCTTTCAATTCCGGTGGCAACGGAACTGCCGATTCGATCAATGGTTCGACGATTGTTTCGAACTTGGCGGGGTGCGCCGTTGCGACCAGGATCCAGTCAGTCGCTACTCGTTGCTCGTCTGGCAGCTGTCGCCAGACATGCGTTGCCGTCGCGGTATGTGGACAGGTGGCGAACCCGAAGTCGATGAAGTCCTGCCGAATAGAGGCTTCGATCTGCGCATCTGTAACGGCTGCCACGCTTATTCGCTCGCGCAGTTTGTCCGCATCTCCCAGCAAGTTGCGCAGTCTTTCCATGTTGCTCGGGTCACCGACATCCATTGCCGATGCCAGCGTTGCTACGCTCGGGCGCGGCAGCCATTCCAATGTGTCCAGATAATCCGGGATCGTGCGATTCTCGTTGACGGCCAGCACCACCGGCCCGATCGGCAAACCCATTTCACGCGCCATCAGGCACGCGTGCGCATTGCCGAGATTGCCCGTCGGAATGATGAATCCCGGTTTGTTTCCTGTCTCGCGAAAGTGCCGCAAACTGACATCGGCATAGTAGGTTGCCTGTGGCATCAGCCGACCGATATTGATGCTATTGGCTGAGCTGAAGCGGAACGATTTTGCTAAAGATTCGTCAGCCAATGCCGCCTTAACCAGTGCCTGGCAATCGTCGAATGATCCGCTCACGGCTATGGAGAGAACGTTGTCGCTCCAACACGTCAGCTGCTGCGCCTGGCGTTGCGATACACGGCCATCCGGAAACAGAATTACCACTCGCATTCCCGGTCGCTCGTCGAACGCCGCAGCCACCGCGCCACCGGTGTCGCCCGATGTCGCAACCAGAATGGTAAGCGGTGCTCCAGGGTCGCCTTCGAGACGGCTAAGGCACGCCGCAAGAAAGCCTGCCCCGACGTCCTTGAAGGCGGCCGTCGGTCCGTGATAGAGCTCCAGCAAACTGGCCTCGCCCACCGCACTGCGCAATTTCGTCACAGGAATCGGAAACTTGAACGTCTCCGCGAGAATCGCAGGCAGATCTTTACGCAACAAGGAGCCTTCAAAAAACGGCTCAAGCAACACACTCGCCACACTCGGCAAGGATTCTGCGGCGGCGAAATCCGCAACTTCGAAATGCGGCAGGCGCGTCGGCACGTAGAGTCCGCCGTCATCGGCAATGCCATTGACCAGTGCGACATCAAGATTCACCGCTTGTGTGCCACGCGTACTGACAAACTGCATGCTCATTCCTCTATGTGTGCGCCAGGTGCAGTCATGGAGCTCACATAGGCTTGACACTCGATCCCCAGACCACGGCACGCCTGTTGCATCGCAGTCGCAATATTTTGCGCGTGGTTGTCGTGGCACAGGGCGAACAGGCTTGGACCACTGCCCGACAAGCTAAAGCCAAGCGCCCCGCCACGTTCTGCAGCCTCTTTGACGGCAGCAAAACACGATACCGCAGCAGCGCGCTGTGGCTCGATGATGACGTCTTTAAGCGTCTTTCCAATCATGTCGATATCGCCGGAAGCGCAGGCTGCAATGAAGCCGCCCATGTAGCCTTGTTGGCTTAGCCACTGTTCTAAGGTATATCCCTTGGCGAGTTTTTTCCGTGCGTGCGCGGTATTGACCTGTAACTCGGGGTGTATCAACGCTGCACTAACGCCTTTGGGTACAGGCAGTCGAATAACGTCCGGAAGCAAGACTTGCGGGCAAAAGATCATTCCGCCGAGCAGGCTCGGGGCAACATTATCAGCGTGCAAACCGCCGCTCGCGTACTGTTCCCCGACCAATGCGTAAGAGAGCAATTGCTCTGCGGGTAATGGCGTTCCCAACAATGCGTTGACAGCGACCGTCGCAGCAACGGCCGACGCCGCCGAACTGCCCATTCCGGATTGCAAAGGCACGCCTTTGTAGACGCTGAGTTCCACGCCATTGTCATCGCCGTAATCGTTCCACAACGCCTTGGCTGCGATCGATGCCGTGTTGTGGTCCGGATCATTGGATAAATAGGGATGGACTTTGCCGTCGAGCCCGAATACGTTTGCAACGCTGACGCCTCGAGCAGCAACGCGCCTTGCCGAAACCCGATCGCCGACGCCCTCCAGAGCCAGGCCCAACATGTCGAATCCAACAGCGACATTGCCGATAGAAGCCGGCGCAAAAGCAGTTACCAGTTCTGACATTTCAAACACCCACGCTTAGAAATTTGGCAAGACGCAACAATTCGCTAAAGACGCCACCCGCGGTAACTTCCGGACCGGCGCCCGGACCTTGTACATACAGCGGATTGGCGGAGTACCGCGCTGTTTCGAATTGCACTATGTTGTCCGTGAGGTTGATATTGCTGAATGCATGGTTGGCATCGATCGACTCAAGCCCCACCGACACGTTGCCGTCCGCATCAAGGCGACCGACATAACGCAGCCGCTTGCCTGCTGCCTGTGCGTCATCGTACAGTTTTTTAATGTCGTCATCGTATTTGCTTAGTCCTGCCAGGAATTCATCGACACTGCCATTGCGCAGCGCCTCCGGGACCAGGTTCTCCACCGGAAAGTCCCCAATTTCGGTTTGCAGACCAAGTTCCCGAGCAAGTATGACTAACTTTCTGGCCACGTCCATACCGGACAAGTCATCACGCGGATCCGGTTCCGTGTAGCCGCTTTCCTTGGCTTGACGAACAATTTCAGAAAACGGAGTTGAGCCATCGTATACATTGAACAGATACGCGAGCGTGCCAGAGAAAATGCCCTGCACAGAATGGATCTCGTCACCAGTGTCGACCAGGTCGCGCAACGTCGAAATTATCGGCAACGCCGCACCGACCGTCGTTTCGTAGAAAAAATGCGCGCTACCAGTTGCCGATTTCTGTTGCAGGTCGCGATAGGCGTCGAACGGTCCGCTACACGCGCGCTTGTTTGGCGTGATCACGTGGATGCCGCGCGCCAGCCAGCCCGCGTAGCGCGCTGCAACTTCCTCATTCGCAGTGCAATCAATGATTACCGCATGCGGCAGGTGATCCGGATTTACGCATTCCTCGAAGGCGTCGAAATCTATAGCCACCGCCGACTTCGAAAACTCCTCCTGCCAGCAGTCGAGCTTGATCGTGCGCTCGCTGAGCAGCATTTGCTGCGATCGTGCGATCGCCCGAACGCGTAGATCCAGATTGAATTGTCCGATCAACTGGCCTGCACGCCGTTCGATCTGCTGCAATAAGGTCGCGCCAACCGTACCCGGACCGATCAAGCCAATCGAAATTGTTTTTGACGACAGGTAGAAGCCCGAATGCGCGGCGCGCAACGCGCGAGTTGCATCCGACGAATCAACCACAGCTGAAATATTTCTCTCCGATGAGCCTTGTGCGATCGCGCGAACGTTAATCCCCGCCCTTGCCAGTGTGCCAAAGAAACGGGATGCGATGCCCGGTGTTCCTTCCATATCGTCGCCAACCACCGCGACGATACTTTGCTCGTCGGTTCGATCCACGCTCTGAATCTGCCCGGTCGTCAATTCAACCGCGAATGCGTCTTTGATAACTCTGGTCGCACGTACAGCAACTTCCTGGGGTACGGCAATACAAATCGAATGTTCCGAACTCGCCTGCGATATCAGGGTGACCGACACGCCCGCACGCTTTAGCGCGGAGAACATTCGATCTGCGGTACCCGGAACACCGATCATGCCGGCGCCTTCGAGATTCACAAGGGCCATGCCGCCAATCGCCGTAATTCCCTTGATACTGTCTTTCGAATTGGAGCTGTTTTCGATACGGCTACCCGGATGCGCTACATTGAAACTGTTACGAATGATCAATGGGATATCACTGTCGATGACAGGCCCCAGTGTCTGCGGATGAATCACGCTGGCGCCGAAGTAGGCCAATTCCATTGCTTCGCTATACGTCAATTGATCAATGACTCGCGCCTCAGGGACCCGATTCGGATCGGCACTCATGACGCCGTCGACATCGCTCCAGATAGTCAGCTCAGAAGCGTTGCACAGGGCAGCGAAAATAGCGGCCGAAAAATCGCTGCCGTTGCGCCCCAAGGTCGTCTGCAATCCCGCCTCGTCACTCGCGATGAATCCTGTAATTACAACAATGCCAGAGAAGTCTTCAGCAACGACGCGTGCAAAGTTTTCGCGCGAATCATCCCAAAGTACAGTTGGACCGAGTTCGCCTTGTCTGACGATAAGCACGTCTCGCGCATCAATCCATTTACCGCCGCGGTCCGGAGCCTTGCTCTGCAGCAAGGCGGCGAGCATTCTTGCGGACCAGATCTCACCGTACCCGGCAACAACATCGCGACTGCGTTGTGGCGCTGATTTTACGAGCGCAATTGCCTTCAAGACATCTTCGATGTCATCGGCATCCTGACCCCAGTCATCCAGTATGCGTATCAGGTCGTCGCCGTTGAGGAGCTCACGAGCCGTATCGGTATAGCGTTCTCCAATAGCCTGCAATTTTGCAACGTAAGAAGCATCGTCCTGCTCGGCGAGGACGGCCAAATTGAGCAGCGCATCGGTCATACCGGCCATGGCCGAGACCACAACACCTACGCGCGCATCGCTGTTGTCCAGAAGGAGTTTCGCCAGGCGATCAAAACATTCGGCGTCAGCAAGACTACTGCCGCCGAACTTGTGGAGTTTCCATTGGCCGTTCAAAGAAAGCTGCCTCAACGCAAAACGATGCATGATAGCGGCAGATTTGCAGGCCGTCGCCTGTTTTATTTGAAACAAAATTCGAGGTGGTGGGGCGTGTAGGGATCGAACCTACGACCAGTCGGTTAAAAGCCGAATGCTCTACCTCTGAGCTAACGCCCCCGCAGGATCAGCGGGCGGGATGATACCGAACCCCGAAAAAATGACAACCGCTGTAGTGCAATTATTCTTATACGCCTTCCGACTCCATGCGCTTGAGGTACTGGTCCGCCAACCTGGCTGCGGTCGTCGTCGGGTAATCCGACTGCACTCGGGTAAGAGCAGCGCGCGCGTCGTTCCAGCGTTGCAGGCTATAGTTGCAATATCCCATCTTCAAAAGCGCGTCCGGCACTTTGGTGGATTGCGGGTAATCTTCAATCACCCGCGCGAAATCCGTTAGCGCTTTCTCAAATTCATCCGACGCATAATAGGACTCCGCCAGCCAATATTGCGCATTGCCCGCAAGCCCACTTTCCGGGAATGCGACCAGGAATTCCTTGAACGAAGCTGCAGACTGGTCATAACGTTCCTCGCGCAGCAATTCCAGGGCGACCTGGTAATTGTCGCGATCCGAGCCGCCGGGAATCGGCAATGTCCCCTGCTCCAGCGTACCGCCGTCCAAAACGCTGGCCGAACCGGACGACTGCGCTCTCGCCTCAAGCTCCTGAATACGCGAATCGAGGTCGGCATAGAGTTGCCGTTGGCGATCCGCCGTGGTCGTCGCGTTATGCTGCAAGGTCTCGTTGTTACCCCGCAATATATCCGCGCGACGCTCCAGCGCTGCGACTTCCTGGGTTAATCGCACCAGGCTCTGGTTCTCCATGACGCGCTCAATCGCCTGCAGGCGCTGATCCAGTTCCTCGAGCTTCATCAGGACCGGGTCGTCTGCAGGTGGCGTCAGAATGGAACACCCGGCGACCATCATCGCCGGCAATAGCAGTAGCAGCCGCATTTTGGGCTTGTAAGTAGTCAATGGTCGATAATCAGTTGGTGAAGTTTATCTCGACTCGGCGATTCTGCGAATAAGCAGTTTCATTGCCACCCTCGACTGCCGGTCGTTCTTCACCAAAGCTAACCGTTGACACCTGCGATGCGCTGGCACCCTGGATCAACAGGAGTCGACGCACTGTTTGCGCACGTCGCTCACCCAGACCAATGTTGTATTCACGAGATCCGCGCTCATCGGCATGACCCTCGAGCCGAACCTTCAGACTCGAATTCATGCTCAGCTCACGCGCGTGGCTGGCCACGATATCGGTGTCCTCGGCACGCAACTCAGATGAGTCGTAGTCGAAATACACAATATTGCCCAATTCCGTCGTGTCCGAATCGTAGATAACGTCCTCGCCGCCCATCAGGCCGTCATTCCCGAAGTCGTCCATATCACCGCTGTCACCGCCGGGAATCGTAGCGTTCGGATCCGGGTCCGGGATCGTATCCTTGGACCCGCAACCTGCCAGGAAAAAGGCCAAAAGGCCGAGGATTATTAGTTTTTGCTGAGGCATTTCAAGATTCCTTGTTAATTGCTGTCGCATAATATCAAATTAAACAATAAGTTAAGAGAAAAATTAAATACAATAATTACCTAAAACCGTTGGAACGGCGACCATACCGGCTCGCGAATATCGCCCTTTCCTGGCGCTAACGTCTGACGAATCAGACCATCGGCCGTCACCGTTTCAAGTACACCATTTCGCGTCGACCGGGTCGCATAAATCAAAGTGTCGCTATTCGGCGCAAAGCTCGGCGACTCGTCTTGCTGACCCGCTGACAGCACCAACAGATCCCGACGTTTCTCGTCCACCATATCCATCACAGCGATGCGATAGTTGCCCTGGAAGAAATGCACCATCGCAAGTCGCGTGCCGTCTGCGGACATTCTGGGACGGGCATTATAACTCCCCTCGAAGGTAATGCGCTCGGGCGTACCGCCCGTGGCCGCAACGCGGTATATCTGCGGACCGCCGCTGCGATCGGACGTGAAATAGATATAGCGCCCGTCCGGTGACCAGCTACCCTCTGTATCAATTGCGCGATGCGTAGTCAGGCGGCGGGTTTGTTTCGTTGTGATATCCATGACATAGATGTCCGGATTGCCATCAATCCCTCCCAAAGTCAGCACGAGTTGACGTCCGTCCGGAGAAAACGCCGGCGCGCCATTGATGCCAGCTTTGCTGGAAACCTGCACGCGGCTTCCTGTACGCAGGGTTTGAATGAAGATTGACGATTTATTGTTCTCGAACGATACATACGCAAGCCGCCGACTGTCGGGAGACCAGGCCGGCGACATAATAGGATTGCGGCTCTCCATAATGACGTTTTCGTTTTGACCGTCCTGGTCGGCCACTAGCAGCGAGAACAGCTTGCCATCACCCTGCTGCTGCGCTGTGACGTAGGCAACCTTGGTATCAAATACTCCTTTGATACCGGTCAATTCCTCATAAATCATATCGGCTGCGCGATGCGCCACCCGCCGTATCGTGCCGCGACTGGCGGGCATGCGATAGCCCACTAACTGGTCGCGACCAAAAACATCAAATAACTGGAACTGTACGCTGTAAGCGTTTTCGCCGGTCTGCTCGACACTGCCGACCACGACGGCTTCGACACCGAGGATCGCCCAATCGTCAAAATCCACATCCACGCCGCTGGTCGGCTTTTGCAGCATGTCCTCAACGGGAATAGGTGCAAATCGGCCACTCCGGTTCAGGTCCGCACTGATGACTTGCGCGACGTCGAGCGGGACATCTGCGCCCTGTCCTTGCCACCCGAATGGCACAATAGCGATCGGCCGTCGTTTTATGCCGTCGGTAATAACTATGTCCAATTCCGCCAGCGCAAAGTCAGCAAACAGCATTGGAATGAGAAAAACTAGTAGAAATCGTAGTCGTAGTTTTGGTCGCACATTTAGTCTCATCATGAGTGGATAAACAGAGTTTACTCTTCTGGTCGGAATGTTAGTCGGATATCGCGATCGAATACGCTGGGATCTCGCGGCGCTGGCAGTGGCGAGGCCTTGAAGACGGCGGCCTCAATCGAGCGTCGTATGGTCGCGTCACCGTTGCAGCTACCAAAATCGACTTTAGTCACTTCGCCACCTGCAGTCTGCTGGACGCTGATCACACAATCCAGGCCAACCTCCGCATTCGCTGGTCGCACCCAGTTTCGCTTGATTTTTTGCTGGATCGCGAAAATGTACGCCGACTTGGCGCTTGCGGCCCTGGCCTGTATGGCCTGGGCCTCTTGGTCCAACGCCTCTTTCCGCACCATGTCTTCTTGTTCCTTGCGTACGCGTTCATTTTCGAGGCGCTGACGCTCTATATCGGCCTGTCGTGCTGCTTCCGCTTCGACGCGCTTGCGCTCTGCTTCAGCTGCTGCTTTTGCTTCGGCTTCCTTGCGCTGTTTTTCAGTCTCTGCGGCTTTCAGTTTTTCGGCCTCCGCTTCTTTTTCACGTTCAATTTTTTGCAATCGAGCCGCTTCAGTACGGGCATCCTGCTCGCGCTTTTCCTGCTCCGCAGCCAGCCGCTCCTGCTCCTGCGTATCGGGCTGTGGTTCCTCTACCTTTGGCGGCGGCTGTTCAACTTGCGGCGGTTCTACAACCCGCGGGGGGCTGACCACGGCATTCTCTGTCACCAGAGTCGCGTTGACAGCCAGCGGTATCGCCAGGTCCGGTGCGCGATCAAAGTCGAAAGCAAGCAACAAAGAGCCGAACAACGCGACGTGCAACAGCACGGCGAAGGTCATGGGCACTACAGTGTCGTTTTTACGCTTCACGAATCTTCAGACTTACTCTGGTATCGGATAGGTGTCCAAAGGATCGGTAACAAAACCAATTGATTCGGCGCCGCCCTGTTGTAAAACGACCATCGCGCCAACTACATTGCCGTACGGCACGGAACGATCCGCTTTCACCAGCACGGGCGTGTCCGGTCTGTTGCGAAGCACCGCACCGACATGGGCCGATATCACTTTGCCTGACTTGGGCTCATCCTCGTCATCGCCGGTATTTATGTACAGGTTACCCGCCGCGTCCACGCTTATGATTAACGGTGGATGGTCGGGGATATCCGCGATTGGTTCTGCGCCCGCCTTGGGCAACTCTACCTTGACGCCTTGCGTCAACAAGGGCGCGGTCACCATGAAAATCACTAACAAGACAAGCATGACATCGATGTAAGGAACGACGTTTATCTCGGCCATCAATTTTCGCTTTTGCAGCGGCGTCGCCATATTACGCCCCTTGTTTGTTGCGCGCGTGTCGTTGCAGGATGCTGGAGAATTCTTCGGTGAAACCGTCGTATCGATACTCCAGGCGCACAACTTTATCCGCGTAGCGATTGTATGCAATGACCGCCGGGATCGCTGCGAACAGCCCCATCGCAGTTGCTATCAACGCTTCCGCAATCGGCGGTGCTACCACCGCTAACGTTGCTGTTTGCATGCCAGCAAGACCGATGAACGCGTTCATGATTCCCCAGACCGTGCCAAACAATCCTACATAAGGACTGGTTGAGCCAATGGTCGCCAGCGTTGCGAGGCCTTGCTCCAGACGATCTACCTCACGCATTTGAGCAACCCGCATCGCACGCCGACATTCCTCGACAACTTTGTCGGCTTTGATGCCACCCGCCTGCATGGCACGATTGAATTCACGAAATCCAGCTTCAAATATGCTTGCCATTCCGACACTGCCGCCGCGCGCATTGCTCGCCGCCTGATAGAGGGTATTGAGATCTCCTCCGGACCAGAAGTTCGCTTCAAACTCGTCAGAGGCACTCTTGGTTCGATGTATTAACCTGCGCTTTGAAAAGATGATGCTCCAGGACATCACGGACGCGATCAGCAAAAGCAACATCACCAGCAGAACCGGGATGCTCGCATCGAGTATTAGTCCGAGGACGGACGTATTAGCGGTCATGTATATTATCCTTCGAAAATATCAGCCGGCACGCGCAATGGGCGCATCGTATCAGCGTTTAAAAAAGCCGCCTTGACGCCGCCGCGTAATAGCAGCGTGCCGTCCAGACTGGTCAAGTAAATATTCTGTTCGATCTCAAACGTTGCTCGCGTCAATGCAGACAGTCGTGCTGTAACCACAACCTCGTCATTGAATTTCGCAGGCGACAAGAACTCTGCTTTGCATTCAGTTACGACAAACATGCGACGCTCTTCGTTCAGCAAATGTGACTGATCAACGCCAAGTGAACGTAGCCATTCCGTTCGTGCACGCTCCATGTAGCGAAAATAGTTTGCGTAAAAAACAACCCCCTGCGCATCCGTGTCCTCATAGTAAACGCGGAGTAGCCACTCAAAGGGTTGTGCCTCATCAAGCGAATTCATTACTGCATCATTCCGTATCGAACAAAGGCAGATCCGCTGCGTACTCGCGCACTGGCGGGGTCAGACCGAGATGCAGGTAGGAATTTTTAGTCGCAACCCGGCCGCGCGCGGTTCGCATCATGAAACCCTGCTGAATCAGGTAGGGCTCGATCACATCTTCAATGGTGCCGCGTTCTTCTCCCACTGCTGCAGCCAGGCTCTCTATTCCGACCGGTCCGCCGTCAAATTTCTCGATGATCGTCTGCAATACACGCCGGTCCATCGCATCAAAGCCATACGGATCGACTTGCAACATGTCCATCGCACTCATTGCGATCGCAGCACTTACAACTCCATCGCCTTCGACCTCTGCAAAATCCCGAACCCGCCGTAAAAGACGATTTGCGATTCGCGGCGTGCCGCGTGCGCGCTTCGCAATCTCTAACGCCCCGGTCGCCTCGATCGGCAAATTCAGAATGCCGGCGGAGCGATGCACGATCGATTGCAGATCATCAGTCGCATAAAACTCGAGTCGTTGCACGATGCCGAAACGGTCCCGCAGCGGCGAAGTAAGCAACCCGGCACGGGTGGTCGCGCCGACCAATGTAAATGGTGGCAGATCAAGCTTGATCGAACGCGCGGCAGGGCCTTCGCCGATCATGATGTCGAGCTGGAAATCTTCCATCGCCGGGTACAGCACTTCTTCAACTACAGGGCTCAGGCGATGGATCTCGTCGACGAACAGGACGTCGTTCGGTTCTAAATTAGTCAAAATCGCTGCGAGGTCACCGGGTCGTTCCAGAACAGGCCCGGAGGTCTGGCGTAGATTGACGCCCATTTCATTTGCGACAATATGCGCCAAGGTCGTTTTTCCCAGCCCCGGCGGGCCAAAAATCAACACATGGTCAAGCGCTTCGCTACGGCGCCGTGCGGCCTCAATGAAAATATTCATTTGCTGCTTGACGCTGGGTTGTCCGACATAGTCCGCCAGAGTCTTCGGGCGAATAGCGCGATCGAACACACGATCATCCGATCCTGATTCTGCGCTGGTCAACCGATCGTGTTCGATGCTCGCCATCGTCTACTGCGCCGCCTGCCGCAATGCTTGTCGAATAATATCTTCAGCCGATTTCCCGTCGACGTCCATGTGTCCGATCAACTTGTTCACCTCGCTCGCCTTATAACCCAGCGAGACCAGGGCATCGACGGCTTCTGACTTCGGATTAGCCGGCGCTGCCACCTTTTTCGGGCCAGCCGCCCAACTACTGTCCTTGAACTTGTCGCGCATCTCAATGATGAGACGTTCGGCCGTTTTCTTGCCGACACCGGGGATTTTCACCAACGATGCTGTGTCTTCGAACTCAACACAACGTCGAAAATCCACCTCACTCATGGCAGATAGAATTGCAAGCCCCATTTTCGCACCAACACCCGAAATTTTAAGCACTGTCCGAAACAGAGCGCGTTCCGCCTCGCTGGCAAAGCCATACAAAAGCTGCGCATCCTCGCGCACAAGCATATGGGTATGAATGAACAACTCCTTACCGATCGCAGGCAAATCCAAAAAAGTAGACATTGGTGTTTCCAGTTCATAGCCGACGCCGTGACATTCGATAACAATATGCGGCGCTTGCTTGGCGGCCAACCGTCCACGCAGAGTGCTGATCATCGCAGGTGCGCCACAATCGTATGATCGCCAAGACGATCGCGCAGTGCACGTTGATGTCCGTGACATATCGCAGCGGCTAACGCATCCGACGCATCTGCGGCGGGCGTCGCATTCAGTTGCAACATCGATACCACCATATGTTGTACTTGTTCCTTGCTCGCGCCACCCGTGCCGACGACCGCTTGCTTGATTTCCCGTGGCGCGTATTCGACCACCTGAACATCGAATCCGAAGGTTGCACAAATCGCCGCAGACCTGGCCTGCCCCAGCTTCAACGCGCTGCCCGCATTGCGTGCCATAAACACAGTTTCAACCGCGACAATATCGGGACGATATTGCGCCACTATTTCGCCAACTGATTCAAAAATCTGTCGTAGCCGATCGGGGAAGGTCCCATCGAGACTCTTGACAGTGCCGCTGGCCACGTAAGTTGGTTTATCGCCATCGAAGTCGAGAACGCCAAACCCCGTCAGCCGGGAACCCGGGTCGATTCCAAGAATGCGTCGTTGCTTACTCAATGGCGGTCTCAGAGCTGCTCGAGAATCTCGTCCGAAATATCAGCATTGCTGTACACCTGCTGTACATCGTCGAGATCATCCAGCGTCTCCAGCATCTTGATCATCGATGCCGCGGCCTTGGCATCCAATTCCGCACTGGTCGATGCCCGCATCGTCAGTTCAGCGTTGTCAGGCTCAAGTCCGGCGGCGACTATCTTGTCGCGCACCTCTTCAAAATCCGTCGGCTCTGTCAAGACTTCGATTGATTGATCATTGTCGACGATCACATCTTCTGCGCCAGCGTCAATCGCAGCTTCCATAATTTCCTCTTCGTCGCTACCCGCCGCAAACAGCAGCTGCCCAACATGATTGAACAGGTAGTTCACAGATCCGTCCGTGCCCAGGTTACCGCCAAACTTGGCAAACGCATGCCGCACCTCGGCAACCGTACGATTGAGGTTATCTGTCAGGCAATCCACCATTACTGCCGAACCACCCGGTCCGTAGCCCTCGTAGCGAATTTCCTGAAAGTCCGCGCCGTCCATGTCGCCCGAACCACGTTTGATGGCACGTTCGATATTGTCTTTGGGCATGCTTTGCGCTTTGGCCTTGTCAACCGCCAGACGTAGCCGGGGATTCGAGGCGATATCTCCGCCTCCCATTTTCGCCGCCACAGTAATCTCGCGAATGAGCTTTGTAAAAAGCTTGCCGCGCTTTTTATCCTGAGCACCTTTACGGTGCTGGATATTCGCCCACTTACTATGTCCAGCCATGTCGTGTCGCTTCGCCCAAACAACATCCAGCCATTCCACGGCCGGAAACAGCGCGTATGATAACGGTTATTGTCAGTGCTGACACATCATTGAAGCTCGCTCAAATGTCATCAAGCGATTCTGAAAACAGGGCGATTGGCGTCGAATGCGATGGCATCACGGCATTAACGCAGCAGTTTCTGGCGTCGTTACCGGACGACGCCCCGACGCGCGCAGCAATTGCTGCGGGCCGCGAGATTGCAGGCATCGTTGAATCCCTCGAATTGCCGGCGAATCTGAACGCCGCCGCCGCAATCTACCCGCTGGTCAGTAATGATATTATTGAAATTAAAACTATTGAAAACAGTGAGATACGCGAGCTTTCTCAAATCGTTCTCAGCTTGGTTCAACTCGGGCAATTCTCTTTGCCCGCAGATTGGCAGCCAGGAGAGGCCCTCGCTGTCCAACAATCCGAAGCACTTCGCAAGATGTTGCTCGCGATCGTCTCAGACGTACGACTGGTGCTGGTACGCATCGCCGAACAACTGTATCGCCTCCGGCAGGCAAAAAAATCGAGCCGCGAAAGACAGAAAAACCTGGCCGTGGAGACGCGTGAAATCTATGCCGCGCTCGCAAGCCGCCTCGGCGTTTGGCAATTCAAATGGGAACTTGAGGATCTGGCCTTTCGCTACCTGGAACCCGATACGTACAAATCCATTGCGTCAGCGCTGAATGAAAAGCGCGGTGAACGCGAGAAATTTATTGAACTGGTCACCGCAACGATTCAGGCAGAGCTCGAAAAACAGTCGATTCAGGCAGATATTTCGGGACGCCCCAAACACATTTACAGCATTTGGCGCAAAATGCAGCGCAAGGAGCGCGGCCTGGAATCGCTGTACGATATTCGTGCCGTGCGCCTGCTCGTCAACGACGTAAAGGACTGTTACGCCGCCCTGGGCACGGTTCACAACCTCTGGTCCTACCTGCCCGGTGAATTCGACGACTACATCGCCAACCCAAAAGGCAATGACTACCGGTCACTGCATACCGCCGTCGTTGGACCGCAGGGCAAGACGGTGGAAATTCAGATTCGCACCCACGACATGCACCGGCAGGCTGAGTTGGGCGTAGCCGCTCACTGGCGTTACAAGGAAGGCGGCGGCTCACCTGCTGCTTTTGATCAGAAGATTCGATTTCTGCGACAAATTCTGGAGCCCACCAACGAAACTGACGATTTGCTCGGGCAACTCCGCGACGACGTATTCGAGGATCGCGTTTATGCCGTCAGTCCGAAAGGCGATGTCGTCGAACTGGCAGCAAACGCAACGCCGCTGGATTTTGCCTATCACGTGCACACCCAGGTCGGGCATCGTTGCCGCGGGGCTAAAGCGAATGGTCGAATCGTACCGTTAACCTATGTCGTGCAAAATGGAGATCAGATCGAGATCATCACAGGCAGCCAGCCGCAGCCGAGTCGCGACTGGTTGAGTCCGAAGTTGGGCTATCTGGCCAGTGCAAGAGCCCGCGCCAAGGTGCGCAACTGGTATCGTCTCCAGGATCGCGATCAACATCACCGCCAGGGTCGCGAAGTACTGGATCGTGAGTTATCCCGGCTGTCTGTCCGGGACGTTCCGACGGATGAGATTGCCAAACAGCTAAAGCAGAAAAATACGGAAGCGCTGTGCATTGCGCTCGGCGCAGGCGACTTGACGTCGGCGTCAATCGCGACCGCTTTGCAGCACCTGCGCGGGGATGAACACCAGGATGCGCTTCGTCCCAGACGCAGCACGCGACGTAAGAAAAAGAGCCCCGCAGAGATTGCCATTAGTGGGATCGGCGACCTGATGTCGAACTTTGCGCGATGCTGCCGACCCGTTCCGCCGGAAAGTGTCGTCGGTTACATCACACAGGGTCGCGGTGTGAGTATCCACCGGGCCGATTGTGGCAATTTCCTGGGGTTGAATCGGCGCCACCCCGAGAGAATGATTGAAGTCAGTTGGGGAGAATCAGAAACCGCGACCTATCCTGTCGACCTGCGTCTGCGAGCAATGGACCGCAGTGGTTTGCTGCGGGATATCAGTGCCATACTTGCCGACGAAAAAGCGAACGTCACCACGCTGGCGACTCACACTGACAGGAAGTCCCTGGAGACCGTCATGGATATCAGTGTCGATATCCGGGACCTGCCGACCTTGAGCACCGCTATCGGCCGACTCGAGCAGATCCCAAACGTGATCTCAGTCAGGCGTCGCACCCAGGCCTAAGAACTACCCTTGTTTTTCACAATGTCCGTGGCCAGCGCCATCATCGATGTCAGGTCACCCAGATTTGCTGGCACGACGAATGTGTTGCCGGTTTTCGCCAAGTTGCCAAACTCGCCTATGTATTGCTCGGCAACGCGCAACTGCATTGCTTCCGCACCGCCTTCCGTCGTCATGCTTGCCGCAACCCTGCGTAATCCTTCTGCCGTCGCAGTCGCCACAGCCGTAATTGCATGTGCCTCACCATCGGCCTCGTTGATCTGCCGCATCTTCGTCGCCTCGGACGCTTTGATCACCTGCTGCTTTTCACCTTCGGCCTCGTTTATCTTGGCATCACGCTCACCTTCCGAATTCAAAATAACGGCGCGTTTTTCTCGCTCAGCACGCATCTGTTTTTCCATAGCATGCAAAACATCCTGAGGTGGATTGATGTTCTTTATTTCATAGCGAAGCACTTTCACGCCCCAGGGGTCAGATGCTTTATCCAACTCGGCAACGACATTCATGTTAATTGCACCGCGCTCCTCGAAGGTCTTGTCGAGATCGATCTTACCGATTTCCGAACGCAGCGTGGTTTGTGCCAGTTGTGCTATCGCGAACATATAATCTCCGATTCCGTAGGAAGCGCGCGCCGGATCCAGCACTTGCATGTATAACACGCCATCAACTCCAACCTGTACATTGTCACGCGTTATACAAACTTGCTCAGCGATGTCCACTGCTTGTTCTTTGAGCGTGTGTTTGTAGGCAACTTTGTCGAAAAAAGGAAACAGAATATGAAATCCCGCGTCCAGTTTGCTTCTGAATTTTCCTAATCGCTCGACGACGTAGGCGCTTTGTTGCGGTACAACCACCGCTGTTTTGAGAAGGATGATGATAGCGATCACAGCGATCGCCAATGAAACGTATAGTGAATCCATACTGATACTCCTTCTTAGTTTTTATTCTGCGACAACGTGCAAAGTCAGACCGTCCACCTTGACGACCTCGGCACGTGACCCGGCATTGATGACCGCATCGCTGACATTTCTTACGGTCCAATCACTACCCCGATACTGCGCTCGTGCTTCCGCCCCGGGAGAGAGATCTTTGACA
This sequence comes from Woeseiaceae bacterium, assembly GCA_037968975.1. GTDB lineage: Bacteria > Pseudomonadota > Gammaproteobacteria > Steroidobacterales > Woeseiaceae > UBA1847. The sequence continues at coordinate 44,372 of JBBKWL010000118.1, read as the reverse complement.
ATGTTGATCGACTCTCCGGACATTGTCTCCGGATATTGCTCGCCGCCGCCGCGAATTTTCTTATACAGCGTCTGGCGAAATGTGAAAAAGAAAAATAGTGACAATCCGGAAAATGCCAACCATTGACCCCACTCGGGAATGGTAATGCCGAACATGACGCCGAGCCCTACCAAGGCCGCAGATACGCCCAGAAACACTAAATAGAATTGCGCGTCCACCGCGAAAAGTTCTGCGCCGAGCAATACGGCTCCAAGAATCATCCAAGCCCACCAAGTCATCGCAATTCTCCTGATTTTGATCAACGCCACTATAGCGCGTGTTGATTCTTGCTGGGAAGCGGACTGCTGCCCATTTCACGCAGGCCGCACTTGAGAATATCAGTTACTATCATTTGGCCGAAAACAAGATGTGGCCGAAAACAAGAATATCTAGGGGAGCCGGCATGCAAGCTGTGGTGAATACAATCAACGGAGTTATCTGGAGTCAGGCGCTTATATATCTGGCTCTTGGCGCTGGATTATTTTTTTCGATCGTTACGCGCTTTGTTCAGGTGCGGATGATTCGCGAAATGATCCACCTGATTTTTACAGGTAAAGAATCAGAGCGTGGCATCTCGCCGTTTCAAGCCCTCGCCGTATCGCTTTCCGGACGAGTAGGCACCGGGAACATCGCCGGAGTTGCGGCTGCGATTGGGTTCGGTGGTCCAGGCGCCGTATTCTGGATGTGGGTCGTTGCTTTCTTGGGTGCCGCTACCGCATACGTCGAGTCGGCACTGGGTCAAATTTACAAAGAAGAGGACGATGGCCAGTTCCGCGGCGGACCGGCTTACTATATCGAGAAGGCGCTGGGCTGGAAATGGTATTCCTGGATTTTTGCAATTTCGACCATCATCGCGGTTGGGCTGCTACTGCCAGGCGTACAATCCAACAGCATCGGCAATGCGGCGGAACTCGCCTTCGGCGGAGAGCGCGTACTCGAATCAGCATTTGGAACAATAAGCTATACCAAGCTAGTCACAGCCGTATTTGTCGTTGCTGTGCTGGGATTCATTATTTTCGGCGGCGTGAAACGCATTGCGCACGTCACTCAAGTGGTTGTGCCGTTTATGGCTATCGGCTACATCTTGATGGCTGTGGTTGTCATCACAATTCACATCGCGGATTTACCGGCAATCATCTCCATGATCGTCAGTGATGCCTTTACGCCGATGGCCGGAGTCGGAGCTGCAATGGGATGGGGCGTGAAACGTGGCATCTACTCAAACGAAGCCGGTCAGGGAACCGGCCCACATGCGGCAGCCGCATCCGAAGTTCAACACCCGGCGCAACAGGGCTTAGTCCAGGCGTTCTCTGTTTACATTGATACGTTATTTGTATGCTCCGCAACCGCATTCATGATTCTGATTACAAACCAGTACTACGTCTCGAATGTCGATGCAGCAATTAGTGGCGGCATGCTGGCGTCCGATATTCAGGCCAACAGCCCGGCCTTCACCCAATATGCCCTCGAAAGCGTCATGGGAGGTTTCGGCAAGATATTTGTCGCAGTGGCGCTGTTCTTCTTCGCGTTTACAACCCTGCTGGCGTATTACTACATCGCCGAAACGAATGTCGCTTACATTCGTCGGACGTTTACTTTCCCGGGAGAATTAACGATTCTCAAGATCGGTTTGATGGCGTCGGTCTTCTACGGCACGGTGAAGACTGCGGATCTCGCCTGGGGCCTTGGCGATATCGGAGTCGGCCTTATGGCCTGGCTGAACATCGTCGCTATCCTGATCTTGTTCTTCGTGAGCAAGCCGGCGGTCAAAGCACTGCGTGATTACGAACGGCAACGCGCCGCCGGCGTCACGGAATACACATTCGATCCCGAAGCGCTGGATATCAAGAACGCAGACTTCTGGAAGAAATAGCTAGTTCGGGTAATTAAGCGCGCGCTTGTCGACGGCAAGTGCTGCTTCATGCATCGCCTCTGCGAGTGTCGGGTGTGCGTGGATCGTACGCTGCAGATCTTCAGTGCTTGCCGAGAATTCCATCGCAAGGACGGCTTCCGCGATCAATTCACCCGCCATCGGTCCAATGATATGAATGCCGAGAATTTCATCGTCATCAACCGCGGAAATCACTTTTACCAGGCCGCTGGTCTGCTCCATGGCTTTCGCGCGACCACTCGCTGCAAACGGAAATGAGCCGGACTTATATTCCCGACCGCCGGCCTTGACCTCTGCTTCGGTCTTGCCAACCCAGGCTATTTCCGGTGACGTATAAATAACTGATGGAATAACGTCATAATTCACTTCTGAGGTTTCGCCTGCAATCAGGTCGGCAGCCATTACGCCTTCTTCCGAACCTTTGTGCGCGAGCATCGGTCCACGAACACAGTCGCCGACCGCAAATACCCCTTTCACGCGCGTTCGACACGCTTCATCCACCTCGATGAAGCCACGTTCATCGAGCTGGATGCCGGCATCATCTGCGAACAAACCAGCGGTGAATGGCCGTCTACCAACTGCAACAACGAGTTTGTCGACTGTCAGTGATTGCGCGCCGTCCTTATCATCATAATTTACCAAAACTGCATCGCCGTCGGCTTGTGCACCGCTTAACTTTGCGCCCAGCTTGATGTCGAGACCCTGCTTCTTGAAGTCTTTGGCAGCAACAGCTGCGACATCGCGATCCGCCATAAAGAGCAAATCATCCATTGCCTCGATCACAGTTACCTCGGCACCCAGCCGCGCCCAAACACTGCCCAGCTCAAGCCCGATCACACCGGCACCCACGACGCCCATGCGCGGCGGAACTGCATTAAATTCGAGCGCTCCCCAGGAATCGACAATGTTGTTATCAAACTTCGCCATCGGCAGTTCGATTGGAACTGAACCCGCGGCAAGAATTACATGATCGGCTTCGAGAATCTCGACCTCGCCGTCAACCGGCGTGAACTCGACCTTTTTACCCGCAAGCAATTTTCCGTGGCCGAACAGCCCTTCGACCTTGTTTGCTTTGAACAATCCAGCAACACCACCGGTCAGCTGACGCACAATACCCGCGCGTCGTTTCTGCATGGTCTCAATATCAACGCTCACGTCGCCGGTAGAAATACCGTGCTTCTTAAATTCGTGTTGCGCGCGATGGTAGAGTTCGGATGATTCGAGCAGCGCTTTGGAGGGGATGCAACCGGCATTCAGGCAGGTACCGCCGAACGCATTCTTGCCATCTTTATTTATCCACTCGTCGATACAGGCGACACTTTTACCGTGTTGCGCGGCTCTGATCGCTGCGATATATCCGGCCGGACCTGCACCGATTACGACTACATTAAATTGTCTGCTCATTGATCTTCTTTATAGAAGTTCGAATTTTTATAGTAGTTCGAACTAGATTTGGAGTAACAGGCGACCTGGATCTTCAAGCAACTGCTTGATCGCTACGAGAAACTGTACAGAATCTTTGCCGTCAATTATGCGGTGATCATAGGTCAGTGCAACATACATCATTGGCCGGGCAACGATCTCTCCGTCGATTACCATCGGTCGCTGTAGAATTGTATGCATGCCGAGAATCGCGCTTTGTGGCTGGTTAAGAATGGGCGTTGACATCATCGAACCAAATACACCGCCATTGGTAATGGTGAAGGTGCCACCTGTTAGCTCTTCCATTCCGATTGAACCGTCCTGAGCTCTTTTCGCGATAGCGCCCAGTTCACTTTCAAATTCGGCGAACCCCATTTGATCAACGTCTCGTAACACCGGCACCATCAAACCCCGCTCCGTCGAGACAGCGATGCCGATATCATAATAGTTGTGGTATATGACATCGGTGCCCTCGATCGAAGCATTGACGATAGGGAATTTCTTCAACGCCTCAGTGGCAGCCTTGGCAAAGAAAGACATGAATCCCAGGCGCACGCCATGCTCTTTCTCGAAGCGTTCTTTATAACGACTCCGCAATGCCATGACTTCGGTCAAGTCAACTTCGTTGAAAGTCGTCAGCATCGCGGCCGATTGCTGCGCCTCGAGAAGTCGCTCGGCGATGCGCGCGCGCAGCCGCGTCATCGGCACGCGTTTCTCTTCGCGCTCTAATCCGACGACCTGTTCAGTATCATTCTTGGCCGGCTCAGGATCGCCCGGGGTCACATTGCTGCTGTCGTCCGATTTCAGAAAAGACATGACATCTGATTTGGTAACGCGGCCATCTTTGCCTGTTCCGGAAACCATCGTCGCATCAAGATCGTGTTCTTCCAGCAAACGACGTACCGCCGGACTGGTTTTGATAGGGCCAGCTCCGTCGCCGGCTGATTGCGCCGTAACTTCCACCGCAGGTGCGCTCTTTTTGGCCGCAGGCGCAGGCGCTTTCGCGTCACCCTCAACCAGGATCGCCAGAACATCGCCCGCTACGACCGTGGCCCCGTCCTTGATTTTGATTTCCTGCAAAATTCCGCCTGCAGGCGCCGGTACTTCCAGAACAACCTTATCCGTTTCAAGGTCCACCAGGTTCTCGTCGCGCGCAACAGCGTCGCCCGCTTTTCGATGCCAGGCAACCAGCGTTGCGTCGCTGACCGACTCTGGCAGTTGCGGAACTTTTATTTCTATAGTCATTTTTTCTTTCGACTAGCCTCTCTGGGTTTTGCAGCCTTACTGGCCTTGGCCTCAATTCCGAGCGCCGCTTCAACCAATGCTTGCTGCTGCTGTAAATGTATCTTGAAAATGCCCGACGCGGGTGCCGCCGCCGATGCCCGACCTGCGTAATAGAGCTGCTGCTCGTCGCTCATGGCTTCCTGCAGACGATGCCGAATCTGGTACCAGGCGCCCTGATTCTGCGGTTCTTCCTGGCACCAAATAAAGTCGTTCACGTGCGGGTACAGTTCGAGCTGCGCCGCATAAGCATCGATCGGAAACGGATACGGCTGCTCGATCCGAATCAGGGCAACGTCGTGTAAGCCGTGCACTTTACGTGCCTCTAGCAGGTCAAAATAGACTTTGCCGCTGCAGAACACGACGCGACGCGTATTCTTGACCTCAATATCCCTTCGCTCCGGAATGATCGTCTCGAATTCGCCGCTGGACAACGACGTCAGTGGAGAAACGGACATTTTGTGCCGCAGGAGACTTTTCGGCGTTAGCACGATGAGCGGCTTGCGGAACCGTCGTATCATCTGACGCCGCAGCATATGGAACATTTGCGCCGGCGTGGATGGCACGCAGACCTGCATATTGTGCTCCGCGCACAACTGCAGAAACCGCTCAGGGCGAGCCGAAGAGTGCTCCGGGCCCTGGCCCTCGTAGCCGTGTGGCAAGAACAAAGTCATACCACACAAACGCCCCCATTTCGCCTCGCCTGAACTAATGAACTGATCGATAACTACCTGGGCACCGTTGACGAAATCGCCGAATTGCGCCTCCCAGATAACCATGGTTTCCGGTTCAGTGGTTGCATAACCATACTCAAAGCCGAGCACAGCCTCTTCCGACAACAGGGAATCGATAACTCGAAACGCATCCTTGCGATCGACCAGATTCTGCAAAGGCGTGTATTCACGATTGTTGACCTGATTGTGCAGAACAGCATGGCGGTGAAAAAAAGTACCGCGACCACTGTCCTGACCCACCAGCCGGCAGTTCACGCCGCTTTTTATAAGCGACGCATATGCCATGGTTTCGGCAAAGCCCCAATCCATGTCGACTTTTCCGGCCGCCATGTTGGCTCGCTCGTCCATGATACGTTGCACTCTGCCATGCAATTTCATTTCCGGCGGCTGAGTCGATATTGCCTTGCCTAATTCAGCGGCCGTTGCCGGGCTGATCGTGGTGTCGACCGCATCATCCCAAAGTACCCCTTTGTAGGGACTCCAGTCGATCGTGAATTCGTCGCCGATCATGCCAAGCGACGACTTCGGCACCGGCTCACCACGATCCAGGCGATCCCGATACTCGTCCTGTAGTTCCGTTACACCTGCAGAGTCAATAATACCCTGGTCGATTAACTTCTGTGCATACAACTCGCGTGTCGTTTGGTGATCCCGAATTTGTCCGTACATGATGGGCTGGGTTGCAGCCGGCTCGTCCGCCTCGTTGTGGCCGTGCCGCCGATAACAGACCAAATCGATAACGACGTCCTTCTTGAATTTCTGCCGATACTGCAATGCCAAGCGAGTTACAAATAGTACTTTTTCCGGATCGTCTGCATTGACATGAAAAATCGGTGCTTCGATCATCTTGGCCACGTCGCTGCAATAATCGGTCGAGCGCGCATCGGATGGTCGGCTGGTGGTAAAGCCGATCTGATTGTTGATGACGATGTGCACCGTACCGCCAGTCCGGAAACCATTCGTCTGTGACAATTGAAAAGTTTCGGTCACTACGCCCTGGGCAGCAAACGAGGCATCGCCGTGCACAAGAATAGGCAACACTTCCTGTCTTTCTGTGTCGCCACGACGCTGTTGTCGAGCACGCACAGAGCCTTCAACGACGGGATTGACTATCTCAAGATGTGACGGATTAAACGCCAAAACGATGTGTACGTTGCCGCCCGCCGTTTTCATATCGGCGGAAAATCCTTTGTGATATTTGACGTCGCCAGATCCCTGCAATTCATCCAGATCGTAATTACCCTCAAACTCTTCGAATAGTTCTTCCGGCGACTTGCCAAGAATATTCACGAGTACATTAATTCGACCGCGGTGCGCCATGCCAATAACGATTTCCCGAATTCCGGTGGCGCCGCCTCGTTGAATAAGATCGTCGAGCAGTGGCACCAGACTTTCGCCGCCTTCCAGGGAAAAACGCTTTTGTCCAACATAGCGCGTGTGCAGATAACGCTCGATGCCTTCCGCGCTGGTCAGATGCTCCAGCAACGATAACTGCTCTTCTTCGTCCAGCGTATTTGCAGCCGCGCCGCTTTCAAAGCGCTTGCGCAACCACAAGCGCTCGCGCGCTCTGGAGATATGCGCAAATTCGGCGCCGATAGTGCCGCAATAAATCGAACGCAAAAGATCCAGAATATCGCGCAACTTCATGCGCGCATTCTCCATGCCTGCCAGACCACCGGTATAGAACTCAGAGTCCATATCAGCACTGGTCAATCCGAGATAATCGAGTTTCAGAACCCCGGGGACTGGTCGCTCCATTATTCCCAGCGGGTCTATGTCGGCTATTTGGTGACCGCGCAGACTGTAAACCTGAATGAGCCTCGAAACGGCAGCCTGTTTTTCCCCTGAAATTGCTGTTTGCGAGGCACCGTTGCCGGAGCTACTGCGGACGCGGCGCCGGCTGTTGGCATTCTGCAGCAACTCCTCTCGAATCGCCGAATGCACGACCTCTGTATCGTCCGCACCGAGCGTCTTGAAATAGTCGCGCCACTCGCCTGCAACCGATTCAGGATCATTCAGGTAGCTTTCATACAGGGCTTCTATCGCATTGGCGTTGCCGCCAAAAAGGGGCGTAGAGGCGTATTTTTCCTTAAGGGAATTGCTCATGTTTCGGCGGATCGGCGAGGACCCGGGCCTGGCTACAAAAAAGGGGCGCTAGTGTAGCCCAAGCCACTGATATTGGGAATCGGATGCGCCTAAATCGTCTGTAACAGGAATACGAACTCGTAACAGACCAGACAGGCGTAAAAACTGAATATCATGGTCAGAAACATGCCGGTCCGGAAGCGGTTCAGAAATTGCGCTTTCGCCAGAAAAACGAGAGCGAGAATGCCAATAGCAGTGAGAAACAGTTTGCTCGCTGCAAACATGGCCGTTCCGTGCCCGATTACAGCGGCCATGACCGGATTGATCTCAAACATACCGCGGTCGATGAGCTGCAATGTCATAAACGCGTCGAGACAACTCATTAGCATGGTGCCTACAGCCAGAAAGAACAGCCACGGGTGGTGCCAGTCAATAAACCGCAACTCTGCTTCTTCCGTGCGCCGATGCAGTCGCCGCCGAGAACGAAGAAAACCGTAAAAAACCGTGCGCCAGCCCAGCGTTCGGCGGTCGCTGACGATCCTGTTTTCAACAGCAGTTTCGCTCATTTCCATTGATTGTTCGCTCCCTCGCATTCGATTTCAGAAAGATTCTTTGAAATAAAAGGAGCAATTACCATACCAACACGCTAGCTTGTTGATTTTACTTAGTATTTTTTATCGACGAGGATCTCGCATGGCGCATTTGTATAATTTGCCGACAACGCAGGATAGACTTGCTGCGATGAAGGCATACATAGCCACACTGTCGAATGGCGAACAAATTGAATATGTCGACCGCAAGCGCTGGTTTTGGGCACTGTCTCTGAGCTACACGCTGCTACCTTTCGCCGGCATCCTGTTGCACGCCATTTCGGGGAACGAATGGTGGTTCGCCCTTCCGTTGCTCCTGACCTACGTCGCAGGACCCGCGCTCGACTGGCTATTGGGAGAAGATCAGAACAATCCACCTCAGGAAGTCATCTCGCAACTTGAGCAGGACCAATACTACCGTCGACTAACGTACATCGCCGTACCGCTGCATTTTCTCAGTTTTATCGGCGCCGCCGCCTACGCCGCAACCCAGGAGCTGAGCATCCCCGCCTACATTTGCCTGGCTATCGTTGCCGGCATCACGTCTGGACTGGCTATCAATAGCGCGCATGAACTCGGCCACAAGAATTCAAAACAGGAGAAGTTGCTGGCCAAGATCGCGCTCGCGGTCCCGGCGTATGGGCACTTCACGGTGAACCACAATCTCGGCCACCATCGCAATGTATCGACACCGGATGACCCGGCCAGCGCGCGCATGGGAGAAAGTATTTACAAATTTGCGTTGCGCGAGATTCCTGGCGCTTTTCTTGAAGCATGGGCGCTGGAGAAAGATCGCCTCGCCCGGCGCGGTCGGCCAGTGTGGAGTCACAACAATCAAATACTCCATTCATTGGCCATTAGCGCGCTTCTGAGTATCGGCCTGATCACAGCTTTCGGCTGGATAATTATCCCGTTTATCGGTCTGCACAACGCATTCGCCTGGTGGCAACTGACCAGTGCTAACTACGTGGAACATTACGGGTTGCTGCGAACACGAGACTCATCCGGCAAGTACGAACGCTGCGAGCCGCACCATTCCTGGAATAGTAATCACATTTTCAGCAATCTCGTGTTGCTGCACCTGGAACGGCACTCGGACCACCACACTCACCCGACTCGGCGTTATCAGTCGCTGCGAAATTATGACAATCTGCCGACGTTACCGTCGGGTTATTTCGGCTCGTATCTTCTCGCTTACATACCCAAGCTCTGGTTTCGTGTGATGGACAAACGACTGCTGGCGCTGCCGCAAGTCAGGGGCGATCTCGATCGAGTCAACATCGACCCAGACGCGAGGCCAGCGCTATTCCTGGAATATGCCAGGGACAAAATGAACGAACCCACGATTGTTCTCTAGCGCGCGGTTCTCCCGGGCCGGGTTGCCCGGACCATTTTATTTAACATAAGACGAACCAAGCTCGCCTTATGCAAAATTACCCGCTGTGATGCATCGCACAGAACCGCCGTTGCGGGCCGTTTACCTTAGGTGCCTGGATCTACGTTTAGGCAAACGGGTGAGTTATGAGCATTCTTCGAAGCACAGCCAGCATCTTGCTGCTGACCTTCCTTTCTGCCGGCAGCGCACACGCTGAGCAGGACTTTGGTGTCGGACTGAAAGTCGGCACTCTGGGACTGGGTCTTGAAGCCAGTTGGCAACCGCTCCCCTATCTGGATGTCCGAATCGGGGCCAACGCTTTCGACTACAACAGCGATGGCGACGCTGCAGGCATTGACTATGAGCAGGAGTTAAGTCTCGAGTCGTTCTATGGCACAGCAAACATCCATTTCCCGATCAGTCCGATGCGTTTGACCGCCGGCTATTACTCCAACGGCAATGAATTGTTAATGCTGAATGACCAGATGGCTGACCAGGAAATCGGTGGCGTCGTCTACCCGGGCGCAGGTATCGGTACCATCACCAGCACGACGACGTTTGCCAACGGCGCTCCGTACTTTGGCATTGGCTACGATTTTTCGATTGCTGGCAAGATCGGCATGAACCTGGACTTTGGCGTCCTCTGGCAGGGCGAACCGGAAGTCACGCTCACCTCCGATGGCGCATTGAGCTCTGATCCGGGTTTCCAGGCAGCGATGGAAGCTGAACGTCAGGAACTGGAAGAAGACATGAGCGATTTCAAAGCATGGCCCGTGCTGCAAATAGGGTTTGTTTACAAGTTCTAACTCGCCGCAGCTGCTCGCGCAATTCGAATCATCACCTCCAGGCTGCGGTCGACATCGGCATCTGTGGTCGACCAATTGCTGACGCTGATCCGCATTGCCGTGCGAGCCTGCCAAACCGTAACGCCGCACCAGCACGTTCCCTCGCGCTGAATTTCGTCAATGATCTGCCGCGTTAACTTATCGTCACCGAACGCGACCAGCACCTGGTTGAACACCACCTCATTGAGAATCTCGTATCCGGCGGCGTTAAATCCAGCGGCGAAGCGGCGCGCCTGCTGATAGCATCGATCGACCATCGCCGCGAGGCCGCGACGTCCGAGCGTACGCAGCGCCACCCACACATCAATTCCGCGCGCGCGACGAGATAGCTCCGGCGTGTAGTCCGAAGGATTCCGGTGCGCCGAAGCAGTGACCAGGTACTCGGCAGTGATGGACATCGCAGATTTCAAATCATTTGGATTGCGGACGAAGGCGATGCCGTTGTCGTAAGGCACATTCAAGCCTTTGTGTGCATCCGTTGCCCAAGAATCTGCCTGGTTCAGTCCATCGGTTTGAGCGTCGAGGGTACGTGATGCCGCGGCCCAGAGACCGAACGCTCCGTCAACGTGCACCCAAGCTCCCTTCGGTCTGGCTGCGTCACAGATTTCACCGACCGGATCGAATGCGCCAGTGTTCACGTTGCCGGCCTGCGTGCAAATTATTGTCGGCCCCTCAATCGCAGGCAATTGTGAGGCGAGCATGCGGCCCTGATTATCGACGGGTACACGTGTTACGCGATTCCGGCCGAATCCAAGTAAGCCCAGCGATTTAGTCAGAGTCGGGTGCGCCTCGCCGCCAACAACAACATTGACGGCCGGCGCACCTGCCAGGCCATTGGCGCCGACGTCCCAGCCTGCGTCAGCCAGTACTCTGTGGCGAGCGGCGGCCAGCGCCGAGAAGTTTGCCACCGTTGTGCCGGTTACGAAGCCAGCCCCGGTCCCGGCAGGCAAGCGCAGAACATCGACTAACCAATTCAGTGCGATTTCCTCAAGCCGCGATGCCGCCGGTGTGACTTCATGCATCGCCGCATTTTGATCCCAGGCGGTCGCGAGCCAGTTGCTGGCAATAGTGGCAGGTAAGGCCCCGCCGATAACGAAGCCGAAGAACCGTGGTCCTCCCATGCTCATGGCTGCCGGCGAACCAACGTCGTCAAGCAAGGCCAGCGTCGCTTCGTCTGACTCGCCCTCCTCGGGCATTGCTTCATCCAGACGACTCAAACCTTGCAACGCTGTTGCATCGGGCGCGACGCGTCTGCCAGGCAAACCTTGTAAGTAACGGGTGGCACGCATTGCGGCGTCCTGCAGCAGCTTCTTCACGTCAATGACCTATCCAGTAATTTATTTTTGCGCACCAGGACCAGCGCCACGCAAACCAGCGCAAGAACGGGAATGGGGATTAGCATCAACCGGAACCAACCGAAGTAATGCATAATCGTGCCCGCAAGCAACGATGCAGTCGCCGATGAACCGAATACAAGAAACTCATTGATGCCCTGTGCTCGATATCGTTCCGCATTCAAATAGGTGTAGGTCAACATCGTTGTTGCCCCAACATAGAGAAAATTCCAGCCAATTCCGAGAAGAACCAGCGCCCACCAGTAGTGCATCACGGAGTGTCCCTGCAGCCCGACAACTGACGTTGCGACCAGTGTCGCAGCGCCGGCAAACATCATGCGTACCACGCCGAGTCTTTCGATCAGGAATCCGGATACCAGTGACGGAACGTACATGGCCAGAACGTGAGCGCTAATGACACTTGCGGTTACCTGCAGAGAATACCCGTTGTTAATGTTCATACTTAATGGCGTGGCCGTCATCACCAGGGTCATCAAGCCATACCCGGCGATACCTCCAAGCACCGCAACTATGAATACTGGCTGCAACACTATTTCCGCAACTGGTCGCCCGCTGGCACCTGCATCTGTCGCGTGTTCTGCACGAGTCTTACCGAGAAACAGGAAGACGAATGCTTGCACAACATAAAGGCAGGCGAGCATGAGCATTGAACCTGCGTACGGGACGTCGGCGATCATCGCATAACCAATCGTGACAATTTTCGGGCCAATCAGCGCGCCACCAATAGCGCCCAACAGCACAAATGAAATGGCACGAGGCACATATCTGGTAGTGACACTTTCTGCGGCCGCGTAACGGTATTGCTGTGTAAACGCTAGATTTATCCCGAATAGAAATGCCGCAGTCAGAAATAGCTCAAAGCTGTTATCTCGCAACGCCATGGCGGCGATCAAAACGGCAACGACGGCCGAACACGATGCGAGCGCAAACCCGGCCCGTCGGCCGATGCGCTTCATTAACATTGCTGCCGGCATAGTCGTCAATGCGCTCGCGAGCACAATCATGGTTAGCGGCAGGGTCGCCCACGCCTGATTTGCGGTCAGTGACGTCCCGATCAGCCCACCTAATGTAACAAACACGATTGACCCGGTTGCCGAAATCATTTGTGTAAATACAAGCAGAACTAGGTTGCGGATTTGCATTCGGCGCATTCTCACATAAATGGCCGCAAGTGACCGTATAATCTCAAGTGATGACGACCGAAGACCTGCAAATAACCAGCGACATAGTGATTCCGTTCGGCGACATCGACGTTGCCGCGATTCGCGCACAGGGTGCAGGCGGCCAGAACGTCAACAAGGTTGCGTCCGCGATTCATCTGCGCTTCGATATTGCGACTTCCAGCGTTCTCCCTGCCGAGGCAAAAGCAAGACTGCTGGCACTCGGCGACCGCCGTATTACCGCGGATGGCATCGTTGTGATCAAGGCGCAGTCGTTCCGAACGCAGGAACGGAATCTTCGCGACGCGTTGGAACGCCTCGCCACGCTGCTAGCCTCAGCCCTGGTCGTCGCCAAGCCACGCAAGAAAAAAAGAGTCTCGAAAAAAGCGCAGCAAAAGCGCATCGACAACAAGCGTAAACGTGGCCAGTTAAAGCAAATCCGCAGCCAAACAAGCGACGACTAGTTACATGCGACGGCGAGATTCTGCCAGACACAGCCCGCTTGTTTCCAGTAGTCAGTGACACCAAGCGTAGTCATTAACTCCAGAAATTCTGGCCGCTCTCGCAATGGCATAAACTCGGGCAGGAATAACAACTCTGTTTCGAATGCTTGACCTGGTTGCACGAGGTAGCGTGCAAGTCGCAACGCGCCATCCGTATCACCGAGCATCACGCGCACTGTCACTTCTACCTGCACCGCCACTTCGGCATTTTGCGCCGCCACATCCAGCGCTTCTAGTCCGGAATCGAGTTTCGAGGGATCGAGCAATGCGTCGAATACCGGGTCAATCCAAACGCCTGGCCCGCCACCCACTGCGACCCCGGCCATCGTCAGGTCACGTGCTTCTGCGGCCTTACCCAGCCGCAGCGAATACAGCGCGTTTGCAAATAGATTGGATGCCGTGCGACCGCCAAGCTGTCTGACGCGCTCAAAATATTTGCCTGCTTTTTCATTGTCGCCTGTCCAGGTATATACAATCGCAATACGACTATTGATGACCGCCGAACTTGGATCTATCTCAAGTGCCGCAAGCGCCTGTTCCAGGGCGGCATCGAAACGACCTACACTGCCGAGCATCAGCGAGTACCAATTGAATGCATTTGACTCAACGACAGGCGCGTTGGTCGCAATTTTGAACGCCTGCTCTGCCTCTATCCAGCGCTTCTGTTTGTGATAAACGAAACCAAACACCGCAGCAGCCGCTTCTTTGATCGCCGGATCAGCAATGATCCCATCACTAACAATCCGAATGGCCCGGTCGTGTGAATCTGCCAGATCCGCGCCACGATAGTCAGGCAAGAGCACATAAATTTCCGCCAATGCCAAGTACGCCGGACCATAGCCTGGATCAAGTTCGATAGTCTCTTCGAACAGTGCTATCGCATTTTCCAGGTTTCCCGCGGTGCCACGTCGCTCCAGCAAATATTGCCCGAGAATATAACGATCGTATGCGACAGAATCGTCGGGGCGACTGGATGCCAGCAATTGCTGCGCTGAGTCACCGACGACATGGCTACGCACCAATCGAGCAAGCTCTTCCTGTTTATCAAATACCCTGCTGCGTGGTCCCGCAACCTGACCTGACGACAAACTGACGCCGTCCTCGACGCGCACAAGTTGGTAACTAAACCTCAGGTCGTCGCCCTGAATACGCAACGCACCAATCAACACGCTATCGACACCGAGCTCTGCGCCAATTTGCGAAATTGGAACGCCGTCATACGACGCCCGTACGTTCTTGATGACCAGTTCGGGAACATTCTGCAACGTATGTACCAACTCTTCCTTGAACCCGGATGCGACGTACGCATTGCTCGCGTCGCCGGAAAGATTGGAAAACGGCAGAACCGCGATTGACGTAACTGATGGGTCAGGTCGCGGCGCCTGTTTCCAAACTAGCAGTGCAGCGAGAGCAATCGCCAATACGGCGAAAATGGCCCAAATTCTGGAAGCCTTGCGCGGGCGAACGATACCGGGCGCGCCCGTCGATTTGCTCGGCGTGATGAGTACGACGGGTTGTCGCAGACAGTAGCCGGCTTTGACCAATACATCGATGTACTCGTAGGGCTTTTCATCGCCAAGATGCTTACGCAACTGCGAGATGCTGCGGTTGATCGGTTCGTCCGCTGTTGGCCTGCCATCCCAACATTCTTCGACAAGTTCGTCGCGAGTCACAACGTCGCCGTCGCGCTGTGCCAAGGCCAGCAGGACTTTGAGTTGCTTGGGCTCTGGTCGCACAACTTCGTCGCCACGATGCAGCTCGCGGCGCGCCGGCAACACCTCCCACTCCCCAAGTCTGAAGCCCTTGTTGAGTTCCTCTTTTGTTGGCACCAAACAGTCCCGTCTGTGAAAAGCCGCTGCCATAGTACTCGTTCAACTGGACAAGATAACTGTTATTTTGTTACCTTGATAACATCCAAATTTCGGAGCAGCCTGAAATGAACAAGAAAGTTGTCACTCGCACGCAAACCGGGGTCCGCATCGAGACCTCACTCCTGAAGGTACTCAAGGCTTTGGCCGAATACACGGACCTGTCGCTCGGCGACTTACTGGAAGGCATCGTCCTGCATGCATTTGAGGGCAAAGCACCGTTCCAGGGACCAACTCAAGAGGTGATCAGCCGACTCAAATCAGTGTACGGCTGCAGCCTGACAGCCGCAGATAGCCACATGCTTGAGGAGAAATCACCTTGAATACAGTCGGCAAACCTAGAACAGGCCTTCGATTTGGCCTTCGCTGTTGACGCGAATTGCGTCGGCTGCCGGAACTCGCGGCAAACCCGGCATCGTCATGATGGCACCGCAGACAACGACGATAAACTCGGCGCCGGCGGCCAGCCGAACTTCGCGGATGGGTACGACGTGTCCTTCCGGCGCGCCAAGCAAGTTTGGATCCGTCGAAAAACTGTATTGCGTCTTCGCCATGCATACCGGGTAATGCCCGTAGCCGGCCTCCTGAAACTGCCTAAATTGATCCCGCACTTTCTGATCAGCGATGATGTTATCAGCACCATAGATGGTGGTTGCGACGCGCTTTGCTTTTTCCCATAGCGGTAATTCGTCGCTGTACAACGTACGGAATTGAGCGGCACCACTGTCAGCCACGGCAACCACCTGCTTGGCCAGCTCAGTCGCACCTGCACCGCCTTCTGCCCAGTGATTGGAGTTCACCGCTTTCACACCGAAACCTGCGCAATATTCCTGAACCGCCTCTACTTCTGCGTCAGTGTCGGCGGTGAATCGATTTACGCCGACAACAACCGGGACACCGAACTGCGCCAGATTCCGCAAGTGACGGCCAAGGTTTTTCAGACCTTCTTTCAGGGCCGGGACGTCCTCTGCGCCTAAGTCAGTTTTAGCAACACCCCCATGCATCTTGAGCGCTTTAATCGTTGCAACGAGCACGACTGCATCGGGCTTCAGGCCAGCTTTACGACACTTGATATTGAAGAATTTTTCTGCGCCAAGATCGGCACCAAAGCCCGCTTCAGTGACTACGTACTCAGCCAGTTTGAGCGCTGTCTTGGTCGCCATGACTGAGTTGCAACCGTGCGCGATATTGGCGAACGGGCCGCCATGCATAAGCGCCGGATTGTTTTCCATTGTCTGTACGAGGTTCGGTTGCAATGCATCCATCAGCAATGCGGTCATCGAGCCCTGCGCATTCAGCTGACCGACTGTTACCGCTTCGTTGTTCCGCGTATAGCCGAGCACAATATTGCCGAGACGCTTTTCGAGATCCTGAAGATCTGTTGCCAAACAGAAAATCGCCATGACTTCTGAAGCAACGGTGATGTCGAAGCCGGCTTCGCGGACGACACCATTGTGGTAACCACCCAGTCCCGACGTGATTGCTCGCAAAGTTCTATCGTTCATGTCAACCACACGTCGCCAGGTCACGCGGCGCGGATCAATATTGAGCTGATTGTCCCAATGCATGTGGTTGTCGATCAACGCAGCCAGGAGATTATTCGCAGCGCCGATCGCGTGAAAGTCGCCGGTAAAATGCAGATTGATATCCGTCATTGGCACAACCTGAGCGTAACCACCGCCGGCCGCGCCACCCTTCATTCCAAAACAGGGGCCGAGGCTCGGCTCGCGCAGACACATAATGGCTTTCTTGCCAATCAGATTGAGGCCGTCACCCAGCCCAACTGTGGTTGTGGTTTTACCTTCCCCTGCCGGTGTGGGGGAAACCGCGGTCACCAGGATCAACTTGCCATCGGGCTTGTCGGCCAGCGAGCGAATAAATTCAGCGTTAATCTTGGCCTTGTCATGGCCATAGGAAATCAACGACTCGTGCGGGATATCCAGCTTCGATGCAATTTCCGTTATCGGCCGGATATCTGCCGCCTGGGCGATCTCAATATCACTTTTTACAGTCACGTTCGTTGTCCTTTCGCTGGTAGATTTAATGGAGACTCAATCGGGGCCGAATTCTATAGCAAAGATGGCGCAAAACTGCATCTCGCGTCGCAGGCAGACAACTATTCTTCGTTTCTCGAAACGAATAGGGTCCGCCGAACGAGACAGAGTCCGCCGTACGAGACTAGAATCAGCTAAATTCCCGATGGATACCCGGATTGACTCTAAATCACTCGCGCCTATTTCAGGGCCTTAAGTACGCCGTCTACGCGTTTCTGGCGCTCAATATTTACTGGTTCTTCATCGAAGAATTTGCGGCGGCAGAATTGCAGTTCCCGAACGGCGTTGGATTTGCGAACCTGATCGAGGCCTATGCTGCGACAATCGATACGGCGGCCTGGGTAGTTCTGTTATTGATGTTTGAGCTTGAAACGTTTGTGCTCGAAGATCACCACTTCACCAAGACCGTCAAATTGGCATTGCAATTTGTGCGCATCGTTTGCTACGTATTGATAATCAGTGCGTTCAACGGCTACCTGGACAATCTGACTTTTTTTGATGACGTGATGCCGCTGCTCGGCAGCAGTGATTTATGCGACCTTGCCGGAAACTGGTCGTACGCCGTTGATCTTGATGAATACACGGCAGTCACGGCGGCGAACTGCGGTTCATTTTCGACACACACTCAGTTCTTTCAGTTTCCAGAGATGCGAGCCGTGGTAGACGCCGATGGGCTGTTTGAAATCAAAGCGCTCGCCTGGGTCGACGTCATCAATGCCGGCGTCTGGTTGTTGGTGGTCATGGTTCTCGAAGCCGACGTCCGGCTGCAGGAAAAGAACCTGCTTACTGGAACAGTGTTGCGGCTTAGCAATGCGCTGAAAGTCGTATTGTATTTCACCCTTTTTCTTGCGGCGATTTATTGGGGCATCAAGGGTGACTTTGTCGACTTCTGGGATGCATTCCTTTGGCTGGTCGCGTTCTTCTTTATTGAACTGAATGTCGCCGAATGGCGCAACGAGGCACAAGCGTCAGGGCAGAACCTCTAGAACACCGTCGCCTGAGCGATGCAATAATTCAGTGTCCGAAACTTTCAGGTGTCGAAGCGCCAGTGCCGCGTCCAGGGTAACCAAATACGGGTGCCAGAGATCAGTCTTGTCACGGCGATAATACCCCGATATCTCCCAGCGATCGCCGGCCGGATAAACATAGACTTTGCCGACCTTACGGTCGGGAGAAACCGGATCAACAATCACCAGTTCGCCGATGTCGAGCGTGGACTCAAGCCAGTCTCGCGAAGCCATCACCACGTTCTCTTCTCGCTGTCGCTCGAGGCTGGGCCCGGAATCAGTGGCCCAGCGATACGCCAATACCGCCACCAGAACGCCGACGGAAAATCCAAACATGAGCCTGCCGACGCGATGATTCAATTGCCAATCACTCGAACAAATCCTCTGCTGCTGATCGCGCCTCATCCTCGTCGTTCTTTCTTCCTGCATCGAATGCCGTATCGCTGGGCTTAAACCAGTCGCAAAAATTGAGCCGGTCTTTCTCTCGCACCTCTTCGGCACCGTCTTCGCGACATTGCCGCGGCACTCTCGCGTCAAAATAGATGCACATCTTGCAAACGTGCAAATAGTTCTGACACCCGGGACACTCGTCCTGCCGCGAGAACGGCAGTGACAGCGAAGCGAGCGATCCACCACAGCGATAACAAGCAATATTGTGCGACATTCGAAATTACCACGAACTTCAACAGGCAGAATTATATACGTTTACGCGGCATAACTTTACCCACTGACCGCCACGGTATAAGGTGCGCGGCAAGTAAACAGCCGTGTCATTTATGCACTCCAGTCGAGTTTCCCCAGTTGTTATCGCCGCAGCCCTCAGTGCCTGTGCACACGAGCCCGAGTCGCTGAATAGCGAAAGGATCAAAGAGCGGTTTGGCAATTATGGCGTCGAAGTCCTGTCGCACGCAGCGGGTGTCCGTCGATCGAGCCTGTACAGCAGCGATGCAAATACGCGCATTTGCCGCACCTATGCGGTAGTTCGTTTTGTCGACGAATCCACGCCCAGAGTCGCAGACGCCCACGCCGACATTCTGGCGGGACGCTCCATTGGTGCTACTTTCAAGGCGACTGGCTGGCAGATTGGAAAGGTCACATTGCATGTGGGCAGCATTTTGCTCGACGCTCCCGACCATGCGATCGCTAATCTCATGCAGATAGAGGAATCTTCTCAACTCGGCGTCCACGCGTATCAACTCGTGCTTGAGAAAGACTCGCAGACAATCGACTACGCAACCATCGTTGAGACCCACCATCCTGACTACATGTCGCTGCCAGAGCTTGAAGAGTTGTACAGCGACAACATTGAGATGGAATTGAGCGACGCGGATCTTCGCAGGCTCTCGACGCTGATTATGGACATAGATTAGACTCCACCCTCCTGCTAGCGATTAGCAACAAGGACATAAGCATGAATGCACTCAAAACAATTCAATCTGCGCTAACTGTTACTGCCCTACTCCTCGTTGGTACTGCGATCGCGCAGGACGAGCGCGACGATGCCACTGATGTGTGGATCGCTATCGAAGCGCAGTGGGATGCGAATGAGAACGGCGATAAAAAGTGGATCGACCGCATGCTGATGGATCGCTTTTACGGCTGGGGCAAGGACAATCCGGCGCCGCGGTCCAAGTCATCAACACGTAAGTGGGAACGATTCAACACTCAGCAAGGCAAGGTCGTCGCACACGAATTGTATCCGCTGGAAATTGTGGTCGAGGGCGATACAGCGATCGTGCACTACCTTTACAGCAGCGCGTATGAGGATAAAAAAGGCGACGTTGAGACCAACCACGGTCGTTATACGGACATTCTCGTAAGAACAGCGGATGGCTGGAAGTTCATCGGCTGGCATGGCGGCGACGACTAGGCCGCTACCCGAGGCCCCAACGGGAACCCCTGCATTAAGCATGGGTTCAGCTTGACTGCGCTAATCTGAGCCTCGAATCAGCAAATCCCGCATGTGTGCGCGGATTCGGAGGCAAAAATGAGCAAGGAAACTCTTAACAAATACGCCACTTTGGCCTGGCTGCCAACACTGATGGTGATCTGGCCAACACTGGCCAGCGCGCAGGTTCCGGTCGATGCCAATGGCGCCACGGTCGCTGCTGTGGAGGCAGGTGCCGAAGAAATTCCATTGCTATCGGCATCTGATCTGCAGGTTCTGGTCGGTCGGATCGCGCTGTATCCCGACGATTTGCTCGCGATCGTCCTGCCGGCCTCAACTTACCCCCTGCAACTGGTTCAGGCAGAACGCTTTCTGCAAGATCTGAAGAACGATCCGACCTTGCAACCGAATGAAGCCTGGGATGATTCAATTGTTGCCTTGATCAACTATCCAGAGGCCGTTGAGTTATTGACCAAGGATCTCGACAAGACCTGGCGTCTCGGCGAGGCCGTCGTCGCACAACAGGCCGATGTCATCGCTGCGATAGAGTCGTTTCGCGATCAGGCGTACGCCGCCGGAAATCTGCAGAGCGATACGTACCAGACTGTGTCGCAAAATGATGGCGTCATAGAAATAACACCGGTAGAAGAAGACGTGATCTACGTGCCCTACTACGAGCCCGAGCGCGTCGTTGTGTACCAGCCAACCCCGGCGTATTACTACTACCCGCGCGCTTACCCGGTCTACTACTATCCATACCCGTACGGCCACGCGTTCAATCGCGGGTATTTCTGGGGCGTGACGACCGCGTTCACAGTCGGCTGGTTCAGCGACAGCTTGAACGTCTATCATCATAGTTATCACGGCCACCCTTACTACGGTCGTTCCTATGGCCATAATTTCTGGTACCGCCGACCCAGCATTCACGTGCACAACAACTATTACTATAACCGGCACAACAACTATCGCTCAGGCGATCGATACGGGCATGGTGATTACTGGCGCCCGCATTCCGGTAGCACGGTGAATTCACATGATCAACGCGTGACTCGGAGCCGCCATTACGCGGGAACGAGAGCAGCTAACGCAAGCAATGTTGGTAGATCGGAAGTGAAGTTTCGGCAGCGCACGGCAACCGTGTCTAACCAGTCCAGTTCGATCAAGCGGACCGAGTCACGTGCCGGACATTCTACTGCACCAAAATCGGTCACGCGCTCGACGAGCACGAAACAGGCTGTGCCGCGCGATGACGTTAGGTCGCGACAGTCGATCAAGTTCCGCGAACGCACGACTGCTGCGCCCAAACAGCTTGCATCCAACCAGTCGGGCCAGCCGTCGCGATCAAGTGAGCCGACCCGATCAAGCCAAGCTGGGAGGATTAGCCAGCCGTCTCGATCGAACCAGTCGTCCCAGTCGAAACGGTCCCCGCAGGTGAGCCAACCATCCCGGGCAAGCCAACCCTCCAGGTCAAGTCAGTCGCCTCGATCCGGGCAACCATCCCGCTCCAGTCACTCCAATACACGTCAGTCCAACCAGGGTGAGAGCAGAAAAAGTCAGTCCGGCGAGAGTCAGGCCAGCGGGTCTCAGCCGAGCAACCCCGGTAAGTCCGGCAATAGTAAGGTCCGTAGCGAATCCGGTGCCAGGAGTGAAAGGCGGTCTGGCAACCGCCGCTAGGCTCGCAGCGTCTAGGTCTTGTCGGAGTCTGGTTGCGGATCAGACTCCGGCTGCTTTTCAACCTTGTCGGAAGACAAATCCCAGGCGATGTAGGCAATACAGCCCGCCGTGAACAGGGCAAGTGCAACCAGGATAAATGGAACGAGCGCGCGCATATGCAGATACTACCATTGCTAAGCTGCATTACTCGTCAGAGTTTTGAGGCTTCTTGGGTAGCCGGCCGGATTTGCGCAGAGCCTCCCGCAAAACGAATTCGATCTGCGCATTCATACTGCGCAGATCGTCGTTCGCCCAGCGCTGCATCGCTGCCAGCGTTTTCTCGTCAATTCGCAATGCGAATGCTTTACGTGCGGCCACTGCTGATTTCCTGTCCCTTGGTTCCTGGGCGTTACCGGTTAGCTGTACAGCGAACCGGCATTGACCACAGGCTTGACAGACTCTTCACCGCACAGCACGACCAGAAGATTGCTGACCATCGATGCTTTGCGTTCTTCATCAAGCTCGACAATGTTGCCTTTCTTCAATTCGTCCAGCGCCATTTCGACCATACCTACAGCGCCTGCAACCAGTTGTTGTCGCGCCGCAATAATCGCTGATGCCTGCTGGCGCCTGAGCATTGCGTTCGCGATTTCTGGTGCGTACGCCAGGTGACTGATGCGGGCTTCGATAACAGTGACACCTGCAGTTTCAAGTCGATCCTGAATTTCTTCACGCAGCGCCTGCGCGATTTCGGCCGGGTGACTTCGCAAGGCAACGCCCTCGCCTTCATGTGGCTCGTAAGGAAAGGTCGTCGACAAGTTGCGTAGCGCAGACTCGCTTTGGATTTGCACAAACTCTTCAAAGTCATCCACCTCAAACATGGCTTCAGCGGTATCGAAAACTTTCCAAACCACAACGGCGGCGATTTCAATCGGACTGCCGTTCGAG
The DNA here is from genome assembly GCA_037968975.1 of Woeseiaceae bacterium. Taxonomy (GTDB): domain Bacteria; phylum Pseudomonadota; class Gammaproteobacteria; order Steroidobacterales; family Woeseiaceae; genus UBA1847. The sequence goes on along the minus strand of JBBKWL010000118.1, from coordinate 21,674 downwards.
TCGTTGACTTTCAATTTGCCACTTTCGAAGTTACGTACTCGGGTTGAGACCGCGGATTTTGCGTAAAACGGGTTCGCCCATTTCAATCCAGGCTCATGCACGGTACCGACGTATTTGCCAAACAACTGCAGAACTTTCGCTTCATTCGGATGGACCATGAAGAATCCCGCCCAGAATATCGCGGTGATGATTGTTGCGATGGCCGCAGCAACAATCCCACTTGTCGAGATGACGACCGCGGATCTGTAGATTGCGTAGGCAAACAGGATCTGCGCGACGGCCAAGACCACAAGCATCAAATACCCAGACGGTACAGACCTTTTGATTTCCTGGATCATGTTCCTCACCTTTTCAATACGATATCATTTAGATATCATTTTGATATTTCATAGGCCAATAGTCAAGCGGGCAAGCTCGTGCCGCTGCGGTCATTGATTTTGAGAGGTAAAACCTGAGATGGAACTACTTATGTAAAATCAAACGTCGACCTTGCCGAGAACGATCGCAATCAACGTCACGGCGATGAGGGCGGTCGCCAGAACGCCAATAAACATGCAAATCATGAAAATCGTCTGTTCCATTCAGGTGCTCCGTTATAGGTATTTTTGACGCAGCCCATCCTGCCGGTTTGGCGGAAATTCCTCAAGGATTACGTCACGGAGCAGTTTTTGGGTGCGTAACACCTGATCGGCAGCAATCTTTTGTAATGCTCGTGCATCCTCGATGGCCTCCTCTGCTTCGCTCAGCAGTTTTGGCTTGACCTCGTCGGCCTTGCTGCGCAAGCGACTGACACGATCAGTCGCCTTCTCCAGCCGCGCCTCCGCCTGCATCAGCACAGTCTTGTGGTTGCGCAAGATAGCCGCTTGCGCGCCTATGCTCCCGCTCGGAGATGCCGCATATAGTCGGAAAAGAACAAATAACAGGATTGCCAGGCCAAGGACGCTGGCGGCTGCTAATGCCCAGTTTTGCACAAGCCATTGCATCGTCATGACAACACGGTAACGGATTCTGACCTCACATTCCGTGGCTGGTTTCCCATTTCAGCGAATATAAAACGCACTCTGCGTTACATTTATTACACAAAGGATATACAATCCGACGCATGCCAAAAACCAAGATTTCAACGCTGAATTTGCGTATCAATCCTGCGATCAAGGAAGCGGTGCGCGAAGCGGCTGCGATCGAGCACCGCAGCGTGGCAAATATGGTCGAAGTCCTGATACGCCGTCATTGCGATCAGGAAGGTATCCCGATTCCCGAACAGTCTGACCTTTTCCCGAGGAACAAACATGGATGAAAGAATGTTGAAAGCGATGGTCGCTGCCGGCGCCATTAAGAAGATCAACATTATTGCGAGCGGCGCCCGCTTTCATGTCGAAGCGAATACACCGAATGGTGCTATCACGGCCGAAACGCACAAAGGCAAGGTCAAAACCTGGGTAACATTGGACGCGGCAGCAAAGTGGGTGCGCGGACTCGGCATGGGCGGTGCGCATATCAACTTGACGCACTGGCAACCCGGACAGCGTGAACTCTCTATCTAGTAGCGCTACTCTTCCAGGTTCAATCAAAACCTTGAGACACATCAATGCGCCATCTCGTCCTGATCGCCGCCTTATCGATCAGTATCCAGGCAAGCGCCGAAATCAGCAGCGCAGACTACAGCGCCCCGTGGCAAGTCTATGCTCACGATCTGCTACGCGACAGCGTCGCGTTCAAGAGCGTTCGCGGCGAGCAACAGGTTGTGCCTTTCGTTGAATTCCTGGCACAGAAATTTATTGACGCGGGTTTTCCCGATGCAGACGTACAGGTCCTGCCTCTGGATTCGGACGGCGAACCCGTCGCGTCACTCGTCGTTCGCTATCGTGGCTCGTCGAAGAGAAAACGCCCGATCCTGTTTTTAGGCCACACCGATGTTGTGGTTGCAGCAGGAGACTGGGAACGCGACCCGTTTGTGCTGACTGAAGAAGCGGGCAATTACTGGGGCCGCGGTGTCCTCGATGACAAATTCGCGACCACAATTCTTACCACCAATTTCGCACGTCTCAAGGCCGCAGGTTTCGTACCGGAACGCGACCTGATTGTTGCCCTCACCGGCGATGAGGAAACCAGAATGTTGTCGGCAAAATCACTGTCGCAGGATCATTTCGAGCTTATCAATGCGGAATTCGCATTTAATCTTGACGCCGGAGCCGGAAGAATCAGCGAAGACTTCAAGCCGCTCGCAACGTTTCTGCAGTTCGCCGAAAAAATGTATGTTTCTTTTGCAGTGACGGCGCGCAATCCAGGCGGACACAGTGCAAAACCGACGCTTGATAATGCGATTGCGGATTTGGCAAGAGCAATAACTGCGATTCACGATTTTGACTTTCCGGTGCGCTCGAATAATGAGACCCGAACGTACTTCGCGGAAATGGGAAAGCTCACCGACGGCGAATTGGGAGCTGCAATGCGCCGCTTTGCGGCAGACCCGTTTGATCAGGACGCGGCCGATTTCCTGAAGGGCCAACCAGAGCAAGTTGGTATCACGAGAACCACCTGCGTGCCGACAATGCTAAGCGGTGGGCACGCTGAAAACGCACTTCCGGAATCTGCGACCCTTACTGTCAATTGCAGAGTCTATCCGGGCGTGTCGGTCGCAGACGTTAAACAGACATTGCAGGCAGTTATCGACGACCCTGCTATAGAAATTGCAGCGATAGAAGAGTACTTGCCGTCCCCCGCTTCGACCATTCGTGACGATATTTTTCCACTGATCGATGCCGCAATGCCGGAACAGTACGCAGGATTACCGATTGTGCCCCTGATGGCACCTTACACGACAGACGGGCTTTATTTTCGGCGCGCCGGCATCCCAACTTACGGCTTGTACGGTATGTTTCTGCGCGATGGCGAAGATCAGTCGCACTCAAATAATGAGAGCCTGCCGATTGATCGCTTTTATGAGGCACTGGAATTCTGGTACAGATTGCTCCAAAGCGCATCCACCCTTTAAAATCCGGTCGATATTTACGCCGCAACCACGTCCAGTAGAACGTATCGCAACATCACTTCATAGCTGCTTCTGTCGAGCTTCATTCCGTCGGGAATCTCGAGTGTGTGTATCGGCGTTCCCTGTGCATCGCAGATTTCCTGAAACACACCGAACTTATCGCGGTAGACGCGATACTTCACGTCGCGCTGCTCGTCGAACTTGAGTAGAACCGAACTGTCTGTCCAATCTTGAATAGTCGCTGCTGCCATGATCCTCTCCGTGTCACTTGGCTCGTTGGTCAAAGAGTTGCAAGGGCCGTGCCAAGCCAGGCACGGGCGCTGATTTACCCGTTAAGCGATTGAAGTTAAAAGATTTAGAGGTTCGCGCGATGCGACTCTTATTCGCCAGCACGCCGTCAGAATTGTCATTTTGTGACCACATAATCAGCGAATTAGCGACAAGCAGTTTACATAACTACAGTGGCCAAACAGCAAGAATAGTCGGTACCGAGACGGCAACTATGATGATTTCAAGTGGCAGGCCCATGCGCCAATAGTCGCCAAAGTGATAGCCGCCCGGCCCCATGATCAATGTATTGTTCTTGTGTCCGATCGGCGTCAAGAAAGCACACGACGCAGCGACAGCAACTCCCATTAAGAACGGGTCCGGGCTCACGTTGAGCCTGGTGGCAATTTCGATCGCTATCGGCGCCGCAATTACCGCCGTCGCAGTGTTATTCATAACGTCGGAAAGCGTCATCGTAACGATTACCAGCAGTAGCAAAACAATCGCTGGCGAAAATCCTGCGGAGAGATCGACAATGCCATTTGCGATTAACGCAGTACCACCGGTTGCCTGCAATGCTGAACCAATGGGGATCATCGATCCGAGTAAAACAATGACCGGCCACTCAACCGATGTGTACACGTCGCGGATAGGAACTATATTGAAAAACGTATACGCTGCAGCAACGCAGCCGAGCGCCACCGGCAAGTACACCAGGCCGGTGCTTGCAACGGCAATCGCGACGACGAAAAGGCCCACTGCCAGCCAAACTTTCTCACGCTGAATGACGCGCTGCCCACGATCCGCCAACGGCAACAAGCCCAGCCGACTGGTCACGTCAGCGAGCCGCTCTTCATTGCCGAGCAACAGCACAACGTCACCCGGCTTGAGCTCGACGTGACGCAGTTTTTCGCGAAATCGCTCGCCTTGTCTTGACACCCCAACCAGCGCAACGCGATAGCGGTACAACAATCGAACAGACATCGCCGAGCGCCCCGCCAGGCTCGACGACTCACTGATCACGAGTTCGGCCAATGTCAGGTTGCTGCTTTGCAGTTGGCCAAGGCCCTTGCCTACATATTCCAGCCCCAGCGTGCCGATGGCCTCTTCGAGACTGTCCGGGCTGGCTTCGATGACCAGCAAATCGCCGCTTTTTATCTCGGTCGATCGCGCCAGACCCGGCAAGCGCCTGCCACGGCGCACGAGACCGACAATATCGACACCGCTCTTGTCGGCGAGCTCATCCAGCTCACGCACCTGCTTGCCAATGACAGGCGAGCCATCTGAAACCCTGACTTCGTTAATGTAGTCGGCAAGATCAAACAGGTCTTCAGAGGTTGTATTTGCACGCCTGTCTGCCGGTAGCATTCGCCAGCCGATCAGCGCGACGTAAGCAACACCTACGGCAGCACAGGCAAGCCCGACGGGGGCAAAATCGAACATTCGGTAGGGCTCGCCAAGAGCGTCTCCACGAAATTCAGCGATGATGATGTTCGGCGGCGTGCCAATCAGAGTGATCATGCCGCCGAGGATCGACGCGAATGACAAGGGCATCAGGGACAAGCTCGGACTGCGATTGCTTTTCTTCGCTGCCTGTAAATCGACCGGCATGAGCAATGCTAACGCGGCGACATTATTCATCATGGCCGATAATGCTGCGGCGAGACCGGCCATGATAGCGACGTGTCCTGCGAGTTTGCGTCCTGTATCAACCACGTAGCGGGCCAGCAATTCAATCACACCTGAATTTGACAAGCCGCGGCTGATGATTAGCACCAGGGCGATAATTACGGTGGCAGGATGGCCAAATCCGGAGAAAGCCTGTTCTTTCGGTACAAGGCCGGCCAGCAAAGCTAAAAGCAAAGCGACGAAAGCGACTAAATCATAGCGCCAGCGTCCCCAGACCAGAAAAACGAAAACAAAAAACAGCAGTCCGAACAGCAAAGTCTGATCCGTTGTCACCGATGCGCCCCGTCAATAACGATCCCTGCAGAAGACGATACGCGATACGATTCGCGCATGTCTGTGATTTTTCTGATCCTGGTCCTGCTCGCGATCGTTTTCCTGCCCGGCTTGTGGGTACGGCGGGTGTTGGCGCGTTATAGCGAACCTGCAGATCGTTATTCAGGGTCCGGCGAACAACTGGCTCGCCACCTTTTGGACACGCAAGGTTTGCAGGCGGTAGCGGTCGAGATCACAGAACAAGGGGATCATTACGATCCCGCTGACAAGGCGGTGCGTCTGACCGAGGAGAAATTCAACGGCCACTCGCTGACCGCCATTACAGTCGCTGCCCATGAAGTCGGGCATGCGATTCAGGATGCTCAGAACTATGCGCCGCTGCGAATTCGCGGGCGGCTGGTGAAGGCGAGCCAGAAAATTGAACGCCTCGGGGCTGGTGTTTTATTAATATCACCGTTCGTCGGTGCAATAACGCGCGCCCCCGGACTCGGCATTGTCATGTTTGCTGCCGGTTTTTTCACACTCGCGACATCATCACTTGTCCACCTGGTGACGTTGCCAACCGAATTCGATGCGAGTTTTGGTCGCGCGCTGCCGATTCTCAAAGAGCACCGGATTCTAAAGGACGTTGACAGGCCGCATGCGCGCCGCCTGTTGACCGCTGCAGCGCTAACCTACGTTGCGACGTCGCTGATGAGCTTGCTCAACATCGCCCGTTGGTGGGCAATTCTGCGGCGCTAGCGTTCACCAGGGGTCGATTGCCAATACATCAACCGGGTAAGCGATATCCGCGTGCAGGATGATCATGCCGTCTTTAACTCGGCCTCGAATCGGCAGGTACAGATAGTCCTCCGCCGATAGTGCCTGTCGCGCTAACCACCGTCGGACCCGCTGGGCTCGTGCGTCATCAGCCGCCGCCAGCTCAGAAAGTGGCTTTGCAGCCGTCTTGAGCACCGGTATTCCTTCGGCATAGTGAGTCCAGAACTTGGGGCGACGATCGATGTCCGGCATTCCTAAAAAAACGGTTTCGTCGATGAGCAAATTCATTGCATCTACGTCCGTCGGCAGCTCTGCATAGATCAGACGAGGCGTGTGTCCAGGACGATTCGCTAACTGCCGGTTTAGAAGCTGGCTGAGATCGACCTCAGACATGGCGACCGCTTTGAAGCGGTCAACCGCAAATACCGCGAACGCAGGCCGGCGTTCCAGCATTGCATGCATTGCCCAGGCTAATATACCGATTTCAATGCAGGCAAGGACGATCAGGTCGAACGTCATGCCTTTTTTGCCGGGTTTGTACACCAGCGTGGACAGGCCCGGACCAATTATCAGATTGACAATCACCAGTATCAGAACAAGTTTTGTCATCCCGGAAATCTGAAAATATCCTGCCGGAAACCAGAGCAAGCGGATCATCACAAAGGCCAGCACCAACACGCTCGCAGTTGCGGCAAACCGGAGCGGAAACAGTTGTGCTCTTGTCATCAGGAAATCCGGGGCAATATCGCTGTGCATGATAAGCGGAATTCACCGCGAAATCGCTGGTTTAGGGACGTTTGCACTGTTATTATCCGCGCCCGAAAGCCCGCCCAGCCTGCTCGATGGCATCTGGGGCCGGCAAGGATACTTACATCCACTTCGTTTGACTGCTCGAATCGCTCTCGCTTCTGCCTGAGCCTACGGTTTCGTTCTGGCAAACCTCGTGGAACATAGAATTAAAGGACTACAGAGCTCAAGACATGAAAGACCTAAATACATACCGAAATATCGGAATCTTTGCCCACGTTGATGCGGGCAAGACCACAACCACCGAGCGCATTCTGAAGCTCACCGGCAAGATTCATAAGACCGGTGAGGTTCACGACGGCGAAGCGACCACTGATTTCATGGATCAGGAGCAAGAACGCGGCATTACGATTCAGTCCGCCGCGACCAGCTGTGAGTGGGACAAACACCGTCTGAACATCATTGACACCCCAGGACACGTTGACTTCACGATCGAGGTCTATCGCTCCCTCAAGGTGCTGGATGGCGGCGTAGGCGTATTCTGCGGATCTGGCGGCGTTGAACCACAATCCGAGACTAACTGGCGTTATGCGAACGATTCGGAAGTTGCGCGTATTATTTTCGTCAACAAACTGGACCGTATCGGCGCGGACTTCTTTCGCGTTGTTAAGCAGATCGAGGAAGTGTTGGCTGCCACACCATTGGTCATGACGCTGCCGATCGGTATCGAGGACGATTTCGTCGGTGTTGTTGATCTTCTTACCCAAAAAGCGTGGGTCTGGAGTTCCAACGACGATCCTGAAGCGTATGAAATTACGGATGTGCCGGAGGACATGCTGGAACTGGTTGCCAAATGGCGCGAAAAAATGATCGAGACCGCAGTTGAACAGGACGACGATCTTCTGGAGGCCTATCTCGAGGGCAATGAACCATCTGAAGCGGATCTCAAGCGGTGTATTCGCAAGGGCACGATCGCGCTCGAATTCTTCCCCACCTTCTGCGGTTCTGCCTTTAAAAACAAAGGTATACAGAATGTTCTTAATGCAGTCGTTGACTACTTGCCGAATCCGACCGAAGTTAAACCTCAGCCAGAAATTGATCTCGAAGGAAACGCGACCGGTGGTTTTGCGATCGTTGATGCCAGCAAGCCTCTGCGCGCACTGGCGTTCAAGATTATGGACGACCGTTACGGTGCGCTGACCTTTACGCGTATTTATTCGGGCACGCTGAAAAAAGGCGACAACGTTCTGAATACGTTCACGGGCAAGACCGAGCGAATTGGCCGTATCGTCGAGATGCATGCAGACGCTCGCCAAGAGCTCGATTCGGCGCAGGCAGGTGACATCGTTGCCCTGCTGGGCATGAAGAACACGCGTACCGGACACACCCTGGCAGATGCCGATCATCCGGCGACACTTGAGCCGATGGTATTCCCGGACCCCGTCATCTCGATCGCGATTTCGCCCAAGGACAAGGCGGGCACCGAGAAAATGGGCGTCGCTCTGAACAAGATGGTTCAGGAAGATCCATCGTTCCAGGTTGCCACCGATGAAGATTCCGGTGAGACCTTGATCAAAGGCATGGGCGAACTCCACCTCGACATCAAAGTTGACATTCTGCGGCGAACGCATGGTGTGGACGTCGAAATGGGTAAACCTCAGGTTGCATACCGCGAGACGATTACGCAATTGGTTGAAGACACCTATACGCATAAGAAACAGTCGGGTGGGTCCGGTCAGTACGGCAAGATCGAGTACACCGTCGAGCCAGGTGAAAAGAATTCTGGTTATGTGTTCGAATCGAAGGTCACCGGTGGCAACGTTCCACGTGAGTACTGGAGTGCCATTGAGAAGGCGTTCGGTTCATGCATGGTTGAGGGCACAATGGCCGGCTATCCGTTGCTGGACGTGAAATTTACCTTGATGGACGGTGCTTTCCATGCCGTTGACTCGTCAGCGCTTGCGTTCGAGATTGCGACCAAAGCAGCCTATCGCCAGACCGTACCGAAAGCCGGACCGCAGTTACTTGAGCCAATTATGAAAGTTGACGTCTTTACACCCGACGACAATGTCGGTGACGTGATTGGCGACTTGAACCGTCGCCGCGGCATGATCAAGTCACAAGACGCCGGCCCCACGGGAGTTCGCGTTAAGGCAAATGCACCGCTTGCCGACATGTTCGGTTATATCGGGCACCTGCGAACATTGACGTCTGGTCGTGGCCAGTTTTCGATGGAGTTTTCGCATTATGCACCGTGTCCGCAAAACGTCGCAGATGAGGTCATCAGGGAAGCCCAGGAACGCAAAGCCAAGAAGTAAGGCAACAAATCAGGAAAGGGCCAGAGCTGCAAAGCTCTGGCCCTTTTTTTTGTGTGTCATCCTTATGCCTAAACGGATTCGCTCACGTCCGGCGTGTTCGGGCGGTCAAATAGCCAGTTCCTGAACTGCCGAAACCGGGTGAATCCGTCAATTTGCAGCATGTACAACGACGGAATCAGGAACAAGGTAATGAATGTTGCAAAGATGATGCCGAAGCTTAGCGATATGGCCATTGGCATGATCCACTGCGCCTGCACGCTGGTCTCAAACATAATCGGCATCAAGCCAGCCGCAGTCGTAAACGACGTCAGAATGATCGCACGGAACCGCTGCGTCCCCGATTCAATGACCGCTTGTTTCAAAGGAACGCCCTCTGCTCGTGCCTTATTAATGAAATCGACCATGATCAGGCTGTCGTTGACCACTACACCGGACAGGGCGATCAGACCGAATAATGAAAACATACTGATAGCCTTGCCCAACACCAGGTGGCCGATTACAGCGCCAATCAAACCGAACGGTATGACTGACATGATGACCAGCGGCTGACTGTATGAATGCAGCGGAATGGCGATCAACGCATAGATCAGGAACAGTGCGGCGATCGAGGCTATTTGTAAATTCCTGATGAATTCCTGCTCTTCCTGACTTGCGCCACCGAGGCTGTAAGTTACGCCCGCATGACGTGCCAGAAGTCCGGGAATGTAATCCTCGCCCAAAGTCTTGACGAATTCCCCTGGCTGGATGATTTCCGGATCAATATCTGCCAGAACATTAATCGTTCTTGCCCGATCGAAGCGCGATATGGACGAATAACTTTTGCCAAACGAGACATTGGCAACGGACTCGAATGGGACTTCGTCACCATCGGGGGTTCGAATTCGCATGTTTTCCAGATCGGCGATCGAGCGGCGGTCCTCCAGGGGATAGCGCACCATCACTTTGAGCTCGTCCTTACCGCGCTGGATACGCTGCGCTTCTTCACCATAGAATGCCTGTCTTACCTGCCGGCCGAGGGACGCCATTGTCAGTCCCAGAGCTTCCGCTTCAGGTTTGATCGAAAGTTTAATCTCCTGCCCCCCGCTGTTTGCAGAATTTCGAACGTCGAAAATACCGTCATATTCAGCTAACTTGCTCTCAAGCTCTTGGGCTGCCTTTTCAAGAGCTTCGTAGTTGTCGCCGCTCAGCCGAAAACTCATGTCAGAATCACCGCCGAAATTATCGCCATCCTCGAACGTCAGTTCCTTGACCCCGGGGATCTCGCCGACACGCTCGCGCCACAATTCCACGACATCGCTAACCTGCATTTTTCGATCGTCGACCATTGGCAGTTCTACCCATGCGATCGCGCCGGTGTCACTTTGAGTGAATGAACCAATGTGATTGATCATCGGATCCTTGCCCGGATTCGCGGCATTGTACTCGTCGTTCAGATCGAGCAGCGCGCCTTCAATCCGGTCGAGTGCTGCATTGCGTGCTGCAGGTGGACTGCCGCTTTCCATTTGCAGGTTCATTCTTGCGAAATCGCCAGGCACCTCCGGAAACACCACCATCCTGACGATGCCGCTGCTCATCAAGCCGATAGTCATAATCAGAATGCCGACGAACGCCGCGACCGTAACACCGCGGTTGTCAATCGCTTTTTCCAACATGGGTCGATACTTGTCGTGTATCAGTCGTTGCAATCCGTGTTGCGTTCGACGCTGAATTTTTTGAAAAAAGCGTGGAATGCGGCTGAGTAGCGAAATTTCGCGCTGCGGATTGAAAAGGTCATCCTCATCGACGGGTTGGATATTCGCATGCACCAGGTGAGCAGGCAGAATGAGTTTCGATTCAATCAGCGAAAATATCAGGCACAAAACCACGACTGCTGAAAGCGCCTCGAAAAACGGTCCTACTACACCGCCAACAAACAACATCGGCGCAAAAGCGGCAATGGTTGTCAAGACGCCAAACGTCGCGGGCACGGCAACCTTTTTTGCACCCTTCACGACGTTGTCTATCGTGTGACCGTCGGCTCGAATTTTAGTGTAGATACTTTCACCAATGATAATCGCATCATCCACTACGATGCCGAGCACGACGATAAAGCCGAACAGACTAATCATATTGACTGTCGCCGGCCACGGCGTATAGGGCATCAGGAACAAGGTGCCGAGAAACGTTATTGGAATGCCGATGATGACCCAGCCCGCGACTTTCATGCGCAGGAACAAGGACAGGACGAGGAAAACCAGGAGTGCTCCCTGCCACATGTTCTTGAGCATCATTTCAAGCCTGCCGATCAGATAGTGTGAACGATCCACCCAAAGATCTATCTCCACACCGTTCGGCAGCGAGCTACGCTTTTCCTCCACGTATTTTTTAACCGCGGCTGCCGTTTTCAGTTCATTTTTCTGACCGTTGGCCAAAACGTTCAGCGTTGCACTCGGTCGCCCATCCAATCGTCCGAAACTTTCGGACTCGACAAAGCCGTCATTGATAGTGGCGATGTCTCCCAGTGTCAGGCGCGTGCCGTCCGGGAATGTACGTAACACAAGATCTGCATATTCGCGTCCGGTGTAAACCTGTCCTTCGGTGCGCAGCAAGATATCTCCACCGGCAGTCTTGATCGTGCCACCGGGCAAGTCGACCGATGAATTGCGAATCGCCTGTGAAACTTCAGACATTGTCAGCCCGTACTGGCGCAGGACGTGTTCTGACACTTCGATGCTGATTTCGAATTCTCTGTCGCCATAGAAATCGACCTGGCTGATCTCCGGCATGGCCAGAAGGTCGTCGCGGATGCTTTGTGCGATTAGCTTGCGTGAATACGCGTCAACGCTGCCGTGAATCGCGACAAAAATGACCGGCGTATCTGCTTCCACTTTATAGATTACCGGTTTCTCGGCGAGGCCTGGAAACGTTGCGATAGCGTCTACCCGGGTTTTTACTTCGGTCAGGACCTCATTCATGTCCGCGTCTTGAGACACCTCGATCGTGATCGATCCGATTCCTTCCTGCGCGCGTGAGCGAATTTCCGTAATGCCGGCAATGTCCTGGATTGCTTCTTCAACTCTGATAACGACACCCTCTTCCACTTCCTGAGGGGCAGCGCCCAGGTAAGGAACCTGAACCTGGATCCAGTTCAACTCGAATTCCGGCGTCGTTTGCTTGCGAATCGTAAATACGGAAATGATGCCCGCAACGATTATGAACCACATCAAAAGATTGGCTGCCACATGGTTGCTCGCGAACCAGGCAATCAGACCCTTTTCAGTGCTCACATTGTGCTTGCGCATGTCTAGTCCTCGTTCACAATTGACACGATCGCATCGCTACTTTCGGATTCCGCAATGGATTCTTCGGTACGGACTGACATTCCATTCGTCGGCGCCTCTATCGCAGTTACAGTGATTCGCTCACCCGGCTCCGCGCCACCGCTTACGTACGCATACTGCGAATCGGCCCGCAATATCTGAACAGGCCGAATCTCAATTTTGTTCTCGTCGTTAACGAACAACAGTTGATTTGAGCCGCGTACTGCGGCGCGCGGAACGCGCATCACATCAACGGCGTTCGACCCGGCTATCATTGCAGAAACAAAAGTGCCGATCGGCAGCGGCGTGCCGGATCCGTGCAGTTGATATGGATCGATTACGCGTGCGACTGAATAAGTGACGCGACTTCTTTCGTCGACGACACCTTCCGAACGAACGATTTGCGCATCCCATTCAACGTAGCTGCCCTTCTGAGTTGCCGACAATTTGACCAGCGGTCCTTCCGCAACACCCGTCTTCGTGATCTCCGCCGTACTCGGAATCTTGACGAATGCCAGGTCCTGATCCGTCAACGGCAAGCGCACCTCGGCGATATCGATTGCGAAGGTCTCCCCGATCCGGGTTCCGGGATTAACAAACTGACCAAGATCTGCTTCTTTGGACAAGACCATGCCTTCGTAAGGCAATCGAATGTAAGTGCGTTCCAGATTGCGTTGCGCTGCGACAAGCTCCGACTGCGCGGATGCCAGCGCTGCTGCTGCCGAAGCGAGCTCCGCTTCGGCCCGGTAACCCTGGCTGCGCAGTTTTTTTGCACCGTCAAATTCGATCTGCCGTTGATTCACCAGAGCCTTCGTTCTATCAACAGCGATGGTGTAATTGCTCGGGTCAATCCGCAACAGGACCTCCCCAGCCTCAAAAACTCCACCGGCTATAAATTTAGGGGAAATATCGACAATGGATCCTGATACCTCGGCACTCACTACCGTTTGAGTTCGTGGTCGCACAGTGCCCTGGGACTTGATTTCGAAATTCTCGGTCGAGACTTCCAGTTCAACAACGTCGACGAGTAGATCGAGGTTTAGCACCTCTTTTTTCGGTGTTTCCGGCTTCATGCTCGACAACACCGCCATCGCGGCTATGGACGCCGCCAAAATACCGACGACCAGCAGCATCCGCTTGGTTTTGCGTTTCATTCAGAAAATTCCCAGGAAAAGCACGTTCAGCGCGCTATTTTGAAGCTTTTTAAGCTGTATTGCAGAGTTTTGTGCCCCTTCGCTCGAAATTACATAAAAACTGCTTTTTGTGACTTAACTCCATGTATTTCGACCCGATTGACGACAAACTGCTGATGATGACCAATTATGAGAAATATTTCGGCCTGAGTAGAGCACCGTTTGCCGCTCATGCTGCGGGCTCCGACGTGTTTATCGCGCCCCAGGTGGCCGCAGCAATGGCGGGTATCAAGAAAGCGCTGGCGACAGAGGCTTCCATCGTCAGCTTGTCAGGCCCTGTGGGCGTCGGCAAGACGACAATCGCGCGACGCGCCCTGGAAGAGGTCGCCAAGAATCGAGGCTTCGTCACGATCGGTCGTATTCAATTTGGCACCGACGAAGTTCTCGAACTATTGCTCGCAGGACTGGGTGTACGCCAGCTTCCAAAAAGTACCGTACATCGATTTGCGACTTTTCGACGCGTGTTACAGCAATTCGCCGAACAGGACATGCGCGTGTTTATTCTGGTAGAGGATGCAACCCGCATCGGGTTCGACGCTTTGTCTGAGCTGGAAGCCGTAACCGCCGCTGATGCGGGAGTTTCCAACGGCGCGAATCTGATCTTACTCGGTGACGACAGTCTGAATGATTTGCTGCGCGAACCGAAAATGGCAAGACTTAAACAACGACTCCGATCGCGCCAGAATATTGCAGCTCAAAGCCGCGAGGAACTGCTTGGGTATCTAAAGCATAGCTTCCGACTCGCCGGTAAAGAGTTCGACACTATATTTGCCGACGGTTGTACAGAAACTCTGCACAACTTGACTGATGGCCTTCCTCGAGTCGTCAACAACCTCGTAGCCGCGACCTTGAGTACGGCGGCTGAGGAAAATCTGGATCAGGTTAGCGTTGAACTGTTGGAACGCGTGGCCAATGAAGAGTTTGGGCTTACCGGTGGACACAACGTTAAGGAAATTCAGGCGGCCATCGAGAAAGTCGCTGCCGCGGAAGCTGAAGTTCCGGCTGTAGTCCTGACGGCACCGGAACCGCTTCCTGAATTGCAGCCCGAACCGCTACCCGAACCAGAACCAGAACCAGAACCAGAACCAGAAACAGTCGCAGAAGACATCGGTAGTGAAACAGACGATGAGATTCCCGAACTGATTCAGGACACACTTCCCGATCTGCAAATTCTCGCGCCCGAACTGTTGCCGGATATCGAAATCGAAGCTGCCCCCGTACTCGAACCGATACTGGAAGTGCCAAAGCCTGCGCAAGAAGCCAAACCTGAAACTGCGCCGCAACTCGAACATACTGAGTTCGAATTGCCCATATTGACTGGCACTTTCCCCCGAGCCGCCGAATTAGAACCAGCTCCACAACCAGCTCCACAACCAGAACCAGAACCAGAACCAGAACCAGAACCAGAACCAGAAGTGATGCATGCAGAAGGCGTAGCATCGATTGACGATTCGGGCGAACTTCCCGCCTGGGAACGAGACCCAACGCTGGCGCAGTTGCGTCCTGACCTCGACGCTCTGGAACGCGCGATGGCCACGGCACAAGGCGAAGACACCAGTATAGAAAAATCAGTGCTCGCCGAAAACATTGCAAATGCCGAGTCACCCGCTCCGGTTGTGGCCGCAAAACCCGAAGCAGAAATTCCGGAGGTATTTCCAGAAATTACTCTGGACAAACAAATACAGGCAAAAATTGAAGAGGCGACCGAAGCGCTTAAGCATACTCAGATCGATGCGACTGCGGAGTTGAACGACGAGTCGGAAGCGTCGAACGACGGTGGTATTAATAAACCGGATCCTGTGGAGGCAAAATCCCCGGTTCGCGCTGTTCCTGATACCGCACCTGCAGCCGCACCGGCAAGTTCACCTGAAATTTCGTTTACGCAGGGCGCTGCAGGAGATGCTCAGAAAGCGGACCAGGAGCTGGAGAAAATTGCCTCCGAGCTCGCCAAAGCGAAAACGATCGAAGATGTCGATGACCGATTGGCAGAAACCTTGTTTGGCGAAGAATTCAGCATGATCGCTGCACAGGTTGCAGCGAACGCACCATCCATGGCCGTCAATACGGAGGTTGCCACCGGCACACCGGCTGGCGAGACGATGGGCTCAGTGGCCTTGAGTCTGGAAGAAGAAGGTCCTGTTGATGAGCCACTGGAGTCGCAACCGGATCCGATGGATACCTCCGCTTCGCAGCGCCTGCAGGTACTACGCGACTTGAACCAGGCTGCACCGCCACCGGGCGCGCCGCCGCTACCGGAGGCGACCGAGTCGATAGTGATGTCGGGCGGTGGCGTCGAACTTCCGCGCTCGAATACGAATCAGTCAGTCGACTCGATTGAAGATCAGATCAATATTTCAATGACACAGACGCTAAAGGCGCTGAACATCAATCACGTTCCGCCACCTCAATTCGATGATGACGATGACGACAATGATGATGAGGATGAAAAGAAAGGTTTCTTCAGCCGCTTCCGACGTAAATAAAGGTCGACCAAAGCACAAAGAAAAAGAGCCGGGACAGTCCCGGCTCTTTGCGTTGCATGCTACTAACGAGTTATCACGTCTCGCTGATGATGTCCCACATGTAGTCGACGTGCGTACCACAAATGTCATCGAGCTCTGTGCCCATCTTGTTGTCGTCGGCAAAAATCGCTTCTATCGCTTTGCCGCGAGCTGCGAGCATCGCTTTGTGATCCATTGCCGTCATGGTCTGCAAACGTCGATATTGACCGCCGACAACGTGTGACGACCAGCCCCAGGACGTCAGTGAACCGTCTTCAACCAAGCCGTTCATGATTGGCGCAACGTGTTCGTCAACAATCTCATCGGCGCGCTCTTCTCTGCCGCTATCGCAAACCAGATACACAGAAAAACCGGCAGCACCGCGCTCATCGCCACCACTCCCGTTTTCTACTTGCCAGATGTAATCGTTGTGGCGGTTGCAAACAGCGGCGAAACCGGGGCCGTCATCGGCGTCATCGTCCGCAGCTGCATCGGCATCGGCGTCACCATTGTCGTCGTCACCATCGCCGTTGATCGCATCACTGCCATCGAGCAGCGCTTCGAGTGAGTCCGCCTGATGATAGAAAACCCGCTGCCAATTGCCACCGGTGTGATGACCCAGCCAACCCCAATGCGCGAGCGTGCCGTCTTCCACGAGGCCATCCAGACGCTCAGCGTCAGCCGCGATCGCCTCATCAGGAACGCTTAGAGCACCGCCGCCGCATTCGTAATAGGTTGCGTAGGTATAACGCTCCGGTGCCTCTTCTTTTTCTTGTGCAACGCTTGCAAGAGATAGCGCAGTCACGCCCAGACCGGCTATTAGAGCCTTGATTATTCTCATTATTATTCCCCAATGCACGCACGAATTGTGCGCTGCACGGAGTATAGACCTAATGTAAAATTATTGTTGCTCAGCGCTGTTCGGCATCCAGAGTCGCATGGATGTAGCGATCGATTTCAGTGTCGAGCATCGACAGCGGCAACTCGCCATGGCCGAGTACTGCATCATGAAAATCCTGCAACTCAAACCGGTCGCCCAGTTCCGTTTCGGCGCGACGCCGCAACTCCCAGATCTTTAATTCACCCAGCTTGTACGACAGGGCCTGACCCGGCCATGAAATGTAACGATCGATCTCAGCCCTGGCATTCGCTGCCGTGAGCGCGGTGTTGCTCAGCAAATAGTCGATCGCCTGTTGCCGCGTCCAGCGTTGTGAATGGATGCCCGTATCAATGACCAGGCGACACGCACGCCACATCTCATAACTGAGTCGACCGAAATGCTCATACGGCGTTTTGTAGACGCCCATTTCCACGCCGAGTTTTTCAGAATACAGCGCCCAGCCTTCACCAAAGGCACTAAACCCCAGCGTACGCCGAAATGCCGGAACATCTGCAAGCTCCAACGCAAGTGCGTTCGAGTGGTGGTGCCCGGGTACTGCCTCGTGCAGTGTCAGCGCCGGAATCTCGTACAAGGGACGCTGGTCGAGGGCGTAGGTATTGACCCAATACGCCCCACCATTCTTCGCCCCGATAGGAGCACCGTAGTAAGCACCGGTTGTGTAATTCGGTGCGATCTCGTCGGGCACCGGGACAATGCCATAGCTCTGCCGCGGCAGCTTTCCAAAATATCCCGGCATCAGATAGTCAATCTGCTTGGCGGTATACGCCACTTTTTGCAGCAGCTCGGCCTCAGACTTTGCGTAAAACTGCGGGTCACTGAGCAGGAAATTCGTAAACGCGGCGAAGTCTCCGTCGAACTCCAGCTCCGCGATTATCGCGTCCATGTCATCGCGAATACGTGCGACCTCAGCAAGTCCTGTCGCATGGATTTCGTCCGCCGAAATATCCGTAAGTGTCGTGTAGCGTCGAATCTGAAATGCGTAATACGCGGCACCATCCGGAAGCTGCTCCGCGCCCAGGGACTGGGATGCCCGGTACTCGTCAGTCAAAAACTTTGCCAGGTTGGCAAACGCTGGCATGACATCTGCTTCGATTACTCGCTTAGCCTCGCTGCGAAGACGCTCTTGATCGGCTGCCGACAGACGCGAACTCATGTGCAGAAACGGCGCGTAGAAACTGCTGTCTTCTGCAACGCTTTTTACCTGTGCTTTGATCGTCGGCTGCACTCCATCGACAACGATTTGCGGCAGGACAAAACCATCGCTGGCCCCTGTGCGCATATTCTCAATATTCTCTGAAAAATAGCGCGGGACTTCGCTCATTCGGGTGATGTAGTCCTCATAGTCTTGCACCCGCTCCATTGCAACGTCGTTGCTTGCCGTCAACGCTCGCATGAAGAAACCGGTGAAGGTATTAAACGGAATTCGGGACAGGCCGAGCTCAGCCGCCTGGATCGAGTCTTCGAGGACCCAGATTAGTAGTTCCGCGTTGACGCGGCCGGCCGGCGACAAAGCAGCACTATCGAGGTCGCGAAGCCGCCCCAGGAATCCTATGTTTGCCCGCAGCTGACGCTTCTGAGCCCTTGCAGTCACAGCCGGCAATAAGTCGTTGTAACGGTTGACGCCGACGCCTGTCGCGGCTATCGGGTCTGCCGCGAGATAGGCATCCCAATAGTCCGCAATGACGTTGTTCAGGGCTGCAGCCGCAGTTGCGCTGGTCGTGTTCAGGACCGTAGCAAGCAACAGTATCAAGCCGACCCGAAGTAACTGCATTCGGTAACGCTAGTCCTGTTCGGCGGCGAGCGCTTCGAGACGCACCGCTTCGAACTCATCACCTTCATTCCAGCTTGGCATCTCGTCGACGTTCGCAATCGCGAGTCCGGTCCAGAAGCCGATCGTTGCGTCATCGATCATGCCACTGAAATTCCAGTTTGGATCGTACTCATCCGACGGCTGGTGATAGTGATTCGTAGTGAATTCCTCAACGACCTGCCTGCCCCACTCCGGTGGACGGTCAATAAAGTCTGTTCCTGGCTCAAGATAGACCGCCGGCACACCAATCTTCGCAAAGCTGAACTGGTCAGAGCGATAGAAGTAGCCACGATCAGCAAACTGATCCGGTTTTACGACTCTGCCTTGCTCGGCCGCGTACTTGATAACCAGTTCGTCGATCGACGTTTTGCCAAAACCCACGTAAATAATGTCGTTGGTCGGACCGTGCAGATTGCCGCCATCGTAGTTCAGGTTTGCTGCAATTTTTCCGGGACTCACAGTCGGGTTCGCCGCGTACCATTTAGATCCGAGCAGGCCTTGCTCTTCTGCGCCAACCAGAAGAAACATGATTGACCGCCGCGGCGCTTCCGGCAACGCCTTGAAGGCCTGCGCCATTGCCAGTATCTGACCGACACCCGACGCATTGTCCATCGCGCCATTGTAGATCGTGTCGCCTTCGGCATTCGGCGGCCCAATGCCAAGATGATCGTGGTGCGCCGTATAAATTACGTATTCGTCTTTCAATTCCGGATCGCTGCCCGGCAGTACGCCCAATACGTTAGCGGTGGTCACACTCTCGATTTCGACCTCCAGGGCGAGCGACGTGGTCAAACCGAGCGGCACCGCCTCGAAGTCGCTGTTGTAAGCCGCTTCGCGTAGCTCATCAAGATCCATACCGGCAGCCGCAACAAGTTCCTTAACCGCGTCCTCGGTCATGAATGACTTGAATTGACTGCGCGCTTCATCACCCACCGGCAATTCCATCTGCGGACCAATGTTGGAAGTCTGCAGCACCTGATACGGGTATCCGGCCGACGGTATCGTATGAATGATGATCGCGCCCGCAGCACCATTCCTGGCGGCGGTCAGAAATTTGTAATCCCACCGGCCGTACCACAGCCGGGTTTCACCCGCGAACAGCTCCTCGTCCCAGTCCGGATCGTTATTCATAAGCAATACAATCTTGCCGCTGACGTCGATGTTCTTGTAATCGTCCCAGCCGAATTCCGGTGCTTGAATTCCGTAGCCTGCAAAAATCACTTCCGCGTTCTCAACAGCCGGATTCGGTTGCTGGTTGTCGCCATTGATCATGAAATCTTCGTAGAATTCGAACGAGACCGACTTGCCATTACCCGCAAACGTCCAGCCTTTCGGCGGCAGTGTGTTTACGCTCACCATCTGGAAAGGCTGTTCCCAGCCGCCGTCTTCTCCTGCAGGCTCCAGACCGATTTCAGCCATCAAATTTGCGAGATACTTGCGCGTCTTCAGGTCGCCGGCCGTCGCAGGGCCACGCCCTTCGTACGCATCGCTGGAAATTTCTATCATCACGTCGCGAATGAACTGCTCGGAGATGTGTTTCGTCGCAGCGCTGGCATCCGCTGCAGACGGCGCGGCTTCTTTAGCTGGCTGCTCTTCGCTGCTGCACGCGACTGCCAAAGAAACTACAACCGTCAACGCGATTAGAATTCTGTGATTCACCTGAATATCCCCTCTCTTAGTCAAACAACTCGGCGAGAAACACTCGCATCGCTGTCCAGGAACGCTTGTCAGCGCTCTCGTTATAGTTCTTGCCGTCGCCCGGCGCATTTGCCCCGGGGTTCGTGAAGGCATGCATAGTATTGCCATAGCCGTGCAGTTGCCAGTCTGCGCCCATGGATGTGAGTTCTTCAGCCATTGCTACTACCTCAGCTGGCGTTGCCAAGGGGTCGTCCCAACCGTGCAAAACCAATACTTTGGCCGAGATCTTGTCGCCAGTCGTATTTCCGGGCGGTGTCAAAATTCCGTGAAAACTGACTACGCCCAGTACCGCTTCGCCGACTCTTGCCATATCCAGAACACACAGGCCGCCGAAACAAAAACCAATCGCTGCCAACTTTGACTCGTTAACTTCGGATTGTTCCCGCAATGTCTCCAACGCAGCATGCAAATGACTTTGCAGCAGTGGTCGGTCGTTGCGCAGCGCCAGCATACGGCCCCGATTCACTTCGAAATTGGTGGTTTGTGTACCCTTTCCATAAACATCGACAGCGAAACCGACGAAGCCCAACTCCGCCAACATCACTGCCCGGCGCTCCTCAAGTTCGCTGCGACCCGCAATCGTGTGTGCCACCAATACTCCGGGTCTGGGACCGCTGATCTGGTCGTCCCAGGCCAGGAAGCCTTCAAACAGGGTAGCGCCGTTCGAATACTCGATAAGTCGGGTGTGAATTGCCATCGGCCTAACTAGTCACGTCGAACGACGTAGACCTCAACCTGGCCGCGCGGACCGATATACCAGGATGCAATCGTGCTGGTAATTCCCACGACGAGTGCGCCGAACATCGCGGAGAACAAGCCAGAAACTGTGAAGTTATCCAGTAATGCGGCTACCAAACCGAACATCGCGGCATTGATCACGAGAATAAAAAGTCCGAGGGTAATAATGGTCAGCGGCAGGGTCAGCAGCAACGCGATCGGTCGAATGAATCCGTTGACCAGGCCAAGCAATAACGCCGCAAGGATAAAGGTGCCAGCGCCGGCGATTTGCACACCGGGAATTAATATAGACGCCAGGAACAGGCCCAGCATGCCGATTAGTGTACGAACGATTATTCCAGTCATGCAGCAATTATGCGGCGTATGCCGACTCTTTGCTAGAATCCCGACAACGTTGCCCCGGTAGCTCAGTCGGATAGAGCACCAGATTCCTAATCTGGGGGTCCCATGTTCGAATCATGGTCGGGGCACCAATTTGTGAAATGGGGG
>JBBKWL010000117.1:0-3789 GCA_037968975.1 Woeseiaceae bacterium | reverse complement strand
GCCGGTATTGGCCCTGGCCTGGTAGTGTCGCTCCAGCAGCCGGGTTGTCGACTGACAAAGGTCGTGAGTCAGCAGGTTGGGAAACCGCGATGCGATGGCATATTCGGTCTCGATGAATGTGGCGTGACCCTGAATGCGAAACAGCCGAGTATATTCAAACAGGGCTTCACCTTCAGGCACACAAAGCACCGCGGCCAGTTGCGAACTGGCCGGCGTTTCCGCCTTGGAGATGAGTTCGATCTTAAGCTCCATGCTGCCCGACTGGGCGTCGGCCACGAAGCTGATCATATTGCTGATGTCGTATTTCAGGCGCGGGGGCGACACGAAACGCCCCTTGCGCTGCTCATTATAGGCCAGCCCTTCGGCTTCCATCGCTTCAAGCGCACGGCGCGCTGTCATTCTGCTGACTCCATGCGATTCCGCAACTGCCCGCTCCGACGGCAGCACTGAATGCACAGGCAGGCTGCCCTGCGCGATCTCGCGCTTCAGAAAATCCGCAATCTGCCGAAACCGGGGTGCGGGGTCAGATGACCTTACGGGTAGTTTTGACATCGGGACTCCGAAACTTTTTCTTTGCGTAACACAGCTTGTGGTATATACCAACTCCCGCTGGTATATACCAATGAGGATCGGAGTGGGATTCATGCCATTGCTCACAGAGGAACAGAAAGATCAATTCTGGCGCCACGGGGTTTTGGTTGTCGAGAACGCTGTAGGTCCGAAGCATCTGGCAAGTCTGCGAGATACAATTGCCAGAAGTGCCAGCTGGTACCTCGTTCTTTGCAAGATAGGCGACGGCTGCTGACCTTCGCTGGACTTCGCGATGCCCGCAGCGCCGATGACAGCCCGGGCGCTATCCCGCGCGGCCAGGCCAATTCTGGTCGTCCGATGGCGCCGCTCGCGGGCAAGCTGTTCGACAAGTCGGGCGAGCGTCTGACACCGGTCCACACCCGGAAAGCCGGACGGCGCTATGACTATCATATCTCGCAATCCCTCATGACCGCTGCCTCGCCCGGAGGGAATGGCGGCGGATGGCGCTTGCCAGCGCGGGCACTGGAAGACCGGATCACTGCTACCGTCAGGAAGCATCTCCGAGCGACAATCCTGCGCGGGCTGGCCCCTGATGCGGATCCTCGGATGATCTCGGGCATGATCGCCAGGATCGATCGCAACGACTCTGACATGCTGGGTGTGATTGATTGCGTTCTGATCGGACGAGATAGCCTCGAGATCACCCTTAATCCGGACTACCTGTCGAAGGCATTCGGCGTTCCGGTGCAGAATCCTGACCCGGATCACCTAACCTTCCAGGTCGCGTTCACCCTTCGCAGGCGGGGCGTGGAAACAAAACTTCTGCTGGAAGGCGATGCCATCCCGCAAGACGAAACGATGTTGCTCAACATCGCCAGGGCGCACGCCTTTCTCGACAGGTTCACCTCAGGCCAGAGCGTCCAGCAGATTGCGGAGCAAAACGACCTGTCAGTTCGGCGTGTCCAGCAGGCCCTAGAGTTCGCATTCCTCTCGCCGGATGTCGTCCGCCAGGTTGTCGAGGGACGCCAACCGGCTTTCCTGACCGCTGACTGGTGTCTGAAGAACGAGATCAACGTGGACTGGGCCGAACAGGCGCACCAGTTCAGCGCCCCCTGATCCGTGCCATTCCCAAACTCGTAAGACGCAATCCGCCAACAGAGACGCGAGGCCGTATCGCGCCGTCCTGCGACGACATTCGCGGTCTCTGCATGACACCTGATACCGCAAGCCTTTGAAATACCGCGGCAATACTGCGCTGACACAAATGGTCTCTAATATGGCGGGGTGTTTGGCAGCCCGTAGGAATCCCACACTCGTGTTTATTCTACTCACTCTTGCACCTATTGTGAACTTTAATAACAACGGGTTAGCTTGGTTCAGTGTTTGAGAGTGTTTAACGGAATTCAATGATGTTGACCGTTTAAGGTGGGTGAGATAGGTGGGTAACAGTTCGATTCCCTCGCCGTGGAATCGGGAATCGCACTCGTAAGGATACCCACCATAAATGCCGATTGAACTCTCTCACGCATTGAAAAATGGCAACCTCGCCAAACTCAAAGAGCCCGGCCGCTACGCCGACGGCCGGGGTCTTTATCTTGTCGTCTCGAAGACCGGGCGACGGTATTGGCAGTTCCGAGCAACTCTCGACGGCAAGCGAAAAGAGATTGGGATCGGCTCGGCGCATATCGTGTCGCTCGCCAAGGCACGCGAGATCGCGTCGGAATGGCGTGAACTCGTTCGGCAGGGGAAAGACCCGAGGCGCGTGCGGGACGCCAACAAGAAGGCGACGATCACTTTCGAGGACGCGGCGCGCCAGACGTGGGCGGCAAAGATCGAGGGCGTCGTTAAGAATCCGAAGCACGAGGCCGCGTGGTTGTCGGCATTGGAGCTTCATGTTTTCCCGGTAATCGGAAAGCGGGAACTTCGATCGCTCGGGCCACGTGATCTCGCCGATGCGCTGCGGCCGCTAGCCGCGCGAAGTAGCATTGGGTGCATAAGCCGAGCTACAAGCGCTTTTGAACTACTCCAGGCACAGAACCAAATAACAGCCGCCATTGCCCCGCTTCGCGAAAATGAGCATACTGGGCTGAAAGCAAAGATTGTGGTCCTCGCTGCCTGCTCAGTTTTGACATCAATGACCCCATAATTAGTGGTTCTTCCTTGTGGGCTGGTTGGAAATCAAAATTCTTATCGGTTTCCTATTAGTAATTCATAGTTGAAGCGATTCCCGAGGCGATGTTTCCGGCGGAAAGGATACGCTCATTCGAGGTAACCGGAGGGCCCGCCCCGGATCCGACCACTGTCGCCCGTCTGTCGACGATGTCGTCGGTCGGATTATTCGCCTCAACTATGTAGAACGGAGTGAATGCTATGAGTGTTTATTCAAAATCTCTCGATGACAGTTTTAGAAAACTGGGGCTGGAGCTGGAGAGGGCTCGTTTCAACGACGTTCCCACATATGCCCCAAAGGCCTTTAACGAAGGTTTGAAATCAGTTGGATGCGCGAAGCAAAAATTCGCAGATTGTGAAGATCCGGATGAAATCAGTATTAAGTTGGAGCTGGCTCTTGAATACCTCGAAAAGGCCAACGTGGTGGCCAAAGCAGTAAAGGAACTGCTTTCCGAGGTCGTGACGGCACGGAGAGAGGCCCACGAGAACGAACAGGTTCGCTACCGTTTGCCGGAAAAGCTCCACGAAGCCGAAAGCGCTTATCGGCAGGCAACACAACAGGCCGAAGAAGGCGAATCTACTGCTGCCCGCAGATTTGCAAAGAAGGCATTAAATCTTTACCGCGATGCAAAACTCACAGCCATCGAAGGAGGACTCATCAGAGTCCTGGAAAACCAGTTGCACTACGTGAAAAACGTGTTGGAACCAGCGGAGTACGACGAGGCCCGCGCACTATTATCTTCGCTCGAGCGTGATCTCGATCAAGCCAAGGAAGGTAACCTCGAGGATTCACATCTGAACGCCAAAATCGCGGTCGCGGGCACCAAGATGGTCTCTCTTCTTCATCTCGATACCGGTTTCGGATTCGGTATCGACGTGCCCGACCAGGTTTTCGACCCGGGTCCCCCTGGATGGGCGCCCGGCACGTTCGGGCCTCCTACAGCGCCCGTCACGATGCGGATCATCAACCGAACTGAAAATTCGCTCGAGGTCAAATGGCGCAACATCCCGAGCAACGCCGATTCCAATATCGTCGAGCGCCGAGAGGCTGACGGTCCATGGGAAGTCGTCGTAGAAATCGGCGTGGTG
>JBBKWL010000116.1:0-5759 GCA_037968975.1 Woeseiaceae bacterium | reverse complement strand
GCAATCGTGATACCACGCTCGCGCTCTTCAGGAGCATTGTCGATCTGGTCGTAGGCCGACACCGAACCACCGTGCAACTCCGCCATACATTTCGTCAATGCAGCCGTTAACGTCGTCTTGCCATGGTCAACGTGACCAATCGTGCCTACGTTTACGTGCGGTTTTGTTCTCTCAAATTTCTCTTTAGACATGTGTTTAACTCGCCTTCTTCATTACAGTGTCGGCCACGCTCTGCGGCACCTCAGAATACTTTTCAAACTCCATCGAATAAACCGCACGGCCCTGACTCATCGACCTCAAGTCAGTGGAGTAACCGAACATTTCGGCCAGCGGTACTTCGGCGCGGATGATCTTGCCTGATGGTGAGTCATCCATGCCCTGCGGCAGACCACGACGGCGATTCAAATCGCCCATCACGTCTCCCATGTAATCTTCCGGTGTAACGACTTCTACGTTCATTATCGGTTCGAGCAACACCGGGCTGGCTTTCAGCGCACCATCGCGGAAGCCCATACTACCTGCGATTTTGAACGCCATCTCGCTTGAATCAACATCGTGGTAGGAACCGTCATACAAAGTGACCCGGACATCCATCACCGGATAACCAGCAACGACGCCATTTTGCATCTGCTCCTGGATACCCTTATCGACCGCGTTGATGTATTCACGTGGCACAACCCCACCGACGATCGCGTCGACAAATTCGTAGCCTTCGCCCTCGCCCAGCGGTTCGATGCGCAAGAATACATGGCCATACTGGCCACGTCCGCCGGATTGCCGAACAAATTTGCCTTCCTGCTCCACCAACTTGCGAATCGTCTCGCGATACGCGACCTGTGGCTTGCCGACATTCGCGTCAACGTTGAATTCACGTCGCATGCGGTCAACGATGATATCGAGATGTAACTCACCCATCCCGGAAATAATTGTCTGGCCGGACTCCTCATCCGTATGCACTCGGAATGACGGGTCTTCTTTCGCCAGTTTTTGCAGCGCGACACCCATCTTTTCCTGGTCGGGTTTGGTCTTTGGCTCTACCGCAACCGAAATAACCGGCTCCGGGAACTCCATACGCTCCAAGGTGATCGACTGTTTCAGGTCGCACAGCGTATCGCCGGTAGTCACGTCTTTCAGTCCGACTGCCGCCGCGATATCGCCCGCCCGGACTTCCTTGATCTCTTTGCGGTCATTTGAGTGCATTTGCAAAATCCGGCCAATGCGCTCTTTCTTACTCTTGATCGGGTTCAGGACCGTGTCGCCAGAACTCAAGACACCGGAGTACACCCGAAAAAATGTCAGGCTGCCGACAAACGGGTCGGTCGCAATCTTGAAGGCCAGCGCAGAAAACGGCTCTTTGTCGTCCGCATGCCGCTCGCCTTCCGAACCATCTTCATTCATACCAATGATCGCCGGAACATCCTCAGGCGAAGGCATGAAATCGACAACCGCATCCAACATTGCCTGAACACCTTTGTTCTTGAATGCCGAGCCACACATCGTCACTACAATTTCGCCGCTTATCGTTCTCTCGCGCAGTCCCCTGCGAATTTCGTCCTCATTCAGCTCGCCATTCTCAACGAACTTGTCGAGCAGGGCCTCATCACCTTCGGCCGCCGCCTCAATCATCTTGTCGCGCCATACCAGCGCTTCTGCCTGCAGTTCCTCCGGGATGTCGCGAGCCTCATAGGTTGTACCCATGTTTGCCTCGTCCCAGTAAATCGCGCGCATGCCGATCAGGTCGATGACGCCTGCAAAATTTTCTTCCGCGCCGATCGGCAGCTGAATTGGCACCGCATTGGCGCCCAGACGCTCAGCAACCTGCGCAACTACCCGCAAGAAGTCTGCGCCGGCGCGATCCATCTTATTGACGAATATCATTCGCGGTACTTTGTACTTGTTGCCTTGCCGCCAAACTGTCTCGGTCTGTGGCTCTACGCCGCCCACAGAACACAGCACGGTCACAGCGCCGTCCAATACGCGCAGGCTGCGCTCTACTTCGATCGTAAAGTCGACGTGTCCGGGCGTATCAATGATGTTGATGCGATGCTGCTCATACTGCTTGTCCATGCCCTGCCAAAAACAGGTGGTTGCAGCAGACGTGATCGTAATTCCGCGCTCTTGCTCTTGTTCCATCCAGTCCATGACAGCGGCGCCGTCATGCACTTCGCCTATCTTGTGCGAAACACCGGTGTAAAAAAGAACCCGCTCAGTTGTGGTTGTTTTGCCCGCGTCAATATGGGCCATGATGCCAATATTGCGGTAACGCTCGATAGGTGTTGTGCGGGCCACGCGTCGATCTCAAATAGTCCTGGATTAGTCGGTTCTAGGACCGAATTACCAGCGGTAGTGAGAAAACGCTTTGTTGGCTTCCGCCATACGATGCGTGTCTTCTTTTTTCTTGACTGCTGTACCGCGATTTTCCGCCGCATCCAGTAGTTCGTGAGCAAGGCGATGCGCCATGGACTTTTCGCTACGCTTACGGGCCGCATCGATGACCCAACGCATGGCCAGTGTCTGGCGACGCGCGGGGCGAACTTCAACAGGTACCTGGTAGGTAGCACCACCAACGCGACGCGACTTCACCTCAACCATCGGCTTGATGTTCTCGAGAGCGGTTTCGAGCAACTCGAGCGCTTTGTCATCTGCATGTGTCTCTTTTTCTGAGATGCGATCGAGTGCACCGTAAATGATGCGCTCTGCAACAGATTTCTTGCCGTCATTCATGATCATGTTCATGAACTTGGCGAGCAGCTCACTACCGAACTTAGGGTCGGGCAGAATGTGTCGTTTCGGGGCCTGGGATCTTCTGGACATTTTGAGTCTCTATATTAGGATTTGGGTCGCTTGGTGCCGTACTTGGAACGGCCTTGTCTGCGATCCGCAACGCCAGCACAGTCAAGTGTGCCGCGAATTGTGTGGTAACGAACACCCGGCAAGTCTTTAACACGACCGCCGCGTATCAATACAACCGAGTGCTCTTGCAGGTTGTGTCCTTCGCCGCCGATGTAACTGGTGACTTCAAAGCCGTTGGTCAGGCGAACACGAGCGACCTTCCGCATAGCAGAGTTCGGCTTTTTCGGCGTGGTTGTATACACACGCGTGCAAACGCCTCGCTTTTGCGGGCTGGCTTCGAGCGCCGGAACGGTGCTCTTGGCACGCTTGGTCGCGCGTGGCTTACGTACTAACTGATTGACTGTGGCCATGGGCCCTCATCTCGTTATTTTGTGTGTCAAAAACTGTCGTCTTTCGAAAATCGATACGCTAAAAATTCTGTAGCGCCTTACGAACGGGCGCACCCGACTGCCGAACCATTATCGGCTCAGGTGTCGGGTTGTAAAATCAGGGCCCGCCAATGGCGAGCCCTGGGGTCAAGGGCGGGCATTGTAGAGACGCGTACAAGTCGCTGTCAAGCAAGCCCGCCAGCCGCCTTCAAACTGCGGCTAAGTTGTTGATTCTACGCCTCTGTCGTGACTTCCTCAGCGCCGTCTGCTGTTGCGCCCGCTTCGGCAGCGACTGCTGCTTCCGGAACTTCTTCAGCCGACTCATCACCACCACCGAGTAACGCCTCGGCTTCTGCCTTGGCTGCTGCCTCCGCGGTCGCCGCTGTGTCGAGCTCTTTGAGCTGATCGGCCAAATCCTGTTCGCGGGTACGACGGCGTTCTGCATGATGCGCAAAACCAGTACCTGCCGGGATCAGTCGACCTACGATGACGTTCTCTTTCAAGCCACGCAGGTCGTCGCGCAAGCCACGCACCGCCGCTTCTGTAAGGACGCGGGTGGTTTCCTGGAACGAAGCTGCCGAAATAAACGACTCGGTCGCCAGCGATGCCTTGGTAATGCCCAGCAAAATAGGATCGATCGTCAATGGCTCTTTGTTCTGTGCCAGGAGCTGCTCTTCTTCTTCGAAGAAACGCGCCTTGTCGATTTGCTCGCCGCGCAGGAAGTTACTCTCACCCGGTGTCGCAACAATGACCTTACGCAGCATCTGGCGAATGATCACCTCGATGTGCTTGTCATTAATCTTCACGCCCTGGAGTCGATAGACATCCTGAATCTCGCGAACGAGGTAATCAGCCAGGTTCTGTACGCCTTGCAGACGAAGAATGTCATGCGGGTTCGGCTCGCCGTCAGCAATTGTTTCGCCGCGTGCAACCTGCTCACCCTCAAAGACATTCAAGTGACGCCACTTCGGAATGAGCTCCTCGTGACTCTCGCCCGTCTCGTCAGTAATGACCAGACGACGTTTGCCCTTCGTTTCCTTGCCGAAGTTCACGGTACCGGTGTGCTCGGCCATGATTGCCGGTTCTTTCGGCTTTCTGGCTTCGAACAAGTCGGCTACGCGCGGCAGACCACCCGTGATGTCGCGAGTCTTTGAGGACTCTTGCGGGATACGTGCGATGACGTCACCGACCGACACCTCGGCGCCGTCAGCCATCGAGATAATTGCGCCTGCCGGCAATGCATAAACGGCTGGAATTTCGGTATTCGCAAAGCAAATCTCGACACCCTCATCGTCAACCAGGCGAGCAACCGGACGCAAATCTTTACCGGTGCCACCGCGACTCTTCGGATCCATGACAACAATACTGGTCAGTCCCGTAAACTCGTCGACCTGCTCAGTCACCGTAATGCCGTCGAGGAAGTCATCGAACTTGAGCTTACCTGCAACCTCGGTAACCACCGGGTGAGTATGTGGATCCCAGTTGGCAACGACCTGTCCTTGCTTGACGTCAGCATCATCGGAAATCGTAATCGTTGCACCGTACGGCACCTTGTAACGCTCACGCTCGCGACCCTGATCGTTGGTGATCGATATCTCACCTGAGCGAGATACAGCAACGAGGTAGCCTTTGTGATGCGCAACAGTCTTGATGTTGACCAGCTTGGCCTTACCGTTCGACTTGATTTCAATATTGTTGATCGCCGCTGAACGAGACGCCGCACCACCAATGTGGAAGGTACGCATCGTCAGCTGTGTGCCAGGCTCACCAATGGATTGCGCTGCGATAACACCGACGGCCTCGCCGATATTGATGCGCTTGCCGCGCGCCAGATCACGACCGTAACACTGCGAACAAACGCCATAGCGAATTTCACAGGTGATCGGTGAACGCACAAGAACGTAGTCAATCGACATGTCTTCGAGGTGTTGTACTGTTTCCTCGTCGAGCATCGTACCTGCGTCGTACGCCACTTTGTCCGAGCCCGGTATCAGTACGGCTTCTGCCAGTACGCGACCAAGGACACGCTCATGCAGCGGCTCAACAATATCGCCACCTTCAACGAGCGGTGCCATTGGCACACCCCGGTGCGTTTCACAATCGATCTCGGTTACGACCAGATCCTGGGCGACGTCAACGAGTCGACGTGTCAGGTAACCGGAGTTCGCCGTCTTCAACGCGGTGTCAGCAAGACCCTTTCGAGCACCGTGAGTGGAGATGAAGTACTGCAGTACGTCGAGTCCTTCACGGAAGTTCGCTGTAATCGGAGTCTCGATGATCGATCCGTCCGGCTTGGCCATCAGGCCACGCATTCCAGCGAGCTGCCGGATCTGTGCAGCCGAGCCTCGAGCTCCGGAGTCCGCCATCATGTAGATAGAGTTGAAGGATTCCTGTTCGACACTCTTGCCACTGGCGTCTTTAACCGCGTCCGTGCCGAGCTTGTCCATCATGGCTTTCGCCACCTGGTCATTGGTACGCGACCAGATATCGACAACCTTGTTGTAACGCTCGCCCTCGGTGACCAGGCCTGAAGAGTAT
>JBBKWL010000115.1:0-10022 GCA_037968975.1 Woeseiaceae bacterium | reverse complement strand
GCCCTCACCCACCCGGTTCATGCCATCATTCCAGTCGCCGGTACCGATCAGCGGCAGGCCGTGCACGCCGAGCGCGAGGCTGTCATCCAGCGCACGCGCGCAGTGTTCGAACAGGCTGGCCGTGTAGTCGGTGATGCCAGGCTGGTTGAATGCGTCGTGGGCACCCTCCTCGATGAGCGGCCCGTCGACGAACGGCACGGCTGCATCAAAGATCGCCGTGTCACCACTGCTCGCGACGTAGTGCGCAGTGGCATACGCCAGCCAGATTCGATCATCACTGATTCGCGTGCGTACGCCCTGGCCGGTCGTCGGCACCCACCAGTGCTGCACGTCCCCTTCCGGGTACTGGCGAGCGGCGGCGCGCAGCAGATGCGCTCTTGTGATGTCGGGCCGCGCGGTAACGAGCGCCATCGAGTCCTGCAGTTGATCGCGAAACCCATAGGCACCACTGGCCTGGTAAAACGCTGCGCGCGCCCAGGTGCGGCAGGCCAGCGTCTGGTAGAGCAGCCAGCCATTGAGCATGACATCCATCGCGCGATCCGGCGTCTTGACCTCGACCACGCCCAGTGTCTGCGTCCAGTGTGCCTGGACCGACGCCAGCGCCGCATCGACATCCGCTTCGCGATACTTTTGCAGCAGCGCCCGGGCAGCGGCGACATCGTTGGTTTCACCGAGTACGAACACGACCTCGGCGCTACCGTTCGCTGTTACTTTGAGCATGGTGCGCAAGGCACCGCAGGGGTCGAGTCCTGCGCCGGTGCGGTTTGACAGTGGTGCGGAGTCATTGAGTGCCGCCGGACTGTCGAGTCGACCGTGGCGGCCGATGAATTCGCGCCGGTCACCGGTCCACTCAGTCTGGCGCCCGCACAGATCGATGAACGCGGTACGCGAGCCGAACAGGACATGCATAGGATTGGTGGCGAATAGCGCGCCGGTCGACGTATCCATGTCGGTGCTTATGAATGGCGCGGAAGCCTGGCGCGACGTGCCCAACACCCATTCGACATAGGCCGTCAGCGACAGTTGCCGACGGCGCCCGGAGGTGTCCTTGACGGTCAGGCGGCAAATCTTTACCGGGTCATCCAGGGGTACGAAGACGAGAAGCGTCAGCACCAGATTGTGTGCGACATGCTCGAAAATGCTATAGCCATGGCCGTGCCGCACCGTGTAATGGCCATCGGTGTTGCACATCGGTGCGCGCGTCGGCGTCCAGTATTCGCCCGTGGTCAGGTCGCGAACGTACAGGATCTCTGCGATCGGATCACAGACCGCATCGTTGGACCAGGGCGTCAGTTGGTTTTCGCGACTGTTCAACGCCCACGTATAGCCGCCGCCTTCGGCAGATACCTGGCAACCGAAATTCGCATTGGCGATGACATTGATCCAGGGTGCCGGTGTGATCTGGTCACCGTGAAGTTGCACGACATATTCGCGCCCGTCAGCGTCAAAGCCGCCGAGACCATTGAAGAATTCGAGATCTGCCTTCGGTGGGAACGGTATCGCGCGACGTATCGGCCGCGGCGGGGTGTCCGGCGTTACCGATTCGGTTCTCGACGTATCCAACACGCGATTTAACTGTGCCGCCAGGCTGCCGCGCTCAGCTACGATCACGACCCGGGCAACCGCGCTCAGAACGCCACGGGTTTCGTCCGATATCAGGTCCGTGCGGAGCGTGAAGACCGCGCCATGGGCATCGCCGTCACCAAGATGCAGCCGCGTATGACTCATGCGCACCGCGGTATCGATGGCGTTCTGCAAATCCTGCACATAGGACGATGCACGCTCGTTCAGTATCACGAGATCCAACTCGAGATGCTTCAGGCGCAGGTACTCATGGGCCTGCAGCAACTGGCGCACGACGCCGATGTCCTCGCTCTGTTCGATACGCAGCAGCATGATCGGCCGGTCGCCGGATATCCCCTGCGCCCACAAAGCATTGCGCGGCCCGCTGTCACGCAGGATCGTCTCTGAAGACGGTCGCAGCGTCGGCTCGGCGTAGACGACATGGCCAGCGAGACGCTGGAACAGAGAGGCTTCCTCTGCGGTAACGCCCAGATGCAGCAATAGCGCCTGGGACTGGGTCCATGCAAGTGTTTCGGCGCGGCCGAAGGCGTTCGCGTCGCGATGCTTTTCGAGCAGGTCGCAGGCGCTTTCGCGTGATGCTGCCGCGACCGTCCAGCACGAGAGGTGTACGGTCTTGCCGGGTGGAATACGGACCCTGCTGCGGAGCGCCAAAACCGGGTCGAGTACTGTGCCCACGCTGTTCGACAGCGGGCCTGCAGTACAAATCGCGGCCGGTGCGTGGACCGCGCCCCCACGCCCCAGCAGGCGTGCGCGGTCAGTTTCGTATTCACGGGCCCGCAGCTCTTCCCCTTGCACCGTCATCTGCTGCCCGACCCAGACCTCCGCATCCGACGGATCGCGTCGACGTCGTGTAGCGATCAGGGCGCGAAAGCGCGGCAGGTACTCGGTCTGCACGAACAGCTTCGAGAACGCCGGGTGCGCAAGATCGGTTGCCGCGGGTGCCAGCACTAACTCACTGTAAGTCGTAACATCGATGTCGCGGACGCTGCGGCCTGTGTTGGTGATCGAAACACGACGAACTTCAACATCGTCCTCCGGCGATACCACCACTTGCAGGCTCGTCGTGAGCGAGCCGTCGCGACGCACGAACACGGCGCGATCCTCGGTGAACGTGACGTGATAGTGATCCGGCTCGACACCGCAAGGCTGATAGGTCGCCGACCATACTGCACCGCTGTGCACATCGCGCAGGAACACGTACTGGCCGTCAACGTCGCGCGTGGCGTCGTCGCGCCAGCGCGTGATTGCGTTATCCTGCCAGTGGCTGTAACCGGCACCCGCGCTGGTGATCATCACTGAGTAGGCGCCGTGTGAAAGGATCTGGGTTTGCACAGTCTCGGTGCGGGTCACGTGTACCTGGCGATCCGCGGTGGGTTGCGTTGACTGCGATAACAGCGGCTTGTCGACTTCCTCGGCGCGGGGACGAGAGACCGTCAAATCACGCGGCGTGCGTTCCTGCAGCAGCAATTCAGTAGCCTGCACGCGCGGCTCGGCATGGAAGCGCGCGCGCATGCGGCCATCGAACAGTACATTGGCTATTGCAACAATCGTCATGCCCTGGTGATGTGCCATGTAGGCCTGCACAATCGCCAGGGGAACGCCGTCTGGCAGTCGCGAACGCGTGTAGTCGATGGCCTCGAAAAAACCGTAACGACCGCGGGCGCCTAGCGACGCGAGCCGAGACAAATTCAAAACTGCCGCATGGGGATCGACCATTGCCGCCAGGGCAGTCGCATACGGAGCAATCACGATGTTGTTACTCAGACCACGCTTGAGTCCGAGCCCCGGCACGCCAAAATTCGAATACTGGTAGGTCAGCATCAGGTCGCGCGCATTGTAGGCAGACTCCGACACTCCCCACGGCACATCTAACGCATCGCCATAAGCCACCTGTCGGCGCACGACGAGCCTGCTGGTCTGCTCGAGCAGGCTGCCCGCCGGTGCCCGCATCACGAGCGACGGCATCAGATACTCGAACATCGAACCGGACCAGGAGATCAGCGCCGCGCCATGGCTGATCGGCGTGACCGGACGACCCAGCCGAAACCAGTGTCTGGTTGGCACATCGTTCTTGGCGATCGCGAAAAAGCTCGCAAGCCGTGCCTCCGACGCCAGCAGGTCGTAACAGCTCGAGTCGAGTACGCCTTCATCGGCGCGATAGCCGATCGACAACAGCCTGCGCTCTTCATCGAAAAGAAAGTCGAACTCCATCGCCATCGCGATGCCACGCGCCGTATCCTCGAGAGACGTCAAGCGCGCATCGACCTCCAGACGCGCCGCCGGGGTCTGCCCAACTTCGCGCCGCCAGCTCGCCACGGTTTGCGCAGCCGCATCAACCCAGTACCGCAATGCATCGAAAGTGCCATCGGGTTCAGAGTTGATCAGGGCTTCAGTTGCGGCCTGGGCCGCGCCGGCACGTGCAGCCAGGTCGGACAACCGCACCGCAAGTCCGTTGTCGATGGACGGCGGCGACGCCATGGCGTCAGAAAAGGAGCCGAGTGCCTGGTCAAGATCCGGGCGCAGCGCGTTAATCGGATTGCCTGCAACCTCCGCCAGGCAACTGCGCGCGAGGCGCAGCGCATCGTCGATGCCTGCGCAGATGACCGGGTCGCTTGGCACCGACTCGCGCCACTCCGCGCAGGCGTTCGCCAGTGCTATCAGGTGGGCGGCCAGATTGCCGCTGTCGACGGACGACACATAGCGAGGTTCGAGCGGTCGCAAGTCGCGAGTGTCATACCAGTTATAGAAGTGGCCGCGGTACTTCGTCAGGCGTGCCGTGCTCGCCAGGCTTGCTTCCAGGCGCTCGATTGCATCGCGTGTGCCGAGCCAGCCGAAGTCGCGTGCACTAACGATGCTGATCAGGTACAGCCCGATATTCGTCGGCGAAGTGCGGTGCGCCACCACCGGTTGCGGGTCTTCCTGAAAATTGTCCGGCGGCAGCATATTGTCGTCGGCGGTCACGAAGGTCTCGAAGTAGCGCCAGGTGCTGCGCGCGACGCCGCGGAGCTCGTCGCTATCGGCGGACGACAGGGGCAAGTGTCCCGCGACGGGCGGCGTGATGCTGATCCACAAGGCGATCCCGGGGCTTGCCGTCCACAGCACCAGAAACGGCGCTGCTACCCACCAGGCTGTGGCGTCGGCCAACGTCAGTACGAACATCGTGCCAACCGCAAACAGAACGCAGCCACGCATCTTCCAGTAATTTTCCGCAAGGCCAGCGCGCGGTGTCGCATCGGTCTGAGCGGCTGTGACCCACTCCAGCAGATTGCGGTGGCTGACGAACAGCCGATACAGCGTGAGCAAAATCGCGTCGACCATCAGCCACGCCTGGTGGGCAAGAAACGTCAGCGCCAATGCGATCTGTAGAAACGCCAGCCACAGGTCGCCACCCAGCGCGCGAAAATGGCCGTGTCTTTTGATCCTGTTTTGCGGCGGGATAACCTCAGCGAGGACCGGCAACAGCGGCGGTAACGAAATCGTCCCGATCACAAATAGTGTCCACAATAGCGCAGCTGGCATCGGCAGTAGCCAGCCCGCGATCAGCGACGCAACACAGGTCGGCGCGGACAACGTGCGGCGCAGATTATCGAGCATTTTCCAGATACCGAGCAGCGGCAGCGCGCGGTGCCCGAGCGTGCCCAAGTCGGCACGACCGAAGATCCATGGCAGCAACTGCCAGTCGCCGCGCGCCCAGCGGTGATTGCGCGCCGCGGCGGTGGTGTAGTCGGCTGGAAATTCCTCGATTACCTCGATGTCAGACACCAGGCCCGAACGCGCAAATGTGCCTTCAAAAAGGTCGTGGCTTAAGAGCGAACCATCCGGAACGCGATTGGCGAGCGCCACTTCGAACGCGTCAATGTCGTAGATTCCTTTGCCGGCGTAGGACCCGGCGCCGAACAGGTCCTGGTAAAGATCGGCTGCTGCAGTGTCGTAGGCATTGATACCGGTCATCCCGGAAACGATGCGCTGAAACAGGGAGCCTTCGCGCCCAACTGGCAGCGATGGCGTGACGCGGGGTTGCAGCACGGCGTAACCGTCGATCACGCACCGCTTTGATGTGTCGTAGCGCGGCATGTTCAGCGGATGTGCCATTTTGCCGACCAGTCGCCGCACTGCGCCACGAGGCAACCGCGTATCATTGTCCAACGTCACGACATAGCGCATTTCGGACGGCACAACCGGCGCCTGCCCATTGACCGCGATGAATGACGTATCGGTCGCGCCGCGAAGCAACCAATTCAGTTCATGCAGCTTGCCGCGCTTACGCTCCCAGCCCATCCAGCAAGCCTCCCCCTCGCTCCAACTTCGTCGCCGATGCAGCAGCAGAAACCTCGGGCCCTCGTCGCCCGCGGCGTAGCGCTGATTGAGCCGGGCAATGCCGGTCGCAGCGAGTTCGACCAGGACGTCATCATTCGGCACATGCTCAGCGACTGCGTCAGTCCAGTCGGTCAGGAGTGCGAAGTAGAATTCACCTGGCATGGAGGCGAGGTAGTGTACTTCGAGGCGCTTTATCAGTGATTCGATTGCGACCGGCGTCGTCAACAACGTCGGCACAACGACGATAGTTCGTTGCGACGCAGGCACGCCATCAATAAATTCGAGACCGGGCAGTATCGTCGCGCCGATGGCGCGTGTAACCACGTGGTTGATCAGCGCGAGCGCAGCATCAACAGCTGGAATGAATCCGAGCAGGCCCAGCAGCAAAAGGCTGGCGCTGCCCACCGCCTGATGGGATAGCCCGATCAACGGCAACCCCAGTG
Organism: Woeseiaceae bacterium; assembly: GCA_037968975.1. Lineage (GTDB taxonomy): Bacteria > Pseudomonadota > Gammaproteobacteria > Steroidobacterales > Woeseiaceae > UBA1847. Next base: position 3,678 of record JBBKWL010000115.1, on the reverse strand, counting down.
CGGTCGTTGTCAGTACGGCGACCGCACAAAAATAGGCCCATGGCCCGATCGAGGCACCCAGACGGCGTGACCAGTCACGTAGTGGTGCCCGGTAGCCAAGGCCGCGCTCGAAAGCACGGCGGCCACGCGCGATCAGGTAGAAACCAGGATCGCGTTCGACACGATCAATAGCGGCTCCCGCTCGCGCCTTGTCGAGCACCGCCGTGGCGACTTCGATTTCCGTGTGGGCTGAGCCGCGGGCAAGTTCCTCGATCACGCTGCGATAAAGATTGCGCGTGACAAAGTCCATTGCAGCGAAATCGCTGCCGGCACGCAGCAACTTGTCGACCGGGCTCACCGCTTCGAAGAATACGGCCCAGTCAACCTCGGAAATTAGCCGCATGCTGGTAATGATGTTACGCACCGTCACGTTGGATGCGCCCTGTCGCTGATGCTGGTCATGCACCATCTGATCGGCATCGGTACCCTGCGCGGCGATCAAATTTTCGAGCCAGCGCAACGCCGGTATCACACGCGGATCCTGGTCCCGCAGACGCTTCACCATCTGCACAATGAACGCCGGCGAGAGCGTTTCGCACGCCGCATGGTACTTGGTCAGCGCGTTCGGATCACATGAATCAGAGCCGACATCAAGGAGACGATCGGCAATCGAGTTGGCCGCTTCGAGCGCTTCCCGACTTGCGATGATGCGGTCGTCTGCACGCCGCAAGTTCTCCACCAGCACAATCCGGAGCGTGATCGCGATGGCCCATAGTTCACCGATAGTCAGTGCTTCGACTCGCTGATAGGCGAGAACGAATCGCCGCAGCGTTTCGGAATCGAAGCGGCTGTCGTTATGCGCGATGCAGGCCCACGCTATGCCGAAGACGCGTGGATAACCGGCGAATGGCCCGTCGGCCAGCTTTGGCAATTGACGATAGTAACGGGGCGGCAGGTCGTCGTGAATCTGGCGTATCTGCGCTTCGACCTGGTGAAAATTGTCAACCAACCAGTCTGCCGCCGGCGTGACACTTCGATCTTCAGTAACCGCGTTGGCGAGGTTTCGATAGGCCGTTCGCAAGCGTGCCTCATTTTCCTTTAGCCTGCTGTCCAGCAAGCGGCCGCCCAGCTGGCGCACGGTGATTCGCTGGGCCACGGCGAGGCTGGCCGCGTGCTCTTCCATTCGCTCTATGCTGAACAGCTCTTCGCGAATGATGCGGTTGCTGCTCCAGGGAGATTCTGGTCTGCCTGCCGCAGGCAACGTCACGTCCCGAGCGACACGAGTCGACCACGGTAAGTTCATGCATGCACCGAAACCATAGTCCGTATCAAGCGAACAACCTTACTGCCAGCGCGGACGGTGCAGTCTACGCGACGGAGTAGGGGAATTATGTACGGTGACGCACGTTTGACTCACGCCGCGGGTGTGAATATTGCTGTCCCCTTCGCGCCAGGCCGCGGACCGGCAAAAACCTGGACGGCTACAAAGAAACGTTCCTGCGGGACTTTGTTGCTGCATGGACAAAGCTTATGAACACCGCCGCCACTCTCGACGCCGACATCAACGACTGGACCGTAATCGATCTGGGTGGCACGCGCCGCAAAGTCGGTGGCAGCCTGGCGAACAACAGCGCAGCCTTGATGGGGTGGACTCAGGGTGCTTCCTCGAGTAGTTCTGGCATGAGCGCATCGTCGGGCTCGTCTGGCGGCGGCAGTTCGGGACTGGTCAAGCAGATACATGTGCAAAAGGCCCCGTTATGCGGGGCCTTTTTTTATGTATGGTGGCCAGGGGCGGAGTCGAACCACCGACTCGCGGATTTTCAGAGCATTGGTGGAGTCTCAGTGGTTATATTTTTAATAAGTGACCGGGGCGCCCGTTGCCTGGTCTGCATCATTGTGCATGGCGATGCACAGTGACTCACTCAAAATTCACGCAGGGGTTCTGCGATGCTGCGCACGTAGCGGCATTTCGAAGTTGGTACGGGTCTCGAGACCGGACTCGTCAAGAAATTCTGTCCGCCAAATATCCAGGCAATCAGATCCTCCCGGCTGTTATCCGCTGGTGTCTAATTCCCATTCGAGCAAGCTGAGGTAACCGCAGGCTGTTACCTTTACCGGACTACCCAGTACATCCGTGTAGTCCAATGCAGCATAGCGGTACGAATGACGCGTTCTCGTTTCGAAACGCACGGATGGCAGTTTTACAGCAAGCACTATGCGTTGCTTCGCCATCGCCGCAATATTTTTCAATGCAGCGTTAAACTTATCGCGATCGATTATGTGGTGCATAACACCAATGGCTACGACATTATCGAATTCGTCGCGCGCCTCGCAGGTGATGTCAAGTTGATCGCCCATCACCAGGTCTGTTTGAGTAACGTCGTATTCCCATTCCCGCATCAGGTCCGAGAAGTACCCTATGCCGGAACCCACCTCCAGGACCGTACCCGACACGAGCGCCTGCTTCAGCCCGACCTCAACTTCGGCACTATCAGGTTCGTGCCCTTTAAAGCCTTTGGAATACTTCTTCTTCCAATGGTTTTCCATTTTCGTTCCGAATAGCTTCATTCACTCATCTCCTAACTTTGGACTTCAGGCGCGCCTCTTCAGCCCAAGGTGTGTCCGTCGGCTGCCAATAGTATCTCGAAACGATATTGTGTCGAATTGCTGAGAGTAAAACCAAGGATACTCAGAAAGCCCGCTGGAATCAGTTGGCTACTTTCGCGTGAAATAACTCATTGAAATCGGTGGTCAGAAGACCATGGATATCAAGCCGTTACGGAGTGGGTCAACTTGGCTCCGAGAATTGGGAGGCTGATGTTCTACCATTGAAATACGCCCGCAAATCAGACGGATATTCGATTCTGAGCGTCATACAGAATAGATTATTGATTTGCCTCCCTCGCATTCGCACCTCAAATTGGAATGCAGATATTCTTGGCTCGCAGGGACCTGCTGGTGATACACACTACTCTCGATCCCTTAATCCTGCGGATTCCAAAGTAGCGGTTCTTGGTTCTATAGTCTGATGAAATGGCATTCGTTCAGTAAGCCGCTGAAAAGAATGTTGGCCAGGGGCGGAATCGAACCACCTAAATGCACAGCTGATCCACGCAAAGCTCACGCGCGTTTAGAGCGCGTCGCTTCTAAAATTTTGGGCAGTGCTTCTGTACGTAGCATTGCCTGCAATTTGGGGTCCTTGCTTTACACCACTCACGCCCAATCTCCCACAGCCGAAAGTCCAGGAGTCCTGGGAAATCAGGATTTATCGCCCTGGCCGCGTTCGATCATCGCCGGAAGAAAAGAAAACCGCGGTTCGACCCCAGTGTTCGTAACTCGGCAACCAATATGCCGGCAGTGTCAGTTACAGGCTTACTTCTCGCGCGCGCCTACCGGAACCATGATGTGACGCATCGGTGTTTCGCCCCACATCACGTACGGACCAGCAACGTTCGGGTCATTGTTCATTCCCTCTAACGACATGCTCTCTGGCAGCAGCAACATGAGGTGAGGACCTTCCTGAACCCAGTGACCGCTGTCGTCCGGTTGAGACGCCGAAGGGTCGTGGTTATGCACCATCGCATCACCTTGCAGCATGTACGAGTAACCCACGGTATCAGGTGAATAAGATTCGCCCGCTGCTGCAGCCGCTAACCAGTTTGACCAGATGGCGTCATTGCACATCGGGTGAGTATCGCC
>JBBKWL010000114.1:0-3108 GCA_037968975.1 Woeseiaceae bacterium | reverse complement strand
AATGTGTGGGTCGAGCTGTTGTGGGTCAGCACGGCGGCGGCTCCTCGGGTTTTGGATCGTGCCAGCCCAAGTCGCCGGTCACGACGGTAGCGGCAGCTGATGGTCCCCAGCTGCCTTGCTCATATTCGTGTACCGGTGCGAAATTGCCGAGCGCAGGCTCGATTATCGCCCATGCTGCTTCGACGCTATCATCGCGCGTGAACAAGGAGGAATCGCCGCGCAGCGCTGCACGCAGCAAAGGTTCGTACGGCAATTGTTCGTTGCGCGGCTCATGTCGGGCAACTAGTTCCACCGACTCGCCACGCATTTCCTCGCCGTGCCGTTTTACTCGTGCGCCGGCCGAGATCACCACTTCAGGGCTGAGCCGGAAGCGGAAATAGTTCGAGGTTGCCGAGCTGATCTCGTCGAAGACGGCCAGCGGTGGGCACTTCAAAGTCACTTTGACTTCGGTGACGGTGACCGGCAGAAATTTACCGGCGCGGATGTAAAAAGGTACGCCGGCCCAGCGCCAAGTATCGATGTGCAGGCAGAGTGCGGCAAAGGTTTCGACCCGCGAATCCGCGGCCACGCTTTTCTCGTTGCGATAGCCGCGGTACTGGCCGCGCACCACGCAAGCCGGATCCACCGGCCGCATGGCGCGAAACAGCCGCTGTTTCTCGACGCGCACAGACTCTGGATCGTGTCCGACCGGCGCCTCCATTGCTAGCAGCGCGATCACTTGAAGCAGATGGTTCTGCACTACGTCACGAATGGTACCGACTTCCTCATAGAACGCGCCGCGGCCCTGCACGCCGAAATTCTCTGCCATGGTGATCTGCACGTTATCGACGTAGTGGTGGTTCCAAATCGGGTCGAGGAAAGCGTTGGCGAAGCGGAAGTAAAGCAGGTTCTGCACCGCCTCTTTGCCTAAGTAGTGATCGATCCTGAACACTGCCGATTCGGGGAAGACTGCGTGCAACTCGCGGTTAAGCGCCTGCGCCGTGGCAAGGTCGCGACCGAACGGTTTCTCGACGATGACGCGGGCGTTGCGGTCGCAGCCGGCTTTGGCCAGCCCTTGCACCACCGCGCCGAACATGCTGGGGGGTATGGCGAGATAATGCAGTGGCCGTACGGCTGCACCCAGCGCCTGTTTCAGTTTCTCGTACGTCCCAGCATCACCGTAATCGCCATCGACATATTTCAGTTGCGCTGACAATTTTGCGAATGCCTTCATGTCAATGCCACCGTTATTCTCCAGGCTGTCGCGCGCGCGTTCGCGCAGTTTGTCCAACGTCCAGCCTGCCCGGGCCATTCCGATGATAGGAATCTCTAAATCGCCGTGCCGGATCATGGCTTGCAGCGCAGGAAATATTTTCTTGTAAGCCAGGTCGCCAGTGGCACCGAAAAAAACGAGAGCGTCGGAGCGCGGTGCGGTCATGTCGAAGCCTGCTGTTGCTCGGCTAACCACAAGTGCCGTGCGGCCGCGCTGGCAAAAACCTCAACATCCTGTTGGCCAGTGTGTTCGAGCGCGATTGACGGTGTATCCATCGACGAGCCGTTGATGACGACAAATAGCTGGTCGTGTTCGATGTGGCTCGGATCATGGACTCGCAGTCGATATTCCTGCTGCTCGAAATTGAGCGTGGCTTCAAAAAGTGGCCAGGAATCAGGCAGGCAGGGTCTAACAAACAATCGGTTGCCGCAGCGCTGCAAGCCCAGCAGTTCACGAACAGCATATCGATACAGCCAGGCCGCAGACCCGGTATACCAGCTCCATCCGCCACGCCCCGTGAGTGCTCCGACACCGTAAATGTCACCGCTCGTTACGTACGGTTCTAATCGGTAGTGATCAACCTCCGCATCGGAGCGTGCGCGCTTAAGCGGGTTAAGCCATTCGAACCAGCGCATCGCGTTTTCCTTGTCACCCAAAGCCACGGCAGCCCATGCCGCCCAAACAGCGGCATGTGTATATTGTCCACCGTTCTCCCGAACACCGGGCGGGTAAGATCGAATGTAGCCGGGATCGTGTGCGGTTTTTGCGAATGGTGGCGCTAGTAACTTAATCAAGCGATGCTTCGTGTCAACCAATTGATGTTCGACGGTCTGCATCGCCTGCCGTGCTGCAGGATCCTTAGCATCCGCCAGCACGGCCCAGGTTTGTGCGTTCAAATCAATGGCCGATTCCGCGTCACCCGGCGCTCCCAGGGGGGTTCCGTCATCGAAGTAACCCCGCAAGTACCGGTCACCTGCCCACGCGCTATCTTGTGCATGCTGCAACAGTTCGGCGGCGATCTCCTCATAGTGGTCGGCGCGATCAGCATCTCCCTTGCCGCGACACAGCGGCGCAAAACGGCGGCACACGACAACGAGAAACCACGCCATCCACACACTCTCGCCGCGTCCTTTTTCTCCGACTCGGTTTAGTCCATCGTTCCAATCGCCGGTGCCGATATATGGCATGCCGTGATCACCAAACTCAATCCTTGCATCAATTGCGCGACAACAATGTTCATAGATGCTGGCGGGCACCCCACCGGGCTGATACTCGGCGTAGCGTTCCAGTTCATGTTCAGCCAATGGTTCGGCATGTAAAAAGAGGGCGGTGTCGTCGAGTATGGACGCATCGTCAGTCACGTCAATATACTCGGCTACCGCAAAATTAAGCCACAGCAAATCGTCCGAGCAGCGCGTACGTACGCCACGTAATGGCAAGTCGTGCCACCAGTGCAATACATCACCCTGCTCGAATTGCCTTGAGGCCGCGATCGTAATTTGTTCTCGCGCCGCGTCCGGTTGGGTATCAAGGAGCGCCAACACATCTTGCAATTGATCACGAAAGCCGAAGCCGCCACTGGCCTGGTAAAATCCAGTTCGCCCCCACAACCTAGATGCAATCACCTGGTAGAGCAGCCATCGATTGATCATTGCGTCTGCCGCAATATCGGGTGTTTTCACGGTCCAGGTATTGAGTAAACGGTCCCACCGTTGGCGTAGCAATGCGTGGCGCTCATCAAGCCATTCCGCGCGCTGCGCGTTTGCGATAAGTGCATTCGCAGTCTGCCGATTCTTGGCCGCCCCCAATACAAAATGAAACTGGCAGCTTGCATTGGCGGGTAAATCGATATGCAC
>JBBKWL010000113.1:0-32212 GCA_037968975.1 Woeseiaceae bacterium | reverse complement strand
ATCGGCCGCGAAAAGTTAAGGCCGAACGCGAGCAAAATTCGTCGCGATAGACCTCAGGTTCGACCATGACGAGGCCACACATGGGCTTCCCGTTGATGTCGCAGAGTCGCGCGTATTTGCGCGGAACAGAGACGCGGATTTTCACAAAAATAAGCAAATGATTCCTTCGCAAGTTCAACCGAAATATCAAACGCGAGCGCTCAGGAGGTCGACTTGGCTGCAATCTAGACGTATCGTTTGAAGGCGTATTTCCCCTCGTGGAGTTATTCCACCTTGAGTAACGATACTCTATCCGACCTGTTGGGCTCCGCGGCCAGCAAAGAATCCTTTTTGTCCGCCATCTGGGAGAAGTTTCCGCTATTCATCGGTGACCCGAAATGGCCAGAAGACTTGCTCGGCGTAGAGGAGATCGAAGATCTGATCTCGTTTCGACGCCACGGTCGCGACGTCTCGCTTGCCAAGACCGTGGTTCCCGCAGCAGGCGGCAATGCGACATTCGAATCACGCACCAGCACTAACCCCCAAGCGGTATACGAAGCGTGGTATGGCGGTTCGACTATTATTATTTCGGAGGTCCATCGGCGCAACCCTCAAGTCTCGCTCTACGTGCAACGGCTGTCGGCGGCGTTTCAACACGAAATCGGGGCGAATTTGTATTTCACGCCTGCGGCGAGCCAGGGATTCCAAAAGCATGTTGATGATCACGACGTCTTTGTCCTGCAAATAGAAGGAAAGAAGGACTGGACGATTTTTTTACCAGAATCGGATCGTTTGCGTGACCCCGCGGGAAACGACATGACGTTTCCACATGAAGTCCAACTCAGCGAAGGGCAGGCGCTTTACATTCCGAGCGGCTATCCGCACCACGCAAGGGCCCATGATGGCGCGTCGATTCACCTGACGGTTGGCCTGTACCCGCACAAACTGCACGAGCTTATCTCGAAGGCAGTTCAAGCATTCTGCAACGATCACCCCCAGATTCCGCGCTCCCTCATGCCGGGAGATTCACTCGACTGCAGTTGGAAGGAACACCTTCCACAACTTGAATGTGTGCTTCACGAAAAATACCTCGATCTTGCGTACAAGGAATTGCAGCGCGAGTTTCTGCAACGATTAGTGCACTTCAGCCCACGCCGATTGGGAAAAGGGCCGTCCGACGCAGGTTTGGACACGTCGGTGACGTCGCGTTTCCCAGGCCTGACCATGGTCGAGAGTCGCGGCCAGCAATGCACTATTACCTTTCCGGGCAATTTCGTGTCCGGTCCAATGCTGCTCTCTGAGGCGTTGACATTTGTTTCGCGCGAATCGGAGTGGATACCGCGCGACCTGCCCGGTAACTTATCCGACAATGCTAAACTCGTCCTGACCCGGCGATTGATACGAGAGGGATTGCTTGCTGTTCTTTAGGAGATTGCACAAATGACAAAAAAAAACGATAACGATGAGTTCGATGGCATCACCGGTTGGAACGCAGAAATGGAGGCTATATTCCAAAAACGCCTTCAGGAAATGGTTTCCGACTTGAGCAGCGGCCCCATGGCCAGGATTGTTCGAGCGGCGATGGTAAATGCGGACTATCGCAAGATGCTCGAAGACGATCCGGCGGGTGTACTGGCGGACAATGGAATAAGTTTGAGTGGCGCGAACGTTGTGGTTGTTTCGATGGACCGCGATGACTTTCCGGTATTGATTCCGCGAGTCGTTCGGCCATGTGCCCCGATGTCGCCGACTACGCAGCCAGTGCCAGAGTCGGGTCAAGGCCCGGCAAAAGGCGACATCTGCGACGACGATCTGTCTTCAGGGTCTGTCGCGCTGTTTAACGACGATTTCGACACGCAAGGGTTGAGAAATAACAGAGGTCAGGTTAAAGACGGCAATGACAGCCGGGACTTCGGAAAGATGTCCGACGGCTCGGACCCAACGCCAGCGGACCCGGACAGTCGCGATTAAAGCCCCGTCGAAATCCGCATCAGCCTATTTTTGATGCGGATTTTCGCTCGCTCATAATCTGGCATGCTCTCATGCGTGTCGATCGCGGGGTGATCGAACGGGCTACGGCTGCATCGTCAACGCTTTCAAACCCGACGGCACGATGTCCTGTTACCACTGAATCGGGGCCCGCCCGCTCGCGCGGTGCTGCAAGCAGTGGCGTTTGAAGCTGGCCGCGATGGACTGAGTATTGCGGCCAACGATAAGCTGCCCAAGTGCCGCGCGGTTCGACCCAGATCACGGGAATTTCTGAAGATCACACCTATCGGCGTGCCTTGGCGCTATTCGGTTCGATCAAGCGGCCCACTGTTTGCTATCGTTCTGGCAAAGCCTTGATCACAAAAATATGTATAACGGGGGATCTATGCTCAAGATAATAACCAAGATTTTGCTCTTCACCCTGGTGCTGGTCGGCAGCGCCGGCGCGCAGACCCGCGACGGATTGAAGGTATTCATCTCCGTCGATATGGAAGGCATTACAGGCGTTGTTAATGTCGACGACGCCTCTCGCGGCGGCAAAGACTACGACTACTTCAGGCAGACGATGACACGTGAAGCCAACGCAGCGATAGAGGGTGCGCTCGCGGCCGGGGCTACTGAGATTATCGTTCGTGACTCGCACGGTACAGCACTGAACCTGCTACCAGAGATGCTGAACCGGAATTCAAAACTGCTGCGCGACTGGTCCGAGGGCCCCATGTACATGATGGAGGGCATTGACGAGAGTTTCGATGCGGCGATATACGTCGGTTATCACGCCAGGGCGGGGACACCGAATGGTGTTCTGGATCACACCTCGTCGGGAAACGTCACTGACGTAAGTATCAACGGGATCTCAATGCCCGAGACCGGCTACAACGCGTTGATGGCCGGCTACTTTGATGTTCCGGTCGTTTTTGTCGCAGGCGACAAGGCCGTCTGCGATCAGGCGAAAGAATTACTGGGCACGGTCGAGACAGTCGCGGTCAAGGAAGGCATCGGCGCGGCAGCGCTCAACCTTCACCCGGAAGTGGCCCGCGAACAGATTCAGGCCGGCGTGGAACGCGCATTACGAAGGCTGGACGACTTTGAGCCTTACAAGCTTGAGGCGCCCTATACACTCGTGCTGACCCTGAAGACTGAACAGGATATCTACCGGGGAGCGGCCCTTTATCCTGGTGCAGAGAGAACGGGTGACTGGGAACTCACCTATGTTGCGGACGACGTGATGGAGATCATGCGTGCCTACGTCGGCATGCGCAGGTAGCAAAGTTCATAAATATTGCTTGTAGTAGACTCACGCAAGCTTGTCGCTGTTCGAGCATTCGGCTTACCTGTGGCGCATCTGTCTCATGCTCTTCCAGTTGCCCAATCTTTAGTAAGTTCTGCAAGCTCATCGCTATTTGCCTTTACAAACGAAATTGGCTCGCTCAATACGCGAGGCACGAAGCGATCCTTCTTTCTCGATAGATCAGAAAATTTCTTCGGCGTCATGACGACCGGGTTGACTTCCCGCTGCAATGTTTCCTGGACTTGGGACAGCGCCTTCACTACCTCCAGGAGGGACACTTTACCCAACACGCAGACGTCCAGATCGCTGCAAGTTCCTCTAGCCCCATCTCTACGGGCCCGGAGGCCCCTACCTGATATTCTCAAGGAAACTCTTGTATTCGCTAGACTGGCGCAGTATACGCCCGGATTCTTCAACCAATGCATCGACTTCACCAGGGCTTAACCGGAATGTTGACGGTATCGCGTTTAAACGTTCACGCACCGCGGTGTCGGTGATCTGGTCGAAGGTCAGGACCGTGAAGCTCACTTTCACCTTCGGTTCATCGGGGGCGCGCATGTCATTCACGTGGTCCTGCCACATCATGAACTCCCGCTTCGTGATGGATACTGTTTCAGTGTTGAGTATGCCGAGCGCCGCATCGAACGATGATTGCAACATGTTGACGAGGCCAGGTTCACTCCCCTGCAGCGACCAGTCTGTCTCTTGATACACCTGGGCATTGGCGACGACGACCAGCACGTTTTGCACGCGCTGCGACTGTTCAGGCGTGAACGCACCGGCCATGTCCGCCACATTCCCAAGTTGCGCGACCGGGCTCATCATTGAGCCGCGCACGCCGAGATTATCGGTCACTCCACCGTCCACGAGGCGCAGGATCGGCATCTGTTCCGGATGGAAGTAACGCTCCAGCGCGAGAGCAACCATGCGACGCCGTGCGAGAAAGTCGTCTTGTTCCAGCGCCTCCGCGATCCAGGGTTGATTGCGTTCTCTGCAATCATCGTAGTTCCGTAATGCGATACTTGCGAACGGCCCAGGGACGGCCGAGGAAGCCATGACTGCATTGGCCACTGGATAACTGGACAGGTCCAAACACAGGAAATCGAATTGCTCCTGGATGAACGAGAATGTTGTAGCGTTGTTAAGGTCGCTTGCATTGATGACAATGAACGGTAGATTGTTGCGGGACATCGCCGCGAAAGAGGACTGCTGGAACAGCGCCTGCCCCATTTGGGCGGCGGCCAGATCGCTGCGATTGTAGCGGCGGGAGAACATTGCGATCAGACTGCTTGGACGTAGCGCCAGCCTTATCAGTTCTCCTCGCCAATTTCGATAGAGGAAGTCGTGAGTAAAATCGTCGAAGATGCGCTCTCCAAACAAACCGTAATAGGCTGCCGTGTAGCTGCCGCCAGAAACGGACGTAATGACGTCGACCTCGTCTAGCAACCGTCGCGACTCGCCATCCACGGTCACGGTGGTATCTCGGAGCGCCTGCAACACGCCGTAGCTGAAGGCGGCAGCACGTGTGCCACCGCCAGAGAACGCAAGCACCACGAACAGATCTTCGGAATTTTGTGGCAAGCGATTGCGGAAATCATAGCGTTGCGCCGCATCGGGCTGGTCGATCCTGTCATTCCAGGTTCGGTGCGCACATCCAGCGACGGCAAGTATCAGCAGGCTGCCAAGCAGCGAGCAGAGTAAATGCCTTGCCAGTTTGTAAGACCACGACATTACTTTGTGATAATTCTAAGTTGCGTTCGACGTAGCCCACGAAGGCTGCTCGAGAACATCGCGCAGATCGAGTGAACATCGTTCAGCACGGCCATGCCCCAACCATCCCGGTTGTCTCGCAGCCTGGATCCGTTTTTCGAGCAAGCTTCCAGCGAGTACGTTACTTTCGCCGGCGAACGGCTACTCATCGCGAACAGCTCACACATCTTTCGTCAACCGTGTGCGAACCTTGATCTCGCTGTGTAGCGTTCGATGCACCGGGCATTTGTCAGCGATCTCCACTAATCTTGCCCGTTCTGTGGCATCCAGGTTTCCGTCGATTGTCAATTCGCGCTGGAATTCGTCAATCTTGCCGCCTTTCGATTCGCAATCGCTGCAGTCCTCGGCGTGAATCTTGCCATGGCGCACGCTCACGGTGACCGCACTCAGGTCGAGATTCTTGCGTGCCGCATACATCTTCAGCGTCATTGAGGTGCAACTGGCAAGCGCCGCTGACAGCAGTTCGTATGGAGATGGGCCGAGATTTGTTCCGCCAACGTCGAGTGGCTCGTCCGCAACCAGCGCATGGGCACCGGCGATGACGTCGGTCCGAAACCCATCAATAAAAGTTCTGGCGACGACCTCATCGGTGTTGCCGCGCAGCGGCGCTGTTTCATCGACCTGGGGCAGGTACCTTAAAACCCAGGCTGCCAGCACACTGCCGGCGTAACGGGAATCGGCCTCGCGACTCAACAAATGATCCGCGGTGTCGAGACTGACAAAACTTTTTGGGTGTCTTGCAGCGACAAACAGTGTGCTTGCATTATCGATCTCGACAACATCATCCAGTGGCGCGTGCATGATCAGCAGGGACTTGCGAAGCCTGCCGATTTTGCCTGGCAGGTCATGTTGTTCGAGGTCATCGAGGAACTGGCGTTTGATCCTGAATGGGCGGCCACCGAGGTTCACCTCGGCTTCGCCACGAGTCTGAAGCTCACTGGCCGCGCCATCGAACAGGTGCCGGACATGCAGCGGATCGGAAGGCGAACCAATAGTTGCGACTGCAACGGCTGATGCAACCTGCGGTGCCGCCTGCAGTACTGCTGTTCCGCCGAGAGAGTGGCCGATCAGGATAGTCGGTGCCTGATACTCCGCCTCGAGGTAACCGGTTGCCGACAGCAGGTCGGCGACGTTGGACGAGAAGTTCGTGTCAGCAAAGTCACCCTCACTCTGTCCGAGGCCGGTGAAATCGAAACGTAACACGGCGATGCCCGCGTCGGTCAAAGATTTACTGATATTGCCGGCTGCCTTGATATTCTTCGAGCACGTAAAACAGTGCGCGAACAGCGCGAAAGCACGCGGTGAGCCAGTCGGAAAGTCCAGTAAGCCGGAAAGTTTCTCGCCACGGTCGCTGTTGAATGTGATTTTTTTAGTCTGCATAAGATGTGTATCGTCCGGTGGGAAGTCTCCGCATGCGATGACTTAGTTGTCGTCAGCACCACACAAGTTGCATGAATCAATACTCTTTAATGTCAATCTCTGGATGTTCGCGAGGAACCGCCACGCGAAACCAGATAAATGGCAGCAATGGATTTGGCAGCCAGTATAACCAGCCTATATTTCGAACACGTTTCTGATCGTCCAGATGCAAGTCCAGCCATACATAGAGAAATTTGTAAACGCACAATCCTGGCAGGAAATTGATACGGAACCGATCCGTCTTGAGGTATTTCCTGGAAATGTACAAATTGCCCTCAAATGGCGTAATACCCCACCCCAACGGGCCGTCGGCGAGGAGCAGCTGCGACCCCTTGTGTCGAATTCGTATGCGTTTTTCTGAATCTGGCATGTTGCCCTGCTTCAGCTCGGTATTGCCCAAATATGGAGTCCTGTCGAACCGAGCTCGCGCCAGGGTTCGTTGAATTGGTGGCGAAGACTAACCCTGAGCGTGCGGCGTACGTTCGCCCGTACAACAGGTAGTTGCCTCCGGGACCAAAATGGTTACAGGATTGATCTGATGCAGCGTACAAATCGGCGCATCTCTTTCGAAAATGTGGACGCTCAGCTTTCTTCCGGGTCCGTCCGACGTTTCAAAAGCCATCAGTTTCGGCATAGCGGCGTGGGTAATGATGATGATTGTGATCATGCCCATGGCCGGCGCAGGTCTGTTCGGGCTAAAGATGGGAATGGCCGCGCCCGTAATGACGTTGATGTTGCACGTGGTCTATGGCGCCGTGCTTGGATTTGCCTATTCGAAACTTGGCACAACCGCACGCACGGCATTCGTGTGACAGCGGGCCAAAACGGAATTCCGTTTGCGAAGCGAATTCGGAAAGCGAAGCTGCACTTCTTGTATCTGTTGCCGCTGCGCGGAGAGCGAGGGTCATCCGCACGTCGGGTATCGAATTCAGCGACCTTTCCAGGGTCGCTCTGTCGCGGCTATAGTGAGATCATAACGCGGCAGACGCTTTTCGATTGATTGACAGAGAAGCCATGAAAGACAAAGTCAAGATTACCTGTGCGGTAGCGGTGTGACTTCGCTACATACCCTCGATCTGATCGCTATCGGCATCTATTTTGTGGTGCTGATCTGGATCGGCCTGCGCATTGCGCGCAGGGAACGCGGCAGTGGGGAAAGCGAATCTTTCCTCGCCGCCGACCGCAACATGAATCTCCTGCAGACCACCGCTTCCACCGCAGCAACGGACCTCGGCGGCGGCTTCAGTATTGCCATGGGCGGACTCGGCTTCACACTGGGTATTTCCGGATCGTGGTTAATTGCCATCTCGGGTCTGAGCGTTGTCCTCGTTTCATTCCTGATGGTGCCAAAGGTCAAGCGCTGGGCGGATCGCGTGAAAGGCCTGACCACCGGTGACCTGTTCGAGTCCCGCTTTGATCGCCGCACCGGAACCGTCGCGGCCATTGTCATTGGCATCGCCTGGTTTACGTTTGTTGGCGGCCAGATAATTGCCGGCGCCAAATTGTTGCAGGCAACCGTTGCGATCGACCTCACCGTCGCCATCATTATTTCCGGTGCGGTGATCCTCATCTATACAGCCGCAGGGGGTCTCAAGGCGGTTATCTACACCGATGTTTTTCAGATGGTGGTGCTGTTGATCGGCATCGTCTTCATCACAGTACCCATCGGGCTTTACACAGTGGGGGGCTGGAGCGGCATTGTTGAACACTTCTCCGCCAGTCCGGAAACACAGTCCCTGGTCGACTGGGGGGCGATCGGCTGGAAAAGAATAACCGGCTGGTTTTTCGCAATCTTCCCCGTGTGGTTTATTTCCATCGCCGCAATGCAACGCATCATCGCCGCGCGCGACGAGAAAACTGCGCGGCGGGCGTTCTTCCTGACGGGCGTGCCCATTGAGTGGCCATTGTTTGCCATAGGCAGCACTTTGGTAGGCCTGATCGCTCGCATGCTGATGCCTGATATCGCGGACCCGGAACTCGCAACGCCCATGCTGATCATGGAACTTCTGCCCGCCGGCCTTGCTGGCATTGTGATTGCCGCATACATTGCCGCTGTCATGTCCACGGCCGACTCTGTCCTCATGGGCCCGGTTGCGATCTTTACCAACGATATCTATTGCCGTTATTTGCGGCCTGACGCCAGCGAACAGTCGATCGTCATGGTTGCCCGCATCGCGACCCTGGTGCTCGGCGTGCTTGGCATTGGTATGGCCTGGCTCGTACCGAACGTGCTCGACCTGATTCTGTACGCATACACCTTTGGGTCAGCAGGCCTGTTCTTCCCGATGCTGGGCCTGCTTTTCTGGAAGCGAACAACGGCAAAAGGGGCGTTCTGGAGCATGCTCGGCGGTGGTTTTTCGGCGCTTGCCTGGGTCGCGTTTGACGAACCCTTCGGACTCTCCGCATCATATCTCGGATGGATTGTCAGCCTGCCGCTTCTGGTCACCGTTTCGTTAATGACGGAGCATAGTCCTGAGGAAGACCTTGATATGTTCTAGTGCTGTTTGTCGAGCGGTTTGGC
This sequence comes from Woeseiaceae bacterium, assembly GCA_037968975.1. GTDB lineage: Bacteria > Pseudomonadota > Gammaproteobacteria > Steroidobacterales > Woeseiaceae > UBA1847. The sequence continues at coordinate 23,243 of JBBKWL010000113.1, read as the reverse complement.
ACCTGCGCTACACTGCATAAAGATGCACAACCCACTCACGCAAGATTCACGCACGACGTTGGTCGCAGATGAATGACGCGACCCTGTACAGCTTGCTGGCGGATACCCTGCTGGTCATTCACGTCGCGTTCGTGGTCTTTGTCGTCTTTGGCTTCTTGCTGATACTGGTTGGTCATCTGGCCCGGTGGTCATGGATACACAATCGAATATTCCGTATAACGCACCTGGCGGCGATCGGGATCGTCGTATTGCAAGCCTGGTTCGGGCAGCGCTGTCCGCTGACTGTCTGGGAAAACGATTTGCGTCGACTTGCAGGGCAGTCTGTTTATCAGGAGACGTTTGTCGAACATTGGTTGCACAAGGTTCTGTTTTACGAGGCGGAGCCGTGGGTCTTCACCGCAATTTATACCTGTTTCGGCGCGTTAGTCGTACTCGTCTGGATTCTCGACAGGCGTCATACACAAGACGGATGAAGAGAAGCGCTTCTTCATGACGGCAGAAGCAGAACCTCGTTGCGCTCGACCTTGAGCGGCTGCGACAGGAAGAACTGCTTGTCCCCTGGACCCCAGGCGCGCAGGTTCGCAAGGGTATAGTTGTCAAGTCCAGCCCGTGACTCACCATGTGTATTACAGAGGTCGAGTGTATGCACGATCGCGTGGCCGTGTTCCACAAGATCGGCACAGGCCCTGGAGCGTAACTTGAGGTGACCGCTGCTTATCGTCACCACTGATGATTGACTGACGTTGCCCTCGTGATCACGTCGACACCAGTATCCCGACTGGCCAGCGACGTTCACATACAACTGCAGACCACCCGCGGCAGCTCTCGCGAGTACCTTATCTTCGGAGATCATGAGGCGAAACGCGGCATCCTCGAGTTGGTCGAAACTGTCCTTGAGCGGATTGCGATAAGTGGGCTGCGGCGGCGTGCCCCTTGCCTCACTGATTTCCTTGAAGCGGAACGCCTGCGTATCCGTGAGCAGCTCGGCTTTGCCGCTCACGTTGACGCTGACTTTTTCCTGATGTGCGAAAATGCTTTTCCACAGACCATTTTTTGACATGTCGAACCTCCGGCACCTCCAGGGGTTATCGGCCGATTTCCAGAAATCTGAAGTGAGGTATAAATTGCCTCATCAGTTGGTCGGCCAGTAGGAAATGCCAGGCCCGCGAATTTCATCCCCGCGTAAAGAGCCCTCGCCATGCGAGTATCCAACACAGGCGGACTAGGTTTACATTCATGCGCGAGTTTACGCGACATTATTTATGGTAAATCATGCGGTGCTTTCGCGAAAATAAAAAAGGTGTCAGGTTTATTTTCGCGTGCGATGTCGATGGGGCCTGACCACGGTTTTCTTCAACCGATTGATTAAGGAATTGGATCCGATTCGGTAAGCGGACAAAATGGATCCGTCACCTTTTAACAGGCGGGACGTTGTCGAGCAGGAATGAGTTTGTTCTTTTGTTTTTTTGTGTATGTGCTGTCCGCTTTTCCTCTGTCGCCGATCATCAACCCTGTGCTGAAGCTGCGTTCAGATTATCAACGATCTCGGCGGCCAGGGCACCCGGTGCCGGTAAACTATTTTTTGCAATTGTTTTCGCTATAGGGGCACCCGGGATGAAAGGGGTCGGACCCAATGTATTTTATTGGATCCGAATCCCTTTTTTTGTTGCCCTGCTCAGGAACCACGCACTTCCAGTTGTTGTTCTGCGTGTTTTTAGGGCCCCCTTTGCGAGGCCGCACAGCGGGTTGCTGGCCGTCAGGCGATGGCTTTGCCGTTGTGCACCAGGGAAAACGTTACGTCGACCGGACGATTGACGCTGTCGCACATCGGCGAATGCGACGTCGCAAACTTCAGGAACTCCGCGATGTCATTTTTCGCCCCGCCGGCCTTGATCTGGACCTTGGCCCGAATGTCTCGATAGGCGGGAGTCACGTTGTCGTCGAGATCTGCAAATCCTTGCAAGTTCATGTCGCCCTGCAGGTCCACGTCAAATTTGTCGAGCGGAATTGCACGGGCGGCAGCGTGATAGGACGTGGTCACGGAAACGCAGTTCGCCATGGCATGCAGCAGCGTTTCGGACGGTGACGGCCCGGCATCGGAGCCGAGCAATGCCATAGGTTCATCGCCGATGTAGGTTTTAGGGACTTCTTCCCGATGCTGCATCAGCAGCTCTCCCTCGGCCTGGTCGAACCCTTTGTGCGACGATTTCATCTTCGCGCCGCCCAGCCATTCAGTCGTCGCATAAAACGTGCACTTCGCCAGCACCGGTTTCTCGGTGACCGCCTGTACCGTCGCCGCAAGATCCGGGTAGCTGACGCCGTGGCGATCGTCTGCCGTGTCCGGGTCGGCATCAGTGGCATCGATTTCGTATTCCCAGGTGACGTTCACCGGTTGCCGAACGGTCGAACAGATCGGGGAGCGCCCTTGCGCATAGCGGAAAAGTTCGAGGACGTCCTCGCTCGAGTTCGGCGAATCAATATACGTTTTCAGGTGAATCTGCTTGAAGCCGGGCTTGACCTTGTCATTCAGCCCCAGGAAGCCCTGCAAATCGAGATTGCCTTCGGCCTCGACCCGCAGCGAGTCGAGCTTTACGTTGCGCGCGGCACCGTGATAGGCCGTCGTCACCGTCAGGCAATGACTCATTGCGTGCAGCAAGTGCCCTGCCGGACCGACGTGTTCACCGGTTCCCAGCAGCGCCTGCGGCTCATCACCGCCCAACTGGTGCGGTTTTACTCTGGCGCTGTTAACGCCCTTCCGCTTGTGACCCGTGAATTTCGAATTGACGACGGCGCCAGTTTGCCAGTCCGTCGAACTGCGGAACTCAAACTCTGCCGATTCCGGATCGGTCTGGAAGCTTGAAATGATTGCCCCTAAGGCGTTGACATCGACACCGTTGACAAGATTCTCGGCCATACCGTGTATCTCCAGGAGATTGCTGCCTCGCCGGACCGTGATTGCCAAAGCCCGCTTAACGAGGCGATCTGAACAACTCCATCTGCGAACCACGCTGAGCATATACCCGCCACGAGCCGAAGTCGATACGTACCAGGCGGACGTCAGTTGTTCGGTATTTCATTGAAAATGTTAGAATTTTTGAGGAGAAAAGAGGCGGAGAAAAGGTGTCAGGTTTATTTCCGCGGCCGCCCGGGGCCCGCTTGCGACAATCGCCTGCCTAGCCGCTTCTCCAGGCGTTTCCGAAACCTGGGATTGCCAGTCACCTGGTTGCGCTTGAGTGAGGTACGGATCGTCTCACTGATCTCACGCGAAAGCCCTTCTCGGACAAGCTTCCGATACGCGGAGCATAGTCCCGACGAAGATCTCAACATGTTTTAGCTCTTTTTGTCGAGATGACGCCTCAAACGATTTGCCAATTCCTCAGCATCGGGAAACAGTCCCTCCGGCGAAAGCTCGCCGGCATGCACGCGGTCGATGTATTCCCGTTCTGTGTCAGCAAGCGTCATCAAAGGCTTCAGGACAGACCAAGCCTGGTGTTTTAGCTCGTTCGCTACCGGAAGTCGTCACGGCGCAGCATTCACATTGCTCTTGATCTGCTCTTTCAGGGTCGCGATCTTCCGCAGACGATTGATCTCCTGTGCCGGCATGGGTGGGCTTTGCCAACCACTGGCAATCAGATCATCCCTGAATTTGGACCGGCTATTCCTGCCTGGCAATTTTCCTGAATTACAAGCGATCCCGTAATCGAAAACGTCCATCGCGAGCAGTCGGCGCGTCCTCCGAGGGTAGCGGTCTGACCGGGTGTGTTAATGCAGATTCAGGCTCAAAGCCCCTGAACGTCAGCCCGTCCGAGCGGGCACTGACATCGAATGAAACGGCGGAGTTAAGAAAAGTCGGCGCGCCCTCGGCCGCATGGTGAAAGGCGTTATCAACCTGACATGATACCTCGTGCGCGCCCGGGTCTTCGAAACTCCAGATCCTGGTGTTGGTAAAGTCACTTCCATTCTCGGGCGAGCTGGACACGCCAGCGTTATTGCCGTCAATCGCCACAATACCGGAATAGCGACCACCAGCTTCGTTCCACAGTTTCAATACTTGCATCGAGGTTCGCGCGGTATCATCGCATTCTGGCCACTCAACGTCGCGAGTCTCCTTTTTGAACGAGCACTGAATCTGAAACTGGTCATTGACCAGGAGCCTGGTTGATATCGCCGAGACGACAGGTGCCTGCGGAACGTAATAACTCACCGTTATACGACACGGATTAGGCGGCGCCTGCAATTCATTACGCTGCACATGCATTGCACGACTCCCGGGCGCAGGCGTGCGCGCCGATGCTACTGGGGAATTCGGCTCCGGTAGTGGCGTTGTTACAAGTGGCGCGAGATTAGCTGCGTCCGCCTTTGCACCTACCGGCGGTGATGACGCATCAGCTGTGGGTTCAGCGAACCGCCCCATATTTTTCGAAACGGCCGTGGCCTTATCCCAAATAGTAAACTCAATCGGGCTGGATACAGGTCCTTTGACTAGGCCGTTGTCCGTACGCTGACTGACCCAGGCCTGAGCCGTGTATTTTCCAACACCGATTCCGTACCGCGCGAGACGCTCACTCGACAGCACCTCATTGATAACGACCGTGTTTGGCTGCCCAAAAGCAGTCTTGTAATCGTTAACAAACCCGGTGATCTCAGCTACTGTAACTGGCGGCTTTTTCAGTCCACCCGTAAGCGAATCGACGCGGGTAAAAACAATGTGGAATCTCTCTTCCAGCGGGCTATGTTGGCTGAAATAACCGAAGTTCGATAATCCCCGAATCGGCTTTGCGTTCTCGAAGTAACCTCGAAAGGCCAATGACAACCCGGTATCAAGCACATGCGGGCCGGGCCCTTGCTCAAGCGACCAGATTGCAGCCGGCATTTCCTGCTGGCTAAGTGGAGGCGCCAGCGCCTCCACAGTCCGGCAGTTGCCGTCCAGCCAAACAAATCGTTTGGCGACGTTATTCGAATAGTCTGACTCAACATTTTTCTGGGTCTTTATTCCTAGCTCAAGTTCATTCAAGCCCGTCTTGAGAAGTATTTCGGCGGTGACGACACGTTGTTCGCCCGCAGCGAGCGATGCGCCGGCATCAAGCGAATAGCTCTGGACCTTTGTCTTTGGATCGTATTGGCCGCTCGGAATATCATGAATACTGATGAGGCCGGTCGGCACAGCTCCGTTGTTCGCAATAATGAAATCTATGTTGGTCTTGCAACGGGGTTGGGTCCAATCACCGTGCACTTTTGTTTCCTGACCGGAGATCCGCCCTGGATCGACGATCCGGAATAACGTAGGGCTGTCCTTTACCTCATGTACTTTGGCATCCCAGGTCATCAGGTGGTTGCCAATGTTCAATTGGGGTCTGAAGACAAGGTCCGGCTTCAGCTCCGCCCCGTTAATGCTCGGTGCCGGTCCCTCGGAGACAGGTACAGGACCAGGTTTGGGCGTGGCGTCGATCAACGTGAATTCTGTGATCGTCTTTTGCATCGGACCGGTCACGACGCCACCGACCTGTTTCTGGCTTAGAAAGGCCTGTATCCGGTACTTGCCCGGAACGGCGCTATGCTTTTCCAGCCAGTCATAGTCAACGAATACACCTTTGTAAAAGGTAAGGGCCGGGCTGTCCTCAGTCAGCCGAATTTCGCCGACAGCGACTTCCTGCCCGTTCGCGAGACGTGAAATGCTATAGGAGATTTGTTCGGTGTATGCCGAGTGCTTCGCGTAGTCCCTGAACGAGGAAAAATCGCGGACAGGATTGCCGGATCCCTTGATATCCAGCGCGAGCTTTACGTCAGGTTCGAAGCGAGCGGATTCCGGGTAGATGGTTGCCGTGACCGAAGGTATTTCTTCAACGAACAGCGGGTCGAGCCTGTCGTTCGTAACCAAAAGCAGCGTTGATTTGGTGTTGTTCGACGGGTTGGGATCGTCGGGTTGGTCAGATGCCGTTGCGTACTGAAAAGAGACTCTGCAGGAAACGGTGCGCTTTCCCGGATTCATTTGCAGGTCCTTCAAGGCGGTCGAGATTACTTTTTTGCCGAAGTACTCACCTTTCTCAAGATCCCAACGAACTAACTCTAGCGACTGATTATCCAGAAAGAACTCAATCCAGAACGTCAATCTTTCTTTGGCAACGGCGGTTGTTGGTTGACCAAGGGGCTGCGGGAACTGCCAGCGGCACACAGGGGTATAACGGGTGTCTTTGAGCGCAATCGAAAACGGCCCATAGTTTTCGGCGAGTAGAGTAATGCCCTTCTTCGTTACGGTGTTACTAGTGCTGACGCCAACGCTCTCGACAGACGCATCAATCATGTCAGTGGCAGCTATTGCCGTGACAGAGAACAGCAAGAACTGCAGTAGGAGGAAGAATAGCCGTGGTCGTGGTGTTGTCATGCCGGTTACGTATCCAGGTAAGCAAATAACTCTTCTACCTGAACAAACGTATTCCACACAGGACTGGGGCCATTTATCGTTTGCAGCAAAGACGGGATCAGGCCTGTGGGACCACCTGGACGTCTGGCGGGGCAATTGTCAGGACACCCGCCAGCGTGTGGCGCTGCTGCGCTCAGCCCTCACAGCTGGAAACACTGTCGATCAGTTCGTACGTCGCGACCAGCGATAGAATAGTTTGCGAAACGGCACAGCGCGGAGCGCTGCCAGGAAATACAAGGTGTTAGATGGTGGCCAGGGGCGGAATCGAACCGCTGACACGCGGATTTTCAGAACGCTAAGTGGCTGATTCTGTTGTTATTTATCAACCAGTTACCGGGGCGTTCGTTGCGCTATTTGCAGTACGATGCAGGACTATTCAGGACCGAACCACGCAAAATTCACGCAGGATTTAGGTGCTTATACGGGACCAAACGCACGCTCTGTAGCATCAACCAGTAACTTCAGGAAGCTGATCGCCTTTTCCAGGTCCACTTTCTTTACCGGGTGGCTAGTTGCTGTATCCGGCTTGGAGCGATGGACAATGTCGCCCCGGAGCTTCAAATAATTGTTCAGTCGGTTCTTTACCGTCTTGTGGTCAACGCCATTCCAGAACCATGTGGAAGAAAGATCCACGCCTGCGTAATCGCGAAACAACTGGATGACCCTGGACGAACCTGGATTGTTCAGGCGTTTTATTTCCTCCATCAGCTTGCTCATTACCAGGCCGGCGACGGCATCATTCCCGAGTGCGTGGAGCCGGTCTTCGGCCGCTTCAACCAATCGATCCTCGACGTACGTTTCCCACGCAGTCATTGCCATGATCAGACCCGCTCGTCTTAGCACCTCAATCTCCGGGGGCGGCGGCTTGGTGTTCAGTGCATTAAAGTGCAATAGCAGGTTTTCTGAATCCTTTATTGAATACGCGAATTCGTCGCTAGCCTTGGACATCATTTACCCCATCACCCTGAACGTTGACGCCTGTGATAAGTCAGGTGTGTAAGCATTTCAAGCCACTGCCTCACAAATGGTCCCATTGTTGCTAGCCTGGCACCTCGACCACCAAGCTGAGATGAAATGCACCATCCGCCTTCTCTCGCGGATAGCCTCGCGGATTACAGACGACCCGTGTCTTGAACAGCTTGTAGTCGCACGGCACTTGCGTGTGCCCGTGTATCCACAATTCCGGATGATACTTTTGCATGACATCTTCCAACCGACTTGCGAAGGTAACATTCGACGCTTGTTACCTGTTCTTCGCGGTCAAAGACACGGTAAAATTGCCTATCGTTTGCAGTACGTCAAAATGAAAAAGAGCATACAATCATGAAGCGTTTCAAAAACATCCTTTTCTTTGCGAACCCAATCGACGAAGTCGAAACGGCCCTCGAGCAGGCGCTATCCGTTTACGATCTCGAAAACTCGCGCATCACGCTGATCGAGGTCGCCCACGATATCTCTTCGTCGTTTGTCGAGGCCGGCATTGTTTCCGACGAATTGCGTGACGAACTGCTTGACGAGCGGCGCGCTAATGCCGAGACACTGGTTGGAAACATCGACACCGTCGGCGATATCGAGGTCAAGCTCCTGACTGGCACGCCATTCATCGAGGTCATACAGGAGGTCATCCGCGGTAACTACGATCTACTGATCAAGCCCAATGACGGCATCGCCAAGATCGCGAGGTTGTTGGGCAGCAACGACATGCAAATCTTGCGCAAGTGCCCGTGCCCGGTGTGGATCGTCAAGCCGACACGCAAGCACAAACACAAGAAAATTATTGCCGCCGTTGACCCGGATCCGAGCGACGAAAATGCCGAGCTGAACCGACTGATACTGGAGCTTGCGGCGTCGATGTCGGCGCACCACGGCGCAGAGTTGCATGTCGTGACTGCCTGGGGATTGCGCGGTCATTACGCCTTACCTTCGCGCCTGCATCAGGCGCGGCTCGATCAGCTGCGCAAGGATATGAAGAAGACGACAATGCGCTGGCTCAACGAACTGACAGCGCCGTTCGAGGCGGATGGTGTAGACGCAAACGTACACCTCATCGAGGGTCGCGCTAGCGAAGTCATCCTCGAGGAATCAAAGCGCCTCAGCGCAGACCTGATCGTAATGGGCACGGTCAGCCGCACCGGCATTGCCGGCTACTTCATGGGCAGTACAGCCGAACGCATTCTCGCCGACATCGATTGCTCGGTGCTGGCTGTGAAGCCTGCTGGGTTTCAGAGTCCGATCACAGTTTAGGTCGCCGTACGAATCGCGACCACGGGATACCTGAAAACAAGGCGAGCGCCCGTCACGTCGTGGGAACTCTAAGGTGTTAACTATTTGTCCGGAACAAAATGTAAACCATGTGACCGGTTAACACCTTGAGTGAAGTGGTGGCCAGGGGCGGAATAGAACGACCGACACACGGATTTTTAGAGCGCAACGTAAATGATTCTGTTCTTATTTATAATAAAATGCCGGGACGTTCGTTGCGCTATTCGCCAGAACTATTCAGGATCGAACCACGCAAAATCCACGCAGGCAAGATCCAGCCATCAAGAATTCGATTGGTGAGTGAGCGTCTATGCGTTTATCCAACCTTCTCGAGCATCTTGGGTAGCGCCCGTTCTCATCGTAACGATTCGTCCAAGCGCCTAAGAAAATGCGCTGACCGTCATCGTGGGACCACGATGATCGAGTGGCGTTCTGAGATTAACCGAATTCACTCTCACGCAACCGCATGTGCATGCTCTGTAGCGTCAACCAGTTGTTTCAGAAAACTGATCGCCTTCTCAAGGTCGACTTTCTTCACCGGGTGACTGGTTGCCGTATCCGGCTTGGAGCGGTGGACAATGTCGCCTCGGAGCTTCAAATAATTGTTCAGTCGACTCTTTACTGTCTTGTACTCAACGCCATTCCAGAACCAAGTTGAAGAAAGGTCCACGCCGGCGTAATCGCGGAAGAGTTGGATGGTTCGATAAGAGTTGGGATTGTTCAGGCGCCTTATTTCCTCTGTCAGCTTGCTCATTACGAAGCTGGCGACGGCATCGTTTTCGAGTGAGTGTAGCCGCTCTTCGGCCGCTTCAACTAACCGATCCTCGACGTAGGTTTCCCAGGCGGTCATAGCCATGATCAGCCCGGCCCGCTTTAGGACCTCAATTTCAGGAGGTGGCGGTTTTGTATTGAGTTTGTTGAAATGTTTCAGCAAGTTTTCGGCATCCTGAATGGACCGCGCAAAAGTCTCGCTTGCAGCTGACATAAGTATCTCCGTCTTGCTAGTTGCGCTGGCGCGTTTCGCCATCGACGGTGACAAACGGCCGTAGGCTCTCGAGCGTCTTACCGGCCACACCGGCGATTTTCTCCAGCTCGTCTATCGTCTCGTAGGGGCGGCCAGCAATGACTTGCGCTGCGCGGGCCGCTCCAATCCCTGGTACAGAAATCAGTTCTGCATCGCTCCCGGTGTTTATGTTGACGATGAGAGACCCTTCCGTTGGGCGAAAACCAATGGCCACGTCGCGGGCGACTCGAATTAACCAGACGGCTGCACTGGCCAGTACAATAACTGCGGTTGTGGCGACGAGAAACGCCTGAAGGTCAAACTTGCGCTTGGTTTTTATTGGTCGCTTACGGCGCCGCAGTTTGTCGTATTTGACGATACCCATTTGCCCAAAATACCCGTAAATTGGCGCCTCTGTTATGACGGACGGCACAGAATCGAGCCTCCGGACCTCGTCAATCCCTAAGCGTTCTGTCGGATATCGATGCGATAGAGAACCACCCAGCTGGCTGGCTGATCTGGTCTATCGGGCTAACCCAAAGGAGGCATACTAACCACTAGCTTAAGCCGCGACCTCTGCTTTCTGTCTCTTGATCATCTCTTGCAACTTGACCGTAAATGACGACTCCTTGGAGCTCGTAACCAGGAGATTCTCCGTTGCCCGCGTCATCGCCACATACAGGAGTTTGGCGTCGTCCTCTATTCTTTCCTCATTGCCGCCCAAGGAACCCACGCCACAGGCAGCTACCGTCGGAAATTCAAGACCCTTACTGCTATGCATCGTGATGATTTTCACTGCGTTTTCTGAGACATCAAACTGACGCTTGCTTTCAGTGTCTTTGAGCCACGTAAACGGAATGTTCGCAGCCTTCATAGCGTCGCAGACAGCTTTACCCATCCAACTATGGCAATAGAGCACGCACATCTCCGCCCAGGCACGGCCACGGTCGTTGTGAAGCTTTCGAAACACCGTCGCGATTCGTCTTGCTTCGTCTTCGAATGACTTGAAAATCTCGACTACCGGTAACGGTCCATTGCGTCCGGCCGAATCCGGTTCAATGATTGGAACGCCACTACTGCTGCCATCATTCGGCGTGACGTAATCACTTATAAAATCGAAAGAAAATTTCAGGATTTCTTCGGTGTTTCGGTAGTTCAGCTTAAGAATGGTTGACCTACCTTGAGCCTCTATCCCGACATCCTTCAACGTAAATCCCAATCCCGCCGACCGTTTGTAGATAGACTGTGTGTCATCGTACAGCAGGAGCAGAGAGTCAATCTCAGGATCGACCATGTCAACGACCAGACGCAACCATTCTTGTTTGAAGTCGTGACCTTCGTCGATGAGTACTGCACCATATTGGCCGCGCGGAATATTTCCTTTTGCAACCTGCCCAATGAGTGACTCGATGATTGCGTCAAAGTCGCTACCCTCGATTCTTGGGGGCGTCACGTTATAAGTTTTCAGCATGGTGGTGGCCCAACGATGAATGCTATGAACATTCACTTGGTCATTTACGCCCTGCTCATCAATCAGTGATCTTAGCCGCGCCGCCAAAGTAACGTTGTAGCAAAGCACGAGTATTGGCTTGTTGAGAAGTTTGGCCAGGTGCATACAACGATAGCCCAGGATCATCGTCTTCCCTGACCCGGCTACGCCATGAATCACGCGGTGCCCGGTGCCCAAGCCCCGCGCAAGCTTTTCCTGGTTGAGGTCCATGACTTTTACAATCTCTGGGATGTCGAAAGTTTGCGCCGACGTTCCTGGCAGCTCAAGCTCGGGCTGCGCGTGCATTCGGATCTCGGGAAACAGGTGCCATCTCACACGATCAATCTGCGGCTGTGTCAGTTGCCGTTGGAAACAGTAGTTGAACATGTCCCACAGGCGCTTTTGGAATTCCTCGATATCGACGGACTCCGCCATCTCATCTTTGCAGATAGTGTGAACATCCGGAATAACTTCTCCGATCTCAGCCTTCTCAAACTGAAGTCGGGTGATATTGCTGAACACGACGCCATAGCCCCAAGGCATAAGAAGTTTGCCCTTGTGTTGGCCGTCCATTTGAACGAGCTGACGATCATTCTCGAGCTGTCGCACCAGTTTGTAGGAGCATTGTCGAGCCTGGAGGTGTGGATTGATCACCGTCTTCAGCCCGCTACTCGTCAGGAGTTCGAATGTATCAGGATTCGCCTTCCGAATCGTGTCGACGCGCCAATCCTTCACTTCGAGTAGGAGCAGACCACGCATCGGGTGTAGAACGATGAAGTCGGTATAACGTGGGCGGTAACCGATACCGGTTTCATACCAACACAGGTAGTCGTCTTCGAGGTGACTCATGAGACGGCGTGCAAAACGCTTCTCCCCGGACTGCATCCGGGAAAGGCAGCTATTTAGTGGCGGTATCAGTTCGGCCATTTGCGTAACCTGGCGCTTTAGTGCCAATGCGATAGGTAAAATGGTACGCCGACAGGCCTATTTCGTCAGGATCTGCTTCACAGTGCTACGAACTCTATGCCAGCGCGGGAATCCCGGGACCTGATTGACTTTCACTGGAAATTGAGGAGTCTAAAAGCCAGGGGCCGTGTTCGGTTTCACTACAGCCTCCGAACTATGGAGGTCACATAGCGCGAAGCACTAGAGAACGAGACTCTGGGTTGTAACGGTGATGATGTGCGTGCGACACCCGCATTCAAGATGTGGATTAGAGAATTCTAAATATCCAAGTAGCGAAACTACATACGCGGTCCAATAACTCGTCACCGCCACACGACTTCAATTAAACCAGCCGCCGCGGTTAATCAAGTAATGGATCTCGTTACGAACACAAACTTTTCATCACTTAATTCCTGCTCTCCATCCCATCGATACGCGACCAACTTGCCGCCGTTCCTCGCCGCTACGCTGTAATCCAGGCAAGCGACGTTCGGTGCGAGCAACTTTGGCTCGGTATCCATCCAATAATGCCCAATGAATACGGGGGGCTCACCTGATGAGTACTCGATCAAATGATCAACGTCAATTGGATCTTCCGGAATATGGCTTAGTGCGGAGTCAGGACCTAAGAACGCTGCTCGGTAATTTCGGGCGTTCGAGTCCCACCATTTCACACGTATATGGTGGCGAGGATTCCCATCTTTGTCCGGGAACGTCTGCCCGTTGGGTATTTCGATCTCCTTGCCTTTTAATAAGGTCTCAACAGCCTTGAATTCTGCGCTGCCCTCTCTGGAGGCGCTCACTAGTAACTCGTGATCCAGATATTGCACAGCATCGGTGCTTCGAACCGACAAAAGCTTAACCGAGTTCTGATCCCAACAGGCATGCACCACACGCAGACCTGGTAGCTCCAGCCACAAGGGCAACGATTGAAACCACTTGATGAGTTCCTGGTAGTCGTCCGCGTGCTCATAGGCGTCGAGAAACACTTGGTGCTGACGTCGATTCTTTTCCGAGTGCGCGCGTAGAAAATGCCCTGAGTTATCTGGATCTTCAGTGAAATATGCAATGGCATTGAACTCATGATTGCCCATCACCGAAAGCGCACTGCCCGAATCGATCATAGGCCGAACAATGCCGATCACGTCTCGCTGTTCGGGTCCGCGATCGATGAAATCGCCGAGGAAAATTACTTGCCGGTCGGGATGGCGGTATATGCCATTGATCAGTCGGTAATCGAGCTTCTCTAGTAGCTCAATCACGGGCGTGCTGTGGCCGTGGATGTCGCCGATGAGGTCGTAATTCATATGGAAATCGAATGCCCTTTCTTCGACTTATACCAGATTTCGTAGGATTGGCTCGAGCAGATCGTAAGTATGACGCTGTCCTGAGCCACTCGAACGTAGCTTACAGCTGGCAGGCGCAAGATCAACCTTAGTGGGATGTTTGCCGACCAGACTGTTGGGATTAGCGAGGTTGGTATGCAGTTCTGGCTAGTCACCGTTGTGCACTAGGATTTGGAAACCCCTGCTAAAGACGAGGATCGGGAAGAACCGGCCCGCGCTCGTTAACGCTAGAGAGAGATTTAACTATGGCTCCGAAATAAGGTGTAAACCATGTGACCGGAATACACCCGGAAAGATTGGTGGCCAGGGGCGGAATCGAACCACCGACACGCGGATTTTCAGTCCGCTGCTCTACCAACTGAGCTACCTGGCCTTACACCTTGCGGCGAATGATCGCTGCACCCCCGTCGAATCCTGTGCTCACGACCTTTCGGTCGCCCGCCGTAAGCGGTCGTTACCGGGGCGCTGGAAACGAGCGGGGTATTAGACCGGGGATGCCTGGGGCAGTCAAGAACCCGGCTCAGAAGACCGTGGCGAACTCGCCTGGCAGGAGGTGCCGCCGGGTCCTGGACAAAATGGCCGCATCGAAGGGTCCGTGCTGCGCACAGATGCTGTCCCAGTGGACGTTTTACAAGGTGAAGGCGGGAGCATGTTTCGGCATGTACTACCCCTTGACGGGTTTACTCAGCTTGGCGCATCTTTTGATGGTTTTAGGACGTGTAGCGTTTGACGAAGTTTGGGTAGCAGAACGTGAGAAATATTGACTGAACATGCTGTAGGACGGTTATAACCAAAAGGTGACACAAAATGGCCACTGAAAAATCCAGGTTTGTCTACAACATCTATATTCGCGCAACACCAGAGAAGGTCTTTGAAGCGATCATGAATCCCGACGTTGCAAAGCGTTACTGGGGGCACGAAAACGTCTCAGACTGGAAGCCGGGTTCGCGCTGGGACCACATCCGTGCGAACGATGAACGATCAGTCGATATTTCAGGTGATGTCATTGAATATACGCCGGCAAAGCTGTTGGTCATGACATGGGCGGCGGCGTCGAAGTATGACGACCCCGGCCAGCACAGCAAGGTCGCTTTGGAAACCGAACCCTATGACGGCATGGTCAGACTGACCGTCACTCATGATCAGCTGGAACCGGGCAGCGGTATGGAAAAGGGCGTCCGTCAAGGTTGGGCGATGGCAATGTCGAGCCTCAAATCCTACCTTGAAACCGGCGAAGGGATCGACGTTTTCGCCAAGCCGAAGGCCGGAGTGTGACATGACGTCTCATCTAATTGGTACCCCTTAGGAATGGCGGCGAAGGATGAGGTAACGGCGAGACCTCGCATTGAATGTCTATGCCACCAATGACGACCGTTCAGGTGTTACGATTCGAGATATCGCAACCGGCCGAATGTAGCCGTTAGCCGACGTTCGATTTGCCAATCAAAAAGAGAATAAAAAAATGAGCAAAATTCTTGGACCCGCAAGAAAGTTTTTCGAGGCATGCGAAACCGGCAAGGGATGGGATGCCTGCAAGGCATTCTGCGCCCCCGGCGCGACATTCTCCTCCCAGACGAATGCCCTGGCAGATATATCGACGCTTGAAGCTTACTGCGAGTGGATGAAAAATCTTTTCACGCCCGTACCGGACGGGCACTACGACCTGAAGTTCTTCGCAGCCGATGACGCCGATGAATCAGTCGCAGCGGTGGCGGTTTTCAAAGGCACCCAGACCGGACCAGGTGGCCCGGTAGCGCCGACGGGAAAAAAGGTGGCTGCCGACTATGTTTACCACATGGTTTTCGATGGCGACCGCATCAAGCACATGACAAAGATCTGGAATGACGCCATCAGCATGCAGCAGCTGGGTTGGGCTTGAAGCGTTTTTCCCGGGCAGTTCTGCTTCGCAGTCAGTGAAATGATGACAAGCGTAATTTGGGTGGGAGGCCCGGGTTTCATTCGACTCATCAATTGCAGCCTGGCTTACGTAGCATCATTTTGGATGCTTTTGTAGAACGATCATTAGACGATTGTCGGAGGGAATGTGCCGAATCTGGACACGCTGGCGAATTACGCCGAGATCCTGGGGCTCGTGTCGATCGTTGCCGGTATCGTATTTGCGATTATCCAGCTTCGACAGCTTCGACAACAACGCAGGGAACTCGCCGCAGTCGAGCTGATCAGGGCCTGGCAGACGCCTGAATTCGGAAGGGCGCTGAAAACGCTGCAGTTACTCCCCGACCACGCGGACGCTGACAGGCTGAACGACAACGATGCCGAGCTCGAAGACATGGCATTCGTAGTCGGCATGTTCTTTGAGGGTGTCGGCGTGATGGTTCATCGAGGACTGATTCCATTGGAAATCGTTAATGACCTCATGGGAGGCGTTACGCGAGTCGTCTGGACCAAAGTTTCTGTCTGGGTCGAGGAATGGCGAGAGAAACGTAATCCTCGGGCTTATGAATGGTGGGAGTGGCTGAATCAACGATTGGATGAACGCTGGCCATGACTTGCGTCGCTAAATCTTACGCTCGTAATCCGTGCTCTTTGAAGGACAGCCAAATGAGACAAAACAAAGTTGCAAGAATATTTCTTCATTGTGCGCTTGTTCCATTGTGTCTACTCGTTTTCACCAACAGTCACTCGGGGCAAAAAAACGATAATCCATCGTCCGATCCAATCGATCTCAAGGGTGCGACACTGATTGTCGATGAGATACCCGGGCTTATTGACGGTAATCGCGATTACCCACCCGGCCGCCTTCTGCACCTTGCAGCCGATGAATCGGTCATCTTCGAAACTAACATGCTCAAAATGCCTTACGACGCGGTTCGCATGGAAGATGGCAGTTACTGGGTAAGCCTCATCCGGGAAAATGCACTCTGGCGGATATCGCAGAACAGCGAAACGCTCGCTGTTATCCCGGTAGGCGGTTACCCCTGCGCCTTCCAGGTGTTGCCGAACGGGAATATTTTGGTGGCAGGGTGGGACGACGATGTGCCCGGGTTTGTCAAAGAGTTCACTGCAACCGGCGACATCGTATGGCAGATACTCGACCTGAAGTGGCCTTGGAAGGCCGAGCGCCTCGCCAACGGCAATACCCTTATCGCCGATGCAGGCACAAACCGGGTGTTCGAGGTCAACGCGAGTAAAGAGGAAGTGTGGGCGATCGAAAACCTGGGTCCGGAAGAGAATCAATTGTTTGACGGCCTGGGTCCTGTATACGTCCAGAGACTTGAGAATGGCAACACGCTGGTGTCCATCAGGGGCTTAAGCCAGATCGTCGAACTTGATCGCTCGGGCGATGTCGTCTGGCAGGTCGGTGACGAACTCGTGCAGGCGCCGTATTCCGCGGTGCGACTGAAAAACGGGAACACGTTGATTGCCGATACCGGAAACGCCCGCGTGATAGAGATCGACAGCGACAAGAATATCGTTTGGAGCAAGGATGGCCTCGGGTATCCTGCAAAGGCTTACCGGGAAGAGAGGTGATAAGTCGTCACTCTGCGAACGATCGGAGCTAATCGATCAGTAAGTATTATGAATCCGCGCCAGTTAACGGCCGTGGCAAGACGGCGGCATAGTGTGCGTTAGAATGCCGGCTGCCGACTTCGAGCAAACGGATAAACCTTTGTTGCCTGCTGGCGCTGGTCTGTGTCGAGAAAACTTTGGAGTTCAAATGATGGTTAAATCAAGACTTCGCGTTCTCTTCTACCTGCTCGTTGTAATTTCAGGGTATCTGCTTGTGCTCTCCCCGGCAGAGGCGCAGGAGAGCGACGCCAGTGAATTACCGATCTATTCTGCCGAGGATCTTCGACTTGATGCATCGGGACTTCGCCCACATCGACTGCTGTACGACCCACGTGACGGTATCGGTGGATTTAAAGATGGTCTGTTTGCCGACGGCGTGTATCCGAACCCGCAGATTTCCATCACCATGGATCGCACCGTTTATTACGACACTTCCAACGATGTGCAGGACGCGATTCGAATTCGCTGGGTTTCCAATACTCATCCTCACACCGACGAACTGATTGTTGACGCACGTACTCTTGCTACGATCAATGAAAGAACACGGGCCGGCAGAAACTGGGAAACGAAGGATGAGATTTTGCATGTCCGTGACAACGTGGCTCGTGTTACCACGTTATCCGACGATTCCGAGCCAACACTGACGTCGTTTCCACTTCAACATGAACAGTACTACGGACTCATGGTCCTGCCCTATTTGTTTGCGTCAATGGACGTTCCCGACGGTGCAGGCTTCAGGCTGCCTTCTATTGGCTCCGACGACGAGGCGTACATTGAAGTAGAAGTGTTAGGGCCATCATCATTCACGGATTCAGATGGCCAGTGCGAAGAGGCGCGCCTTGTTAGAAGCAAACATCCCTGGGGTTCAATTGACTGGTATGTGAGTGCCGTGAAATTGCCTTATCACTTGCGCGCAGTCTGGCAGTTCGGTGAGGCTGGTACGAAGAATTCAACAACAGTTTCTAAAGTCATTGATTGGATTGAGTTCAAGGCTGATGTGTTTGAAAATGCCGTAGACCCGGCCGCGCTCAAGCAGTTGACGAGTCAGTGAGTGATCTTTCCCGCCGAACTGAGACCGTCGCCAGGGAGCGCGGAGGCATCCAAAGTTTCTGGATAGATGGGGCTGAGTGACCGCTTGGCGAATTGCTACAGTCCGAACTCGTCGATGAAGTGATGTTTGCAGCTGATAAAGTTATTCATCATGAATCCGAGGCAAACGTTCAAATAGAAGTGCAGAAGCAGGAGACAAATGAGACAGCGAGCAATCAATTCGAACCTGGTGCCTGAACCATCCGGTGGCTACAGCCAGGCAGTTGAAGTTTCCAGTGGCGAACGGACCCTGTATATAAGCGGGCAGATTCCTGTCGCACGAGATGGATCGCTACCGGAAACGTTTGCGGGGCAAGCCAGACTGGCGTGGGCTAACATCGAGGCTCAGCTTGCTGCCGCCGATATGTCTCTCGACAACATCGTAAAGCACACGACGTTTCTCGCAGATCGTCGGTATCGAGAAGAGAATAGTGCTATCAGACGAGCAGTGTTTGGCGATGGCAGGGCACCTGCCCTTACAGTCGTTATAGCTACAATATACGATGAAGACTGGCTACTTGAAATCGAGGCGATTGCTGTCGCTTAGTCGGTCTACGTTTCTGACTCTCGCTTTGCTAACGGCAGAAGCTACATCGAAATTTCGCCTGCCGCTGGCATCAACCTTGAACGATTGTTTGTTCCGAATTCGTGAGTGCTGAAGATGAAAAACTCCGCTGTAACAACACCGACAATCATTCCCACGCTGCGCTACAAAAATGCGCGCGAGATGATTGACTGGCTCAATACAGCCTTTGGTTTCCAGGAGCACCTCGTGGTTCCCGGCGAGAACGACAAGATTGCGCATGCGCAACTGACACTAGGAAACGGGATGATCATGCTCGGATCGGCCAATGAAGACGAGTTCGGGCGACTGCAACAGCCACCGAGTTCACTCAACGGTCCGGTTTTTCAGAGTCCGTATATCATCGTCGACAAAATTGAAGAACACTACGAGCGTGCATCGGCAGCTGGTGCGAAGATTGCCATGCCACTCGAAGCACAGGATTACGGCGGGAAACATTACTCTTGCTGGGATCCGGAAGGCCATCTGTGGAACTTCGGCAGCTACAACCCGTGGGCGGACAGGTCGGACTGATTGGAATGCGTTTGCGGTTTGGCGTCCAAGACTAAACTTTTGCTCACGCGCAGTCTTAGTCTGGCCGTTACGAGTTGGGGTGGTGATAAAATTTGTGACAAACCGCTGCTGATCCAACACGACTGCCGGTAATGCGCAGATCGCCGAGCCTGATTCTAAGAGTTGCTTCTGAGCTATGCCGTGTTCTGGGTGGCCGTACGTTTCACCCTCTCGTTCCATTGAGGAGATTGCGAAATTGATGCGAGCCCTGTCGATTTTCCTACTGGTCGTAGCATGTACGAGCAATTCAGACGATGCCGCCCAGCCGGTGGCATCGCCGGCAAATGCCGCTGCCGAACCACCAAAAGTAATTCTTAGCCGGGAATTTCTGATTCCTATGGCAGCACAGAAAAAACGTGAATTGCAGAATCGCAATGCATTCGAGATTCGGAAACTGCAGTATTTTGCGAAGCCCGGAAAATTTGATATCTATGAATTTGATATTGATGTTCTCGAAACAACAGACGAGCCAATCACCTTTACGCCGTTCAACGGGCCACCCATAGAGATCATTAGTTACGGGCTCCGCAATAGTATTGTGCCGCTTGACCGGAGTGAGATCAGGTGGAGGGGCTCACTGCGCAGTCCGGATTCGGCGAGTGGCTCTCGAATCCGACTAATGGTCAGCGTTCGCGCAATTGATACGAGCGGAATTGTAAAGCGACCGGAACCGAATCGTGATCTCACACGCGCGATGTATGACCAGCAGCAATACACCGTGTTGGCGAATTCCGTCGAGCGCCTATCCGAGAGGCTGGTGCACTCTGTGCGAGGCCGGTTTACTGGCCCGGGGAAATCTGGAGCAATAATCGTTTTGGCAGCTATACCCGATGTGTTCGATTTAGTTGTGGTCTTCGAGCTTGATGAGGAAAAGCAACTTGCACCTGCTGACGACTCTCCCGTAAATCGTGCGCCACTTAGTCCTGAAATGGCCAGACGGCATCAGGCCTTCAATTCTTATATCGAAAGCGTCAAACGCGAGCTTGGGATAACACCGGATCAGGAATAACCATTCGTTGCGGAGCGCCGAAACCCGATAGTTACGTGCATACGTTTAGTGCCTTGGCGCTGGTTGCCAAGCGCAAGCCGACGTAAGATGAACGTTGAATATCTGGAACCAGACGCCCGGCAAAACGTTCGCACTTACTGCCCGGACTATTACTGCGCAGTCAGCTAATTGCCTCCTATTCCCTCTGGACGCTCACATGGATAGACGAACACTTCTCAAATTATTAACAGCCGCTGCAGTAGCTGGTTGCGGCCAGCCAACTTCCACGACGAAACGCCTCAGGGTCGTCGTCGCGGGGGCCGGAATTGTCGGCGCGTCGATTGCGTATCACCTCGCGAAATCCGGCGCGTCGGTTACCGTTATCGACAAAGAGGGTCCGGCGACTCACGCCAGCCGGGGTACGTTTGCATGGATCAATGCGACCTGGGCTAAACAGCCGCGACACTACCACCTGCTCAACCAGGACAGTCTGGCGGGCTGGAGACAATTACAAGAAGTGCTAGATTTGCCGGTCAGGTGGGGAGGATCACTAGAGTGGTTCGATGGTATGGACCGCCAGGAACAACTGGTTGCGCAAATTGCCGAACAAGTTGCATGGGGTGAACCGGCACGCATGGTCGACGCCTCGGAGTTTGCAAAGCTGGAGCCACACATCAAATCTGACAACGGTACGATAGCGGCGTTGTCACCGAATGACGGCGCTGTTGACCCAATCCTCGCAACGCAACTGTTACTCAATGCGGCAGAAGGGCTCGGTGCTACCGTCATTTACCCCAGCGAACTCATGGATGTCTCACTGTCGGGTCGAAGGTTGACCTCTGTTGAAACCTCCACTGGATCGATTGCAGCGGACCGCCTTGTTCTCGCAACCGGAGCCGAACTCGATTTGCCCAAACGGATTGCCGGCATCGACATACCGCAACGATCAACGCCGGGTATTATTGCCATCACGAATCCGACGGTGCGAGTTCTGAACCACGTCATTGCCGCCCCCGGAATTCATATGCACCAGCGTGACGATGGTCGTATTGTCATCGGTGAACAGGACGGTGCTCCGCGAAACGAAGCGCATGAGCTTCGTCTCGACGGTCGCCCGAATGATTTTCCTGCTGCGGAAATTGCGCAGCAACACGGCAACCGCATGCTAAGTGTCGCAAAGCAGTTCGTCCCTGATATGGCGGATGCAGTAATCGACACTGCCTACGTCGGCTGGCGACCGCTACCGCTTGATGGCCATCCTGTTCTGGGCGCTGCCCCGGCTCGCTCTGATGTCTATATTGCCATCATGCACAGTGGCGTTTCATTGGCACCGATTGTCGGGCAGCTCGTTACCCATGAAATGACGGAGGAAGTAGCTATCGAACGACTCGATGAATATCGACCTACTCGTGATTTTCAGAACGTTAGACGCTACTAGCAACACTTGAGGATCTTCCGATGTTTCTTGCAGAATTTTTAGCTCTTTTTTTATGTGGAACATTTTTCGGTGCTGCTGCGTACATCTCTATCGCCCAGCATCCGGCATCGATGAAAGCGGGAGTGCCAGTTGCGGCGAAGTTTTTTCCACCCATGTATAGCCTGGCGGCCCCGATGCAGATTGTGTCGGCGCTCGGAGGTTCTCTTTGTGGGCTTATTCAAGGGTACTTAACTGACAATATCCTCTGGGCACTCGGTGCGGCGTTCCTGATATTCGTAATACCGTTCACACTGATAGTTCTCAAACCGATTAACGACCAGCTGCTGGATACAGCAACGGCGCGTCCGGAGACGGAGACAGAAAAATTGCTTAACCTGTGGGCGCCGCGACATCTCGTACGAACGGTTTCAAGTGGCCTTGCGTTCGCAATCTATCTTTGGGCAAGCATCACGTCATAGGTCCGCTTCTGTCCCGACAGTGACCGCGGCGACGCTATATTCGCTGATCGCGGCCTGGGGCCGCTCCTACAGGTGCTGCGTTGTTAGTCGCGTAATTCCTTTTTACGCCTTCATTGCTTCCTGTAGCTGTTTTCCTATCGGCAAGCGCCGGATCCTGATGCCCGTCGCCGCGAAGATCGCGTTCGCCAGTGCGGGAGCGGCTGAGGGAATGCCCATCTCGCCCACACCGGTCGGCTTGTCGTCGTAAGGCAGGATATGCGCCTCGAACGCGGTCGGTATCTGTGCGATCCGTGCCAGCGGGTAGTCGTGGAAATTGCTTTGCTGCACTTGCCCATCCCGGACCGTGATCTCCAGACCCAGCGCCGTGCTTAGTCCGTCTATCGTCGCACCTTCCAGCTGTGCTTCCACCGCATTCGGGTGCACAGCAAAGCCGCAGTCGATGGCTGCAACAACCCGTTCGATAACCAGCCGCCCGTCTTCGTCAACCTGCACTTCGATAGCATGCGCCGCATAACCGCCGAACGTGAAATGCGCCGCCAGGCCAACGCCGCGGCCGTTCGGTCGCTTTGTAGGGTAGTTGATGCGCTCGGCGACGAACTTCGTCAGGCGCGTCAGCCGGCCGGGATTAAATAAAGGCCCGCCATGGCCGCCGTACTCCAGTTCCCGCTCTTCGCCGAACAGATCAATTCGCAGCTGCAGCGGGTCCTGCCCGGTCTCGTGCGCCAGCTCGTCGAGGAAACTCTGCACAACAAACGCATTGGCCGTATGCGCCGGTGCCCGCCACGAACCACGCGGCAGGCCGATGGCGTTGTGAAAATATTCCTGGCGGTAGTTCTCGACGATCCTGCGTGGAAAATCATCGGGATACAGCTCCGCTTCCCAGAGATTCTCATCCGGCATGTCGGGTCGCCGGTAATATTTGCTCGCGCTTGCAAGTCGCTGCGTCCATGCGACGACTTTGCCGCTGTCATCCATGCCGGCTTGCATCTCATGCAGGCCGGCGGGACGGTAAAAGTCGTTCTTCACATCGTCTTCGCGGGACCACTGCAGCTTGATCGGCCAACCGGTTTCTTTGGAGATCAGCGCCGCTTCCGCGACATAGTCGTTCGTCAGCCGCCGGCCGAAGCCGCCGCCAATA
>JBBKWL010000112.1:0-3790 GCA_037968975.1 Woeseiaceae bacterium | reverse complement strand
ACTATGCTATATCGACAGACGTAGGCTTATCTGAAAAGCACAAAAAGAAGCGTCGGGGGTGATAATGCTGAAGTATTCTTCTCGAAGACATCGAAGACTGATGAGCGAATCCGAATACGCTTTGCAGGACGCGTCTGATTCTTCTTCGCCACGCATATCGCGGATCGTCAGCACCATTCTGCATGACAACCAGACATACAAGATGTGGGAGTCGCGGCACGCCGACCTGATGCTGCCGGTTGCCGAACACAGTGACAGGAAGCATCAGGTTTTTGCACTACGGGATGCAAAAATCCGGCTCGTCCACCGACGAGCTTTGTTCCGGTACGTGCAAGCCACTGAGGTGCGCGGCGAGGAGCGGCGCCATTTGTTTCGCATACTTCATAGCAGCCTTGATTACTCCGATGCTGTCCTGAGAGAGCATCGGCAATACATGCTCGCCGTCTCCAGCCGTGTATCGGCAGATCATCTCATTGACGTCATGAACGATCCCAGGAGTAAGAGTCTGTCGTACGATTACGAAAAACTCTACACGCGATATTTTGAAATGCAGTGCTACGTGATGGGTATGGGAGACAGCAACTGTATCCCACTGGTACGGTCGGTGATGGCGGATATACGAGACCAGCTGCGCGAACTGAGACAGCAATTTGAGATGGAGGACGTAGATAGTCACAGTGCCAGCTTCGACCGGCAGGAAGAGCTCGCTCGCAGTGGCCGTTATCCCGTGCTCGACTACATGATGGGCTGATCAGTCAACCGCAGCTGAGCCAAGGCAGCCGAAATTCGTAGAAGGTCGCTTCTCTTTGTGAGCTCTGGGCAAACCAGGATAAGTAAATTTTGAACAAACGCTTTCATTTGATTGACGTGTTCGCGGATCAGCCGTTCACTGGCAATCCACTACCGGTAGTACATGACGCGGACGACCTGTCTGCAGGTCAGATGTTATCAATCACGCGCTGGATGAATCATTCTGAAACTGCTTTCCTGGTGGCGCCGCGTGATGCATTGGCCGACTACCGGGTACGGATATTCACGCTTGAACGAGAAATGCCTTTTGCCGGTCATCCTACGCTGGGCAGTTGTCACGCGTGGTTGGCCGCCGGTGGCGAACTAAAGAATGACCAAACGGCGATTCAGGAATGCGGCGTTGGCTTGGTTTCGATTCAGGTGTCGGCTGGAAAGTTCGCCTTTGCCGCTCCGCCATTGATTCGATCGGGCGCTGTTGATAAATCGACGCTCGATGAAATTGTTCGGGCGCTGCAGATAGAGTCAGATCAGGTTATAGCCTCGGCCTGGGCCGACAACGGGCCCGGCTGGGTTGTCATCCTCCTGGACTCGGCGCAAGCGGTCCTCGATATTGAGCCCGTTCGTCATCACCCCTCCCGACTGGACATTGGTCTCGTGGGCGCCTATCCGGAGGGCTCTAAAGTAGCATTCGAGTTACGAGCGTTATTCTCTGACGACCAAGGGAACATTCGGGAAGATCCGGTTACCGGTAGCCTGAACGCCTCAGCGGCCCAATGGCTTTTTGAAACTGGTAGAGCGACTGCTGATTACATCGCGAGCCAGGGTACGCGGATCGGGCGCGCTGGCCGCATTCAAATTAGTCGTGATGCAGAAGACGCAGTGTGGGTGGGCGGGCGCACCACAACCATTGTTGCCGGCCATTTGAATCTTAAAGCAGACGGTACGGTTTCTTTCTAACCACCGCACCGCGCCAACAACATCAATACCACGACGCCAATGATCGTACCGACGTAGAGTTTCATAGACACCTTTTTTCCGTCCATGCTTGCCATCGTATCGGAGGCGCCTTTCTTGATGCTGGTGAACGGGTCAGGCCCTCGTGTGAATGTCGGGCCGCTGGCCGCTGAGTCCGACGCATTCTCTTCAGGGGGAGGGGTGCTCTCTGCACTCTTATTTGCAGATGATTCTGTTGGTTCGTTTGTTTTGTCTTCGCTCACGGGTCGATCTCCGATTATTTTGGGCGGGCACGGCTGTTGTCGCCGTGCACGTATTCTGGCACATCTTGACCGGGATAAAGTAAGTGAAAACTGAGTCCGGAGCGATTTCCGACATTTCAGATAGCGGAAAAGGGGTAAACGCCTGTTGACTAACGGCTCCAAATATCGACAGTGCCAGGTACATCTATTGGCTGTGACTGGCCTTTTCTTCGGCCAGCCATGCTTCCACCCATGCAACGTGTTGCTCTTCTTCCACCGCAAGATCCGCCGCGATCTCACGAACGCATTCGTCGGTGCTGTCATCGACTACGTTAGCGAAAAACTCGTAGGCGCGTTTCTCGTTGTCGAGGGCCAACGACATTGCCTGGCTGGGCGTCATTAAATGAAACAGGCGCCCGCTGTCCGTATTTTCCGGCGGCTCGAGTCCCGGCCAGAGATATTGATTGGGGGTCAGCATGGGCAACTCACGGCCCTTGATTTGCTCGTCAATAGTCGCCGCATGCGCGGCTTCGATCTGCGACATCTTCGCGAAAATATTTGCGACTTTGTGATTGCCAGTCTGCTCCATCATTTCGGACAGTTGCCGATATCGTTGCACGGCCTCAAGTTCGATGACGAGCGCATGCAGAAGTAGTTCCGCGACCGATAACTTGCAGGCAGGAGTGTCAGGCGGGCCGCTTACGTAAGGTAGTTGTTGCATCGGTGTTCTCCCTGTCAGTGGAAGGGTTTGGTGCCAATACACCGACGATGCTAAGAATATCCGATCATAAAGAGAATTCCGGACACCCAATTTTGTGAACCAGGTCCGCTATTATGGTGAAATTATGTGAAATGCAGCACTTAATACGACGATTTAAAGATCGCTCATAAAACATTGATAATAAACAAAAAAGGTCAGCAGCGGGAATAGAGGTACGCGAATTACGTCGGTTCGCGATTTCAAGTATGCAGGGCGTACCCTGCAGGAAACAGGCAAAGACGAAACCCCTCGGAACGGCGATTCAGATCTGGCGCAGTCCAAAGCTGTCAGGAAACGCAAGAGCCTTCGTATTTTCGTACTGTCCGTCATAAACTGTCTCGGCGGTGCGTGCTTCCATTGGAGAGAAGTTCGTGGCAAGTCAATGTTTTTATTGCAATAACAAATATGGGCAATATTACCCCGGCGTTCTTGATCTAAAACACGGTGAAGAGCTCGCGCCCGAGGCCTATAAACTAATCTCAGAGTCCGCGGTTAGATATCGAGCGGCTAGGGCGTTCGGTACTCCTCAAGGGCGCGCCGAATTATATGCACTGGCTTCGGGCGTCGCAGCAGGTCTGATCTTTTTATCGCTGCGACTTGGCGCGGCAGGCTACGTAGTAATGGAGGTGAGTGAAACGACAATCTTCTGGCTTTACATTATTGTCGGTATCCTCGGCGCATTCAGTCCAATAGCAAGCTACCTCGCTGGTAGATGGCTCTCTAAGTAGGAAAATTGCTGCTGGCAACACGTGGGCCCTGATTTTCGCGTTCACGTTGTCACTACTACCGACAATCACCCTTATCGCAGAAGATGTTTCTAAGGATACATCCGATAATGGTACGCCGGAGGGACAACATCGTATCGCGGTTGCAGAAATGCAACTAAGTCAATCAGCTCCTGAACGGTCATATGGCGGTTATACACGTACATCTTTGATTCGCCGTTTTCAGAGACCAGCTCGCGCGCGTAGCCATCGGCCAGTTTGTGGGAGGGGTTGATGATGGCAGTTACCAGCTCGCCGTAGGTTTTGACACGAGTTACGTCGCCACCGAGTTCAACGTAGGGTGGGTCCGTGAGCGGAAT
>JBBKWL010000111.1:0-2604 GCA_037968975.1 Woeseiaceae bacterium | reverse complement strand
GTGTTACGCGCCGAGTTGCGCAGGCTATTCCGCTGGTTGAAGGATCGCGGCATGACCGCCGTCATTACCGGCGAGCGCGGTGAGCACTCACTGACACGTTACGGTCTCGAGGAATATGTGGCCGATTGTGTGATCCTGCTGGATCATCGCATTATCAATCAGCTTTCGACGCGCCGCTTGCGAATCTTGAAATACCGCGGTTCCGCCCATGGCACCAACGAATATCCCTTCCTGATCGGCGAGCGTGGCCTGTCCGTGCTGCCGATCACCTCTTTGCTACTGAATCACACTGCCAGCAATGAGCGGTTTCCAACCGGCATCCCGGGATTGGATGAAATGTTGGGTGGCAAAGGTGTGTATCGCGGGAGCAGTGTGTTAATCACCGGGACACCCGGTACCGGCAAGAGCAGTATCGGCGCAAGTTTCGCTCAGGCCGCCTGCCGGCGTGGCGAAAGGGCATTGTTATTTGCCTATGAGGAATCCCCGAGTCAATTGTTGCGCAATATGCGCTCGATTGGCCTGGATCTAGAAAAATGGCAGCAAAAAGGGTTGTTGAAAATCCATGCCACACGCCCGACCTTGCAGGGACTAGAGCAGCATTTGGTGGAGATGTACGATCTGGTTAAGGAATTTAAACCCGATGTGGTGGTTGTCGACCCAATCAGCAATTTGACCCTGGAGCGCCAAGATGTGGCGCTTAAGCCGGCGTTGATGAGACTGATCGATTTTCTCAAACAGCAAGGCATCACTGGGCTCTTTACTAGCCTGACCTCTGACAATGAATTAGCCGCGGCGGAGTCGCAAGTAGGTATCTCTTCGTTGATGGATAGCTGGCTTTTGCTGGCGAATTTGCAATACAACGGCGAACGTACCCGTACCCTGCAGGTCTTGAAGTCGCGCGGTATGCTGCATTCGAACCAGGTGCGGGAATTCGTCTTTAGTGATCAAGGGCTAGATCTGATTGATGTCTACTTGTTTGAACAGCAGATTTTGACGGGGGCCGCCCGCGTGGCTCAAAAAACACGCGAGATCACCGACAGCCAATTACGTGAAAAGGACTATGCGCGCCGAATGCAGGAGTTGGCCAGCCATCGCAAGTCTATCGAAGCCCAGATTGTCGCATTAAATGCGGAAGCCGAACGGCGTACCCATGAGGTTGAATCCGCCATTAGTAGAGAAAGGTTTGAGGTAGAGACGATGACTTCGCGCACGCAAGCCGCAACAAAGAAAGCTGCACGCTCCAAAGGAGGTCGCCATAAATCGGCGAAGAAAGCGTGATGAGTACCAAGAAGCAGGCTCTAAGTAAGTCAAAGTCAGCTACATCGACGACTAAGCCTGAATGGCAATTGCGGCTGTATGTGGCAGGGAAAACCGCGAAATCCACGGCAGCACTCGCAAATTTGAAGAAACTCTGTGATACCCATCTGGCAGGTCGCTATGAGATCGAGATTATCGATCTGTTGGTAAACCCACAGCTCGCTGCGGGTGATCAAATCCTTGCTGTCCCGACCCTAGTGCGTAAATTTCCGGTGCCGATCAGAAAGATCATCGGCGATCTTTCCAACCAAGAACGTGTTCTCGTAGGGCTGGACGTACAGCCGCTACGTTAAGGTATAAATGAAACAACGTATGCCAGATCCTTCGAAGCAAGCTGCCTCAGCCCTTGAGCGAGGATCGGAAGACTATACCCTTCGACTCTACGTGAGTGGTGCAACTCAGGCTTCCTCGCGCGCGGTGGTTAATGCACGACGACTCTGTGAAAAACATCTGGGTGGCCGTTATACGTTGGATATTCTGAATATCGCGGATCACGTTGCACTGGCCAAACAGGATCAAATCGTTGCTGCGCCTACCTTGATAAAGCTTGCACCTTCGCCCTTAAGACGCTTCATTGGGGATATGTCCAATGTCGAACGTATCCTGGCGGGGCTGGGTCTGGATCCCGAATCTTAGTCCGATAGCAGCAAAGGCATCGTTATTTTCAGACGTATCATGAACACATCATCATTGGATTATCAAACTCTACTGGACGAAATTTCTGAACTGCGTGCACGTTTGGAAGAGGCGGAGGATACGCTTGCCGCTATCCGTAGCGGCGATGTTGATGCCTTGATCGTCGGGCAGGATATCTACACCCTCGATAGTGCCAATGCCGCTGATAACAAACTGCGGAAAGATGTGCTTGCGCAGATGGAAGACGCAGTGCTTGCCTTTGATAACGACGATCATGTTATTTTCATGAACCCTGCCGCCGAGCGACAGTATCGCACGACGGTTTCCGGAATATTGGGACGCTCGCGTTTTGAATTATATCGCGAGAGCTGGCCCGAACCAGAGCACGAATCCGCCGCCCAAAAATCCATGCAGGAAACCGGCGCTTATCGCGCCCATTCGATTCATACGTGCAGCGATGGCTCCACATTCCACGTCGAGTCCAGTTTGTCGCAGCTGCGAGATATGAATGGTCAAGCCATTGGCTTCTTAGCTGTTATACGCGATATCAGCGAACGCATTCAGTCCGAAGAGACGCTGTTTGCCGCAACCATGGCCTTATCTCGGCGTGAACGGCAATTTTCGACCTTGGTGGAGAATTCTCCAGATATT
>JBBKWL010000110.1:0-2838 GCA_037968975.1 Woeseiaceae bacterium | reverse complement strand
GACGGGCAACTCCGGTTGCGCTGCGCGCAGGACCACTGGGCGGGCCGGTTTCTGCACAGAAGCGGGAGATTCGCAAAGATGAGTCTTCCAAATGAACCGACGCGAATCACGCGGCGGACGCTGCCGGAAGATTGAAGATGAAAATCAATTTTACTAGTGTTCGCAAGCGCACCGACGCGGCTTCCGGTTTGGCGTATCAACACCCCTATGTCGAACCCGGTTTGGAATCTCAGATTCGAAGGACAAAGAACCTATGCTACGCACCATCAATGATCTGGAGGACTATGTCATCCGCGCCACCGACGGTGACATAGGTCACGTGAAAGATGTCTATTTCGATGACGAGGCGTGGGTCGTTCGCTATCTCGTCGTCGACACCGGCAGCTGGCTTTCGAGTCGAAAAGTACTGATCTCACCTATCGCCATCGGCCAGCCGAACTGGACGGACAAGGTATTGCCCGTCTCGATCACAAAAGACCAGGTGAAGAACAGCCCCGACATCAACACCGACAAACCCGTCTCGCGCCAGCACGAGATGCAGTATCTCGGGTACTACGGCTATCCCTACTATTGGGGCGGTGACGGGCTCTGGGGCGGCGGTGCATACCCGGGAATGATGTTGACGGGCTACGGCGGCCTGGTTTCGGCGCCTTATCACGAAGCTCCGGAAACGGCCGAGGCTTATGCGCAAGCTGAAGCAGCGCGGCATCAGGATGACGATCTCCATCTGCGCAGTTGCAAGGCGGTAATGGGCTATCACATCCAGGCGAGCGATGGTGACATCGGCCACGTACAGGGCCTGCTCGTCGATGAAGAGACCTGGGCCATTCGATACATGATTGTGGACACAAGTAACTGGTGGCTCGGTCACCAGGTGCTTATCGTGCCGCAATGGATCCAGGACGTAAGTTGGCCGGATGCCACGGTGACCGTCAATCTGACCCGCCAGGCAGTGAAAGACGCTCCGCCGTATGACTCAGCGGCGCAGCTGGATCGTAAGGCGGAAACGGACGTCCACGAGCACTATGGACGACCCGGCTATTGGGCGGACGAGGCGAAACGTGAAGCCGCAAACTCACGCCGCTAGTTCCGCGTCAGAAGCGGCCGTCGATAATGGCAAGTGTCGTTTTTACGCAAAGAAACTCGACATGATCTTTGATCGAGCTGCTCGTTCTTTGAAAGGAATTACAGCGATGTCTATACAGGTAATCCGATCGCATTGCGTTAAAACGTTTTGGTCTGCGCGAGCTACATTGGCGGGTGTTGAAAGTTTGGCGTATGTTGAAAAAGGGCCAGGGCAGAAGTTCTCTGCCTGCATGGCAACAGTTTTGTGCGCTGGCGCTGAATAAACAGTTGTGTTTAATGAATGCCGATTTTTGCACCAACGGTCAAGTTCGCGACAGAACCAGATGACGACTGTACCGACAAACCCAGCAAGTCTTACAACTCGATGCGAACCGTACGCAGTCTGCCGCCGTGCGCGATGGGTTCGACGAGCATGAAAGCCCGAATTCTCGGTTTCGCGGAACGCCTGTTATGGGCGTTAGCCGTCCTTTGCCTGTTGCCGCTCGGTGTGACGACGGCGGCTCGACACCTCGCGGCAAGTACCAAACTCGAACTGCCGCCCTCCGACACTGTCGCATTCGAGCTCCCATTAATCGCCGAGAAACAGCCGTCGCAGGGGCTCTGGTCGCACAAGAGACGCTCAGAGTTCGCGCGACTAAAGGATCTATTCCACCGTGCCGAGATAGCGCGGCTTGAATTCCCAACGCTGGACGTAATAGTGCCTGTGTTTGCCGGCGATGATGAGGTCAGCATGACGTTGGGCGCGGGCCATCTCAGCGATACGAGCTCTGTTCAAGGGCACGGAAACATCGCAATCACGTCACACCGCGACGGCGCATTTCGAGTACTTAAAGATCTCGAAACAGGCGATCGCATTCTGTTGCAGACGCCAACTGGCACCCGCGATTTCAGAATTGCGCGGCGCTTAATTGTCAACCCAGATCAGGTTGACGTGATCGCACCAACAAGCGACACAACGTTGACCTTGATTACCTGCTACCCGTTCTACTTTGTCGGCAAGGCGCCACAGCGATTCATTATTCAGGCCGAGTTAGTGACCCCTGAATCGGCCGACTCCATGACCGATGCACCTGCTGGTGCGGCGGCTACCAACCCTTAGAAATAGAGGAAAACGTTATGAAAAAGCTATTTAGTTTATTGATGTTTACATTCGCCCTAAGTACGCCTGCTGCGTTCGCGGCGGTGCAAGCCGACCAACTTCGCGGCGAGATCGTGTCCGTGGACTCAGCGGCGGCAACGATACGGGTTCGCATTACGGAATCCGGCGACGAGCGCGCCGCCTCGGTTGGCTCGCTGCAGAATTTCAATATCCCCGACGACACGCCCATCGAATACGTGATCGATAGCTCAATCTATGCTCGGAACCGAAGAGGAAACGCGGACCTCTCGGATATCTCCGAGGGAGATTCGGTGCTTTTGAAATTCGAAGACGCGCAAGGCGTACGTCAAGCAACGAACCTACGTAACGAACGAACGACGAATACCGCGGTTCGCGAACGCATTCGTCGCGAAGGCCGCATAGTGCGAAACTCAAACGAGAACATGAATTCAAACAACACTGTCGCTGCGGTCTCAACGAACGAGCGGAGCAGCCTACCAACATCAGCCTCACCGATGCCGCTGTTGGCGTTGATTGGCATGTTGTTCGCCGGTCTAGCCACCGTAGTGAGACGCGTGCGCCAGTAACTTAGTCGAGAGTGGGTTTCAGGTGGGTTCGTCGTTGCGGCGATGTGGCGGACTCACCCGTTAGTA
>JBBKWL010000109.1:0-26842 GCA_037968975.1 Woeseiaceae bacterium | reverse complement strand
GGCTGGCCTTGCGATATGGACGGACTAATGCAGATCGCCAGGGATAGAAACCTGGTCGTCATTGAAGATTGTGCCCAGGCCCATGGAGCGAACTATAAAGGTCGTCCGGTCGGTGGAATGGGCCACATCGGCGCGTTCTCATTTTGCCAGGATAAGATCATGACGACGGGCGGTGAAGGCGGCATGTTGGTCACGAATGACGAGGTAATTTGGAAACGTGCCTGGGCCATTAAAGATCACGGTAAAAACTATGATCTTGTCCACAAGACAGAACACCCGCCCGGATTTCGTTGGCTGAGTGATTCGTTTGGCACGAATTTCAGAATGACGGAGATGCAGTCAGCGATCGGACGTGTCCAGCTAAACAAATTGAAAAGCTGGAGCGATGCGCGAAACACAAATGCCGAGCAAATAATTGGGTCGTTGAGCAAATATCGCTCGCTCCGAGTACCGGTCCCGCCGGCAGAAACCCGGCATGCCTACTACCGCTTGTACGCCTTCGTCGTGCCGGAGTATCTCGCCGATGGCTGGGACCGCGACCGAATCATCAGCGAAATTGGAGAGCAGGGCATTCCGTGTTTCAGTGGTTCGTGTCCCGAGGTGTACAACGAGAAAGCCTTCGATGGGACCGGACTGCGTCCGGACGAGCCTTCGCCAAACGCCCACGCGCTGGGAAATACCAGTCTGGCGTTTCTGGTGCATCCTACGTTGACGTCAGACGATTTGGCGCGGACCTGCGCCGCAATAGAAAACGTCATGAGCGCCGCAACCGATTAGTTGCGGCGCTCACTTGTTCTATTGATTCAGGATCCGTAACTCAACCCGACGATTCCTCGCACGACCTTCAGCCGTGTTGTTGTCATCGATCGGTTGTGATTCTCCATAGCCAGTTGCCCGAATTCTGAATTCCTCGACACCGAACTTGATCAGGATGTCACGTACGGTTACCGCACGTCGTTCCGACAATCCGTAGTTCGCATCGCCAAGGCCGACGCTGTCGGTGTGACCCGCAACTTCGATCTCCAGCTCTGGATACTTATTCAACGTATCAGCGATGCCGCGGAGTATGTCTTCTACGCCGTCTACGACGCGGTCAGAACCAGTCTGGAAGTTCACACCTGGAAGCTCGATGATGTCTGTGATTTCGCAACCAGACGTATCTACGCGCACACCCGGTCGGGTATTCAGGCAGCTGTCGCGATGATCAACTACGCCATCCTGATCGTTATCACGTTCGCAACCGAATGAATCAACCTGAGCGCCCGGACGTGACGCCGGGCATCGGTCACGGCCTGTGACAACACCATCACCGTCACTGTCAATCGGGCAACCCCTGGCATCCACTACATCGGCAACTGGCGTGTTCGGGCACTGATCAATATCGTCTGGTACCCGATCGCCGTCGGCATCGTTTCTTAGATCGCGCAGCGGACAACCGCGCGAGCTGACTTCTACGCCCGCTGGTGTTTCCGGACAATCGTCCCAGATATCGAGCACGCCATCGCCGTCGCTGTCGTCATCCTCGGAGTAGCGCTGCGTACCGCCGAAATCGTATTGCACACCGACACTGACAATATTGTCTGTCAGGTCTCCATCTCTGCCATCTATGGCCCGAGTGCCGGAAACCGAGCGCATGCGGTACTCACCTCGAATGGAGTAGGCGCTCTCACCAAGTTTCCATTTGAATCCGGCGCCGAGAGTCGATGACAAACCGCTCTCGCCGCTACCCGGCTTGAATTCGGTATTGAGGTAGCCGAGGCCGGCAAGCAAGTAGGGCGCTACTCGCATATCACGATTCGGGTAGACAAGAACGTTCACGCCGAAGTCCAGAAGCGATTGATCCGGGAAAGCGCTGGTCGCATCGGAGTAGCCGTCCAGGCTGGTGAAGCCGAGTAAAGCCTCAACATCAAGACTGTCCGTCAGACGCTTGCCAACTCTGAACTGCGGACCAAACGCATCGGATGTGACCCGGTCTCCGTCTTCATCGGTAAACCCAATGTCACCACCGATATACCAGCCGCCATCGCCGTATGCGCCGACCGTGCCGTCAGCGAAGTCGTATCGGACCCCGAGTGAAAAAAGATTGTCGGTCAGACTGCCGTCAGTTCCGTTCGACGCTTTGGTGCCATCGGCGGAACGGATTCGATACTCGGCCCGAATGGAATACGGGCTATCGCCGAGTCGCCAGTTAAATCCGGCGCCTAATGTGGAAGAAAAGCTGGCTTCGCTGTTGCCGGGATTCAGGTCCGAGTTCATATAGCCAGCGCCGAGCAGCAGATACGGGGTCACGCGCCAATCGCGGTTTGGGTACCACAGCAAGTTTGCGCCAACGTCAAATATTCTGGTGTCCGGGAAAGATATATTGGAGTCTGAATAGCCGGAAACAGAGCTGTATCCCAGAAGCCCTTCGACATCGAAGTGTTCGGCGATCTGTCGTCCGAACGTGACTTGAAAACCGTTGAGCCCATCGTCCGATACGCGTTCTGTATCGTCGTCGGTATACACGATCGATGGGACGATGTAGCCGTTCTCTCCCTGTGCGTACGCGGCAGGTGCCTGCGCTAGAGCAAGAACAATTATCGTCGACCAAATGGGAAATGCCTTCATCGTGCGTTCCTGGTGTGATGCGGTGCGGTGGGCCAATACTACCAATAGTAAAGGAATGATTCGCATTCTACGACAATCCGCGATGCAAAAAAGCATTCAATACCCAAAAACCTGTCTAAAAGCACTAAGGAATACAGGGATATACAATTTTCTATCTGTATAATCCCGGCCTTGAACCGCTGCGACAGGACGCAATATGCGAGTAACAATCTTTGGCTCTGGCTACGTCGGCCTGGTGAGTGGTGCCTGCATGGCCGAAATGGGCAATGATGTTGTCTGTTGCGACATCGATCAGGCGAAAATCGACCAGCTGAACAAGGGTGAAATCCCGATCTTCGAGCCGGGCCTCGAGGCTCTCGTGCTTCGCAATCACGAAGCAGGTCGGCTGAAATTCACCACCGATATCGGCACAGCGGTAGCCCATGGCCTGTTCCAGATGATCGCTGTCGGTACGCCACCGGACGAGGACGGCTCGGCGGATCTACGTCACGTGCTCGCCGTTGCCCGGTCGATTGGCCAGCATATGGCCGACTATCGCATCATTGTGGATAAGTCGACGGTGCCGGTTGGAACCGCCGATAAAGTCAAAGCCGAAGTCCAGGCGCAGCTGGACGCGCGCAAGGTGACGGTCGAGTTTGATGTCGTCTCGAATCCGGAGTTCCTGAAAGAAGGCGCTGCAATTAACGACTTTATGAAGCCGGACCGAATCATTGTTGGCACTGACAATCCGCGTACCACCGAATTGCTGCACGCTTTGTATGAGCCGTTCAACCGCAATCATGACCGCATGATCAGTATGGACATACGGTCCGCCGAGCTCACCAAATATGCGGCCAATGCCATGCTGGCAACCAAGATCAGCTTCATGAACGAACTTGCCAATATTGCTGAGCGCGTCGATGCCGACATTGAACAGGTCCGAATTGGCATCGGCTCGGACCCACGCATTGGCTATAGCTTCATATACCCGGGTGGCGGCTACGGCGGTTCCGGTTTTCCCAAAGATGTCAGAGCGCTGGCAAAATCCGCTGCCGATGAAGGCATTGATGCCGAGCTCTTGAAGTCCGTCGAAGCCGTCAATGTACGACAGAAGCGCCGTCTGTTTGAGAAAATCCAGGGCCACTACGGCGACAATCTTGCCGGCAAGACCATCGCAATGTGGGGCTTGTCATTCAAGCCGGGCACTGACGATATGCGGGACGCGCCGAGTCGGGTGCTCATGGAAGCGCTCTGGGAGGCCGGTGCCAGCGTTCGTGCTTACGACCCCGAGGCTATGGACGAGACGCGCCGCATCTATCCCGGGCAGGACGGCCTGACGCTTTGCGACTCGGCCGCCGCGGCAATCGAAGGCGCGGATGCCCTGGCGATTCTCACGGAATGGCAGGAATTCAGAAGCCCGAGCTTCGATTCCATCCAGTCAGCACTCGCCGACAGCGTCATATTCGATGGCCGCAACCTTTACGAGCCCGCCACCGTCGAGGCGCAAGGCATCCAGTACTACGCGATCGGCCGCGGCCGATAGAAAAACAGTCATGCCCAGAAATGAGATAGCTCAGTTCGGCTTTAGCCTCGCAGCGCTATTGTTTCTCGTCATGGCCATTTTCCTCTGGACCCGCTGGCGAGATCACTCCAAGTCGCAGGTGCTGGCACTCCCGGTGTTCTTCACTGCCCTGTGGGCTGGCGTCTATGCCCTGACCGCCGGCGGTGCGGTCGCCTCTCAGGCACTCATGATCGCCGCAGAACTGTTCCGTTGCATGCTCTGGGCGGTTGCGCTGGTGCTGGTGTTGCGCAGCCTGATTGTCAGCAAAGACCTGGACGGACTGGCGACGCGGTGGGGATACACGATTCTGTTTGCGGCCTCGGCCGTGGGCGCGCTGCTGCTCATCTTTTCCGATTTGCCAGTCACGATCGCTATCCAGACCTGTCTCTGCCTGACGATCAGCATTTTTATCCTCTTCATGGCCGAGCAAATTTACCGGCATACGCCGCAAGAGATCGGCGTCGGACTGCGCTACTTCTGCCTGGCGGTTGCAGGGATGTTTGCCTACGACATCATATTCCTGGTCCGCGAATTGATTGCCGAAGGTCGCAACCAGGAGCTCGCGGCCGCGCGCGGCTACGTCAATGCGATGCTGGCGTTGCCAATTTTTTACTCGATTCGCGAGCGCTTCAATATCTCTATGGACAGCTTGCTGCCGCGGCAAATCGTCTTTTATACGTTTAGCCTGATCGCTTTAAGCGTTCTGGTCATGGCGATCGTCGCGGGCGATGTATTCATGCGGGAAGTGGGCGGCGAATGGTCCGACGTTCTGCGCATCATTTTCGCAATCGCACTGCTGATGTTACTGACCACGCTGTTCGTGTCACGCTCGTATCGCAATAAAGCACGCGTGCTGGTGATGAAAGCGCTGTTTCAGTACAAGTACGACTACCGTCGCGAGTGGTTGCGTTTCATTGGCACGCTGTCGCGCTCGGTCCCCGATCAGGCAGTACCGGTGACGGCAATACGCGCAATCGCTCAAATCGTGACCAGTCCCGGCGGCGCCGTTTGGGTGCAACAACAAGGCGGCGATGATTATCTCCCCGTCGGTGCGTGGAACTGCGAGTTGCCAGTAGATGACTCCGTCGACACGTCCTCAAGCCTCGTGGAATTTCTCACCGCGCGGCACTGGATTATCGATCTCGACGAAGCGCGTGAGTTTCCGACCCACTACGACAACCTCGAGGTCGACCTGGCTATCCTCAACAATGAAGACTGGTGGTTGATCGTTCCGATGCTGCTTGGCGACCGACTCTCCGGATTCATCACTTTGCTACGACCCGATGACGTTCCCGTCTTGAACTTTGAAGATCACGATATCCTGAAGACAGCCGGTCGGCATGTCGCGACGCATATCGAGCAGGCTGAATCCGACCGCCGCCTATCCGAGGCGCAGCAGTTTGGTGCCTACAATCGACTCACCGCGTTTCTCATGCACGATCTCAACAATTTGATCGCCCAGCAGTCGCTGGTTGTCGAAAATGCCAAACATCATCGGCACAACCCCGACTTCGTCGACGATGCCATCATGACGATCTCGCATTCCGTCGATCGCATGCGGCATCTTATGGAGCAGCTCAGCAGCGCGTCCAGGCCCGCCGCTAAAAAGCGCGTGCGAGTTAACGGCGCAATCAAGAATGCCGTCAAACGCTCGTCCGCGCGCAGTCCGGTGCCCAAGATCGTCGCCTGCACCGAGGACATTACCGTCCAGGCGGATGCAGAGCGTCTGTCGATGGTCCTCGGGCATCTATTGCGCAATGCGCAGGAAGCGACCGCCGATGAAGGCTCGGTCACCGTGACCACGCTGGCGTTCGACGATGCGGTAGAAATCGTCATTGCGGACACAGGCAGCGGCATGACCCGCGACTTCGTCCGCGACCGCCTGTTTCGCCCGTTCGACAGCACCAAGGGTAGTCAGGGCATGGGCATCGGTGTCTATCAGGCGCGCGAGTATGCCCGGTCCCTGGGCGGTCAGCTAAGCGTGCAGTCAGAGCCCGGCGAGGGCACGGAATTTAGCCTGCGCCTCCCCAGAGTGTGACGTGGCTTTCATCGCCGCCTGAACAACACTCTGTATAATTCGCTGGCGAACAATCTCACTGGAAGTGAATGTGTCAAAAAGAACAAAAAAAGGAATCATTCTTGCCGGCGGCGCGGGTTCCCGCCTGCACCCGCTAACGATCTCGGTCAGCAAGCAGCTGATGCCGGTATACGACAAGCCAATGATCTACTACCCGCTCACCATTCTGATGCTGGCTGGCATACAGGAAGTACTGGTCATAACGACGCCGGATGACAACACCGCATTTCGCCGCCTGCTCGGCGACGGCAGCCAGTGGGGCATCCGCATCGATTACGCCGTGCAGCCGGATCCCGGCGGCATCGCGCAGGCGTTTTTGATCGGCGCAGAGTTTATCGGCGGCGATTCAGTCGCTTTGATTCTCGGCGACAACATCTTCTATGGCCACGGTTTGCCGGAGCAGTTAAAAGCCGCCGCCAACCAGGACAGCGGCGCATCGATATTTGCCTATCACGTGCACGACCCTGAACGTTACGGTGTGGTGCAGTTCGACGCCGACCGCAAAGCGATCGCAATCGACGAAAAGCCTGCCGTGCCGAAATCGAACTACGCGGTTACCGGCCTGTATTTCTACGATGACCAGGTCACCGAGATGGCGAAATCGCTGGCGCCCTCAGCACGCGGAGAACTGGAAATCACGGATCTGAATCGCGTCTACCTGGAGCAGGGCGAGTTGCGGGTGGAATTGATGGGCCGCGGTGTCGCCTGGCTCGACACCGGCACCCACGAGTCGCTCATGGAAGCGGCCAACTTTATCGAAGTCATCCAGCGTCGGCAGGGGCTCAAGATCTCCTGCCCCGAAGAAATCGCATTCAAACTGGGTTACATCGATGCGCAGCAGGTCGAAGCTATCGCAAACGGCCTCAAGCAGAATGAGTATGGCCAGTACCTGCTGCAGATGCTAAACGACAAGGTTTACTAGTGGAGTTCATCGCCACGACGCTGCCCGAAGTCATCAAAATCGTGCCCCGGGTGTTCGCGGATGACCGCGGGTTTTTCATGGAGACCTGGCAGTCCAGGCTGTTTCGCGACAACGTGGCCGAGGTTGAATTTGTGCAGGACAATTTCAGTCAATCCTCCAAAGGCACGCTGCGCGGTCTGCATTACCAAATTGAACAGGCGCAGGGAAAGCTTGTGCGAGTCGTGACCGGCGAGGTCTTTGACGTCGCGGTGGACATGCGCAAGTCGTCACCCAACTTCGGAAAATGGGTAGGAGAAATACTGTCTGCCGAGAATAAACACCAATTGTGGGTGCCACCCGGTTTCGCTCACGGATTCCTCGTGATGAGTCCGACCGCGGAGTTCGAATACAAATGTACCGACTACTACGCACCGACGTTCGAACGCGCCGTGCGCTGGGACGATGCCGATATTGCTATCGACTGGCCGCTTGAGTCCGGAGTCCGGCCGGTGTTGTCGCCTAAAGACGAGGCGGCGGCACTGTTGCGCGATGCTGACACCTACGCATGACCACACTCGTAATGGGCAGCAATGGTCAACTGGGCGAGGCGCTGGCTGCGACCATGCCGGAGGGCAGGGAAATGGTCGGACTCGATCTGCCTGACCTCGACATCACTGACGCGGCTGCCTTGCTCGCAATTTGTCAGGAGATCAAGCCAGCCGCGATCGTTAATGCCGCTGCCTATACTGCGGTCGACGCCGCGGAGTCAGACGTCGCCCTCGCAACGGCCGTTAACACAGACGGCCCGGCCAATATTGCGGCGGCCGCATCTGCAGTCGGCGCGCGACTGATACATGTCTCTACGGATTTCGTTTTTGATGGCTCTGCCTCAAGCCCGTACGCGCCGGACACCACGCCAAGTCCGCTGAGCGTTTACGGCCGCACAAAGTACGACGGCGAGCTGGCAGTTCTGAATGCATTGCCGGACGCGGCCATGGTGATTCGTACGGCGTGGCTGTACAGCATCACCGGCAATAACTTCGTGAAGACGATGTTGCGCCTCATGCGCGAGCGCGACGATCTCGGCGTGGTCGCGGATCAACGCGGCACGCCTACCTGGGCCAATTCACTGGCCGAAGCGGTGTGGGCGGGCACCACAGCAACCGATGTCGCTGGGACCTTCCACTGGACCGACGCGGGCGAGGCGAGCTGGCACGAGTTTGCCATTGCGATCCAGGAAGAGGCATTCGCGCTCGGTCTGCTGGAGAAGAAAATACCGGTTCGGGCGATTGGCAGTGACGAATATCCTACGCCCGCTCACCGTCCGGGCTACAGCGTACTCGATTGCGCATCGACGCAAGCTGCACTGGGTGTACAACCTGCGCCCTGGCGCGACAATCTGCGCACCATGCTCGCCGATCTGGCAAACCAATAACCTAGTTACGAATCCCGGTCGGGTCGAAGATGACCAGCTTGTCGCTGGTGCCCAGGACGAGTTTGTTCGTTCCGGCTTCCTCAAGGACCTTGGGCACACTGGCGGTCTCACCGAACGACGGCAAGGTGCGCAGGCTCGTGACTGCGAACGTGGTTTCGTCGCAGGTCGTCACCATGCTCTCGACCGATTGATCCACGTAATACACCGAGTCAGATGCCGCTGCAGGTTCGACCAGCAGGGTTCCGGAGCCGGGGTTTGCGGGGCAGGTGCCCAGTCTGGTCGAGGAAGGTTCATCGACGATGCGGCCATTGCGGTCATACAGCGTGTCATCGACATACTTCAGACTTCGAGCTGCCACCAGGACATTGTCTGACGATCCAAACGTCACGCCGCCAGCACCGACCGTGGCGCGCGTCAGCTTGCTGTTGAGCTCCTGGATTATCACGTCGGTACCCGATTGCTTAAAGAAAGTATCGCTGACGGTGAGGAAGCCACCGAGCGCTGCACCCTGCTTGACGCCGGCCACATACGAGGAAACCTCGTTTTTCGCAGCTGCCAGGATCGAATCATTTGCGGTCGGGGATACAGCAATATCAATGCCCAACAGCGGCCTGCTGTCAGTCTCGTGCAGTTCCAGATCGATGTACGGGTTCAGTGCCATTTGCGTCAGGTCGACAACCGCGATCTTGCTCGCCTGCAGGAACGACACATACAGCAAGGATTCGTCCGCTGTCATCGCCAGCGACAATGGCTCGGAGCCAACAAACAAGGTGCTGACGATCTCGCCGCTGGCAGTGTCGATCGTGGCAATCGAGTTGCCGTTAATGCCGGCGAAACTCGGCATCGCAGCATAGATCCTGTTGTTTACCGCGCTATAGACAATGTCATTAAAGCCGCATTCGATCTCCGTGAAAAAGCCATCCGCAATAATGCCGCTCAGGTTCACCGAGATACACTGGCTTGAATTTCGATTGGCGACGAGGTCGGCTTTGGCAACGCGAACCAGCTCGCTGTCCGTCGCAATGACCAGGCCGTCACCCGCATCGCGAATGCTGACGAAGTTGCCGTTGGTCGTAACCGTATAAGCATTGAGCAAAACCAGCGTTGTCGCGTCATAGCCTTCGAGCAGGCCAAGTCCATGGTTGTACAGATAGACCGTGTCCGACGCCGTATCGATCGCGACGCCATCCCGATCTGTATCGTCCTGGATCTGATTGAGTTTGATGCGCCCATGCACCACGCGAGCAACCGGATCAAACGCGCGACCCGAGGTGGTATAAACATATTGCCCTGCAGTCATGGATGATTCGCTGAGTACCTCGAATCCGACGAGTATGTCGTCGCTGGCAAGCGTCAGACCGGACCCGTCGAGCATCACGAGCGTCGCAGCGGAGGTATCGCCATCGATGCCGGCGATTTCGGTCGCGCTGATGAACTCGAATTCTGCTGGAGCGGACGAGTTATCAACGAAGTTTGGCAGCATTGTGCCGCCTGCGTACGCAACCAGCTCGTTGCGGTTAGTCATGGCAACAACAACGGTTTGCGGCTGGCCCGGCGCAACCCGGAGCGCCGTTGCGATACGGCTGGCGTAATTCGGCGACGTGCCCAAAGGCACCTGCGGGCCGGCTGTAAATGTACTGAGATCAACGGATTGCACACGTTGGGCGCCGCTAAATCCGACCCACAGCGTTGCGCCGTCGTCGGATACGGCTAATGGCCCCGGCGTTCCCGGCAGGGCCAGTTGATCGATCTCAGTCAGGTCCGAGGCATTGATGCTGCGGATGCCGGCGCCATCGGACAAATAGATGGTGCTGCCATCAGGACTCAGCACGATATCGTTGGCAGCATAGGCGGCCGAAATCGTGGTCAGGACCGCCAGCAGCTGGTCGGGAATGACACCCGGTGTACGCACCTTGAGGCCGAAGAAGTCGTCACTGAAAAAGTCCGCCCAGGTGCCGCTGCCACCGGGAATTGTGCCCGTGTCTGCAAAATTGCCGTCGCCATCTGCGTCAACCGACAGGCTCAGGCTGCCGCCCAACGTGGCAATGGCACGGGCAGCGCTTTGCATTGCGCCAGTACAGGTGTAGGTGCCTTCTGCGAGAACGTTGCCTAACGGTCCGGAGAGCGCTGCATCTGTCAGGCACTCGAACGCGCCCGTTACAGATTCGCTCTCGACGGCAACATTAATGAGCGTTGTCAGGATGCCGGTTGCCGAGATAGTGCGCATCACCTGAAAATCGGAGTACGAATCTTCCACACCTGCTCCTGTTTGCAAACTGAAGACGTCAGCAAAACGGCTGGTGAGGTCAAG
The DNA here is from genome assembly GCA_037968975.1 of Woeseiaceae bacterium. Classification (GTDB taxonomy): domain Bacteria; phylum Pseudomonadota; class Gammaproteobacteria; order Steroidobacterales; family Woeseiaceae; genus UBA1847. The sequence goes on along the minus strand of JBBKWL010000109.1, from coordinate 15,971 downwards.
CGTCTGGATGACATCGTCGCCCAGGTAATTGAGTTCAAAGGCGCCATTTGCGGTGTGGGTCGCGCCATTGGCAACCAGGGTGACAGGGGAATTGGTAACAACCCGGATTTTGGCTCTTGCGGAGACGTTCGAGTCGACAACAAAGCTGCGAATTTCCAGGTCCAGATCGCCGGTTGCGGTCAGGCTGCTGCCATTGAAGTGGCAAGCGGCAGCAGACAACGTTGCGGTCTCGCCAGCACTCGGCAGGCCGTTCGAATTGAGATCTGTCAGTGTCAGCGTTGCTGTGCCGGTATCGCAATTGACGGTCGCCATTGCTTCGCGTTGTTCGGCCAACAACACCAGGGTGTCGACGACCAGGGCGCCGAGTTCGACCAGGTTTTCGCTGAACGTTGCGGGCAGTGTAAGTACATCAATCGTGTTGTCCGGGTCTATCGGCAGCGGCGTCGTGGGGGCTGGCGGTGGCGGCGGCTGCGGTGGTCCAGGTGGTTGCGCATTTTTGCCACCACCACTGCCACCACAGGCGGAAATCGTGAGAAGTGCGATAAGGTAGGCGGCGACGATGCCGGATCGACTGTTATTGTTATTATTCATCAGGTCCATTTACAGTTCTCGGATATCAGGAACACATTATCCATTCAATGACGGGCGTAAGCGCCTTATCTTGTCATAATCGGGTTTTTGATGCCTGCGCATAAATTTTCCCGCAGTGGACCAACCGCATGAACCTAAAACAATCGACTCGCTACTATCGCCGCCGACTCGTGCGGCAAATCGTGCTGGCGTATACTCGGGTGGCGACGCGGATTCCGCAGCGATTCCCCGACTTCATGTGCATCGGAGCGCCGCGGGCAGCGACGACCTGGGTGCACCAACGATTGTCTGCCCATCCGGAGGTTTTCCTGCCGAAGCGCAAAGAAGTGCATTTTTATGACGAGCCACCGAGGGCCGCGTCGGCGACCAGGTCGGATCTACGCTGGAGCGAATCGTTTTACTTCGATGTTGAGAGCCCGGCGCATTTGCGTTGGTACTGGTATCAGTACCGGCATGCCGGCAGCAAGCTGGCCGGGGACATCACTCCGCTGTATTCAACGCTTTCGGTCGATCGGATTGCCTGCATTCAAGGCCATATGCCAAAGCTCAAACTCATTTACATCCTGCGCAACCCGATAGAGCGAGCCTGGTCAGGATTGCGCAAGTCAGTTTGGTATCAAAAGGGCACGGCGTATCTGCAGGAGCAGGACTCTGACTGGATCTTGCAGCAAGTCATGCGGCCCGAAGTCTTGCTGCGTGGCAATTATCCACAGGCCATAGAAAATTGGGAATCCGTGTTTCCGCGCGAGCAGCTGCAGTACCTGTTTTTTGACGATATCAACAGCGACGCAAATGGTTCACTCGATCAAATTCATGCGTTTCTGGGTCTCACTCGAGCAGACGTAGGAGGCTCCGCGGCCGGCTCGAGAAACGTCAATGCGGCGCCGGAAAAACCCATGCCGGATTACGTCAAGCGCGCATTATCCGAGCATTATGCGGAGCAGATCAGAAGCGTCGAAAGCCGCTTCGGCAGGGACCTTTCACACTGGCTGGAGTGACCCCTGGAACTTATGTCCAGTGCCAGTTTGACGCCCCTAAAGACCTCGCAGGCGTAGTTGAAGAGGATTACTACATTTATCACGTAACGCGTTATACTTGCGGCTGTTATTCCTACAATGCTTCACCTTGCGAAGGTAAAAATAATAGTGCAACGGGCATTCAAACTGGCATCGGCACTAGCGTTCTGTTCGATCGTCTTCAGTCAAAACGCAACTGCTCAACAGAACGTTACGGACGTGAAGTTGTTTGTGGGCGGCAAGTTCGTGAGCGATTCCAATCTGTTTCGCGTGGAAGACGAGATTCAGACACCCGGCGGCGCTGATGGACGTGGCCTGGCGGACGTGCATTTAAGTGTCTACGGCGGCATCGACTCGAATTGGTCGGTAACACCAAAGGGCACGATCCGCTTCGACGCGGAAATTATTGAAAGTATTTATGACGAGTATCCCGAGACCGATAACACCAGCGGTAATGTGTTGGCACGTTATGACTTCAGAGGACGCGCGACAGAATTTTTCGGCGGCTATGCACGTGTTGAGGAACTGGTCAATTTTGAAAACCAGGTTACGCCGCGAATTGATTTTCGTATCCGACAACGAGTATTCGCCGGCATACGACAGAAACTGGGTTTGAATTGGAGTGTTGGCGTCGGCGCAGGTTTCACTGATATCGATTTCGATATCGCAACACCTGTCGAACGTAACAACGCAGATTTCGACGTTACTTATGAAAGTCGCAGGGGCAGCACATTCGCGTTCGTTGCGGACTATCAGAAACGAGAAAATGCGGGCGCCAATTCATTGGGCTTCGAAGAGTTCATGGCAGGACCCGAGATCGACTGGGAAATTTCAGCGGCGCTCGAGCTGAACGTCGGCTTGAAGTATCAGGAGCGTTCACCGAACGACCCGACTCTGGTCAAATTTGACGGACCAACCGGCGACATCGAATTGCAATGGAGTGCCAGCGAGGCGGTGTCATTCTCGCTTGCGGCGTTTCATCGAATTTCGAGTTTAGGTGACCAGCTATCGAACTTTGCAGTTGTTGACGGGCAAAGCCTCACGGGCGAATGGAAGAGCGGCCCGAAATTGGTATTCAGTCTCAAAGTGAATCATGAACTGAGAAATTTTGAAGAAGAGCCGTCCTTGATGCCATTGCCCGGGCAGGAAATCAGAGAGGATGATTTGACGACTGTTGTCGCCGGAATCGCATGGAAACCCCGCAGAACGATGACCATCGATCTGGCTGCGGAAATTGGCGATCGATCTTCCAATCGAGCGCTGCAGGATTTTAGTTATGAAACCTACACGATAGGTTTCCGTTATGAGTTTTTGTAAATTGGAGTCAGCATGAGTTTGCAACAGAAATTTTGGAATTCGCGTGCCGCAGTCTTCGTTAGTGTTGTATTGCTGGCGTGTGGAATGCAGCAGGAGTCATTCGCGCAGGATGTAACGCTGGGCGCAGGCGACATCGTGCGAATTTCGGTCTATGGCCAGAAAGACCTGGATACCGTCGCACGCCTTTCATCCGACGGTAGCATTACGTTTCCGCTGCTGGGCACCGTGTCGTTGGCGGGTCTGCAGGTACGGGATGCAGAGCGAAAAATCGCCAATGAGTTGTCGGGACGGTCGCTCGTCAGGGATCCGCAGGTAACGTTGTTCGTGGAGCGTAGCGCGGCGGCGGAAAGTGAGTCGGTGACGATATTGGGCAATGTATCCAGGCCCGGGCGCTACCCGATTACGGCGATGTCCGCTGCGGGATCAGAGAATGTGGCCGGCATCATCGCTTTGGCCGGTGGCGTCACCGAAAGAGCGGCCGATTACATGCTTCTGACGCGCACTATGGGTGCAGACCAGAGCACCGTTAGAGTCGAACTTCTCCAACTATTGGAGCAAGGCGATTTGAATCAGAATTACGCTATCCAAAATGGCGACATCGCCTATATTCCTCGAATGGACGAATTCTTCGTCTATGGCGAGGTTCGCAATCCTGGTCTGTACCGCCTGCGACCGTCGATGACGGTAATCCAGGCCCTGTCCGCCAGCGGCGGGTTGACGGCCAGGGGATCCGAAAAAGGCATCACGCTAACGCGTAAAGGGTCGGACGGAGCCTCGCGGAGTATCAAAGTCGATATGAATGACGAGCTACGCCCCAATGACGTACTGATCGTGAAAGAAGGACTGTTCTAATGACACCTGAATTTTTAATACACCTATTTTGGTCACGCCGGTGGCTGATCCTGTTCGTGATGCTGTTGACCATGGCGAGTGGTTATTTGTGGATGCTGGCGGCGGTGCCGCAGTACAAAGCGACCACGACGATGGTGCTGAGTTTTACTGATGGCGGCCCGTTCGAAGAAACCGGCATGCCACGGCAGAATAACGCGAGCTATCTCGCCACCCAGATCGACATCATTCAAAGTCGTCGCGTCGCCAGTGATGCCCTCAAATCTTTGCCCAGAGAAAATCTCGAGATTCTGGCGGGTGATTATCTGACTGACTTCAATATTGCGCGCGCCAAGAGCGAAGAACTGATCCAGATTCTGGAAGCATTCGTACTCGAAACACTGGAAGTAGATGCGTTGCGTGAGAGCAGAGTCGTTGCCCTGCGTTTCACCTCATCCGATCCGCAAACCGCCGCATTGGTTTCGCAGGGTTTTGCACAAGCGTACATCGACATGTCACTGGAGCTCAGTATTGCTCCGGCGCGTCGCAACGCCGAATGGTTCGATGCGCAATTGATTCTGCTGCGTGAGCGCCTGGCCGAGAAACAAGCAATGTTAACGGCATTCCAGATCGAGAAAGGCATCATTTCCTACGATGATCGTCTGGACCAGGAACTCAGTCGCTATGAAACGCTCTCATCCGATCTTGCGAAGGCACAAGCGCGAACGTTGGAGGTTCGGGCAGGTCAACTCGGAGCCCAGCATCCGGAGTATCGGCGTGCCATTGAACAGGAACGATCGATGCAATCAGCGCTCAAGGCGCAGGAACAGCGCGTATTCGGCGTCAAGCAGGAGCGCGATGCGCTCGAGCTGCTCGGTCAGGACGTCGAAAATGCACGTCGCAGCTACGACATCGCGTTGCAGGAATTTTATGAGAGTTCGATGAAGAGTCAGTTCAATCAGACCAGTGTGGCCATTCTGAGCCCGGCGACACCACCGCAGAAGTCACTGGATTCCAGCATTGTGGTGCGCTCCATTGGCGCGGCGATTCTGGGCCTTTTTCTCGGCATCATGCTGGCGGTGGTTGCAGAGCTCCTGAACCGGAAAGTCCGAACTGAAGACGATATAACCGACGGCCTGGACTTACCCGTTATTGCCAGCATTTGATGCCGGCCAATAATATGGACATGAACACGTCAAACGAATTTGTGAATGGAGAGCAGCCATGAGTGGCGGAGTAGAACGAGCAATACGAAAAGAGGCGACCGCAATACCCGAGTCAGCTTTACGCGCGAGCGATGAGACGATCGGTGAAATTCTGGTTGCTCAAGGTGTGATGACATCGGACGATGTGTCCACAGTCGCCACCTACGCAAAGGAAAAAGGCGTGCGCTTTGGTGACGCGGCGGTTGCGACGAAGATCATTCGGCAGCAGGACCTCGATCAGGCATTGGCGCAACAGTATCGGTTTCCGTACATCAAGCCAGGCAAGGGAACGCTAAGCAAAGAGTTGGTGGTCGCATTCAAACCGTTCTCCAAGCAAGCGGATATTTTTCGCTACGTGCGTGCGCAGCTCATGCTGGGCACGTTTCAAGCCGACCAGAAGGTCCTGGCGATCGTTAGCCCGAGCAAGAAAGACGGCCGTAGCTATCTGACGGCGAACCTGGCGGTGGCGTTTGCGCAGCTCGGCAAAAAAACATTGCTGATCGATTGCCATATGCAAAAAGCGCGTCAGCACGAGCTGTTTCGCTTGGTCGAAGAACCGGGCGTATCAGCGGTTCTGTCGGGGCGCAGTGAGGCAGATACCCAGCCGACGCAGGTTAGTGAGATTGCGAATCTCAGCGTGTTTCAGGCAGGCGCATGCCCACCGAATCCTGATGAGCTCATCGCCGGCGAAGGCTTTGCACGACTGGTAGCGGCAGCACGTCGCGCCTACGACGTCGTGTTGGTCGACACGCCGCCAGGTGACTCGAGCACAGCCGTGGACTGGATCGCGGCGCGCTGCGCGAACGTATTGGTCGTGTATCGTCAGGATAAGACGAGTATTGCAGAAGCCGAGGATTTTACGAGTCGCATGCGCGCGCGCGCAACCGTCGTTGGCTCGATCCTGAATACTCACTAACGCCGATCGCGAACGTAAAAGCTGTGGTTTCGAGTAAACCAAAAGTCGGTTTCATTGGAATCGGAGCGCAGAAGTGTGCCAGTACCTGGTTACACGATGTGCTTATTGATCATCCTGAGATATCGATGCCGACCGCGGTCAAGGAAGTTGACTACTTCTCCTACCACCATGACCTCGGGGACGTGTGGTATGAGGAACGCTTCAACACGTCTGCAGAAGGCGTTCTGCGTGGAGAAATTTCGCCGTCGTATTTGCACGCACCTGAGGTCGTCGCGCGAGTGGCGGAATACAATCCAGAGATGCGCATTATTCTGATCGCCCGGGACCCGATAGAAAGGGCCATTTCCAATCACAAACACGATTTACGCATTGGTAACATGCGCGGCCCGGACACGAGCTTCGAGGCCGGGCTGCGCGTTAACGAGGACTACATCGAGCAGGGTTTGTACGCCAAGCATCTTGGAAACTGGCGCTCAAGATTTCCCTCCGACCAAATACTGGTGTTGAAATTTGATGACGTTATCGCCGATCCCGGCAAGTCTCTCGCGCTCGTGTGCGAATTCCTTGGGGTTGATTCCGGATACGTATCACCGCAGGTGGAGTCCAGATCGAACGTCAGCTACCTCAATCGATCGGTTGGCGTTGAAAAGATCAAGAACGCGGTGCGCACAGCGGTGCGGGCAGTAGGACTCGGCAACCTCTGGCGACGCTTGGGAGACGCCGGCTTGCGGGAAAACTATCGACGCGTGAACCGGGTTGAGCCAGACCAGGTTATCGCGCCGCCAACGGCGGCCACATTGCGCGAACTCAAAGCAACATTCCGGCCGGACTTGCAGCAGTTCGAACGCATGACGGGCCTGTCTACTGCAGACTGGCTGCAACAGTAACGCAAGCGACCACCGACCCTTGAAGAAAAACACCAGCAAGAAATCGTCGGCAGACTACTACGGTATCACCAAGGTCCGCGACAGCCTGTTTCACTTTCTGTTTGGCAAAGTGTTCTCGGCGTTCGCAACGCTGGTCATCGTCATCACTGTCATTCGCGAACTGGAAATCGCCGAGTACGCTGTCTATGCGACGTTGACAGCACTGGTGATCTTCCTGCGTTTGCTGACGTCGTTTGGCGTCAACGCGACGCTCTTGCGTTTCCTGCCCGACCTGCGTGTTGTCGGCAATAATCGCTCGACTTACGCCTTGCTCGCATCGGGTTTGTTGTTGCGAGCGCTTTTCTACATCATTCCGGCAGCTTTGCTGCTGTTCTGGGCGGGCGATGCGATTTCGAACCTGCTGAAGCTGGGCACGTGGAACTGGATCCTGGGCACCTATCTCGTGGTCGGCTTTTTTCGCATCATGGCATTGTTCGCTGCAGCAACGCTCGAAAGCCTGCTGTGGCAAAAGCAATCGCAGTACAGCATCGCAGCCTCGACCGTGCTGCGACTGATCGGCGTCTTCTACCTGATCGCAACAGACGATCTGGATCTACGCACGCTGGTAATGCTCGAGCTGGCTACGGAGGCGCTGGCGCTGTTATTCCTGATGTCGTTCGGACTCGCAAAGTGGCGCCGCGATCCCGATCGACACGCCGGGTCGTTAGCGACGCTGCGCCAGGACCTGGGGCGCTATACGAGATTTTCCGCATGGGCCTACTTGTTCAACCTGACCACGGTTACGCACGGCAGCGCGCCCAATCGCCTGATCGTGAGCCATATGCTCGGTGCCACAACCACCGCTTTATTCGGTGCCATGGACCGGTTGATCCAGTTCGCCAAGCAATATGAGCCGGTGAAACTGCTGATGGGTCTCGTTCGGCCTGTTTTCAACGCGCAGTATCGCTCCCGCGAGGATTATCCGAAAATTATGGCGATGGGTGACAGCATGTTCCGCCTGAACCTGGTCGTGCTCATGTTGCCGTTGCTACCGATCGCGGTTGCGGGCGAATTCGTGTTTGCAATCATAACGGCGGGTAAGTACACCGACGCGGCATACCTGTTTCTCGGTTTTTACGGGATTCTGATTCTTGGCAGCTTCATGATGGTTCTGGAGTTGCTGGTCAAGGCGGTCGAACACACCCGCATCTTCGTTGTCAGCAACCTGATATTGTCGGCTTCGGCGCTGGCGGCTTGGCCGTTTCTCGATACAGCCGGGCTGTGGGCGCTGGTCTGGGCCATATCCGCGGGCCATGTCGTCGCAATCCTGACCGTCGTTAAGTATCTTGATTTCCACGACTTCCCGGTGCGTATACGCTGGAGACAGGTAGCAAAAGTGTGTGTTGCCGCTGCTTTGGCGATCCTGTTGGGATGCGGGGCCGGTCTACTTGGCCTGCATGCGCTCGTCGGGGTCGCATTGGCCTATGCCGTGTACCTGGGTTGCATCCTGAAGTGGATGCCGTTCACCGCTGCAGAGCAAGGGCTGTTCAAACAAATGTTCCTCAAGAAATTTGGCAAGGAAAGTACGAAGTAATGCTCATTAGTCTAAAACACCGTTACGCGTTTTTTTGCACGCCTAAATGCGCATCGAACTCGATCGAGGCGATGCTGAAGCCGCATGCTGATATTCACCTGTTAGGAAGTCCGCAGGTTCGGCACACAAATGCGCGCCAATATGAAAATTACATCCAGCCGTACCTGGCCGACGTCAATCCCGAGGCGCGTATTGAGCGGGTCGCCATCGTCCGCGAGCCGGTCGCCTGGCTGCACAGCTGGTATCGATTCCGCGCCCGTAGCGCCCTGCGTAGCGCGGGCAGTGAGAACAGCACTGCGCACCTGAGCTTTGCTGAGTTTGTCGACGCCTATCTCGCCGATCCACAGCCGCCGTTTGCCCAGGTAGGCTCGCAGCTGGAATTCCTGCTGGATGAGACTGGCAACCTGGGCGTGGATCGATTGTTCGCCTACGACAAGCTCAGTGACCTGGCGGCCTGGTTTTCGGAATTGATTGGGCAGCCGCTGGCATTACTCTCGATCAACGTATCGCCGACCAAAGTGTACAAATCGAACCTTCTCGAGGGGCTGGGAGCGCTACGGCGGCGCATCTGGTCGCGTAGCAGTCTGGCCGGGCGCAAGGCACAAGCGACGGCACCAGACCCTCGGGCGGAGCTCAGCGAACAGCAGTTGGCGCGGCTCCAGGCGCGTTTTGGCGAGGAAACAGACCTGCACACCGCGGCGCTACGTGGACCGTTACTCAAAACAGAGTGGGATGGTCGTCACAGTGGCAAAACGGGCAGACCGTTAGAATAGATCTACGTAGAATGAGATTGCAGACAGGGAAGAAATTGAAGTGAAAATAACAAAAGATTCAAAGGTTTACATCGCCGGTTGTGGCGGGATGCTGGGTGAGGCTGTGTACGAGTATTTCAGCCCGCGATCGAACGTGCTGGCATCCGATATTGACCAGAATACGGACTGGTTGCAGTACGGCGACGTACGCGACTACGCGCAGATCAACGAGTCGATCACCGCATTCAATCCCGATTTGATCATCAACCTGGCGGCCCTGACTGACCTGGAATACTGCGAGAAAAATCCGGATAACGCCTGGGCAACCAATGCGCTGGGTGCCGAAAATGTTGCGCTGGTGGCGTCGAATCTGGATGTGCCGCTGGTCTACATCTGTACCGCCGGTATTGTTGACGGCAAGCAGGACGTCTACAACGACTTCGACGCGCCGAACCCCCTGAGCATCTACGCAAAAGCCAAGTTCCACGGCGAAATGTTCGTGCAACGTCAGCTGCGCCAGCATTTTATCTTCCGTGCAGGCTGGATGATGGGCGGCGGTCCGGAAAAGGACAAGAAGTTCATCAACAAGATTTACAAACAGCTACAGGCAGGGCAGAAGGAATTGTTTGTAGTGGACGACAAGCTGGGAACGCCGACCTATACCGTGAGTTTTGCACGCGGCATTTTCAAGGTGGTTGAGTCGGGCCTGTTCGGACTTTACAACCAGGTTTGTGGTGGCGATTGCAGTCGCTACGATGTCGCGGTGGAATTTGTTCGCCTGCTTGGGCTGGAGGACGAAATCAAGGTCACCAAAGTGTCGTCGGATTATTTCAAGACGGAGTATTTCGCGCCACGGCCACCGTCCGAAAAACTGGTCAACTTCAAGCTGAATGCGAGAAATATCAATTTCATGCCGGAATGGCATGCTGCGTTGAGTGATTACGCCGAACGTTTCAAATAGTGACGCTTTAGAGCGATGACGAAAATCGCAGTATTGGGCATTCGGGGCCTGCCGGCGAATTACGGTGGTCTGGAAACCTGTGCCGAGGAGATCTGTTCTCGCTGGGCAGCCGAGGGCCACGACGTACTGGTTTATTGCCGCAAACGTCGCTATCCGGAGCGCCCGGAAAGCCTGAACGGTGTTTCGCTGCGCTATGTCACGTCCGTGCCGGGGAAGAGCCTCGACACGATTTCCCATACATTCTTTTGTATTCTCGACCTGATGTTTCGTCGTCGCGACTACAAACGCGTGCACTTGTATAACACCGGCAACGCGATATTCACGCCACTCTTGCGACTAATGGGTCGTCACGTTGTTCTGTCCGGAGACGGTATCGAATGGCGCCGGCAAAAATGGGGCTGGCTGGCTAAAACCGTGCATAAAATGGGCGAGAAATTCGCTGTCAGGTTTGCCAATCATATTGTCGTCGATAACGAGGAAGTTGGCGCTTACTATCAGCAGCAACACGGTGTGGCGACTGATCTGATTCCCTATGGCGCGAATGCGATTGTCTCCAAAGCGGACGTCGCACCGGCGTTGCTGGATAAATATTCGCTTACGCAGGGCAGATATTTTATCTTTGTTGGGCGAATTGTCCCTGAAAAGGGTGTCCACGATCTTATCAGCGCTTTCAAGGAACTGGATACGGATATGTCGCTGGTGATTATCGGTGATGATGACTCCGGAACACAGTATCGGGACGACGTTTTTGCCAATGCCTCAAAAAAAATCAAGTTCCTCGGCTTTATCTACAACGAAGAGTATGAGCAGCTGCTGTTGAGTTCTTATATGTATCTGTCGGCCAGTCGCCTGGAAGGAACGTCTCCATCGCTTTTGTCGGCGATGGGCGCCGGGATTTGCTGTCTCGTCAATGGCATCCCGGAGAATGTTGCGACCATCAAAGGCGCTTTTCCAACCTACGAGGAGAACAACCTCAAAGACCTTAAAGACCGCTGGCAGCAGCTGATCGACAATCCGGAACAAGCGTCAGCCTATGCCAAACAGGGCAAAGAATGTGTTCGCCAAAATTACAGCTGGGATGCGGTGGCGAGCGACTACCTGAAGCTGCTTGTCGGCTCATGACTGCCTGAATGAAATGCAGAAGTTTGTCTACATTGTTTCGTCGCCGCACGGCGGGAGTACGCTTTTTAGTCACGTACTGGGTAAGCATCCACAAGCATTAAATTTAGGAGAGGTGTCATTCATTCCCAAGCTGTTGGCATTGGGTGAACCGTGTTCCTGTGGCTTGGCGTTACGAGATTGCGACTTCTGGGGATCGGTCTTTGCTGAATACGCGGCTATTGTGGACTACGACCTGCGCCGCGATCCGTACAAGGTTTTTCTCGGCGATGCGCCCAAGGACAAGCGTGGCGCTGGCCTGATCGATACGCAGCAACAAACTCGGCTGCGCTTCCTGGCCATGAAAGTCCGCGGCGCTCTGGATACGCTTGCCGTCCTGCACGCGCCGCGCAGCCTTGGCTTGAAAAAGGCCGCCCTGCCGTCGGTTGCGCGTGGCGTAGCAAATACCCTGTCACTGTACGAGACAGCGCTTGCCGTGAGCGGCCAACAGATCGTCGTCGACGCCTCCAAGATGCCACGCAAGGCGGCGCATCTGTATGTCGCACGGCCGGAGCAGGTTAGAATTGTGCATCTCACGCGCGACGGCCGCGGTGTGGTTGCGTCGCGCAAAAAGTATATGGACGTCAGCCATGCGGCTGAACGTTGGGCCCACTATCACAGGCTCAGTTTGCGGTTATTGGATCGTTGGGTGCCAGAGGCACATCGAAAACGGCTGTCGTATGAAGAATTTGTCACCCGGCCAGAAGCAAGTTTGCGGTCCATATCCGACTGGCTGGATATCGAATATACCGACCAGTTTTTGGTCTTTGACAATGCAGAAAAGAGTCATGCGGCGGGCGGCAACCCGGCCCGCTTCGAACTGGATGGCGGCATTCGCGGAGTCGATGAACGCTGGCGGGAGTCATTGACGGCGGAAGAGATATCGACCTTCGACACTCTGGCTGGCGCGCAGAACAGGGCGTTCGGCTATGAGTGACGCTGAACTGTCTGGTGCGCGCATGTTGTACCTGGTCGGCGGTCCCGGCAACGCCGAGCGCGTCGATGTGTCGGACCTGTTCGCGCGCCGAATTGCTGCAACCGGCCTCGAAGTGGACTACGTGATTTTCGGTCTGCACGAGACCCGGGCGTGGCAGGAAATTGAATGGCGCGGGGCGAAGGCGTGGGTCGTCGGCCGCTCCAAACGCGGCGGCGTCGCTGGCGCACTAATCAGCAAGTTCTACGAGTTATTTTCCGACCTCAGAACGTTCTGGAAAGCTATGTTCGGCAACTACGACATTATTCAGATCCGTGACAAGTTCGTTGTAGGCGTGCTCTGTCTGGTTGCAGCAAAACTGCGCGGCCGGATATTTACCTACTGGATTTCATACCCGTTCGCTGAGTGTCGCATTGTTGACGGCAAGGAAGGCAATTCGCGCTTCCCACGCCTTAGTATCCTTGGCGGACACGCGGCCATGTGGTTGCTCTATAAGATCATCATGCCGTTTGCCGATCACGTATTCGTGCAAAGCGAGCAGATGAAATCGGATATCGCCGAACACGGCATCGAAAAATCCAAGATGACGCCGGTGCCGATGGCAGTGGGCGAAGAGTTACTCGATATTGCGCCGAGCGCAATCGAGGCGGACACGATTCTCTACCTGGGTACGCTGATTCGGGTGCGACGCCTCGAGACATTGCTCGAGGCGTTACAAATCGTCCGGCAATCCAGGCCAAACGCGAAACTTATTTTTGTGGGCGAGGGCGACAGTCCGGAGGATCGACAGTTTCTCGAAGCGCGAACTGCCGAACTCGACCTGGATACGGCTGTGAAATTTACGGGCATGTTGCCGATGTCTGAAGCCCACGAGTACGTTGCCCGCGCCGCAGTGTGCGTGTCGCCCTTCTATCCAATTCCCATTCTCCTGTCGACGTCGCCGACCAAGATCAGCGAATACATGGCGCTGGGTCGAGCGGTGGTTGCGAATGCGCACCCCGAACAAAGCCTGATTATTGCGGACAGTGGCGCTGGTATTTGTGTGGAGTGGTCTGCGGCAAACTTTGCGGAGGCGATTTTACAGCTCCTCAATGATCCAGAGGCAGCCGCGGAGATGGGTCGACGTGGTCGCGAATATGTTCGCGCCAATCGAACCTATGCAGTCGTCGCGCCTGCGGTAGCGGCTGTGTATCGTGAACTGCTATGAGTGTCGCAGCGCGTGATCAGGCCTTCATTTTCGTAACGGGTGCGTCGCGCTCGGGAACGACCATGCTGTCGCGGGTGCTGGGTAATGCTGGCACGGTCCTGGCGCTCAAGGAGCTGCATTTTCTGGGTGGCCTGGTGCCGGCTGAGGAAAGCTCGACACCAATTGCGCAGGAACAGGCATCTCGTATCGTTGCGATGACCCTTGCCCGGGTAGCGCGTGACATCTGGGTGAAAGAGCCGACTGATCAGGAGTGGATGACGGCGCGTGGCATCGTGGTGGGCCTGGCGGAGGATCAAATAACGGGCGACGAGTTGTTTGCCCGCGCGATGGCAGAGGTGCTGCGTGACTCGCCGGCAGAGCGGGTGTGTGAACAGACACCGCGTAACATATATTACGCCAGACACCTGCTCGAGGTGTATCCGCACGCACAAATCGTGCACGTCGTCAGGGATCCACGCGCGGTTCTGGCATCGCAAAAAGATCGCTACAAGATGCGCAAATTAGGCGGCAGGAATGTACCTGTGTCTGAGGTTCTGCGGCTATGGCTTAACTATCATCCGTTTTCCATGATGAAGTTGTGGCGATCGGCAACTCACGAGGCGCAAGCGTTGCAGAATCACGAGCGCTTCCGGGTCGTGCGCTACGAAGACCTGATCGGCGACTCGCAAGCAACGCTGCAGGCCTTGTGCGCGGAGCTTGGGGTGGCGTTTGACGATACAATGATGGACGTGCCGCATTGGGGTTCATCGACTGTTGAACACAGCGCGTCGGGCGGACTTTCGACGGAATCAATCGACAAATGGCAGTCAGTCCTCAATGGTGCTGAGATTGCATATTGCGAAGCGCGTTCGAAACCTGAGCGCGAAAAGTTTGGCTATGCCGACAGTACGCTGTCGAAGTCGAAGTGGTTCGGCTATCTGGGTATGGCGTTGCGTCTTCCTGTGCATGTTCTAGGAGCGATCGTGGCCAACCCGGGACGCGTTCTGACGATAAGCCGTGCTATTTTCGGACGCAACGCATGACTGCCGCCGACGCACACACTTTGTTACTGATCAATAACTACCACTACCGTCGCGGTGGTGCTGATGCTGTGTACCTGGAGCACGAAACGCTTTTCAAGGCTGCCGGCTGGAACACCGCATGCTTTTCCATGCGGCACCCGAAAAACATTCCGTCGGAGTATGAAAAATATTTCGTCGACGAAATCGAGTTCGGCCAGGATTACGGCGTGCTGGACAAATTGCGTATGGCGTCGAAGATTATCTATTCACGAGAAGCCAGGAAAAATATGGCGCGACTTATCGATGACGTCGTGCCGGACATTGCACACATTCACAATGTGCATCACCATATTTCACCTTCGGTTTTGCCGCTGCTGAACGACCGCGGCATTCCGGTGCTGCTGACAGCGCACGACCTGAAGTTGCTATGTCCTGCCTACACGATGCTGTCGAACGGCTCAATCTGCGAGCGCTGCGGCAACGGCGCGATATGGAATGCCGCGACTCGAAAATGCATCAAAGGGTCAACGGCGCTCAGTACCTTGATCGCGTTAGAGTCTGGCATTCACCGTATGCTGAAGATCTACCGCAACAATGTCAGCAAGGTGGTAACGCCCAGTCGTTTCTATCTGCAAAAGTTCGAGCAGTATGGTTGGCCGTCTGAGCAACTCGCCTATGTACCCAACTACGTGCGGGTGAATGAATTTACGCCACGTTTCGAGCCCGGTGACTATTTTGTCTATATTGGTCGGCTGTCGTACGAAAAAGGTGTCGCGACACTGTTCGACGCCGCCGCCGCTGCTGGCGTCAGGCTGGTCGTTGTTGGCGATGGCCCATTGCGCGAATCTCTCAGCCAGAAAGCCGCAACCACAAACGCGCAGATCGAGTTCGCAGGGTTTCAAAGCGGTGATAAATTGCTCGATCTGATCAGAAATTCACGCGCAATGGTCCTGCCGTCCGAATGGTATGAGAACGCACCGATCAGCCTTCTTGAGGCGTATGCGTGCGGCAAGCCTGTTATCGGCGCCAACATTGGCGGTATTCCCGAGTGCATCGCGACCGATGAGACGGGCTGGCTTTTTGAGAGCGGCTCGGTGGCAGGACTGAGTGAAGTGCTGAATCATGTGCAGGTACTGCCGGACGCGGCAGTTCTGGCAGCAGGCAAAGCGGCGCGAGCGCGGGTTGAGGGACGGCATACGCCGGATCATTATCTGAATTCAATGCGCAATCTGTACAGTAGCTATCTATAACGAATCTGGGACAAAATTTATGGCAGGCAAAAATCTCTTGGTGACTGGCGGTGCCGGTTTTATCGGTTCAGCGGTTGTTCGTCAGATCATGGCCGAGACGGACTGGAATGTCCTCAATGTCGATTGCCTGACCTATGCGGGCAATCTCGCATCGGTCGCTATGTGCGAGTCCGACCCGCGGTATCAGTTTGCGAAGCTGGATATCACGGATTTTCCCGCCATTGAGAAGGCGGTCGCCGAGTTTCAGCCAGATTTCGTTTTACACCTGGCGGCAGAATCCCACGTTGACCGGTCGATCGACAGCGCCTCGCCGTTCATACAGACCAATATCGTCGGCACCCACGCAATGCTGGAGGCGTGCACCGCCTATTGGCG